>CALGKA010000041.1 GCA_937927895.1 uncultured Granulosicoccaceae bacterium | reverse complement strand
AGCCCACGAGAGCTAAACCCCGTGGGCTTTTGGTGCATCTATTCGTTAAGGTTCGCGTTAAGGCTAAAAGACCCGCCCTGCCCCAATGCCACCACTGAAAAGGCATACAGGCCATCGGAGATATCTATATCTAATACCAATGATCCATTGTTTGTGATCGCACCCGTGACTGGATACCACTCGTCATATTCCGCATCGTACTCATCAACAAATAATACTAATGGTTCGTCTGCCTGTGTTTGCATATCAATCGTTAACAGACCCGCAGTCATTTCAATAAAATCACCACTCTCTGGCAAGTATGCTTCGTCATACCACCCGTCTACCTGACCACTAAACTGCCAGGCAGTTTCTGCATTTTCGTCAGAGCTATTGTCTGAATTATTATCGAAACCATTGTTTAGGCCGTTACCAGAGCCATTGTCATCAGAATCAATTTCACCGCTATCGGCCTCACTCGTGTTATCAACCACCGGCGGTACACTGTTACCAGTAGCATCATAAGCGGTTACCGGTGCGTAGGCACTAATCCAGTCATAGTAGCTTGACACTCTTGCATAAACACCAGGCACCCCGGCTAACCCACATGCCTCACCAAAACTAACAATTCCTGCTTGCACATATTCTGAATTTCGTTTTACGAACAATGGCCCACCGCTATCACCGTAACAAGAGTCCCGATCACCCGATGGCGACCCGGCACAAACCATTGCCTCCCTGTTTAATTCATTGTCATAGGCACGATTACAAGTATCGTGAGCAACTACCGCCATGGTGGTTTCGCGAAGGTCATCGCTATACGGTCCATTTTCAGATACCTGCCCCCAACCTGTGACGGTCGCCATCTCGCCATCGTTCGGTGCAAGATTATTTTGCGACGGCAGCGTAATAACAGGCGCGCTGCTATCCTCCGCGAGTTGTAGCAAGGCTATATCAGGGTAACCTTGTGAGGCATAGTCCGGGTGCACAATAAGGCGCTGAACATTAATTCGTTCACCATTGCCAACACTTAAGTCACGCTGGCCAAGCAACACAGCGGTATCAGCCGCTTGCATGTCTTCTACGCAGTGTGCAGCCGTCAACACCCAATTTGCAGCGATCAGTGAGCCACCACAAAACTGTGCCTGTGACGCATCTGGCTCATTAGCATTAACCAAAGCCGTCATCCACGGGTAGCGCGAGTGCTCAACAACACTGCCGCCCACCACCAACGGCACCCGGTCGGGACGCTGAGCAATACTAGGAGCGGTCGTCGTTGCACTGGTAGTAGTAGCACTGCTTTGCGGCACAGCAGCATCGGGCGATGAGCTTCCGCCACACGCGCTAAGTGTCAGTGAAAGTGCGGCCAGAGTGAGTAGATGTTGTGAGTGAGATAAGATTTTCATGCAATGTTTCCTTGCGTTGTGTTTGCAAGGTAAATTTACGGCAGATTGGCTATTTCTTCCGTTGAGCATTGGTGTGCGGTTGGTAGCAGCCTGCTACAAAACGGGTTAGTTTGTATCAGACGGATACAATTCGAATACAATAGCGCTCTACGTATCCGCTACACTCGGCCGCAAGTATTCAAACCATCCGATAACTATATCCACACCGATGCCTGACACTCCAAACATTCTACTGGTAGATGACGACGAATCACTGAACCGCCTTGTACGCCAGTACCTGGAAGGTCAGGGCTTCAATGTGTCTGTAGTAACGGATGGACCATCGGCTGTAGTCGCTATAGAACGAGACTTACCTGATTTGGTGATACTCGATCTCATGCTACCGGGACTAGACGGCCTTAGTGTGTGCCGTGAAGTCAGGCCCCGATACCACGGCGTCATTCTGATGTTGACCGCACTCGACGACGATATCGACGAAGTTGCAGGCCTTGAAACCGGTGCCGACGACTACCTGGCCAAGCCCGTGAGACCCAGAGTGTTACTGGCGCGCATCCGCGCCCTACTCAGACGACGCGAAAACGAACCCAATGAACGCATCACCAGCATAAGCACATCACAGATTAACATTGATAAAAGCACCATGACAGTAGCCGTCAATGGAGAGACCGTTGCAATAACAGACGCAGAATTCTCTTTACTATGGCTATTTGCCGAGAACAAAGGCGAAGTATTAAGCCGTGATGATATCAATAAAAATCTACGCGGCCTGGAACACGACGGCTTTGACCGCACCATCGATTTACGCGTTTCACGTTTACGAAAAAAACTGGGGGATGACCCCAAAGAGCCACACATTATAAAAAGTGTTCGCGGTAAAGGCTATTTGTTAACCCCGTGAACAAGCTCTTTATTACAACCGTATTTGCACTACTGCTGGCACTAACGGCCTCCGCAGGCGTTTCGTATTTACTTGCATTAAATCCACCGTTTAAAATGGATTCGGAAAACACAACAAAGAAACTAGAAGACACCGGCAGGCTTTTGTTTCAGACCTTGCAGCCCTTACCCGAAGAACAGTGGGGTGAAGCACTTATACCCTTTGACGAACACTACATCATCGATTGGTATCCAGCACAAGACTTCAACGCCCAGGTGGAGGACCGCACCACCCTCTCCAGCAGCAATCAAGTGTTGACCCACCTGGTAGATGGCACACCAGTGCTTGAAATTTTATTTGCCCAAAAAAAACTGGTTCTGGAAGTTGTGCCACTAGAGGGGTTCGACAAACGCTGGATACAAAACGTACTGGCAACAATTGCCTCTGTACTGGTTATCGGTTTACTTGCCGCCTTGCTAACCCTTGCACCCATTGCACAACGGCTCAAACAACTGCAAATACTTGCCCGCAGTTACAGTGATGGACATTTGCATATTAGAAACACCGATACCGCCGGCGATGCTATCGGCAAACTCGGCACCTCTATGGAGTCAATGGCAGATAGAGTCGATAGCCTGCTGAACGACAAAGAACTACTGGTACACGACCAGCAGGAACTCATGCGCGCTGTTGCCCACGAGTTCCGCGCGCCCATGGCCCGCATGCGATTCGCCCTTGAAATGCATGAAGGCACAGGTGAATTTCCAGACGAAAGCAAAAAGGAACTAGGCTTAGCCCTTGATGATCTCGACGAGATGGTCACTGAAGTTCTGCGCTATGCCAGACTACAACGCAGCGCACCAGAGCTACCGTTATCAGAAGTTCGGCTTAATAGTGTAGTGCAGGAAGCCATAGTCTCTGTACAGGCAATTCGACCAGAAGTAATTATCGAGACTGCCGAATCAAATGAAAGTGTAATGGTGGCGGTTGAACCAGTGCAGTTTCAGCGAGCACTACGCAATTTATTAAGCAACGCATTAAAGTACACCAATAATCAGGTTTCAATACGCTATGAAAATCGCAACCATGAATTTGCTATCCATGTGGACGACAACGGCCAGGGCATAAGTGAAGAGTATAGAGAACGCATTCTCGCCCCTTTCGTACGGCTTGACAGCAGCCGCACCAGAAAGCTCGGCGGATCAGGCCTTGGTCTTGCTATTGTCAACGGTGTGATGATCAAACACGGTGGTCGAATTAACATCACCGAGAGTAGCTCGGGTGGCGCACGCTTCTCTATGATTTTACCTGAAGAGAGTTTTTGGTTAGTTTAATTTCGCCTGTTACTGCTTAGCTTTAGTGGGTCGAACACTGCCTCACGGGTAAATCAATATGGGCGTCAAGTCAGTTTTTCAAAGTTACAAAAAATTGGTATTAACGTGTAACTGGAATTGAATGTTGGAAAACTGACTTGAACCCCACCCCACACTAATTCTAGTCCTGGTTATTCACACCACTGCCATGCTGGCTAAGCATTTTGGCAGATGGGACTTGTGACAACAATACTCACGTACCCACTGGCTAATAATAACCAATTTATCTCACCGCTCTGGAATAAGCGGATCTAGCTCAACACACGTTGATTACAGCACTCGAAGCAACAGGCTGTAACATTAGGTTGGTTGATTGGGATCATGAATTGCTACGTACAGTCTCAAAGCAGTTTTTGGCACCACAAAACACGACAGGACTCAGATCAATGGACCATAAAAACAAATCACCATTTCAAGCGTCGATAACGCTTCGCCTAGGATCTACAAAGGCTTACCCGGAGCTTATTGGCCTTGAGGCCGCTAACGACCCTGACAATGGAGAATCTCAAGCGGAAGACCCTGTGAATGCCCATTCTGCGCAACCACTACAGTCAGTCTCTACAGGTAAATCAAATATTCACCGGCTGCGGGTAGTTAAGTGACCGAATTCGGCCCTTCGGCGAGCATACCAAATCAACAGTGCCTCTTTGCGGCAAGAATGAACCCGGACCTTTTTGCTTTGGAAAAGTACCACAAGAACAGCCACGTAAAAGAGAATGCTTGAACAGCATTTTGTTGTAGTCAGAAGATGTAACCCATGACTAGGCCTCGCAAACAACAAATCTCTATGAAAGCCGCGTCTTTCTACCACTGTCACACAAGGTGTGTGAGAAAGGCCTTCCTATAAACACCACATCTTTAATAGGTAGAACTCAAGACTGGCCCTATATGACCTTTTGCGATCAGGCCAATTAATTTGTAGAGATTCGATCAGCTATCGACAGTATTCGATACATATCACGAAGCACTGGCTTTTCTATTAACTTGCCATCGATTACTACCAATCCCGTATCGGCATCTTCAAA
>CALGKA010000040.1 GCA_937927895.1 uncultured Granulosicoccaceae bacterium | reverse complement strand
TTAAAGACTTACAAGAAGAACTAGGCTTAACGTTATTGTTTATCTCCCATGATCTACCTGTGATCCGACAAATGTGCGATCGCGTGGCGGTAATGAGAAATGGCGGCATCTGTGAAATTGCAGTAACAGAAGATCTATTCATTTCACCACAACATGAATACTCACAGCATCTTTTAGAGCTAATGCCGCGTATGGATGTTGTCGGTGCTTAGTAGTGATCACTACCAGTATTTTTGGAAGTAGAAAAACGCAGGCTTTTCTACGAGCACTCATCTGCAAAGCGCTCATGCCTTTAGCGCAGTTAGACCAAAGAGCGATTGCCGCCAAGTAAACACGGATAGGCATTTTGGCAGAGTGGAAGATAGTGCCGGAAGTAAGTGAGAACTGTTGGCCGCACTCTTTGTGCTTGCAGCGCCACTGTGAGCGATTCTTTAGCCAATAGTGCTCAACACCACCGCAGCAAGGACAAGCAACAGGGCCTTTACCCCATCGTGCTTCTTTGAACATCTCAGAAGCTTGCTCATCAGACAGACGCATAATTTGCATCAACGAGAGGCTACGCGCCTCCGCTGAAAGTAGATAATGTTGTCCATGTGCTGTGCTCATGGGTATAACTATGGCGTGCCAATTGGTACAGAATCAAGGATTAATTGTGCCATTTGGCACGATAGTGGGCTATTATTCGGGGATGCTAAAAACATTGGGTTCCTATGGCACGAGAAACAACGGGCTTTCAAAAGATTGCTCAAGACCTTAAAGATTGGGGCTGGGGTGATACAGAGCTTGCAGAAAAAACAGGTGTAGCCAGGACAAAGTTTGCCAAGCTACGGTCTGGTGCTCATGCACAGCCTACTTATGATGATGGGGTTGAGATAGTGAGGCTGTATAAGCGTGAGCAGAAAAAAGGCAAAAAAAGAAACAAAACCCCATCAGTGATACACTAATGGATCGGGAATGAACCCTACTTCAGTAATAAGCGGGGGTTCTGATACACCGCTGGCGCCCTCCTTTCTTGGTCAGGAATGTCATGAATCATTTGAAATTGCGTGTAGTTCCGCAAATTTAGTGCTGGTAACACTATAATTTGCACGAAATGTGGTTGTCATTTGACAGCCACGCCACATAATAGAACTATTCGCCAAGGGTTGTCAAACGACAACCGTTATACTATGGTGGATATTGAAATTGGCTGACTGGAGTCACTCGCAAAAAGAGGTTCGCAAGGCGCTTAAGTACGCCGAGTCAAAAGGGTTTAGGGTTGAGCCTGCGGTTGGCCGCCGGTCTAACAAGCCGTGGGGTCATTTAAAATGCCCTCACAACGATAGGTCGTGCTCGAAAAGCTGCAATTTGAGCATTCGCAGTACCGCTCGCAATGAAAAGGATCATGCGAAAGATTTAATTAGGCACGTAGACTGGTGTCTAGGATTCGAACGAGATTGATATGAATACTTTTGAATTTAGACTTAGATTCTCAGTTCCAAGAGAAGTGGATTTTGCCGATCATGAAGAAACCCTTATGGACAACGAGTCCTTGGATGACTCGGTTTTTGGCGAAGAAAATTCTGGTGTTTTGGGTATCGATTTCAGAAGATACGCAAGTTCTGCCGATGAGGCTATTAAAAGTGCTATTAGTGATATTACCGCATCGATTGGCGAAGCTCGATTTCTAGAGGCTCAGCCAGACTTGGTCGGCGTTTCAGATATGGCGGCCTATCTTAAATTCACCCGACAAAATATGCGAAAACTTACTTTGAAGAATGGTTTCCCTGATCCAATCCATGATGGGAAGTCGGCAATATGGAACTTTTGTGTAGTAATTGATTGGCTGGAAAAAGAGACCAATACAGGTATACCGATGCACTTGAAAGATGTAACGATAGCCGCCCAGAACGAAAATCAAAGCAAGAGAACGAAAGATCTTTCTGCACTCATAAAAACGCCAGTCACTGGCAATGAGGGCGGGCTTCAACCAAACAATTGGCCAGAAGATCAGATTGCTGCTAGCAAAGATTCAGCGCCGCTGCGTGCGTGCGCTGTCAGCAGTGAAAACTATCCGAACTTTCATTAGCAGGTCACCAAGAAAATGGCCCAAAAACAAATTCCCATCCGGTTGCTGCCAACTTGGAGCTTTATTTGCGAAACGGTGATAGCAGATATACGCACGAAGCGAATGTCATATATAAATCAGTTTGATGATGTGCGCTACCAAGGTGCACCTGAGAAATTCGATAGTGAGCACAAACTAATTCCACTCGCCTTGCACTTGGTTCTTAGTTGGAATTGGTCGAACGAGAGCCTGCCAACAGACAAGATACAGCGGGATAGCCCTAACGCAGCCACTGTTCGCTTCGTGAATCCGGAGGGAAGTCTCCTTGTGACAGAGCACAATGTGCCTTTTGTGCAAACTCGGGCGAATCAACAGGGTTTTTTTGGGGCAATAAAGGTTGTTAACTTTCCAGTTCTAGGATGGGGGAAGTACACAATAACCGTAACGCCTGAAGGACATGAATCATCGGTCCATCAAACCAACCTTACTTTGCAAAGGACCGATGTCGATCAGCAGAACTAAGTTGCAACCAATTCGCTACTAGACCTTGCCTATACAAATTGATAGCGTAATTATGCCCGTGCTGTATCGGGCGTAAATACTAGAGGTAAGAAGTAGTGAGCAGTAAAACCGAAGGAACCGTTAAGTGGTTCGACACTAGAAAAGCTACGGCTTTATCCTGAACCAGCAAGGCGAAGATGTCATGGTTCACTACCGTTCAATTCAAACGGACGGATATAAGAATCTTAGTGAGGGTCAGCAGGTTGCATTTACACAAGTGCAATCAGAGAAAGGCTGGCAAGCTGTTGAGGTTGAAGTGCTGGAAACAGCGTAGAATTGAGAGGCCGCGCTGCGGCCTTTTTTATTCGGATAAACCTATGGCTGATGACAAGAAAAGTTCCGTGCGTAATATAACAATAACAGGCAATACTTTTACTGGCGGGAAGACCGGCATCAGCATGGACGGAGTGGATGGCGCTGTTGTTGATGGGAACATCTTTAACGACGTCCCGATCCCAATGGACATTAAAAATAGCCGCAACGTAGATGTAAAAAACAATCGTCTTTCGAATGCCAAGTTTTCCGCGAGTAAGGCTTCTGAAACTTCTTATTATCTGCCGCTAAGAAGGGGGCCGCTTAGGGGTAGCTCGTCCAGGCCAATACCCGCAACTTGCTCAAGCGCGAAGTGTCAGCATGCGTACTTGTCGGGAATCAGACTGCAAAGCAGCACAAGAATCGCCATAAAGCGAAATCAAGCTGGGTATTGTCCTTTATGCGGTGCCGATGGATACACGTTAGACGGTGTTTATAATCAAGTGGCGGAACAATTCACTGCAATGCTGTACGACGGCATAACTAAAAACCAACTTCAAGATATGAAAAATGTCTTAGGTTTGGCGATAGAAAACGGTGATTTTTCAAGGCTCAAACCAGAATTAGAGAAAACACACAGAAATTGGAAGAATATTTTTGGAAAGCTCGAAGGCGAGCAGACGGTTCAAGCTGTCACATTTTACTTGGCGATACTCGCCGTTATGATTTCCCTGCACGATTCAGTAAAGCCTTATTTAACAGGCGATGAAAAGGAGGCGCAAAATACAGTTATTATTCAGGAATGCGTTAATTGTGTGGTTTCTGATGATCTGAACCAATTGAGGAGCGACCTATTAGGAAACACGCAGCCCCCCAAGTCAGAAAAATCATCAGATGAAAAATCGGATCCATAGCTTAGTGCCTCGTTGTTGAGTTTACTAATAATATCACGATGCCAACGCTTTGGAACTTTGATACATAATAACGGTGAATTGTCCGACTGAGCTGACTTGTTAGCCATCTTCTATTTCCGAACTGTGCATTAAAACAGTCTTAGGCAATGCACCGGAACTTATAACGCATTTATCAATTTCTTTGATAGCTGCATAGACCCTACTTGGCAACTCCCCCACCTCATAGTCACCAAAAAAAAGCTTAGACGCTGAGCTGGGTATATTCCAGTTTTCCTGATAGCTTGGAGACGCGAGGTTCTCGTGACCGGATGTATGAATAATCTTATTTCTCTTGTCATTCGCCTTCTGAAGATAGACAAGCTCCTTCTCTTCTAACGATATCTCTATTTTATATTCTTTCTTTAGGTGCTTCACAAGTGAACGTATATTTTGGGTAGAACTTCGAGGCTTGCGGTTTCTAAATTTTTTCTTATAACATTCCCAATCGCTCGAATACTCCTGATAAGAAATCCCTTCTTTTGCCATATACAGTGAGAATACAATTCCTTGCGCGTATGTTTCTAGCATGCTGATTGCAAGAATATGTTCAATATAGGCTAATGGTTCAGGCCAGTGATTTGCCGCAACATCTTTCCACCGACTGCTAGCACCATGGGAATCTTTAGCGTTGCGAGCTGACTCTCTGAAGGTATCTTCACTGACATTTTCACGCAATGTAGAAATAGTAGCGTGCATAATTGAACCTTCAATCGTGGCACGATTTAGGTACCAAGAGCAATTTAACGTATGTGTATTCATTTTTTCCTGGCTAACGTCCGCTTCGGTGGTGTGGTATGCAATGTCCAATTGTGTGCGAAAATGCGAGGAATGAGCAGCACACAATTGGACTGCACTTAACGCTTCCAGCTGCAAGCGCTTGTTGCGTATTTTACTTGCATACCCGCTGGCAAAACACTCTACTCATACGAACTCGAATGATGGAATACCTTTATCCGGTTTTGATATGCGACATTCTGATATTCGTCAATTGAAGTTGATAACATTTTATTAGATTCATCATGGGCGGCGTCAATAACCATCATAATGGGTAATACAGTGGCACCTAATGATTCAACTTCCTCACGATGAGCTGCAAGCTTATGTATGTCCTTAATAATATCGCTTGCTGTAAGCCTATTCTCTGTGAACTCCGAAACTTTGACTTCAATCATGGATAGCATATTTACCATGGTAGTATCCGAGTTAGATCTTCTCCAGTCAATATCAATACTGTGATTAAAAATTACAATGTCCGGGGTAGGCTGAATTCCTTTATAGGGAGAGTACACAGATCTCATACTCTTAGTTTTTTCTGCCTCTTCCTGAAAGAAAAGACTTACGGGCTCCTTTATAAGCATTTTGACATTCATCCCCAGCTGCTTTAAAGGAATTCCTCCATCAATTCTCAGGCGATTATAAATCATTGCCTGATAGTGAAGTTCTGACGCTGATACCTCTTCGGCATCCTGTGTTATTCCGGGCCATGCGTTTTCAACAGCAAAAATTGCTTCTTCCATGCTATTCATCCAAACCATCCCGCCCTAAGAAATATTAATAGTAAAAAGTACATTCTGAGTTTCTCAAACGCTAAGTTCAACCGCAGTGTATGCGCTGTGAAGAATGCGATAAAATATTGCGTAGCGATTATGGCATTTTTCGCAGCGGGTACGCTGTCAGGTGCAACTTTTTGTTAGGCATTTTTTGCTAATTTCCTGACGAAATGATTGCACTACTAGCAGCACTTAAGGTGGCATTTACTATTGTACGCAAAGCCTGCCATGACTTTTCAGATACTACTCTTCTAAACGATTGACCTAACGACTCTTTGGCATCTAATGGTGATGCTTGGCGCATGACATTGAAAGCAAGCGGCGCTAATGTGGCCTTATAAAAAACTATACCGCGTGTTCTTGAATCAATTTCCAAGAATATAAAACCACACTTAATTAAGCCAACGTAGGGTAGCATCAAAAAACTCTTTAAATTCCCCCCAATTCTCGAAATCTCCTTCATCATTTAGATGAGGAAAATATTCACCAAGTTTTATCTCACTTATAATGGGAAAGTTCTCATATAGATCTGCAAACACTAGACCAGTCAGCGTATCGAAATTCTCTACGTTTTTCATATAATACTACCCTCAAACCTAGTGCAGACTTGCGTGTTTTTTTTATGCCTAACAGTGAATTATAACGCTGCCTTTTTAAAAGCATTTATATTGCAGCTCGTTAATCAGAATTATACCGACGCGCGTATAAAACGAACAGGCCAGTGCTTCGTCCGCTTTAGAGTAAGCATTCAGCGAATTTCCAGCACTATCTGATTGGACCGAAGGACCGGGAGTGGCCTGTCAGTACTCATTCGCTGACGTTGAAAATTCTGTGGACATTCGACTCTGGAGTGCCCGCGATGCCTTACAACTAGCTCTTTCAACTGTCCAAAAAACTAACGTAAGCAAACAAGAATTGCCTGCTACCGCTGTCACATCTCTCACATATAAAACAGAGTACAGCGAAAAAAATTGCGCGACCTCATCCGTACAAGGGTGACACAAGTAATCGTGCTGCGTGGTCCTTCCATTTGCCAAATTTAGAAGACTATAACTTTCAACTGTCCTGTCTACAGACGGCAATCAAGTATCTAAAGTCAAAATATCGTTGATAGGTTTCTTAGTGATATCGGGCACCATGGTTTTTTCGTCCGGGTAACCTGTTACCAAAAGCAAAAACGGTTTTTCGTGTGCTGGTCTGCCGAGGGTATCGCGCAAAAAGCCCATCGGACTGGGCGTGTGGGTTAGG
>CALGKA010000039.1 GCA_937927895.1 uncultured Granulosicoccaceae bacterium | reverse complement strand
AGCGTATCGCGAAGAGATTTGATTTCACAGTGGATTTTCTTCTTGCGTCGAATACTTATTGATATTTGCAAAAAGAAAAAATTCGCTGTGGAATCAAAGATCAAGTGAGATGCCGTCATCATCATGAATAATCCGGGCTAGGTTGCTTCTACACGATCAACAATTGGGCTTGAGTAGTTAAGTTCCATGTCCCAGGGGAAATTGATCCAGGTGTTTTGTGGGACTTCCTTTATGAAGTCATCTACTTCACGGCGCCCTTCGGGCTTTGCATAAACGGTTGCAAAGCGCGCTTTCGGCACCAGTGCACGCACAGCGCGTGCGGTGGTACCGGTATCAACAAGATCGTCTATCAATAAAAAACCGCTGCCATCGCCAAACATGGGGTCTACGGTTTTAAGTATTTCTGTTTCACCCATGTCCTGCTTGTCATAGGTTTTTATGCAAATGGTATCGAGCAGTCGAATGTTTAACTCGCGTGCGATAATGGCCGCGGGAATCATGCCACCACGGGTAATCGCAATAGCGCCTTGCCACTGCTTAGCTGGCATTAGCTGATGTGCGAGTGCGCGGGTATCGCGGTGAAGCTCTTCCCATGAAACAAAAAAGTTTTCAGTTCTATTCATGGGGTTTTACTCGCCTTCGAATTCGCAAATACTGAATATATCAAAGCCTGCGTCGCGTAGTTTGGCTGTGCCGCCAAGATCAGGAAGATCAATAATGGCTGCGGCTTCTACTATTTCACCGCCAAGCTTAGTAATTAACGAAGCGGCCGCTAACATGGTGCCACCAGTGGCGATAAGATCATCGAGTAACAGTACTTTGTCGCCTTTGTTAATGGCATCTTTGTGCAGTTCTACTTCTGCTGTGCCGTATTCAAGTTCGTATGATTCACTAACAGTATCAAACGGTAGTTTGCCTTTTTTACGCACGGGTACCAAGCTCGTGCTTAGTTCATAAGCTAGTGCTCCGCCTATGATAAAGCCGCGCGCGTCAATGCACGCGATTGCATCGAAGTCCGTTTCATAGTATCGATGCACAAAGCAATCAACTAAGCGCCTAAAGGTGGCAGGATTTTGCAACAACGGCGTAATGTCTCTAAATTGCACGCCTTCTACTGGCCAGTCTGGAATCGTGCGAACGCGTGTTCTAATGTATTCGCTGAAGTATTGATCCTGGTGACGACTATTAATATGTTTGCTCATGATGTGCATCTAGCGGCTAGAGGTTTTGCAAGTTGGCTTGCCATATTGCTGAACAGTTTTTCGGTGGTCTCCCAGTTGATGCAAGCATCCGTGATCGATACACCGTAGTGAAGATTCTGGGCATCTGCTTCGAGCTTTTGATTGCCGTCGTTTATATGGCTTTCAAGCATTAAGCCAATAATAGATTTGTTGCCTTCTACTATTTGCTTAGTTACGTTGTCTGCCACCAGGGGTTGTAGAGTGTGGTCTTTATGCGAGTTAGCGTGGCTGCAATCAACAATAAGGCTTGGTGTAAGCTTCGCGTCTGTTAACGCTTTTTCAGCAACAGCTACACTCACAGAGTCATAGTTCGGCTCAGAACCTCCGCGTAAAATAACATGGCCGTACTTGTTACCACCTGTGGTGAGTCGAGTCACCTGGCCATCGATGTTTATCCCTAGGAAGCGGTGCGGTGATGAGGCAGACTTAAGCGCGTTAATGGCGATATCCAGGCTGCCGTCAGTGCCGTTTTTAAAGCCGACTGGTGTCGATAAACCGCTCGACATTTCACGGTGTGTTTGTGATTCAGAGGTACGTGCGCCAATGGCGGTCCATGAAAATAGATCTGATAAATATTGTGGGCTGATGGGATCGAGCGCTTCAGTCCCTGCTGGTATACCGATCTCTGCAAGGGCTACTAATAATTTACGCGCCTCTTTTAAACCCTTTTCAATGTGGAAGGAATCATTGAGATCTGGATCGTTAACGAATCCTTTCCAGCCTACTGTTGTGCGTGGTTTTTCAAAGTACACTCGCATAACAATGTAGAGCGAGTCTTTGTGTTTTTCGTGTTCTTCTTTGAGGCGTTTTGCGTATTCTATGGCAGCATCGATATCGTGTATTGAACAAGGTCCGGCCACTACCAACAAACGTGGGTCTTTGCGGTTTAATATTTGTTCGATAGTTCTGCGCGATTCAAAAACGAACTCGCTCGCGGCTGCCGGACAAGGAATGGATTGGTGAAGCTCCCTAGGGGTAATTAGGACGCTTTCCGAGACGATATTGACGTCGCTCAGGTTGTTGCTCACGGAGGATGTGTTCCTGTGGTTTGTGAACCGATATGATTCACTGCAGTGTATGGAACTATCGACAAGATTACAAAGGTGGGATCGCCTATGGCGCGCCGCGTATTGGTACCTGTGAGACTACAATGCGGTTTGTGAAGCAGAGTAGCGAGCATCGAAAACCCGCTAACTAACGACTACACGGCCGTTGTCGATTTTTAAGCCCGTGTCGCCAGATAAAACCGATGCCAGCGCAGGACCTATCAGCTGGCCCCTCCAGCCTTGCATCACAGCGGTGTCTGTGTTGCCTTTTATAAGGTCTTCTATAGATTTTCGAGGCGCTAAAATCGACGGATTAATTTCCAGTTCTCTGGAATGTATTTTTGCAACTGCGGTTAGTAGATCAAGAGTAGCGTCTTGATCGGCGGTGAGTTTCACTTTGCGCTTTGCAGGGTCGGGTGCTATTGGTGTGGCATCTTTTGATTTATTTATGCAGCTCGTTATTGCTTTGCCATGATTACGTATGGTGCCGTCGTTAAGGCCGCGAATGTGTTTGAGTTCGTCAATGCTTGTTGGCATTTGTTTGGCCATGTCCATCATTACTTCATCTTTGAGTAACCAGTTGCGCGGCAAATTGCGGTCGCGTGCTGTAAGTTCCCGCCATTTAGAAAGTTCTTGCGCCACGGCAAGCCTGCTGCCTTTTAGTTTGTCGATACCACGCAAACGGCGCCATACATTGTCTGCTGGTTTTTCATAGAGATCGGCGCAAGTCAGATTTTGCCATTCGGCGTCTAGCCATTGCAGGCGCTTAAGTTCAGTGAGTTTGTCGCGCATGATGGGATACATTTGCGCCAAATAAATTACATCGTCAGCGGCGTAGTCGATTTGTTGGGCTGGAAGTGGTCTTCTTGTCCAGTCCGCACGAGAATGCGATTTACTTAGACTTACACCGAGTACTTCGTTAACTAGGTTGGCATAGCCTATTTGTTCCGCGTGACCTAAAAGAGGTGCCGCAATTTGAGTGTCAAAAAGGTTGATGGGTACTTCGCCACGTAACCAATAAAATATTTCGAGGTCTTGGCTCGCTGCGTGAAGTATTTTAATGATGTTTGGTTGATAGATAACATCAAGGATTGGATCTATCGAATCCAGTTCCAGTGGATCAATACACGCTACGCGATCAGCGGTGGCTATTTGTAGCAAACACAGTTCAGGTCGGTAAGTGCGTTCACGCAGAAACTCAGTGTCCAGAGCTAGCCACTGTTCAGTGGCTACTTCCGCTGCAAATTGTGCTAGCGCTTCTGGTGTTTTTATAAAGAGTATTGTGTTGCTCATGCGGCGCTTCTACGATATCGAACCGTATGATACCGCGAGCGAAGAATGGGCGGGCAAAATAATCCCGCCAACTGTCTCTTTTTGCGCGCGAAATACGCGGCCCTACATTTGGCGAGGGTTGCCGGTACCGAAAAATTTATGCGACTGAACCAGGTACTCTTGTTCGTCATTTGCGGCTTCAAGGCCCATAAGGGTATCGCGTAAGTTGTCGGCCTCATCAAGGCGATTAGACGCCACTAGCGCGTGCATTAGGATCTTGCGAGTTCGTTCAGAGTCGCCTTCTAGCTTTTTTGCTGAATCCTGCAGTATTTGGCAGGCTTCATTGTAGTTGCCACGTGCGAGCTCTACGCTCGCGAGCCCGATCGGACCTGCTGCATGCCCAGGCACTGTATCTGAAATTAGTTCGAAGGCTGGTTGTGCTTCGTCCACCAGGCCTGTTGCCAAGCAGCTGATTGCAAGCCCATTAAGATAAGTAAGGTCTTGTTTTTTCATCTCGATCCCCGTTTATTGCGTCTAACGCGCAATTAGTAATTATTGGTTGTCAGGAACGAGTAGCGGCATTCGTTGTGATGACTTGAAGGACTCTTTATCAGTGTGGAGTGTGCTAACCGGAGCGCACAATGTTTAGTCGCTATTTGAAGGTTTTAGAGGCTTTTTGTTGAGAAAATTGTCGACTGCTTCCAGTGTTTCAGCATCCATCATATTATTTGCCATAACCCTTGCTGCGTACTGATAAGCGTCGTTTAGGTTTTTAGATTGTTGGGCGTAAAACAGTGACTTGCCAACTGTACGTGCGCTTTTGGGTTTGCTGGCTATTTTATTGGCCAGATTTTTTGTGAACTCGTCGAGTTGATCTGCTTCAATGCTGTGGTTAATGAGACCATATTCAACCGCGGTTTCGGCATCTATAAAGTCACCTGTCAGCAGCATTTCCAAGGCTCGCTTTGAATTGATACTACGTGATAGTGCCACTGATGGGGTGCTACAGAAGAGACCGAGGTTAATTCCTGATACTGCAAACTGCGCCGTATGTGCAGCCACGGCGAGGTCACACGTGGCGACCAACTGACAACCTGCTGCCGTGGCTAAGCCTTGCACGCTTGCAATAACAGGCTGTGGAATATTTCTTATGGTTTGCATCATGGTTGAGCAGGTATCAAATAGAGTGCGGTAGTAATCCTCAGCATGGTTTTCGCGCATTTGGCGGAGATCGTGGCCAGCGCAAAACGCCCGACCTCGGGCATTCAGAATAACAACTGCGATTGATCCGTCTTTGCCGATTTCAGACAGAGCCGTTTGTAATTCAGCAAGCATCTCTTCTGAGAGCGCGTTAAACTTATTCGGGCGGTTGAGAGTGAGCGTGGCTACGTTTCCCGTGACCTTAGATTCTAAGATGGGATCGAGTTCTTTGTTGACGAGGTTATTATTCATTGGTTATCTCTGCAGCTCTTACCTGCCATAGGGTGTTTACTATAGTCGTCGTCCATTAGAACAGGCAAGGTGTATGGCAAAAATTACAATTCAGGACTTTCATCAACTTGCCACAGAGCGACTCCCGTTTGCTGAGTTAATGGGGCTGCAGCTGCAGTCAATTGATTCAGAGGGTGTTTGGATGCGAGCTTGTTATAGTGATAAATTTTTGCGACCAGGTGGCACTATCGCAGGGCCTGTCATGATGGGTTTGGCAGATGCGGCAATTTACGCGTTGGTGCTAAGTCGCATAGGCCCTGTTGAGCTTGCAGTTACAACAAGTTTGAATATCAATTTCCTGCGTAAGCCTCAACCTGGCGATATTGTCGCTCGAGCCACTCCTTTAAAATTTGGTAAGCGATTGGTGATTGGTGAGGTAGCCCTGTACAGTGCTGATAAGAACAAAGCAACCTCTGAATTTACCAATAGTGAAATCGTCGCGCACGCTACCGCAACGTATTCCATTCCACCAAATTCTAACTAATACTCAACTTGAAGAGCACTATGACTGATACACCGCTTGATATAAAAGCCTGTGTGTTTGACGCCTACGGTACATTGTTTGATGTGCACTCGGCAGTCGCTGCACATCGGCAACGATTAGGTAAGCAAGCTAATGAGGTCTCAGGTACTTGGCGAACTAAGCAGTTAGAATATACTTGGCTACGAAGTTTAATGGGCAACTATGCAGATTTTTGGCAAGTAACCGGTGAGGCGCTTGATTACTCACTTGATGCTCATAATATTAAAGATGGCACCCTGCACGAGGATTTAATGCAGGCTTATTTAAAGCTTGAGCCTTACACCGAGGTGCATGACGTATTAAATGCACTGAAATCTGCCGGATACAAAACGGCCATATTAAGCAACGGTTCGCCTGCCATGCTTGAAGCAGCTGTTCGTGGTGCTCATTTAGAAGATCTGCTCGATGAGTCTCTAAGTGTCGATAATCTCAAAATTTTTAAGCCTGATCCACGTGTATATCAGTTAGCAACAGATGCGTTTGGTATAAAGCCTGAGCAGGTCTTGTTTCAATCATCTAATGCGTGGGATGCATCGGGTGCTGCGAATTTTGGTTATAAGGTGTTATGGGTTAATAGATTTGGGCAGCGCCCGGAAAGGCTGCCAGCTAAGCCAGATTATGAGGCTACAGATCTTCGAAAGATGCTAGAGCTGCTAAATGTCCCAAGCTAGTGCCCATCCATAAACAATGCGTGCTTGAGGCGACCGCAGTAGCGTTCGTTTATGGACGGACACTAGCTAGTGTGTTGAGCTTGGTGTTGAAGAAATTGCACGACACCCTAATTAATTAAGGTGTCGTGCTCAACCCCCAATCGCTTAGGCTAAGACTTATTATGTTCACCTTCAATGGTGCTTCGAGATCCGTTTTATGTCTTCTGAGTTACAGGCGACCGGCTATTGTTGTTAAAAGGTGTTTCGTAAACGTAAACATCCTTGAATACGTTAACTGTTTAACAGCAATGTTCGTTGTAACGGCAATATTACGGATATATTGACCACGGAATTAATCTTTGCAGCAGACGTTGCGGCGCTGGTGATTCAAAACCGGGCGAGAATTCCGTGCTACCGACAAATGAGTTGGGGATATACGTGTGTTTTACAGCAATGCAGTCGGTACGCAGTGGTTACAGTGTTTTGTGACTGCCATCACATAGTGGGGCAGCATCAGTTTTTTTGCAGTTACAGAAAAATACGCGGCCATCTTTTTCAGCTGTGTATTTCACCGGTGTGAATTCAGAGCCTTTATGCGAGCCATCGCAAAATGGTTGTTTCGAACTTTGCCCGCAAGAACACCAGTAGTAGTCCTTGCCTTCTTCAACTTCTACGGGTGCTGGTTGGTTGTTATCGCTCATTTTCTAAATACTCAGTTGGTTGCGGGTGGTTTACTGAAACAGATTAGCTTTGAACCGAACGGCTATGGACAGAACGAAGATAGTCTTTTGAATTGCGGCTGCTGGATCGGTCGTGTTCACGTTGGCGATATCGTATTCGCTTAGATTTTGATAAATACCAAGAGCCGAATAACCCGCTGAAAAGCCATATGAAAAAGCTTGAAACGAGGAATACCGCAGACAATGAGCTGGGCCAAAAAACCAATGTTACTGCCAACCCGATAAAAACTATCCAGAAAGAGCATATTTGCCATACGAAGTGACTATACGCGTGGGTGTCGCGGGCTTTTTTAAGATTGCTGTGACTGATGATAACGCCAATGATGGCGGTAATTCCGAACAAAATACCGAGTAGCCACAAGCAATACACTAGTCCTGCTGTTTTATGTACAGATTCTATTTTGGTTGATGACAAGATATTTGCTCCAATTCAAGCCTTAAATAGCTGCTGCTACGGTAGGTCAGTATTGGCGTAAAGGTACTCTATCTCAGGAGGCAGGTCTAGATAGTTTATCTGCGCGGTTTATCAGTAACTGCGGCCAGTGCTGAGGGCGCGACCAATGACGAGACGCTGGATATCTGAGGTTCCCTCGTATATTTGGCAAACCCTGACATCGCGCGCAATTCGCTCGACAGGAAAATCAGATAGATAGCCGTAACCACCATGAATTTGAATGGCGTCAGAGCAAACACGTTCGGCCATTTCGCTGGCGAAAAGTTTTGCCATGGATGCTTCGGTTAAACAGGGTAGTTTTTGTTCACGTAAGTGTGCTGCTCGATGTACTAAGAGCCTGGCGGCATCAATTGAGGTTGCCATATCAGCGAGTTTAAATGCAATTGCTTGTTGCGAGATAATAGCTGCACCGAACGCTTGTCGTTCCTGCGCGTAGCTAAGTGCATGTTCGTAGGCGGCGCGGGCCATGCCAACGGATTGTGCTGCAATGCCAATGCGCCCACCTTCCAGGTTGCCGAGTGCAATGCCATAGCCTTGTCCTTCTTCACCAAGAAGATTTTCAGCTGGAATTTTGCAGTTTTCAAATATTATCTGGCAAGTGTCTGACGCGCGTTGCCCCATTTTTTTTTCGACAGAGGCAACTTGATAGCCCGCTGTTGCAGTGGGGACGATAAAAGCACTGATGCCACGTTTTGCAGCTGTTGCATCGGTCACTGCAAAAACAATTGCGATGTCTGCATTTTTGCCGCTGGTTATAAATTGTTTAACGCCATTAATAATGTAGTGGTCACCGTCTAGTTCTGCCCGTGTTTTAAGTGCGGCGGCATCAGAGCCTGCCTGTGGTTCAGTTAAGCAAAAAGCGCCCAGCATCTTGCCGCTCGCAAGGGGTGGTAACCACTCATCTTTTTGGGCATCGGTGCCGAAGTTATAAATAGGCAGACAAGCCACTGAGTTATGGACGCTCATGATTGTGGAGCAAGCGCCGTCGCCTGCAGCAATTTCCTCAAGGGCCATTGAGTAGGCAACAGTATCTGTGGCGGAGCCTTGATATTCTTCCGGTATTACCATGCCTAGTAAGCCAAGTTCACCCATGGCTGTAATGGCAGCTCTTGGAAATTCCGATTTTTGATCCCACTCTGCGGCATTCGGCGCTAGTTGCTCTTGTGCGAACTGGCGTGCCATGTCACGTACCATGATTTGTTCATCGGTATAAATCATTTGGTGTTACTCGATTAGATTAACTCGATAGCCATAGCAGTTGCTTCACCACCACCAATACACAGTGATGCCATACCGCGCTTTAGGCCTTTGTTCTTTAATGCATGAATTAGAGTTGCCAATATTCGTGCACCAGAGGCTCCAATGGGGTGGCCCAGTGCACAGGCGCCGCCATGTATATTGACTTTATCAATCGGTAGATCGAGTTCTTTTATAGCCGCCATAGTGACTACGGCAAATGCTTCATTGATCTCAAAAAGATCAATCTCTTTTGCTGTGCAATTGAGTTTTTCAAGAAGCGTGCGCATGGCATACACTGGCGCTGTGGTAAACCAGTTCGGTTCGTGCGCATGGGTGGCATGACCAAGTACGGTGGCAAGCGGTGTTAGCCCGCGCGCTTCGCATTCGCTGCGGCGCATCATGACAAGGGCTGCTGCACCATCAGAGATAGAACTTGCATTTGCAGCGGTCACTGTGCCGTCTTTTTCGAAGGCCGCACGCAGAGTCGGAATTTTTTCAGGTAGTGCTTTGTGTGGTTGTTCATCGTGCTCTACGATGGTTTCGCCCTTGCGTGTTTTTACCGTGACAGGGGTGACTTCATCTTTAAAGTCACCGTTGTCGATTGCATCTTTTGCACGTGTTAAAGATCTTATTGCGAATTCGTCTTGCGCGTTACGTGAGAAGTTATAGTGACTGGCAGTGGCCTCTGCAAAGCAACCCATTAACTTGCCTTTGTCGTAGGCGTCTTCCAGGCCATCTAAAAACATATGGTCAGTAGTTTGACTATGCCCCATGCGCATACCACCGCGTGCATTAGGCAGTAAATAGGGTGCATTGGTCATGCTTTCCATGCCACCCGCAACCATTACCTTAGCGCTACCCGCAACGAGTAGATCATGTGCGAACATCGCGGCTTTCATGCCTGAACCACACATTTTGTTGATGGTTGTGCAGTTTGTACCCAGCGGTAAGCCTGCGCCAAGGGCAGCTTGCCTTGCTGGTGCTTGTCCTTGACCTGCGGGTAGCACACAGCCCATAACAACTTCATCGACAGCATCTACTGCGAGCGCGCTTTTTTCAAGGCTGGCTTTTATGGCCGCAGCGCCTAATTCGGAAGCGGTAAGGCTAGAAAACGCGCCTTGAAATCCACCAAGTGGAGTGCGCATTGCGCTAGAAATTACTATGGGGTCGTCGGGTTGCATTTGAGGCTCTCTTAAATCTACAACTTGATAGGATTAAATTGTGTTGATTACATTAGTTGCTAGCTTTGAGTGATCAGGCACGCTTACTTTTGTGATCGTTTTCCAGTTTGTTTTTGTATGCTTCGCATCGCGACTGGATACTGTCAAGATCTAGTAAAGCTGCTTTTATGTCTTGTTGCTGCTGCAGAAGCTGTTGGCGTCTTTCTTCAACCTTTTTGCAGGTGTACTCAATTTGTTGGAGTTCACCTTCATGGCCGGTTTCATACATATTTAGCACACTTCTGATTTGTTCCAAGCCCCAGCCTAGTCTTTTGCCGCGTAGCAAGAGCTTTAACCTGGTGCGATCAGCGCGCGAGTAGATGCGCCGTTGGCCGTCACGGGTTGGGCTGAGTAGGTTTTTATCTTCGTAGAATCGGATGGCGCGAGTAGTGATTCCAAATTCCCGGCCAAGTTCTGAAATAGTGTATGTGTCTTGCATGATCCTTTAGTCATGAGGTTGCAGGGTTATGAGTATAGCTGTTTTTTACTCATATTGACGTTTACGTAAACGTCAATATACACTAATCTAAAATTGTGGAACACAGCGCGGTGAGCGCTAACGAATGAGGGCTGTGTTTAACTCTGTAGATTCTTACATTTTAAGGTTAAGGGGTCCCAATGACTACACCTGCTGATAACGTAGTGCCTATAAAGCATGCTGATCCAACCGCTATGGTGCGGTTTGTCACTGCATCTAGTCTATTTGATGGGCATGATGCGTCGATCAACATCATGCGTAGGATTTTGCAAAGCGCCGGTGCGGAAGTCATTCACCTGGGTCACAATCGCTCGGTAGCAGAGATTGTGACTGCGGCCATCCACGAAGATGTTCAGGGAATAGCAATTAGCTCCTATCAAGGCGGCCATGTTGAGTATTTCAAATATATGGTTGATATGCTGCGTGAAATAGGTGCCGCGCATATACAAATTTTTGGTGGTGGCGGTGGGGTTATAGTTGCTGATGAAATAAATGAGCTCCATCAGTATGGTGTCGCTCGTATTTATTCACCGGAAGACGGCCAAAAGATCGGATTGCAAGGCATGATCGATGACATGCTGCAGCGTTGCAGATTTGATCCGGGTGAAAACGCGGGCTTTGATATTTCTAAGTTTTCGGCTGAGCATTACACCTACTTAGCACCGGTGCTAACAGCGTTAGAAAACAACACTTACCCGGAAAAACTAAAAGCCGAAATGCACGCACAAGCGGCCGCTTGTGCCTCGGTGCCTGTTCTTGGAATAACAGGTACGGGTGGTTCTGGTAAATCATCTTTGACAGATGAAGTAATTAGGCGGTTTAGGTTAGATCATCGTGACGAGCTAAAAATTGCCGTACTCGCTATTGACCCCACCCGGAGAAAAACAGGCGGTGCGTTATTGGGGGATCGTATTCGTATGAATGCGATTGATCATCGGAATATATTTATGCGCTCTATTGCTACACGCGATGCCGGTGGTGATGTGCCACCAGAGCTTCCAGACATGATCGCCGCTGCCAAGCTCGCAGGCTTTGATCTGATTATCATAGAGACACCAGGTATAGGACAAGGCGATGCAGGCATAGTATCGCACTGTGATGTATCGCTATATGTTATGACACCAGAATTTGGTGCCGCAAGTCAGTTAGAAAAAATTGACATGCTAGACTTTGCAGATGTAGTCGCGATCAATAAGTTTGATAGAAAAGGTGCTGCTGACGCATTGCGTGATGTATGCAAGCAAGTGCAGCGCAATCGAGAGGCGTTTGCAGTAGAGCCCGGTTCTATGCCTGTGTTCGGCACCATGGCAGCACGATTTAACGATGATGGTGTAAGTTCTTTGTATAAGGAAGTTCTAACCCAACTGATCAACAAGGGTTTAGCCTCACAAGGTGGTCTTTTAGATGTTGCAGAGACCCGCCATTCAACTGAAAGCTCAGTAATATTGCCTTCAAGCCGTATCCGGTACCTAGCGGAAATTGCAGAAACAGTTCGCGATTATCATCATCAAGTAAAATTGCAAGCAACTATAGTTCGTGAGCGCCAACAACTTATCGCTGTTCAGCAAATGATGCTTGAAGCCAGCACTATTACTGAGGGAAATAATGACTTGTCGCCTCTGATAGAGGCTCGTGAGCAGGCACTTGATCCTGGTTGTGAGGTGCTTTTGAATGAATGGCCAGCTTTGTCTAAACAGTACGCGGAACCAACGTTTGAAGTGCACGTTCGTGATCATAAAATTGTCACTGAACTGACCCACGAGACTTTAAGCGGTAACATAATTCGCAAAGTTTACCTTCCGAAGTTTTCCGATAATGGTGATCTTTTAAAGTGGCTTAAGCTTGAAAATTTGCCTGGTTATTTTCCGTATACTGCTGGTGTATTTCCATTCAAAAGAGAAGGTGAAGACCCAACCCGAATGTTCGCAGGTGAGGGGGATCCGTTTCGTACAAATGCAAGATTCAAAGCGCTTTCAGAGCATGCCGCAGCGAAACGATTATCCACCGCTTTTGATTCCGTGACTTTGTATGGCAATGATCCCGATAGACGGCCAGATATATACGGTAAGGTCGGCAACTCTGGTGTATCGATCGCCACCGTTGAAGATATGGAAGCGCTCTATGATGGCTTTGATCTATGTGATCCAAATACATCGGTATCTATGACTATCAACGGCCCTGCACCTACTATTCTTGCGTTTTATTTTAATACAGCATTTCGTCAGCAGATAAGAAAGTTTACTGTAGAAAATGGCAACGCTCCCAATGATCAACAACGTGCTGAAATAACACGCTGGACACTCGCCAACGTTCGCGGCACAGTGCAGGCTGACATACTCAAGGAAGATCAAGGCCAGAACACATGCATATTTTCGACCGAGTTCAGTCTTAAAGTGATGGCAGATATTCAAGAGTATTTCGTAGAGAACAACGTTCGAAACTTCTATTCAGTTTCTATATCGGGTTATCACATAGCAGAGGCAGGTGCTAATCCGATCAGTCAATTGGCGTTTACGCTTGCTAATGGGTTTACTTATGTAGAATCGTATCTTGCTAGGGGCATGAAGATTGATGATTTTGCAGCGAACCTGTCCTTTTTCTTTAGTAACGGAATGGATCCCGAATACACAGTGATGGGGCGCGTTGCCAGGCGCATATGGGCGGTGACCATGAAACAAAAGTATGGCGCTTCAGAACGTAGTCAAAAGCTTAAGTATCATATTCAAACTTCTGGTCGTTCGTTGCATGCGCAGGAAATGGCCTTCAACGATATTAGAACCACTTTGCAGGCGCTGATAGCGGTTTATGACAACTGCAACTCGTTGCACACCAACGCATACGATGAAGCAGTTACTACCCCGACGGAAGAGTCTGTGCGTCGAGCGATTGCAATTCAATTGATCATTAATCGTGAGTGGGGTTTGGCCAAGTGTGAGAACCCGAGTCAAGGTAGCTTTGTTATTGAAGAGCTCACCGATCTTGTAGAGGAGGCAGTGTTGCAGGAGTTTGAGCGAATATCAGAGCGTGGCGGTGTACTCGGTGCTATGGAAACAGGATACCAACGCGGCAAAATTCAAGAGGAGTCAATGCTGTACGAGCATCGTAAGCACGACGGTTCATTGCCTATTGTGGGAGTCAACACTTTCACCAACACTGATGCTGAAATTGAAGAGCATTCTATTGAGTTAGCGCGTTCCACCACTGAAGAAAAAGAAAGCCAGATAACAAGGCTCGAGGCATTCAAGAGTGCCAATTCGCAAGAATCTGCTGCTGCACTTGAGCGATTGCGATCAGTCGCGATTGCAAACGGTAATGTTTTTAGGGAGCTGATTGATGCGGTGCAATATTGTTCACTTGGACAAATCACTGATGCGCTGTTTGAAGTTGGTGGCGAGTATCGGCGCAATATGTAATATGGCCTACATCCTTATGTTGATCCCACAACCACACTTAAGTGTGTTCACATGTTGTTCACATCTTTCGTGGTTTATTCACATAGTGTTCACGGCAGCAAAAATTTGTAAAGGAGTTTTAATAGCCTTGGTGCGTACAGTGATGTTCGGATGAGTGTAATGATCATCACCGGCGCTAGCCGTGGAATTGGTGCAGCCACAGCTGTAATGGCGGCGAAAAAAGGTTATGCAGTGGTAGTTAATTATCACAGCAATAAAAAAGCGGCTTCGAGTGTCGTAGAAAAAATAAAAGCTGATGGCGGTGTTGCAGTAGGAGTAGCAGCCGATATAAGCCAGGAGGAACACGTTTTACGTCTGTTTAACGCAGCCGCAGAGGTGGGTCAAGTAACGGCATTGATCAATAACGCTGGTGTACTGGAACAGCAATCGACACTTCAAGATATGACTGCAGAAAGATTTAATAGAGTGTTAGGTATTAACGTTGTTGGTTCGTTACTATGTGCCAGAGAAGCGGTGAAGCTTATGTCAATTAATAATGGTGGAGCAGGTGGTAGCATAGTGAATGTATCTTCAATTGCTTCAACCTTAGGAGCGCCCCGTGAGTACGTTGACTATGCAGCCAGTAAGGGCGCTATAGATAGCTTAACTGTCGGCTTGGCATCAGAAGTTGCAGACTGTGGTATACGAGTTAATGCTGTAAGGCCTGGTGTCATATACACCGAAATTCATGCTAGTGGTGGAGAGCCAGGGCGTGTGGATAGAGTCAAAGGAGCTGTGCCCATGCAGCGCGGTGGTACTGCAGATGAAGTTGCTAACGCAATTATGTGGCTAGTATCGGACAATGCTTCTTATACAACTGGTGCATTTATTAATGTCAGTGGTGGGCGTTAGTTAGTCGCTTATGGAAAGCAACTCCACTGGTTAGTGCGCTTGTGACTTTATGTAACAAAGTTCTGCCAATTAATAGTGCCTTCTGAAAAGTTATTTTGCTAGGATGTGATCAATTGGAACAGGATGGAAAAGGTATGGAAGACGACGGTGAACTTCACTCATTAATCAGCGTTAAGCTGAATGTAGTGAACGTGAAGATAAGTCGTCAGATTGGTCAAGCTGTGCAGGCGAGGGCAAACTTAAGATTGCCTGAGTGGAGAATTATTTCACTGCTGTCTTCATCTGGTGCGATGAGCCAAGCTGACATTCGTGGCAACATTGGCATGGATAAAGGTCAGATTAGTAGGACGGTAAAAACCATGCAGGCCAATGAGTTGCTTAGGTACGATGGTGCCGATGGGCAGTCGAGAAACGTGCGTCTCAGCCTTACTGAAAAAGGCCGTGAGATACATCAGCGTGTCGATTCAATGATGGAAGAGCACAAAGCTGAATTGTTGTCATCTTTGAGCAACGATGAGAAGCAAAGCTTTTACAACAGCCTGGTGCGGATTGAAAAGTCGGTAGACGGGTGGCTTTCCTAAGCTTTTTGTAAGGCAATCTAGTTTTGTCACGATGTAGTTGTTTGCCTTACCTTAATCGAATCCATCTTGTACGGTGTATTTTGGGGGTTCTGGGGTTCTTGCGCTCAAAACTTACAGCTTTATCCTTACAAGTATTTGAATTTAAACTCTTTTCAGAGGTTTGTCAGCTTGTTCGCGGGTCCGTCAATTATGTTCACTTCGCGCGCATCTTGTTGATGCGTGCACGGATATTTTCTGCAGTTAATGACATAGTCTGGTGATGTGGAAGTTTGACCACCAGTCATGAGTGGCTCAAAATTTCCGTGACTTCTCACCTTTGATAGATCAGGCCGAATGGCAGCACACCTCGCTGGAATCGGGAAACCCCGCAATACTGCTCTAAAAGACGCACAGTTAAACTATCGTGCGTGCACGCTTGGCTATGCCCAATCGTTACAGCTCGCCTCGCCGACGCAACTAGTCGGGCAAAGTGATTATGATTTTTTATCTGATCGGAGCGCGGCGCTGGTTCATGCGGCCGAGCGTCGAGTCTTGGAGACAGGCACTACCGAAATCACTGCCGGAGAAATTTTAAGCAAGCGCACCGCAGGGCGTTTTTTCGTCCGAAGTCCTTTGTTAAATCGTGAAGGACAAATCTGTGGTATTGAAATATTTGTTGTCAGTCTAGAAGAGCTACATCGAAGCTACCAGTTGTTACTTGGTGATGAGCTGCAGCTCAGAAATGTTATAAATCAATCACCGTTTGGGTTGCTTATACATCGTAACTACGAACTTATTTATGTCAATTCGGCGTGGCTTGAGCTTTTGGGTAGTGCAGGTTCCTCACCCAGCGCTGCAGAAATAAGGACACTGGTGTCCAATAGTTCTGACAACGAAAAAAGAACTATAAAGTCAACTCATGCTGATGGCACTGAATTAGAGTTTAGTTTGCAATCAAATGCTATTCGTTGGAATGGCAGTGAAGTGCAGGCAGTTTATTGTTTGCCGGTAAGGGTTGTGGCGAATGATCCCGAAGTGGTAAATGCTGAGTCGCAAGCATTCGTGGAAAAACGATCCGGACACCGACGCAATACAACTGCCGAGCTTGCAGCGCCTCAGCTTTCCACAGACGACGAATTTTTTAAAAATATCAAGCAGCCTATGATTGTTTGTGATGCATGGGTACCGGTACAGGTGAATGCTGCTGCGCAAAGCTTGCTTGATAGAACGTCAAACCAAAAATATCTATCGATAGAAGGTTGGTTTAGCGATAGAGAGCGTGCAAGTGTTGAGGCGATGCTTCGAGAACAAGATAGCATTGATCAGTTTGTCAGTGCTCGTGTTGAACGGCAAAACCAACGGTTTTCGGCTTGTATTAGTACGGTATCATGGTCGGGGAACACGCATCTATTAGTATCTCTGCAGCCTGCTGCGGAGCGACAAAGTGAACTTGAATTAACTAATGCTAAGTTACTGGATTGTGTCTCTGCAGCTGGGGATTTCTTTTGGGAGATGGATAATCAACAAAGGATGACGCATGTGTCCATGGAGACAAAAGGGTTTCTTGGGGTAGCTACTGATCGTATTATCAATGTGCCGCTTGAAAAACTTGTTAATGAACATGTACACGCTGATGACGTACCAGAGTGGAAGGTGTTAATGGTAGATCTTAAGAAACATTTGCCGTTTCGAAATCGCGAATACCAATGGCTTCGACAGGATGGCGAAAAGCGCGTAGTAAGATTGTCGGGCGTGCCGGTATTTGATACAGACGATACCTTTATTGGTTATCGAGGCATTGGCTGGGACTATACCGCACAGCATCACAGTGCAAGCATTGTGGCTTACCATGCGAGTCATGATTCACTGACAGGTTTAGTCAATCGGCGTGAATTTGAACAGCGCTGTAATGAGGCAATAGAAGTATCTGCTTCGGCTAAACAAGCTCTCTGCTTTATTGATCTGGATAATTTCAAGCGTGTCAATGACACTGCCGGCCACCTTGCAGGTGATGAACTATTGAGGCAGCTTTCAACGTTGTTTACGGGGCTCGTGCGTAAGAGTGATGTGCTCGCGAGGTTGGGCGGTGATGAGTTTGGGCTTCTTATCTACGATGTCGGACTCGAAGAGGCTATGCGGCTCGCCACTCAGTTAAGGGCAGAAGTAGAAAGCTTCCAATTTCATTGGGAGGGCAAGTCGTTTTCTGTTGGTACTAGTATTGGTCTAGTGTTAATCGACGAGCGCTGGGAAACACGCTCTGCATTGTTTGGTGCTGCTGACGCTGCTTGTTACGATGCCAAGAGCGGTGGGCGCAATCGAGTGGCGGTCTATAAAGACACTGACGATGACATTAAAGACCGACAAGCGGACCGGCACTGGGATGAGTTTATAAAAAGCGCCATTGCAGAGCGCCGAGTAAAACTAGCTATGCAGAGAATAGCGTCAACTGATGGTGCGGGTGACAAAAATTCTAAAATAGAAATTTTAATGCGCCTGGCTTCGCCTGAAGGCGAGTTAATGCAACCGGCTGCGGTGATACCGCTTGCGGAGCGATATGGTTTGTCAGTCAAGCTTGATAAGGCGGTGATTGAAGCTACTCTCGATTGGTTGAGTGGGCAGCCACATGTGACAGATCGTTTAGAATTATGCTGCATTAACCTAAGTGGTGCGACGATCGCCGATGAGAAATTTTTACAATATCTTATTCAAGTATTAAAAAAGGCTGATATCGATAAATCAGTTTTATGTTTCGAAGTTAGCGAGGCTGCAGTAAGTACTAATCTCACTATTGTTTCAAGGTTTATGGAGCAGTTGGGTAAATTAGGTTGTCAGTTTGCGATTGATGACTTTAGTGGCGGCTTGGACTCGTTTACCTATCTTAAAAAGTTGCCAGTCAGTTTTGTTAAAATAAATAGCACTTTTATAAAAGCAATACTTGAAGACCCTGTGCACTATACAATGGTCAAATCAATCAATGATGTTGCCATTACACTTGGTAAGAAGACTATAGCTGAGTCGGTAGAGAGTGAGGCCGTGCTTGAAAAGCTCCGCGAGCTAGGTGTTGATTTAGTACAGGGTTATCATATTTCAGCACCAGAAATGATTGATTTCTAGTGCTGAAATGTCCTTTGTTGTTATCTGATTATTATTCCTTAATAGAGCCTACGTAGCGGCTTTTGATGGGCTCTTGCCACGTCTCCAGCGGTGGTAACGTTCTAGAACTTTAAGTGCAAATTGCGGTGCATGCTCACGTTGCCAGTTACCGGCGGCCCCCTTGTTCGCTTCGGACATGGTCGGGTAGGTATGTATAGTGCCGAGAATTTTCTTTAATCCTAGTTTGTATTTCATTGCTATAACAAACTCAGGTAATAGGTCGCCTGCATGAGCAGCAACAATTGTCACACCTAGAATTTTATCTTTTCCGGGTACGGTTAATACTTTTACGACACCGCGATCTTCGCTGTCAGCGATAGCTCGGTCAAGATCATCTATTCCATACGTGGTCACTTCATATGGAATATTTTCTTGTTTCGCGTCTAGTTCATTTAAGCCAACGCGAGCTACTTCAGGGTCGGTGAATGTTGCCCACGGAATAACCGAGTAGTCAGCTTTGAATTTTTTGAATTGACCAAATAGGCTATTGACGGTTGCAAACCAGGCTTGGTGTGAGGCGGTGTGAGTGAATTGGTAGGGGCCTGTCACGTCTCCTACTGCGAATATGTTCTCGTGATTGGTACGTAAGAAGTCATCTGTTTCAACGGTGGTGTTTTTACGCAAGGTGATGCCTAGTTCTTCTAGTCCGAATCCTTCAACATTTGGTTTTCGTCCAATTGCTATAAGCATAGCGTCGAACGGAATCTCTATAGTTTTACCGTCTTTTTCACATACGAGTATTTGTTCGCTGCCTTTTTTGCAGGCAATTGCTTTAGTGTTGGTAAGTAGGTTAACGCCATCGGCTGTAAACTGTTCCTCCACCATCGCGGAAATTTCTTCATCTTCGCGAATCATTATTCGTGGTGACATTTCAACTTGAGTAACTTCACTGCCAAGGCGCGTAAATGCTTGCGCCATTTCGCAACCGATGGGGCCGCCGCCCAATACCACTAGTCGCTTTGGTTGTTCACGTAATTCCCAGATGTTGTCTGAGCTATACCATGTGACTTGGTCTAATCCTTCGATGGGAGGAATAAAAGGTCTGGCTCCCGTAGCCAGTATGATGTTTCTAGCCGTTATGGTTTTTCCATTTACCTCAACAGACCATGGGCTGGTAATTTTTGCGCTACCGGTGATGCAGTCTACGCCGAGGCTGGTAAATCTTTCGATAGAATCATGTGGTTCAATTTTTTTGATTATATCTTGAACACGTTCCATCACATCGGAAAATTCAAATTCAGCGCTTGCTGACTTAATGCCATATTTAGAGGAGTGCTTTACATCATGTAGAAATCTAGCGCTCTTTATAAGTGCTTTTGATGGAACGCATCCAGTGTTCAGGCAGTCGCCTCCCATCTTGTGTTTTTCTATCAGGGTGACTTTGGCTTTTACCGCCGCGGCAATAAGTGAAGCAATGAGACCGCCGGAGCCAGCGCCAATAACAATGATATTTGTGTCGAAAAAATCTGGTGCCTTATCCAAGGGAGGATTTCCTAAGTTTATACAGCGAGATGAGTTTTTTAGCGGCGATTGGGAATATCCCCAGAAGCGCAAAAGCAATTAAAAGAGAGGGGGATAGAATATCTTTTAGAGTATCTATTTGAGCCAGCTGATTGCCGGCGTTAACAAACACAGCGGTGCCAGGTAGCATGCCAATTTGGCTTACCAGTGAGTAGACTAAGGTTTTTATTGTAGTTAAGCCCATGAGTAAGTTAACAGCGAAAAATGGCACCACGGGGATTAGCCTGAGCGTGAAAAGGTAAAAAGCGCCTTCTTCCTCCACGCCGGTATTGATGGTTTGTAAGTGGGATGAAAATTTCTTCTGTACTACATCACGGAACATAAATCGTGAAAATAGAAATGCCAGTGTTGCACCTATTGTGGATGCGAACGACACAATGATCAGGCCTGTTATAAAACCAAATACAGCCCCCCCGGCAAGCGTCAAAATAGCTGCACCAGGAAGTGACAGTGCGGTGACTGCAACATACAAAAGAAAAAATCCGGCGATAGACGCTGCCTTATTTTCAGTTGCGTATTCGACGAGTGTCTGGTGTTTTGATTTCAAAAACTCAAGTGATAGATATTGACCGAGATCAAAAATAAAAAATGCAGCAATGAGTGCGGCGACCGCAAGAGTGATTATTATTTTAGTATATTTCATTGCTATAGCTTAGTCGTTGGTGGTGGTTTTTGAGACGTTTTTCCGAGTCTTTATAGCAGTGTCTTCATAGTAGTGTCTGCAATAAGTGTAGATGTACAAATAGTGGCGTAATGGGTAGTCAAATACATGACAATACTTGAGTCTTATAAGTTATAGCCTAAGACGGTTTGAGAACCAATTAGTTCCCTTTGAACCACTTGAGGTTTGAGGCACACGCAATAGCCGGTAAATTCTTTTCATAATTGCGTGTTTAGCTGAGCACTTTTAGCGCCTGGTTGATCATAGCACTGTCAACATTACCGCCAGAGACTACGCAGATTACCGTCTCAGTCTGAATCTCTTCGGGGTGGGAAAGGGCTGCTGCCAGCGCTACTGCGCCTCCGGGTTCTGCAATAATTTTTAGATATTTCATCGCCACTGCCATGGCGTGCAATGCTTCGGTATCGGAGACACGAATTCCCGGGGCGCATAGACGATTTATAATAGGAAAGGTGAGTTCACCAGGGGAGGGCGTTACTATTGCATCGCAGATTGAGGTTTCGCGAGTATCTACCTTTTCGCGTTGCCCTGAAAGTTGGGAGCGGATGACATCGTCGTAGTGCGTAGGTTCCACTGGGCGCACACGCATACTAGGCACATTTGCTTCCAGGCTGATGGCAATGCCGGAGGTTAGGCCGCCGCCACCGCAACACACCAGCACATCTGCCTCAGTGATCCCGTGTGCCTTGGCTTGTGCCGCGATTTCTATTCCGCAAGTGCCCTGGCCTGCGATTACTTCGGCGTTATCGTATGGTTTTATAAGATACAGGCCTCGCTGTTCAGACAGCTGTTTGCCAATTTCTTCGCGATCTTCACCGCCGGGGCGATCGTATAGCACCACTTCAGCGCCGTAACTGCGTGTGTTTTCGATCTTAAGGGCTGGCGCGTCGTTAGGCATCACAATAAGTGCTTTGACACCTGCAAGATTTGCCGCCATTGCGACCCCTTGTGCATGATTGCCAGACGAGTACGCGATTACGCCGTTTTTGCGTTGTGCTTCGCTAAGCTTTGTTATAGCCGACGTGCCACCGCGGAATTTGAACGAGCCCGTGTGTTGCAGACACTCGGCTTTTACTAGCAGGCGTCTGCCTGCTAATTCATTGAGTAAAGAGCTTTCGAGAAGGGGGGTCTCGCGTATTGTAGTCTTTACGCGGTCGTAGGCCGAAAGAATATCAGAATAGGTGATGGATTCTTTACTATTCATTCGTTTCTGGCCTTTTTAGAAGTACTGATGGCATTGCGAGATACTTTGAAAAAAAATATATCATGCATGGGCTGTTTTTGACATTTCTGTAGCAGGTACACTCCACTGTACTACTGACTTGAGCCCTGAAGAGAGGATACCCGATGATTGTTCGTAGTCTTGCAGATGTAAAAAGCGCTGGTAGTTATGGTGAGAAAGAAGGTGTTTGGAGCAGTGCACGTTACCTTTTAAAGTCTGATGATGTCGGATTTACGCTAACAATGACCACGGTCTCCAGGGGGCAGATTTTGGAGCTTGAGTATAAAAATCACATTGAAGCTAATTTGGTTATCGAAGGGCAGGCCAGTTTGATTGATGTAGTTAGCAATACAACCTACGAATTGGGACCCGGTGATATGTACACACTCGATATGCATGATCGTCACAAGGTACACGCCTTAACTGATCTGAAATTGGTTTGTGTGTTTTCCCCGGCGCTTAAGGGCGATGAAACCCACGACGAAGACGGCTCCTACCCTGCCGCTTGAGGCAGGGTTCATTCCGTTGAGTGGAGAAAAGAAAAGAAAAGAGGTGTCTCGGTTGCCACTTCCGTGTGGCACTAAGTTGCGATCCGTGCAAACCTCGACTGCAGTGTCAGCTGCATGACTAAGGTATGATACCTACACGCAGGTGTCGATCCCCTAGATGGGCTATTTGTGTTGCCTGGTTGTGCGCGCCATCTGTACTAGTACTTGTGACCATTTTCAACGGTTTGTCCCAAAATTCTTAAATAGCACGCTATAAACTACCTATTAAGTTCAAGGTTTTTTCTTCGAATGGTCTTGCTGTTTTTTTTTCTGTTTTTTAAAGCTATTGGCATTGGTCAGTAGAAAGCGTGCTTAGATGAACTCTACCCATTCTGCTGCCAAAGTAACCACCTCTGCCTCGTCGAAAGTACTAGTGCAAAAAAATGATCGTGTGCTGTTGTGGGACGGCTGGCGTGGTATGGCTGTGTTGTTAGTATTGTGTGACCACTTCTTTGATATAAAATGGTTGTGGGAAGGCCGGATGGGGGTTGATACCTTCTTTGTTCTATCCGGTATGCTGATGAGCCATATTCTTTTCGAAAAGCGTATGTCGCTGCGTGATTTTTATATCCGGCGGCTCAGTAGGGTCTATCCGGTATTATTTGTTTATGTTTTGACAATGTGTGGGGGGGCTTTTGTTTATGCGATTGAATTCACCTGGGCTGAAGTACTGGCTTGTCTAACGTTCCTTAGAACTTACCTGCCGGCTGAGCCGGGTATCTGGGGTGGTGGACTAACCATTGCGCACTTGTGGTCATTAAATGTTGAAGAGCACGCTTATCTATTTCTAAGTGCTATGACTCTTTTTATGGCTAATCGTAAAAATATTGCGATTGCGTTGTTGACGGTCGCGCTTGGTACGATGCTGCTCAGCAGTTATCACTACTCGCACTTATCTGCAGATGAATTTATGTTGTTTTTTATCCGTACAGAGAGTGCTGTGGTATTTGTTTTATTGTCAGCGGGATACGGCATGCTGGTACGCCAGTATAATTTTCAATTGCCCGCTTGGGTTCCGTTGCTATGTTTGCCACTCGCGGCTCTTTGTTATGCCATTGCATTGCCCGACTGGTTGATGTTTTCAATGAGTCCTATTTTACTGGCGGTGGCCGTTAATCACCTTGGTCAGATGCCTGCGTTAATGCAAAAGGTGCTGTCTAATGCTGTAGTGCGTCAATTTGGCCTATGGTCTTATTCAATATATTTATGGCAGCAGTTTTTTTATGAGTACGCATGGGCTTTCCCGGGTGGAAAGCTGACTGGTTTGATCTTAGCCATACTGACGGGCGTTATATCCTACTATGTGCTTGAACAACCTATACGACAGTGGATAAATGGCCGGTGGTCGTCGAACCCCGTTTATAGGTCGAAGCTCGCAACATAGGATTCTCACGTCGGTGGTTAGTCCAGGGAAAGTTAGGCTAGCTCGGCTTTACTTGCGGACTTTGGCGATCATTTTCCCTACAGCACTTTTCCCAAATTGCCGTTCATCATTATCTAGCGTAGTGAAGTAGACCACTACCATATAGATCACCGCTGCGATCAGCGCCATACCTATCAGGTCTAAGTAGCCGTTTGGTGGATGGAACTTTGCGATGTATGTCAGCATGGCGTACAAAAGAATACTAGCCGGCAGTATGCGTAAGTAAGTGTCCTTGAAGTACTGAGGTAGTGAGAAATTAACTACCCGGCTGGTCAGTATTGGCGTGATCACAGCGTAAAAAACTATCTGCGTAAATGAGGTCGCTACTGCCACACCTACCAAGCCAAATTTTTGAATTAACAATATGCTTAAAATTAGGTTGGCCACCGAAAACAGCATGTTATAAGTAGAAAACTTTTGATGGTTTGAAGTGCCAAGCAATATAGAGTAGCTGAGTAGTTGAGGGCTTTTGATCAATTGCGTAAAGAACATGATCGATAAAATAACTGAACACTCCACAGCATACTTAGGCCCCATCCAAATGCCGACAAAGTTGTCACCTAGTGTCAGCATGCCAATGCAAAGCAAATTTGAAATGATTAGCAGGGCCTTTGTGCCGGTGATGTAAGTGCTATACAGTGCTTTGTCTTTAGTGGCCTCTTGTTCGCTAAAAACAGGTACGAATGTCTGCGCGACGGCGAAAATTAGTTTGTTGCTGTATTCACTCAAGCTCCATGGAATTGTATAGATAGTAATCGCTGCAGCGCTTAAGAAAAATCCAATAACAAAGGCGTCACTGTAGTAAATTAACTGCATACCTAACATGGTCAAGAAAGTGAATTTGCTGTAGTGGAATATTGAAACAACAGTTGATTTGTCTGCATGCTTTACAGTCAGTTCAACTTCTGGTTCTGTTTTCTTCATTAGGAATGCAAGAAGCAAAGCCGCTAGCAGATTAGCTACTAGCGATATCACACCCATTGCCAACAGGCTGTAACCAGAAGTAAGAGCGAAGTAGAAAACAACCGCTTTTATTAGTGCTGCGAATAAAATGGCTGCATTAGTTATCTCGTTTCTCTGGAAACCGTAAAAAGCGCCAAACAAAACACCCGAAGATACGAAGATTGCGACATCTATTGCGCCAATAATAACTAGTGTGTGGACAGTGTCTTTTAGTTCAGGTGTGATCTTAAAGGTGTTGACTACAAGGTTTGCGATAAACGGACTCGCAACGATTAGGACAGCTCCTACCGACAGCATGATTGCGACCGCTGATGAAACCACAACGTTGATCGATTTATAGTCGTTCAGTGCTTTGTATTTTGAAACATATTTGGCGACTGCTGAACTTACCCCAAGATCAAGTAGAGTCATGTAACCTGTGAGTGCCGCGACTATTGACCAAATTCCGTATTTGGTATCGCCAAGGGTGTTGACCAAAAACGGTGATAACAAAAATGCGATCGCTATCGCACCAAACATACCGACGTAGTTTGAGAAAGCATTTTTTAGGATAGTTTTAAAAATGGGATTTGACCTGGGTTATATCTAAACAATAGGTTTTAGGCAGTGTGCGTTAGCGTGTACGTTTTACGGTGGCGGGGTTGCCAGCCACTATTTGATTATCTGCTACGGCCTGAGTTACTACTGAGCCCGCTGCTACAATGCTCTTGTTACCAATGTCAGCCATAATAATACTGCCGTTGCCGATCCAAGAGTCTTCACCAATTTCAACTTTGGTCAGGCTACCGCCTTGATCGCGAATTGGTATGTCGGTGCTCTCAAATGAGTGTTGGAGTTTGCCGCTCAAAATATGAACACCGCTTCCAATAAGGGTATCTTGCCTGATTTTGCAACTTCCAATATTGCATTGCGGCCCAATATAAGTACCGTGTGATATTTCAGTATCTGATTGTGAGAACACGGTCCCGAAGCCGATCACCACGCCTTGGTCACAGTGAGTCATGGTGAGGTGGTAGAAGCTGTTACGACAATAGCTACCAAGTTTGCCTGGCAGCAGGCTCAGAAATTGCGAACTGGCTGCAAAAGCGCCGTTTTTATCGGCTACTGCAACAACGCGGTAGACGAGAAACACAGGCAATATGCAAAGTAAAGTGAGCATTTGTACAAATTTTTTGGCCAAGCTTTGGTTCATAGATACCAGTCACGGATCAAGGTAGGGAATAGGAGTTAACGCTGCGGGATACTGACAGTTTTTGGGCTAAAATTCTGCGACAAATTCAGCAGAGTGTAATTGTACCTGTTTAATCTGTGACGCTGTATTGATGTATAAATATTCACATTTTCTAAAGATTCAATTGAGCTTGTAAAAGTGTGAGTGGTTCGGGCTTGGGCAATCTAGCTAAGCTATAATAGTCGCAAATAGAATTCAGTGAAAAAATGTCTACGTTAAATCAGAAGATTAGAGCAGGGTTGAAGAAAGACCCGGAAGCGTTGCTTGATATGTTGAGCCTGCGCACGGAAGATAAAAGCGTGCTTCAGTCACGTCTTTCATCAATTACTGGATTGCTTGAGCAAGAAAAAAGCGTAGATAAAGAACGTAAAAAATTATCACGTCAGATAGGGGCTGCGCGAAAGGAGAATAAAGATCCTGCGGCCATTATAGCGAGTGTTGCTGAGCTCTCAGCAAGTATAAAGAAACATAATGCTGAAATTGAAGAGCAAGTGGCGCTGATTGAATCGGATCTGGTTCCAGAAGGTGGTGCTGAAGCAGTGCCAACTGCCCCTAAGCACTTGTATTTTAGTGGCCGTGAACTCGATTGTGATGAATCATCGCTAACTATCACTCATAGTGATCACATCAATGAGCTTGAGTGGCAAACTTTTACCGCATCGCTTGGGCACTCAAACGTTTATCACGACGCCAAATGGTGTGCGCTGATAAAGCAAAATTTTGGTCATATGCCGCACTATATTACTTGCCGAAAGTCAGATGGATCGCTGTGCGGTGTGCTGCCTACCGTGCACTTAAAAAGTCGATTGTTCGGCTCTTTTATGGTTTCGATGCCTTATTTCAATTATGGTGGTCCACTTAGCGAGTTTCCACTTGTAGAAGAAAAAATGTTGCAGTATGCGGTTGATTTGGGGGGCACGCTAGATGCCACCCATTTGGAAATCAGAGAAACGCAAAAGCGACAAGGTTATTTATCAAAGCAACATAAAGTCACTATGATTCTGCCGTTACCAAACACGGATCAAGAGCTTGATAAGCAGCTCGGTTCAAAGGTTCGGGCGCAGGTTAATCGTGCTGCCAAGGAAGATCTGCACTTTAGTATTGGAGGTGCTGAGCTTCTAGATGACTACTACCGCGTGTTCAGCCATAACATGAGAGACCTTGGTACGCCGGTATACAGTAAGCGATTCTTTGCCAGTATCCTTGAAGACTTTCCGGATAAAGCTAATTTAACGATCGTAAAGCATAACAATGAGCCGGTCGCTGCAGGTTTTTTGCTTGGGCATAATGACAAACTAGAGATCCCCTGGGCTTCATCGTTGCGTAAAGCAAACCCGCTCGGGGCGAATATGTTCATGTATCGCCATGTACTCAGAACAGCTGTTGAACAAGGTTATGAGTTTTTTGATTTTGGTCGTTCGAGCAAAGGTGCTAGTACTTATCAATACAAAAAGCAGTGGGGTGCTGTGGAGCACCCCTTATATTGGCACTACTGGCTTAAAGACGGTGATGAACTACCAGAGCTGAACCCTAACAACCCGAAATACAAAATAGTGATCAAGGTGTGGCAGAAGCTACCCGTGGCTGTCGCCAATGTTGTAGGGCCGCAACTGGTGCGCAACCTTCCGTAGCTGGCTCTAAAGGTACCTAACGCAGCTATGCAGGTAGTGGTTCCCGCTCTAGTAATTGGTGGTAGAGTTCGGTGTACTCTTTAGCCATGCGTCGTGCGGAGAATTTCTCATTGATATACTCAGCTGCTGTTTGAGAAATACGGTTAGCTAGCGGCTCATCCCACAATAAGCGCTTGCAGCACTCTTGTAGTTCTTGTTTGTTTCCCAGGGTGGCCAGTAAGCCTGTTTTTTCGTGCTCAAGTAGTTGGTTTACACCCGGTATGTCGTAAGCTGCGACCGGAACACCCATCGCCATCGCTTCCATTAAACAGCGTGGTATACCTTCAAGGGTTGAACACATAGCAAAGAGATCAAAGCTTGTTAGATAAGACAAAGGGTCGTCTTGAAAGCCGAGGAAAGAAATACGATCTCGAGACTTGAGCTGGTCTGCGAACTCTTCAAATTTTTGCCGGCTATCACCGTCACCTAATAATACAAGCTTTAAGCCTGTATTTTCGGCGGCTAGATTATCGAACACTTGCAGAAGATGACTGACATTTTTTCGTTCGATCATTTGCCCTATAAAGCCTATAGTTTTGCTTTCAGGTGAATTTATTTTTGCATTGTCTGCGCGTGCCACTGGAGATTCTAACGGTAGTCGGTAATCAATATCTTTAAGATCAACGCCATTTCGGATATAGACTATTTTGTCTTCATTTACGTTATATTTTTGTACGTCTGAGTATAGTTCGCGAGAAAGTGGCACTACGTAGTCAAAATATTTGAATGTTCTGCAGCCTGCCGATATAAAAAGTTCAAGCTTCCAGTCTTTTGTTTTTTCAAACCCGTGCGGTGTAGTGATACATTTAATCCCCGCAATTTTTGCTGCAATTACACCCAGTATGTCTGACTTATATCCGTGAGAGTGCAGTACGTCTATGTTGTGATCTTTGATTAACTTAACTAAAGATCTTATTGCTCGAACATCAAATCGCCCGCTCATTTCAACCTCATGGCTTGTTAAGCCTAGTGCGTTGAAGTCTTTAGTCAATTTTAAGTCTTGGTTTTCAGGCTCCCTTGTGACAACTAGTTCGGACGTTACAAGATCCCGGTCACTATTGTTGGCGAGTGCTAAGATCCATTTTTCTGCACCGTAGAAACCGGTTGAGCAAATAAAGTGCAGTACTTTTATAGGTGTTGTATTCATAGTTTTGATACTCAGGTGACTAGCTAGCTAGTCCGGCCCGTGCGTGATTTTATCCAACGGATTTCGTTACTTAGTTTGAATGTAGACAGGCCGGTTAGCCAGTTTCCAAACACCTGCTTAATATGACTTGTAGGCGTGTAAAAGCAATTAGCAGTATTGTCTACTTCAGAATCGCTAAGGCCCTCGTAAGGTAGGCTTTCTTTGTCTAGAAAGCCAGCGGGGCCATGGTTTTGAAGAAGTAGTATTTGTATTCTTGAGTAATGAAGTGTTTCTTCCTGTTTGAGCGCGTCGGTTAGATAGTCCCGGAAGAATTTTGCTTTCTCAAGTAGCGGTGTTCGATTTGTCAGGGCATATCTATAAGCTGCATATAGTACGTTAATTTTTCTAGTCTCTTGTGCAATCCATGTTGCATTGGGATATTCAAGTTTATCAGTACGGGTGAGATAGGGATGTTCATTAGCGGTAAGCCATCGTGCATAATGCAACAACGTAGAGCGCGCATAATGAAAGGCTGAATCTAATTGCTCAAGGTTGCGTTTTAAGTCAAGGTAACGGACAAGGTCTTGTAGAAATACAATGTGGTGCCATGTTGCTTCGGGATCATCAAATTTGCGCGCATTGATGTCATCGTGCGGTCCAGCAGTGTCTTTTATGATTTTCTCAACATTCTCCAGGTATCTGGTCTCGCGAGACAACTCATAACAATCCATTAGCGTGCGTATACAGTTGCCAGTGCCTCTATCCATTCCATAGCGATATGCAAATATCTTGCTTCCCTTGCAAGTTTGGATAAAGTCTTTGCTATCTACAGTCAGTGTATTTTTAGCTATTTCTAGTATTGAACCAGTGCCTTGATAGTAATTATGAATCCACTCGCCCAATTTAAAGACAGTTTGTTTCGCTTCTTCGCTGCCTGTTAAGTAAAAATAATAAACAAGTCCGGTGCTATAGCAATGTTGTGTGCCTGGGCCACCACCTGCGGATGGCGTGCCATGTGCCGTTATTTGTTTTGACGAAAAAGTTCTATGTGTGGCTGTGTGAGCTTCGGTGTAGTGATCGGTATGCCAAAACAGTCCGTGGTTGTATTCAACGCGGTCTTGTTCGGTTCTATAGATATCTATATCCATGACATGCAATGCGAGATCTGACATTAGTTCGTACCAACGTAGATCGCCAGTAAGGGCGAATTGTTTTGCAAATCCACCTATTGGGTCATATTGATTATTGTAGTGAGAGACAAAAATAGTGTCATCGGTGTGTAAATGCGCTTCATGATCGGCATAAATTTCACCGAAGTTTCGCCACCCGAATTCATCTATTTTTTCGCGCTTAGCGTAAAAGCCGTGGCTTTCATCCAGCGAGGCTGATAATAAGTTCTCATAAGGTTGATGCTTTGCTCGGTCATCAAAGTAGGGGAATATTCCTGCCTCTGTGTAAACTGATGGATCAAGCGTTGCAATAGCAGTCAGAGAATGAGATTGATTAATTTGCTCAATCATCGCAAACTGAAAATTAATACTATGCGTTTTTCTTTCGCCGCCTTGAATCTCATAAGGATCACCATGATGATAAGGGAATAACCTTAAGTTTGTAGCGATGCTGCTTATGTCAATGCTTTTTGGAAAATTCTGCCAGAAGTCTTTTGGTTGAATGCTGTAACCCAAATCGGATGAGTTGTGCACGGTTACAGTCGGAGTTGATCGTAACCCTTCATCTATAGTGCTGCTGCCATTAGTTAATTGATAACCGCAGAATTTATTGCACACTTTGTTTTTAGCGTTCTTGTGTGTCGGGCTATCCCAGTTTTTGCCACCGCTTGAAGCTTGAAATAATGTGAGCGGGGCATGCTTGTCATTCGATGGAGGCTCTTGCCATGGTGACTCCGGCGTAACTCTTAACCTGGCAGAGCTTTCGGGGCTGTGTCCAAGCGAAAGAGTAAAGTCTTTAAAAGTTACAGAGCCTGGATCACCAAGATCCCAAATTCCACCCGGGTGCATTGCGCGGTTTGGATTGTGAAGGTCACAGTGCAAGCGCAACTGGCCTTTCGGAAGAAATTCGAATCGGAAGGTTGTATTTAGGTTTACGCTCGCGCCATCGCTAAAAGATCCTTGCACAACATATTCACAGGAAAGTGAATCTTGCCGTTCAATGCCTGCCTGTTTAATGGTGAGTTCACAGTTAGTACCGTCACTATTGCTGAGTAGAGTTTGATGGCTATCACTGTTCCAGATTGTGTAACTGCCATTGAGTACTGTAGGAAAAACACTATTGGTGTTTTTAGGGAAGCGATACTCAACCGTATCGCTACTTATGATAGTGGTGTCTTCAGTCTCTTGAATAGTGAATTCGTGTATGGCAGTTCTCTGTTCAGTTTTGGGCGTCAGCCTTAAAGTGAGTTGGTCAGTTTGTTCGGCGAGTGAGTCCAAAGCAATTTTGACCATGCACCACTTAACGCTCTGATCCGGCCAAAGGGCGGTGGCGCTTATCACTGATCTGATACGTTCATCATGGCGATAGACCGCTAATGAGTCACAGTCGTTGATTTCACCCTTTGCGAGCGGTACTCCTACCTGGACAAAATTTGCCACTGGTTGACTTAAATAGAGTGTGATTGGCTTCATCGAGTTGGCTTGTGCTTTTGATTAGGTATTTTGATTTGAAAGGCAGGCGAGGTTTTATACACAATTTCTGTTGGAGTAATATGCGATTGGGTTTTACTACCTGCAAAAAGCGGTCTACAAAAGCAAAATTTTGTGAAGCCCAACAGTTGACCTGATACCGGTCTAGTTGTCTTGTTATGATGCGCGATCTTGATTGCTGGCGTGGTGGATGTTATCACGCTCGGTTTGTAGTATTCCGCCACTGAGTGCAAACAATCTTGTTGTCTCACTTCTCTTTAGTCTTATTGGATGCGCGTGATAATTGGCGGACAAGTGATTTTGGCGAAAGTAGTCATTTAGTACTATTCGAATACTCGTACCACTAGAGTTGGGTGTGAAAATTAGGGCTCGATATTTGGAGCTGTATGTAAGCTACTCGACTATTTGAATAGCAAATTAACGACGGACTGCATAATATTCGATACACAGATCGATATAATAGCTCGTTGCCGATCGGGCTGGTGTCGTGCGTGTGATACGACTGGCTGAGTGTTGGATATTGACAATAAGAAAGTACATTCGGCTTTTCGCTAGCGAAAATGTGAGCGGGTTCACGCTGGCCATGTTTTGTATTAAGTTGTACTGAGTGCGGTTCCATATGCCAACCTTGTAAGGCATTAAATTAAAGCCAAAATTTTAGATAAGAGCAGTTGGTGAAGTTATGACAATTCCAGTTATTCTTTTTACACTTTTTAGCTGCATCATCTCTTTGGTTGCACCATGGATTGGTGTGCTTGCGTATTATGGGCTGAGCGTCGGGCAGATGTCTTCTATGTTTCCGCAAGATTTCGGTGAAGCGCGGATCTCTCTTTATCTATCTCTCGCTATTCTGGCTGGTTTAGGCGTGGCCACAGCTACTCAACAAGTTGATTGGCGCCGATTGCTGCACCTGCCAAATATTTTACTGATGATTTTGGTGGTAATGGCCAATCTGTCGTTTCACAACAGTCCTTTTGATGGCTTTTTTGAATTTAAAATTTCTGAGCTTAGGCCAGAAGAAATGATCAGTACATTTAATAAAATGGTATTGATCTACTTTGCATCAGCCTTGTTGATAGATACACGTTTCAAGCTGACTATATTGTTAGTCAGTTTTGCCGGTGTTTTGTTGTACTACGCGGCTTGGGCGAACAAGGTTTATCTTACCCAGGAATTCTGGCTATTTGGCATCAATGGCCGCTTAGGTGGGCCTCTAAATAGTAGTTATTTCGACGAAAACTATCTAGGTATGATGTATGTTTTCGCCACTCCTGTTTTCTACTATTTTTCCATGGCCACTAAAAGCCGAATAATCCGCTATGGATTATGGGTGTCAATACTCGCGAGCTGGCACGCGTTATTTTTAACAGGCTCTCGTGGAGCGCTGTTTTCTCTATCGATAGTTTGCATTTTTATATTTTTCAGAAGTTATAGCAAAAGAGCTTCTGTGATTCTAATCGTTGCACTCGCGGCAGCTATAGTCGATCAGAGTGGCGGTTTGATTGAACGTATTACCAATACCGTAAGCTATGAAGAGGTAGAGCAAGAAAGGGCTTTTATTGAAAACACAGATGATAATATCAGTGAAGTCATTATTGATCCTAGAATTCTCTCATGGAGAGCCGGGGTTAAAATGATCAAAGATTATCCTGTGTTTGGTGTTGGTATAGGTAATTTTGTCAGAGCATATTCAAGCTACCAGGATGGTGAGCCCTATGTTGCCCATAATACCTTTTTGGAGTTTGCCGCAACCACTGGGGTGGCCTCCGGACTAATCTATCTATACTTCTTACTATTGAGACTGAATGCGGCCCGCAAGAAGGCGGATCCCAATAAAACGTATACCAATGGATTGCCGCGTGACTACCTGGATGATTTGATAACCGGTCTTTTTATTGGTTTCTTTTGTGTCTCGTTATTTCTAGATTTGATGATTTACGAAGTGCTCTACTTTGTTCTTTTAGTCGGCTACTGTAAGTATAGCGTTGATAAACCCAGAAAAGCTCCAAAGCGTTGGCTCGTAGATTCTATATACAAGCTGAAGCCAAGCTTAGCGCCTTATGATGTAGTCGTTGAAGCTCCAGCTGATGCAGAATTAGCACAAGCGAAAATAAAGAAAAAGCCTGTGCCGTTGGAAGGTCAGGGTTTGAGCTCGAGTCAATATGTTCAGAACCTGGATAATTCTGCTAAAAAACACGCAGCGGGCTGATTAAATCTATAGTTTAGCTGTATGTTCAGTTAGCTCTGGGCCTGTGGTCTTTTTACTGTCGATAGATAAATGCTCTTGTAGCTCTGTATCATTTGCTTAAGATCAAACTTAGTATCAAAGGTTTTCTTTGCGGCAATACCCATCTGTTGTCGTAAATCGTCGTTGTTGACGAGCGACAACAGGGTGGCGGCAAGTTGATCTGTATTGTCAGATTCCACAACAAAGCCATTTTTTTGATCTTCAATTATCTCAACGTTGCCACCTACCGCTGTTACCACGCAACACGTTGAGAAAGACATTGCCTCTAGAAGAGTCATAGAGGTGCCTTCGCTAAATGATGACAGTAAATACACATCAATCAGTGACATATACTTTTTAGTGTCAGTCTGAAAGCCTGTAAAAATAACGGCATTGTTAATTTGTAGGTCATCAACTAGTTGTTCGGTAGCTGTTTTTTCATCGCCATCTCCCACCAATAGCAAGCGCGCATCATTATGTTCTGCGTGTACTGTTGCAAACGCTTTGATCATCATTGGGAGATTTTTAATAGTGTCAAAGCGGGTGATTGTGCCGAATACCAGATTGTGTTCGGTGAGTCCTAAATCGTTATTCTTTCGAGCGTCTAGATCTTTATCCTCCGCCAGAATGCCGTTATAAACCACTTGGATTTTACTTTTACGAAACCATTCGTAGCTCGAAAGTGCATCTTTTGTTGCTGCAGATATAGCGGTAATTGCAGTGGTAGTGCTATCAAGGATTGGATTAACTAATCTTCGCTTCCAGCTGTAGGTGTCCGGGTGAAAGCGGCCATGTTCTGTAAATACAACTTTAGTTCTAGAAAAAAGTGCGGCCATTACGCCGTACACGTATGGAGTGTATTGATGGCAATGCACAATATCGAATTCATTTTCAGTCAGGATCTTTCTGACATCTTTCAGTAATTCAGTGTCAAAACCAGGGGATCTTTTCAATACGTGGAAGTGAACACCAGATGCCTTAAGTTTTTGACCAATCGCGCCTACTTCACCTTCAATACATAGAATCGAGTTGTCGAAAAGTTGCTTGTCAGCGTTATTAACCAATTGGTAAATGACTTGTTCTGTGCCCCCGATTCCCATGTGGTATGTGAGGTGTAAGATTTTTATTTTATCTGTCATAAGTGTAAGTATGGGTGTGTTTTGTAGAAGTGCTTGCAGATGCAGTCGGGAATTCTTCGTTGGCTCTCACCAATTTTTTTAGCCAATTTCTATAGCCAATTTTCCATTCCCAATTTTTTAATGGCCGCCAATGAGTGCCGGTCGCGACACTTTACGTTATGTATTTTTCCCACCAGATTTCAAATACCAACATGCTCCATAATTCACTTGAATAATCACGAGCACCGCTTTGGTGCTGCTGCCAAATTTTGTTGAGCTCATTTAAATTGAAAAACTGTGACAGTCCATTGTTAGGGGAGAGTATCTTGTTTTCTGCTATGGCAGCTATCTCTGATCTGAGCCAGTTAGCTAGCGGCACTGAAAAACCCATTTTCTTTCTGTATAGAGTCTCGTCTGTTAGTAGGGACTCCATAGTTTTTTTCAAAATATATTTTGATTCCTTATTCTGCAGTTTCAGATTCGCAGGGATCGTCGCTGCATATTCAACCACTCGATAGTCCAGGATAGGGGCCCGTGTCTCTAACGAGTTTGCCATGCTCATGCGGTCAACTTTTACGAGAATATCGCCTGGCAGATAGCTTTTAATATCGGTGTATAGCACCTTGGATAAATGATTATCTGTATCGGCTGCACGGTAGAGGTCTGTGGTAATGTCGGCTGGATTATAGTCGCCGACTTCACGTTCGAAGTCATCTCTTACCAGTTGATCCCATAGTGATTGGCTGAAAAAAGAATTTGAAATAAAGAACCCGGTATCTTCAGATACAGATAATGATCCAAGAAGGGATGCGCCGCGTCTTAGCTGGTGGCTGTTATTGTCTTTAAGGAGGTTTGCACCCTTCTGGAAGATTTTTTTACCTAAAAATGAAGGCACCAGGGAGCGAATGCGGTTTTCCAGCTGGTCGTGCTGGTATTTGCTATAACCGGCGAAATTTTCATCCCCTCCGTCTCCGGCTAGTGCGACTGTAACCATGGATCTTGCCAGTTTAGAAACAAAGTATGTGGGTACAAAAGAGGGGTCTGCGAAAGGTTCATCAAAGAAGTGAGCGATCTGCTCGACGTTATCAGCGACGTTTTCTTTTACAGTAAGTTCGTGGTGGTCAGTTTTGAATTGTTTGGCTACTTTAGCGGCATATTGTACTTCATCGAATTTTTTTGAATCGAATCCAATGGCGCATGTAGTGATTGGTTTTTCGCTATTAGCGGCCATCAAACCGACTACTGCACTTGAATCGACACCGCCGCTCAGAAATGCACCTAATGGTACATCGCTCACCATTCTGCTTCGCACGCTGTCGTTTAGTAGTTCATACAGTTCTGATTTGACATCTTGTTCAGATTTTTCCGTGGTGTTGGCGAAAGACACATCCCAGTATTGTTCTGATTTGATGCCGTCTTTGTTGATCATCATCCAGTGACCGGCTTGTACTTTATGAATGTATTTAAAGATCGACTTTGTTTCTGGCACGTACTGATAAAAGAAAAAATCCTTTACGGCATCTTGGCGGATTGTTCGGTCTACCTCTGGTGTGCTCAAGATCGCTTTAATCTCTGAGGCGAAAACAAACTGGTTGTCTTTCTTGTAGTAGTAAAGTGGTTTTTTACCCAGTCTGTCGCGTGCCAGGAACAACGTTTTTTCACTGGTATCCCAGATTGCTATTGAGAACATACCGTTTAATTCATTCACACATGCAGGCCCAAGCTTTTCATATAGTGCAAGCATCACCTCCGTGTCTGATGAGCCCTTAAAACGAATGCCTTCTTTTTCCAGTGAGGCCCGTAACGATTGAAAATTGTATATCTCACCATTAAAAACCGTTACATATCGCCCTGTAGGTGACCACATAGGTTGACGCCCGGACTCTGTCAGATCGATAATCGCTAGTCGACGGTGACACAAGCCAACCTGATCATCTGAATAAGTATCCGAATCATCCGGTCCGCGATGCGCGATGGTATTACCCATTTGCTCCAAAAGCTGGTTAGGGCTGCTGTAGGAGTGATGGAACTGAGTGAAACCTGCAATACCGCACATATAATTACCTGATGATTTTTTGCGATTGGTGGCTCAGGGCGTCAAGGAAGCCGCCGGGATGTAAGTTGTGACTTAGTCTAAGAATGCCACTTCCCGCTGATAAAGCTATAACGGGATCGCCTATGATAGCGGCCTTAGGAAGAAAATCTGTCCTGTTTGAGTGGATCGAATGGGCTACAAACAGCCGCCTGTGCGCGTAGGCTAAATTAAACACGGTATATAAACCAAATGACTGATAGCACAAATTCTACGAGTGTGAGCAGTGCTTCTCAAATTCACTGCAATGCGATGACTGTCGACGTTGAAGACTATTACCAAGTGTCGGCATTTGTGCCGTATGTTGAGCGTTCTGCCTGGGATAATCACGAAAGTCGGGTTGTGGCAAACACAGATCGCATTTTAGCGTTGTTTGAACAGTACAATGTAAAAGGTACTTTTTTCACATTAGGTTGGGTAGCTGAGCGACATCCTGATCTTATCCGTCGCATTGTAGATGGTGGTCATGAGTTGGCAAGTCATGGTTGGGATCACATTATGGTCACCAAGCTTAGCCGGGAAGAGTTTTCCGAAGATATCCGACGTTCAAAGCAAATGCTTGAAGATGCTGGCGGTGTGGAGATTCAGGGGTATAGAGCTCCCAGCTACTCATTCACTAAAAAAAATGAATGGGCGCACACTGTACTGGCCGAGCAGGGTTACAGATACAGTTCAAGCGTGGCACCCATAAAGCACGATCTCTACGGGATTCCCGATGCAAAAAGATTTGCCAATCCTCAAGCCGACGGACAAATAATTGAGCTGCCGATCACAACTACTCAGATAGCAGGACGCAATTTGCCATGTGGCGGTGGAGGGTGGTTTCGACTTTACCCGTATGCGCTTAGTCGCTGGGCTATCAACCGTGTTCACAAGCAAGATAACGAAAGGGCGATCTTTTACTTCCATCCTTGGGAGATTGACCCGCAACAACCTCGTATAGAAGGTCTGGATCTTCGGACTCGTTTTCGGCACTACCAAAACCTGTCACAAATGGAAGGGCGTGTGGAGAGACTATTAAGAGACTTTAAATGGGGGACTATGGAGGCAGTTTTTGCTTCTGAGCTTACTGGGAAACAAAATACTACTTCTTAGTCATTGACGCAGGGAGCATCAAAAAATTAACATTTTGCCTGGTTGTTTTGAAGCTGAGTAGCGTGTCACATATTTGTTACACATGTGGTCGGTGTCGCCGTTTTTTAAATCTAAATAGGCTTATAGGAACTTCCCTATACACCTTGTGAATCAGCGTGTTAGCATTTTTACAACGCACGCTATTTAAGTTTTTTAGGCTTAGTGAGAAAGGGTTCCAAGTACGTGCAAACGGATTTCCGTATAGTACAGCGATTTCCAGGAAGCTAAAGTATGTATCAGGATTATTACGGATTTAACGCAGATCCTTTCAGACTGTCTTCACGAGGAGACAACCTGTACATGCATGATTCGTTTAAGCGAGCCATGTCTTATTTGCTTTACGCCTTTCACAAAGGTGAGGGTATGGTGCTAATTACAGGGCTTCCTGGGAGTGGAAAGACCACTTTGGTTGATGAGGTGGTTTCAGAAGCCAGTGATTCGGAAATGCCAGTATCAGTGATCGATTGTACTAATTTGGCTGAAGAAGATCTGTTCGGTTTGTACTTAGAAACACTAGGAGTAGTAGCGGCAGACGGAATTTCAAATTCACGGGCCGTACGCGAAGCGCTTGCTACCATGAGACAGACAAGTCGGCCAGTACTTGTGTTAGACGATGCGCATTTATTGTCTGCGGACAATCTGAATAAGGTTCACATGTTGTGCAACCTTAATCAAGGTGGCGTACCTCTATTGCAAATAGTACTTGTTGGCCAACCAGGATTACGACAAAAGTTGTTGTCACCGGAATGCCAGCAGTTGCATCAGAGACTTATTGCAACATGCAACATTGAATCACTAACGTTGTCAGAGACTAGAGAGTATATTCTGCAGAAATTGCGTTCGGTTAATTGGGTAAACAACCCGAACATAGCTGAGAGCGTTTATGGCGCTGTGTATAGATCCAGTCTAGGTGTACCAAGATGGATTGATTTGATTTTTAGTCGCACATTGTTGAATTCAATGGCCGGCGACCGAAAATTTATTTCTCTGGATGACATCTGTGAGGTCATTCGAGATCTAGCAAAAGAAGATTTATTGCCGGACGAAGTCCGACTATCAACAAAAGTAGCCTGAGTCTAAACATGAAATTATTTATATCAGTCATCGTTGCCGCGTTTGCTCTTGCAGGATGTGCGAACAAAGCAGTTGAAACTACGCAGCAGACTGCTGCTAAGGTATCAGCAAATACTGCGACCAACAAGAAAATTGCTAGCTCAGGTGACGACACCGGCTACAAATATATTATTGGTCCTGGTGATACGCTTGATATTTTTGTATGGGGCTACAAAGATCTATCGGTAACTGTACCGGTGCGCCCAGACGGTAAAATTACAACTCGTTTGATCGAAGATATGCAGGCGAGTGGTAAAACACCAACGGATTTAGCACGTGACATTGAAACGAAGTATGTCACATATGTTAAGAATCCCACTGTGACTGTTACAGTAAACAAATTTGTTGGTAGCCCATCGCAGCAGATCAAAGTGGTAGGTGGTGGCGCTCAGCCCAAGACTGTTCCTTATCGCAATAGCATGACTGTACTTGACGTCATGATAGAAGTTGGTGGGTTGAGTAAGTTCTCAAGTGGCAACAAGGCTGTGTTGGTACGTAGCGTCAATGGCAAACAGCAGTCGTATAAAATAAAGCTCCATAGCTTACTGAAAAAAGGCGATATCACAGCGAATCGCCCGGTGCAGCCTGGAGACATAATTATTATTCCTGAGTCTTGGTTCTAGTAAGTAAAAGATCTGAGTTTCTTTGATACCGCATAAACTAACGCTAGTACAATAAAATGCATGAGTTATTTGACAAATTAAGTGAATTTATCTGGGGTGTAAACCGATTCCGTTGGACAGCTTTGGCTGTGGCCTGGACTCTAGCTCTACTGGGCTGGCTGATGGTTGCCCAAGTGGATTCAAAGTATCCCGCTACAGCTCGGTTGTACGTCGATACCAACAGAATCCTTGAGCCTCTTCTCGATGGTATAGCTGTGCAGACAGATGTGAAAAAGGAGGTAGCTCTTATGAGTAAGACTCTCCTTAGTCGTCCGAATCTGGAAGCACTGATTGAGAAAAACAATCTAGACGCGGAAATTACTTCAGAGCGCGGCTATGAGGGTTTAATCGATGCCTTGCAAGATCAAATCGAGATCTATGACACCAACGGTGCCAAGTCTCTTTATGCTGTAGAGTATTCGCATAAAGAATCAGGTGTTGCTCTTAGTGTGGTTGAGTCTCTGGTTGATATCTTTATTAATAGTACTCTTGATGAAGAGCGTAAAGATAATCAATCGACGCTTGCCTTCCTTGATGGGCAAATAGCAGAGTATGAAGCCCGCCTGACTGCATCTGAGCAGCGTTTGGCTGACTTCAAACTAAAGCATGCCGGTTCGCTCCCAGGTGAGCAAGGTGGCTACTACAGCCGCATGGAAAACCTGGTCGGACAACAGCGTACGTCTGAGCTGTCGTTACAGGAAGCAAGAAACTCACGCAATTCATTGCGTCAGCAGCTGGCTCAGGTAGAAGCTAATGTTATGAGTGCTGCGCGCAGCACATCACCTGAAGATGTACGTATAGACGAGCTACAGAACTCGCTTGATGAACTGTTGGTGCGCTATACAGAGCGTCACCCGCAGGTTTCGATTCTTCGTCAGTCAATTGCAGATCTACAGCGCAGTAAAGCAAACAGCACCGGCAGTTTAGGTGATCGTAATTCGCTGTTGCAAAGCAGTGTGGTTTATCAGAAGGTGAGCACCCTACTTGCTGAGGCTGAAGCGGAAGTCGCTAAGTTGCAAGCTCGTACGGCGAACTACTCCACTCGAGTTAATGCGCTTAAAGGCACCGTTGATAGTATTCCATTGGTTGAGGCAGAATTGGTTCAACTGGATCGTGATTACAACACCGTGCGTCAACAGCACGAAACGCTCTTAAACAAGCGCGAATCTGCACGCCTTACGGGGAGTGTTGAAGAAGATTCAAGTGATGTGAAGATCCGTTTGATCGATCCGCCATTCGTACCGACGCGTCCTACTGATCCAGACAAACTTCTTTTAAACGCCTTGGTGTTAGTTGGAAGCATTGTTGCGGGTGTTGCAATCAGTTGGTTCATGTCTCTTTTGCACCCGGTTTTCTATAACAGCCGTGCACTTGAGTTTCACACCAATATCCCAGTGCTTGGCGGTGTAAGTATGTCGAAGAAGGCTTCATCAAAATTTGACGGCACAGTGTCTAATTTGAACTTTGGAATACTGGCGATCTTGTTGCCGATAGTGTTCGGTGGGTTGCTGTATATGCAAGTTAAGAATAGCCCGATATACGACAGTTTGAAATTCAGTGCATTCAGTGGGACTAAGACTGTATCCATGCTGGATCAGTAATTAAGTATCCGATCAATTAAGAAACAACAGATAGGTGAAGTAATGGGTGCAATTGAAAAGGCTATTGCCAGATTTAACACGGTAGCGAACCCTGAGCCGACTCCACTTCAGAGTCAGGTGCAGGCACCGCCACCGCCACCGCCGGTAGTAGCAAGTGTTGCCAGCAAAAGCGTTACCCCAATTGGTAGCAGCCTTAACCAAGGCACGGGCTCGAATAAGACATTCAGATTGCCATACAAGGCGATGGAGCTAGAAGGCTTGTTGTCTTTGAATGGTCCGCGAAATCAGATGTCTGAGGAATACCGAGCAATCAAGCGGCCGATTCTTGCCGCTATAGATGCGCAAGATGAAAACCCTACAGAAGCTAGCCGTAACGTCATCATGGTGACAAGCTGTGTGTCGGGTGAAGGTAAAACTTTTTCTGCCATTAACCTTGCTTTAAGTATTGCGCTTGAGAAAGACAGAGAAGTGCTACTTGTAGATTCAGATATCACTAATCCAAGTGCTGGTCGACGCCTTGGTTTTGATAGCGATCAACCAGGTTTAACGGAGCTTTTAAGTAACAAAGAACGTGATCCGGAAGGACTGATTTGGCAGTCTGATATTCCGAATTTCCGATATCTTCCTGCAGGTATAGCGCACAATCACGTAACAGAACTGCTTTCAAGTCGAAACATGTCTGACTTGGTTGAGGGCTTATCTCGCAATCATCCAGAGCGTGTAATTGTATTTGATTCTGCACCGTTGTTACTCACTAGTGAGGCAAGTATTGTTGCCGACTTAGCTGGCCAGATAGTATTTGTTGTCAGTGCTGAAACTACCACTAGAGGTATGGTTTCAGATGCATTGAGAATCGTTAATGATCACTCAAGAATCGGTTTTGTTTTAAACAAAACAAGAAAGAGCCAGAACAAGCTTTACGGTTATGGTTATGGCTACGGTTACGCAAACGCGAGCTAGTTATTGAATATTCCCACTGCCACACCAATCAGGTGTGGCTTGGTCGGTGTAAAGTATTCAACCCAACTTATATAATTCTAATTGTAGAAGATACTATTATTTTCTGCAAAATTTGGCTGTTCCGCTTTAGCTGTTACACGTTTGAGTTTGCGACTTTGGCCCTTCTTTAATGGCTTTAGTTAATGACTATTTACAGGTTTTTTAAAATGTCTAGAAACTTAATTCCTGCCTCTATACTTCTTGCTCTTGCTAGTGTGGCACCTGCGCACGCTAATAATTGGGAGGTATATAAATATGCAGAGATAGGTGTGTCTGGAACAGACAACTTCGGTTTGAATAGCTCTGATCAAGCGCAAGAGCTTGTTGGATCTGTAAAGCCCTCTGTGGAGCTAGTATTCAGTGGCAACCGCTTTAATACCGATATAAATGCAGAGGTAGAGTTCTACCGTTTTAGGGATATAGGCGAAAATCTTGTTGACCCCAGGTTGGAAGTCGCAACGAAGGGTACGTTGGTTGAAAACCTGCTCTATGTAAAATCAAGTCTTAATGTCGGAAAATTATTCCCAGGCGAAGATTTCTTTAGCCTTAAAGATGGCGTAGATGAAGACCCCGACACAAAAGCGCGTTTTCGCTTTAATCCATTTTTTTCGCGCAAGTTCGGACGATTTGCAGACGTGTACCTTGGTTATGGGCATCAATCGACTGATAATGAGATCGACGGGGAAATAGATACCCAGCAAGACACACTCTCTTTCCATTTAGGGCGTGATCCAAAGTACGGAGGATTGCTGTGGGGTGTAGGCGCTGAACATGAGAAAGATCGTTCAGGTGATCTTGAATACAAAAACACGTCATTGTATGGGTCGCTTGGTGCAACACTTGGGCAATCAGTTTATTTTGAAGTGCTTGGCGGCGCTGAAACCAATAATTTTGCTGAGCAGCTCGGCAACGAAGAGGAAACGGCCATGTGGGAAGCGGCCTTAAAATGGACCCCAAACGAGTTAACCTCTCTTAAAGTCGGATATGGTGAAAGGTTCTTTGGCGAGGGGCCAACGTTTGCTCTGAAGCATCGGTTAAGAAATTCAATTCTTAGCGCTAGCTGGACTCGAGGTGTATCGGCGGCGTCTGATCCATCTTTGGGTTCAGTATCAACGTTCACCGATGGCACTGAAACCACTGGTATCCAGCTAGATTCAGATAGTCCTTTTTCTGAAGATGTTTCTACCACGGCAAGCGTGCCGTATATAGATAGAACACTCAAGCTAGGGTACAAAATTGTTGGGCGCCGATCAGACCTTATATTAGACGCAGTCTACGCAACCCAAGAGCCTTTGATTGCGGGTGCGGTTGAAAATGAGAATTTGTTAGGGCGGCTGGTATTTGATCGGCATTTGAGTCCGCTAACGACTTTCCGAATTCAATATGATCACAAGACCAAAATTTCAGAAGACAGTGCGGCCACTGTTACCGACGCTGATGAAAACCGCTTGGCATTTAGCTTTATTTATAACTTTGATAGAAAAGAACGCAATACGAGCTTGCCAGACACCGTAAACGTTGAGTAAAAATCTGTAAAAAGTTTTAAATTGATTTGCTCAATATACTGCCTTTGATATGCCTAACTGTATATATATCAATGGTTTTATTACCTTTAGAATGCTGTGAATTGTAACTAAATAATTTTACTTGTTAAATTCTGTACTAGTGCTCTGTTAGTCCGTGAAGGATTGATTTAACCTTCCGGTTCTTAGTTTGTATCATCAAGCTCTGCCGGGTTGATTACAGGGCTCTTGTACGTGATTTTGGAACGAAAACTTATGGAATTAGACTCTGCATCTGTCAATATCACGCGCACCGATATTGGTGATCGACCAGCGAGAAAAATCTCTCTTGCTGGTATCAGACCATGGACGTGGTTTGTTATTGACTATGCGATTGCCTATGCGAGCGCAACGCTTGCATTCATGCTCACGCCATATGCGCTTAACTTAGTTTCACTTGATCAAGAGCATGTCGGGCAGATGGGTTTTTCCTTTGGTCTTGCCTTGGTTGTAGCTTTGGTTGCACACGTGGCAGGTTTGCACGAATTAAATCAACGTAAGCAATCTTTGAGTTTACTTGCCCGATGTTTCATGGTTTCGCTGATAGCGCTCGTGATTATTAATGCTGAACTACTATTTGTTCATTATTTAAAAGTAGGCCGATTGATTACTGTCATGACGATGCTTGGGTGTACCGCTGGATTATTTGCTCTACGAGCGCTTATTGTTGGCATGGTAGTACGAAATACATATGTGGTAGCGATGGTCGGTTCAAACGCCTACACCGAAAGGGCAATCAATTATCTTCAAGACAGTGATTCCTATGGTGTTAAAATCATCACTTTGAATTTGACTGAAGGGCACACTGAAGATCTCAGGGCATGGGCAATTGCAAATGGTGTTGACCAGGTGGTGATTGATCCCGATGATCCGATCGCACCAACAGAAAATGAACTCCTTCACTTGATAGACGGGCGCTTAACGGTTTCTACTTACACCAGTTTTGTAGAGAACCTTTTTGAACGGGTCCCTAGTAAGCATATTACTGCTAAGTGGATTATCGATACGCAGGCCGATCATGAGAGCCTCTATAAAAGCGCGGTAAAAAGATTTTTAGATGTTGCTGTTGCCATTATTGCGTTAGCACTGCTTTCACCGCTGGTAATAATTGCAGCAATTCTGATCAAGCTGGATGGCCCGGGTCCGGTGGTTTTTCGACAGACTCGTGTCGGTCAGTATGGTCAGTTATTTACCATGCTAAAGCTTCGTAGTATGCGAATGGATGCTGAGAAAGACGGTGCCCGCTGGGCAACTGAGAAAGACAATAGAATTACTAAAGTAGGGCAGTTCCTGCGCAATAGTCGTCTTGATGAGGCTCCCCAGCTTTTAAACGTGATTGTAGGCCAGATGTCATTAGTAGGCCCACGGCCAGAGCGGCCGGAATTCACCAAAAAGCTAGAAGAGAATATTCCCTTCTTTGTGCATAGATTGATGGTCAAGCCTGGAATCACCGGCTGGGCACAGATCAATGCTGCCTATGCTGCCAATGAAGCTGACTCAGAAACCAAGCTCTCCTATGATCTCTATTATGTGAAGATGCTGTCGTTTGGTATGGATCTGCGCATTATGTTACGCACTATTTCAAGCTTTGCAGATGGCGCACGTTAAGAAACACTCTGGCGACTCAGTCTCAAACACACTATTCTATCGCCTCTTGATGGAACTGTAGGGCCTGGCGATTGTCTCACCACAAAATCCACGGAGATTTGCGTTGAGAGAACAAATTCTAAAGCCAATTGTACTGGCGGCCATGCTAATTGGTGTTATAGCCACATTGTCCCTAACTGTCCGAGCCGCCGACAGCGACTCTGGTAGTGACAGTACCCCAGTATCAGAAAGTATAGCGATTTTTGCGGGAGGATGCTTTTGGTGTGTCGAGTCTGATTTTGATGCGGTCCCTGGTGTCATTGAGACTGTTTCTGGTTACTCCGGGGGCACGACAAAAAAACCTACTTACAAAAACCACCATGCTGGTATGCACCGCGAAGTAGTGCAGATTACCTTTGATGCTTCAAAGGTGAGCTATGAACAGTTACTACATACTTTTTGGCGCAGCGTTGATCCCACTGACGATGGCGGACAATTTTGCGACCGTGGTCATAGCTACACCACCGCAATCTACGCAGTGGATCAAGCACAGGCTGAAGCTGCAGAACAATCTAAATCTCAGTTGATAGAAAGTGGCGCGTTAAGGCAGGACATAGTTACACCTATTGAGCCTGCTGCTGAGTTTTGGCCCGCTGAAGATTACCACCAAAATTATTATCAAAAAAATCCGATCCGCTACAAGTACTATCGAAATGCATGTGGCCGTGATAAGCGTGTCAATAAGGTGTGGGGCGCTGAAGCACGTGCAGGTATCGAGGCTCATTAAAGTGCAGCGTTAGGTGTGCTTCTAATGTGGGTTAGGTGCTGCTGGCTAAATCAACGTTAAACATTTTGATTAATTCATCTAGCTCATGTTCTATAGCGCGGCAGTCTAACCATAGTGCTTCTTGGGCAATACGGCCGATGATGGGAACCGATAAATCCCTAAAGCGTGCCGCCAGCTTGTTTACTGAACTGCCTGATGACGCATGCACCACTACTGCGTAACTGTCTAGTGTGCGAGTAGGTAGTGCGCCGCTGCCAATTTGGCTCTGACAAGGACTCACTGATACCTGATAGTTTGTGAGATGTGAGTTGAGCGCACTCTGTAGCTTGATTGCCGTGATTTTAATCTCAGCGGCTTTTCGAGATAACATAGCCAAAGATGGTACTTGCGTTACTAGAGTCTCAGGTGTCGCGTATAGTTTTAAAACCTCCGCAAGGGCTGCAAGTGCCACCTTGTCGAGTCGCATGGCTCTTTTTATTGGGTTCTTATCAATTAGCTCGATTAAATCTTTGCGGCCTGCAATGATCCCACATTGGGGGCCGCCTAAAAGTTTATCGCCGCTAAAGGTAATGATATCTGCACCGTCAGTGAGTGCTTCCTTGGCAGTGCGTTCGTAAGGCAAACCGAACTGCGTAAGATCTACTAGCGTGCCACTACCTAGATCGTCTATCAGCGGAATACTATGGCTTTGTGCTAACGCGGCTAGATCTGTTGCTGCAACACTTTTAGTGAAGCCGTTAATTTCAAAGTTGCTGGTATGTATTTTCATTAGTGCGGCTGTTTTTTTACCGATCGCTTCCTTGTAGTCCTTTAGATGTGTACGATTAGTTGTGCCTGTTTCACGCAGCTTGCAGCCGGCCTTTTCCATAATGGCGGGAATTCTGAATGAGCCACCAATTTCGATGAGTTCACCGCGGGACACGATAACGTTCCGTCGGTTTGCAATACTGTTTAAAGTCAGCAGTACAGCCGCAGCATTGTTGTTAACGGTAGTGGCTGCTTCAGCACCAGTAAGTTTGCAGATCCATTTTTCTACGTGATCATCGCGGCGACCACGCTTACCCGTGTGCAAGTTGTATTCAAGGTTGCATGCGCCGCGGCTTACATCCACCATCGCATCGATTGCAGATTGAGGGTAGGGTGCTCTGCCAAGATTAGTATGCAGAATGGTACCGGTAAGATTAAAAACACGTTTGAGTGACGGGGTGAATTCAGTAGCCAATGATAAGGCCACATTGTTGCTGAGCGTCTCTATTATAGAATCTTCGGTGCTCGCATCAGCGATCTGTTCATTAGCTTGCAGTTGTTGTCTTGTGAGGTCAAGTTGTGCCCGTAGCGCTGACAGCACTGACTCGCGACCATATTGCTGTAGTAGCTCGGAAAATAAACTGGTTTGTAGAACGCGATCAACTGATGGCAGTTGATTAAGTTGAAATGGTTTGGACATCGCTATGATGTCCAAACATTTGATGAGTTGATATTTTCGATTGGAGTCGATATGCAATTATTTAACGCGGAGTAATTAATCCCGTAGTTATTAATCACGCCATTGGTGTGGCACGATAAACTTTGCTCCCAAATCGCTAATTTTTTTATCATCTGATTCCATAAAACGCTTACGTAGCTCACGCATCTGTTTGCCAAGCAAAGTGTCTTTCCATATCCAATCGTATATTTGTACGCTAGACGGTTGCTTATTGTTGCCTAGTGCTGCTTCTATATAGTACGCCTTGAGATCATCAAGTGCTAAGCGAAACATTAATCGTGATGAGATATCTTCCCGTATCTCTTTAAGTTTATTGTGTTGGTAAACATGATCAAACAATTCTGCCAGTTCAATTATGGGAGTTTTAGCGACCCCTACTGAAGTTCTGCTTTGGCTAACGCATTGCTGCTGGTAGTACACTTTAAGGGCTGCACATTCTTCAGCCACTGTTGTCATGGCGTCAATACCAGGAGCGTTCCAAACCTTAGCAGGTGTAGCGCGCGGATCATCAGTTTCAAAGTCCTCAATTATAGCTTGTTGTGCTGTTTCTATTAAGCCAAGTGCCTGGCGTAACACCTGCAATTGTACTTCAGGATTGCTAGGTGGTCCCAGTGGGCGGCCGAGTTCAAATGGTACCCACAAGGCTCTTGGTGGCTTTATTTTCTCAAGTTGTGGTTTGATTGATCCAATAACAACAGTGTTGATTCCAGCTTGTTCGATCCAATGTGCAATCACGCTCACGGCGCGAGTACAGGCAGGTCAAACAGGTAGTAGGCAAACAGTGTTGATATTTAGCTCGTTTAATTCCTCTGCTAAGCGTTTGGCGTTCTTCTCTAGTTGAGCAGCGCCGGTTGCGCCTAAAAATGAATAATGGGTATCAGCCGCTTTTGCTATCGTGCCGTCTTCTGCTAACGTTTTTAATAGGTCTTTTGGAAGGACAGTGTTGGCGTCTTCGGCAAATGCTGTTCGATCAAAATTGACTGATATGTGATTTATCAGAATGTCCCGGTTTTGACAGGTTTTGTCAAAACTACGGTAGTCGTCGCTATTGCCTGGTACATTGTCGTCGTTGCGGCGCATTAGGCCGGCTGTCGATATTAATGCCACCCGACACTCATTTAGGGGTCGTGCTGATGTGAAAGCGGCATCAGAAAACGTTGGGCAATCCAGCGTTTCGACAGTCGTTCGCAGGCCCTCCACCATTTCGTTCAGTCTTGCCATATTGTGTCTCCGTTGTTGCGATGCGCAGCGGTTACAGCCAAAATACTGAGAATTACCCGACCGCACCCAATGATAATGATAACTCGCGGCATTTGCTCGAAGTATTTCCCGATAGTATTCCGTTTATGATTATAGCCACCGCAGGCCATGTCGATCATGGCAAGACTTCGCTCGTTAGAGCGCTCACCGGCACTAATACAGACAGGCTCCCCGAGGAAAAAAAGCGCGGCTTAACAATTGATCTTGGCTTTGCCTATTTAAAAAATGACAGCGGCCAAAACCTGGCGTTTATTGATGTGCCAGGGCATGAGAAATTTGTTCGTAATATGATCGCCGGTGTTGGGATGGTAGATATCGCATTGGTGGTGGTGGCAGCAGATGATGGGCCAATGCCGCAAACACTGGAGCATATCGCTATTCTGCAATTAATGTCTGTGCGAAATGTAGTGGCGTTAGTGAGTAAAATTGACCTGGTCGAACCTGAGCGGGTTAAGGAAGTTGAAAATCTAGTGAGTGATCTACTGCGGCAAGCGGGGTTTGAGAATAGCCAGTTGTTTGCTCTTGCAAGCAATGATCAGGCGGCAGTAAACCTTCTTAAAGAGCGTGTTGTTGAACTAGCCGGTGCGCAGCTACCTCGGCACAAGCGAGGTAGTTTTCGCATGGCAATTGACCGTAGCTTTATACTCGACGGTAGCGGTACTGTCGTGACGGGTACCGTAGTAGACGGAGCGATCAGTAAAGGTGACACGGTCACATTAGCTTCCGCTAGTGCAGACCATGCAAAGTCTGCCCGTGTAAGAAGCATCCATGCACAAAACACTGAAGCGAAGCATGCCTTTGTCGGACAGCGGTGTGCTCTTAATGTTAGCGGTGAACTCACCCGTCCGATGTTACAGCGAGGTGATTGGTTAGTTTCTAATGCTGATGTGCAGTGCGTAAATTTTATAGATGTAATAATTACACCTGCACTTTTTGTAAGTGAAAATAGAAATGCATCTGCCAAGCCAACCCATAATACATATAAGTTGCATCATTGGACACCGGCACATTTGCATCTTGGCACTGCAGATATTCCTTGCCGTATTGCGCTGCTTGATACCACGGAACTTGCTCACGGTGAACATGCACTTGCCAGACTAATATGTGAGAAACCGTTTTTTGCAGTGCACGGTGATCGATTTGTATTACGAGATCAATCAGCGCGTAAGACTATAGCAGGTGGTCGCGTGCTTGACCCGTACCCTCCAAGGCGTGGGCGTAGTAAGCCCGCTCGTTTAAAAGAGCTTAAAGCATTAAATGCTAAAACCTCTGCACAAGCATTAAGTGAACTTGTTGATCTGCAACCTGCCGGGGTGAATTTAACTGCTTTTTCACGGAAGCTAAATCTCAATTCAACCGAGCTTGAATCTATAACAAGCGAACTTGGTTTGGTGGTACATCGTGCAGCTAATGAATTATGGGGAATGAAAGAATCGCAGAGCAGTGCGCTTAAGGTCGATCTGCTTGAGGTTTTAAGGCAGTTCCATGCTGCACATCCAGAAGTGCTCGGAGTAGATGCGCTTCGCTTAAAAAAACTTTACCCATTAAAAGTAGATGTTGCGTTACTAGAGCTGCATCTTACGTTACTGGTGCAAGATTCAACGATTATAAGAAACGCCACTGTCTACCGTCTTTGTGATCATGAGATTACACTATCAAGCGAGGACCAATTACAGTGGCAGAGAATTAGCGACAGTGTTTCTGTTGATTCGCTTGCCCCTCCGCGTGTAGCTGAGCTTGCGAAAGTATTGGATAAAACAGTTGATGAGACACACAAGTTTCTAATGCACTGCGTGTCTCATGGGAAGCTATACAAGGTAACTGAAAATAGATATTTTTTACCGCAAACCTTAAGAAAGCTTGCGCACATTGCAGTGTCGCTAAGCGCGGGCGATAAACTGACTGTTGCTGCCTTTCGCGACAAGTCAGGGGTTGGGAGAAACCTGGTGGTAGAGATACTTGAGTACTTTGATCGCTGTAGATTTACGCAGCGTATCGGAGACACCAGGCGTACATTGGTTGCTGTAGAAGATAAGTTCTAAATACTGAAATCAACAAGAAGATTAAATAGCTTGTTTCTGCATTGCCAGTAATAGTTGTCCAGCAAATTGCATAAGATCTTGCTGGCCGTGAACGTAGCGGCCATCTATATGTATTAAGTATTTTCCACTGATGGCGGTCACTATTTCAACCGGGTATTCGGCGTTCACCAGGCCATTGTTTATGTATCCGCTGGCAGTGTACATTTCAATAGTGGTTTGATCGGCTTGTTGGTTGACCTTTTGATTAAGTACGCCTGCACTGTGGAAGTCTTTGTCCCAATGACCAATGTTGACTAGTTTGCCGGTCAATTGATTATACGTTGAAAGTGTACTGTCAAATATCAAAGAGGCAGTTTTTCTAGCCGTTTCATTTGAGTCAGTTTGTAGGGCTATTACCGCCACTGGTATTGCCGTATCACTGCCTTGCTCATAGTATTCATGTTTGGTAGCTGCAAGGATTTTAGATGTATAAAAATTGATGATAGGTTGTCTTGCAGAAGGATTAATACTAAATGCAGCGGCGGCCAATACGTTTCTTCGTAGGCTTTCGGTGCTATCTTTTCGCCAGGGTTTATTGGTGTTTTCAATTACTGAGCTTAAAGCATCGTTGAGTTTTTCACGTTCAGTATTCGGAAATGAAGCCGGGTCAATGATCTGTATGGAGTCTCTGGGAGGCTTTTTGAAAGCAAGAGAGATCGCGGATTCACTGTTTTTACGCTGTTTAAGTTGGTCGATAAATCGTTCGCCTTCCTTGTATACGAACTCTAGATTTTTGAAGCTGCGACTTTGTACGTACTCAAGGGCCGGATCATCTGGTGAGCTTGTGGCAAACATGTAGTTATTTAACTGCTCAAAAGCTTGTTCGCATTGAAGCTTTTTGCAGATTTTTCTTGTTTGCCACTGTGCATGGCCTTCGACCACAGCAGATTTCGCGAATACCTCTTGATAAGACATAGCGTCATGCTTAAAGGCGTTGTGGTTTATATCATCCGCTGCATGGACAAGCTCGTGAATAAGTAGCGCCTGGAAGGCCTCTTTGTAGCCTCCTTGGCGCGCCTCGAGGTATTTGTTTAAGTTACTATCGTGTAGCAAAATTGCTTCTGCTGTCGGTGCGTAGATTGCCAATACCGATTCTGTTTGTAGCGAAAGAATATTATTGACCAGTGTTTCCGTAAACTTGGTGTTATTGAGATCATGCGCTAGCGCCCCCATTAAGCTCGTCTTTGCGTGCAGCGCTATGCCTTGGGAATCTGTCACAGATAAATCAATTTTTGAAAGATCGGCTTTGAGTTCAGCGCTAACAGTATTTTTAGCTTCTTGGTACCACGCTTGTATTGGCAACTCAGTAATCGATTCAGGCTGTGTGTTTTCAACTCTGGTTTTTACGGCGTTTTCAGTGTTTACAATTGCCGAGCTCGGGGCGCAACCAGCCACCATGGCGCTGCAGATAGTCAGCGCGACAAGCAAGGTGGTTGGAGAATTATTTCGTAGCATGGGCACAGCGTTTGTAGTAGTTTCGTAAATGCGCAGTAGGAAGGCTTAGCGTTGCAAGTAAGTGGCCTTTTTGCCCTTGCAAACCTGCCAAAATTAGCGAGTCTTACTTATTGGTATCGTACCGCCAGCCATTTGCTTGATGTGCCTGGGCCGAATAGTGAACTGAGTGATCAATTTGGACTTAGTCTTTGGAAGGGGATAGCTCGCGAGCACAAATCCACCGGAAAGATCGGCGCAATTTTGTTAGTGGCTATAGCCGTACGTTGTATTTACTTGAGTAAACTAAAGTGGTTGATTTCAGTTATTTGCCTTACGTCTGGTTTGTTAAGCCTCACCGAGCGCCTTAAAAAATGACCCTTTTCTTTGCGCTAATACCGTTGCTGTTGTCGGTACTGGCAATAGCGTTGTTTAAACAGTCGGCTTTGCGTGCCGGCTTGATCGGCATAGTGTGCACGATAGCCATAATATTGACATGGCCTACCTATCAAATCGGCATGCCGCTATTTGGGCGTTCATTGCAATATGGGGTTTTTAATACTCTAAATATTTCGTTGATTCTGTTGGGTGGGGTTTTGCTCTACCGCGTCTTGGATCAAGGCGGGGCGTTGAACAAAATAGCTGAATCAATATTGCGCTCCATTGATGAACCAGTGCACCGATTGTTTGCGCTGGTATTTGGTGCGTCAGTGTTTTTTGAGTCTGCAACGGGCTTTGGGGTCGGTATAGTCGTGGTAGCCCCCTTATTTATGGCGTTGGGTTACGCGCCAATGCAAGCTGCGGTGTTAGCGTTACTGGGTCAGTGCGCTGTGCCTTGGGGAGCGTTAGCGATAGGTACCCTCGTAGGGGCGGAGCTCTCAGGTGTTTCTGAAGTTCGGCTTGGTGCACTGTGCGCGCTCTTTGCCTTGCCCGTTACAATGCTATTTGGATATTTTGCCTTGCGCATCAGCGATTTATTATCGCGGCGTGCGTTGATGTTGCTATGTGTTTATTCTGCTGGTTTGTCTTTTTTACTACTGATATGTACTTTACTGGTCGGGGTTGAGCTTGCGGGTTGTCTGGCAGGTTTGCTTGTTGTTGCGGTTGCAGTCATTGTGGCATCAAGCGGTGAAGCCAGAGCCCAGGAGCAATTTCCGTTTGCAGCGTTTTTTCCGTTTGTGGTTTTAATGTTGTCATTGTGTTTAACCCGCTTAATACCAGAGCTAAAACACTCGCTTCAGAGTATAGAGCTTAAAGTTTTCACTGGATTAAGTATTGCGCCGTTTTATCATGCCGGTACCTATTTATTGCTATCCGCACTAGTGGGTTTATTGCTTTTTAATCAAGCTCGTAAAAATGCATATCAGTTAATCGTCGCAGCCGTTCGGCAATGGTGGCTCGCGACACTTGCTGTTGGTAGCTTTGTGATGCTGGGGCAACTTATGACAGACTCCGGCATGACGCAAAGTATAGCGCTCGGTATAGCGCAGGCGACTAGTGGCTATTATCCGTTAGCAGCGCCAATGATAGGTGCTCTGGGTGGCTTTTTAACAGCCAGCAATACAGCATCTAATGCATTATTTATGGATCTACAAGTAACCGTTGCCACTGAACTCAGTTTGCCGAAAGATGCTATAGCGGCAGCGCAAAACGCTGCTGGTAGCAACGTGACGTTGGCGTCACCCGGCCGCCTAATATTTGCAGCAAGTATTGTGGGTCAGTCTGGTGCAGAGTCGCTATTGCTTGGGCGTGTGGCGCTAGTCACTTTGGCGGGTGTTGTGAGTACATCGCTTATATCTGTAATGCTTTGTTGGTGGCTTTGATTGTGCTTTTAGCTGTACCGTTGGCGACGCCACGCAACAACGATCGCGAAAAACACTAGTGATAGTGTGCTCAATGATCCACCGCCGTTAGTGGTTTTTCTTTCAGGGCTTTCAGTGGCTGGAACTTCTTGTGGAGTTGGCTCAACGGGTTGCACGACTGCAGGTATAATATTGCTGCTGATTCGCGCTTCGTTATTGTCTGGATTTGTATCTGTTTGTGCGGTATCTGCTACTGCAATCACTTCAGTAGTACTATCAATTTGCTTTGCTAGTGCAGTAACAATAACTACGCTTTCAGATTCAGGTGCAAGCTCTTCAATGTTACACACTAGTGTTTGTGTGCCGGGTACACACGTGTTGCTTGCTATGAATTGCAATGAGCCAGGGAGTGCAATATTAACTATCGGGGCAGTCGCAATGTTGTCTGTATGGAGGTTAGTCATAACAACAGTGAAGGTGGCTGTATCACCCACTTTAAACTGACTCGAATTGGCACTTATATTTAGGGCTAAATCAACAGAGGTGTCAACAGGTACAATAGCATTAACGGTGCTGCTCGCATTATCGCTATTGTTCTGCAGATTAGGGTCACTTTGATCTGCTTGTACGGAGGCAATGGCCTGATAGCTACCAGTCGTCTCGGCACGTGCGCTAACATTAACAATAGCGGCGTCGGAAGGTGCGATCTCAGAAAGCGTGCATGTTAGATTGTTAGCTGATTGGCTGCAGTTGTCACTGGTAACTTCACTAAGCCCTGCCGGTAAGGTGATTGAGATTATAGGGTTAGTCGCTGTAATCTCTTCTGAAGTGTTTTCAACTTCAACTGTGTAGTTAATGATATCGCCTGCGTTAACGGATTCACTGTTGGTTGTAAGTGATAGCACTAAGTCGATAGTCTCTAACGGGTCCGGCGTTGCGCTGTCTTCTTCGACTGTTGTGATTGACAGATTGATCCATCTGCCGCGTGCGAAAGCGTAAGCGTCACCTTCGGGTACCTGGCCGTTTGATACTGCGCTGGATTCAACCGAGATAGTAGCGCCCGCCGGTATGCTGACATTTTCAAACGTATGGTATTGAGGGCTATAGTCCAGGTCTGTGGGCGCATTAACTGCGGCGCCTATTACTTCATCGTTTACAAGGAATCGGTATTCGCCATCACCATCAATTTCACCTAGTGTGGTAATAGTGACATCATAAAGGCCAGAGCTTTGTTCAAACACTGTGCTGGCGCGTGCAAACTTCTCTCGATAGCTTTCAATGGCTGCGTTTATCGCGAGCGCTCTGACGTTACCATGTATGTAATACGGAACTTCGCCCGCATTGATGTCAGTGAAGTCTGAGATGGCTTCGTACTGATAGGTAGCTGACCAAGCGAAAGATGAGGCGGCAAGCCCGAGAACGAGAGTAAGATTTCTTGCTGCAGTTATCATTTTATACCTAACCAGAAAATGGCATGCTTTATTAAGTAGGCGTCATTAATACAGTAAACTTGATTAGCTCACGTTAAACTGGCCAGGCGCTTCGCCGCTATGGCATCGATAAACCCATGTATTTAAACGAATATGGCTGAAACTAAAGAACGGGATACAACTCTGGCGCTAGATATTCTTCATCAGCGTTTTGGTGACAGATTTCTCACTGGCAAATCAATTCGTGAGCAGCATGGTCACACCACAACCTACCTGGAAAATCAGCCACCCGATGCGGTGGTAATGGCAGAGTCAGCAGATGATGTCATTTGGGTGGTACAAGTCTGTGCAGAGCATCGTTGCCCGGTGATTGCTTTTGGCGCTGGCTCATCTTTAGAGGGGCAGCTAAATGCACCCGCGGGCGGTGTCTGCATTGATATGTCTTCAATGGATAAAATATTGAAAGTCGATCAAGATGATCTAACCGTTACCGTTCAGCCCGGAGTTAAGCGAATAGCGCTTAACGAACATCTGCGTGACACAGGCTTGTTTTTTCCAATAGACCCGGGTGCTGATGCCAGTATCGGCGGTATGGCATCAACCCGTGCTTCAGGTACTAACGCGGTGCGCTATGGCACCATGAAAGACAACGTACTAAGTCTTAAGGCGGTGATGGCCGATGGTCGAGAAATTACCACCGCAAGTCGCGCGAAAAAAACCTCTGCAGGTTATGACCTCACCCGTTTGATGGTCGGTGCCGAGGGTACCCTGGGAGTAATTACAGAGCTCACTTTAAAATTACACGGGCTGCCAGAGTCAATAGTCGGTGGGGTATGTAATTTCCCGGATATAGAGTCTGTTTGCCGTGCCACTATACAAACCATTCAGTACGGGGTGCCGATTGCACGGATCGAAATGCTTGATCAAGTTCAGGTGCGTGCTTGTAACGCTTACTCAAAATTATCGTTGCCCGAAAAACCAACGTTATTTGTAGAGTTTCATGGCAGTGAAGCTTCAACCAAAGAACAGTCAGAAATTTTCAACGACATTATCCAGGAGTTTGGAGGCTCTGACTTTCAATGGACTGCTAACACTGAAGATCGCACCAAGCTATGGCAGGCACGGCACGATGCCTATTGGGCTGCAAGAGCTTTAAAGCCTGGTACTGAAGCAATAGTGACGGATGCATGCGTTCCGATCTCGCAGCTAGCTTTATGTGTAGAGGAAACCCGTAAAGATCTAGAGCGGCACAATCTACTGGCTCCCATTGTGGGCCATGTAGGTGATGGCAATTTCCATACAGCGGTCCTTGTCGATATGGCAAACGCTGCGGAACTAAACGCAGCTAAGGCGTTTGCAGAACGGCTCAGTCAGCGGGCCATTTCGATGGGTGGTACCTGCACTGGAGAGCATGGAATAGGGCAGGGCAAGAAGTCGTATTTGAGACAGGAGCTTGGAGACACCGTAGATTTTATGGGTATGATTAAATCATCGTTAGATCCACAAAATATTATGAATCCCGAGAAAATTTTCTGAACTGCTTCGGTATTGCGAAGCGCTTGCTGGCAAAAGCACAGTAAAGTCATCAAGCCTGTATGTTCTCAGATCAATATTGTGGTCAGGACTACGTGTGGCCGATGGTAGTTACCTGATTTTGTGACCGTCTTCATGCGCTATCTGCTGGTATGGGTGCTGGACCAGCTGGAAAGCTGCTTGTGTCGCTATCTACGCAGTGGTGTTTTCGGCAATCTAGCGTTATTCGGGCCTATACGGCCCTAGACTGAGGGAATCCCATGAGTCTTGATACTCCACAAATTGATCTAGATGAAGTAGTCGACAACGATCAGGCGCACGTCTGGCATCATCTGACTCAACATAAGCCTTACGAAACCAGTAAGCCGCCGGTCATGATCAGCGGCTCTGGCATGCGGGTAAAAAATGCTGAAGGCAAAGAATTTATAGATGCCGTATCGGGCGGTGTATGGACAGTAAACGTAGGATATGGACAAGAGCGTATCGCCAATGCTGTGCGTGACCAGCTCATTCAGATGTGTTACTTCGCAGGGTCGGCAGGTAACGTACCAGCGGCTATGTGCGCTAAAAAACTGATCGATAAAATGCCGGGTATGAGCCGCGTTTATTATTCGAACTCTGGTTCAGAGGCAAATGAGAAAGCCTACAAAATGGTGCGTCAGTTAGCCGCTATTGAGAACAACGGTGTAAAGCATAAAATTATTTATCGTGATCGTGATTATCACGGTACAACGATCGGTGCTTTGAGCTCTTGCGGTCACTCACAACGCAAAGATCAATACGGCCCATTTGCTCCAGGGTTTGTCATGATGCCAGACTGTCTTGAGTACAGAAGCGCTTATGGTGATATTGACAACTACGGTGAAACAGCAGCCCGCGAACTTGAAAAAGTCATTTTAGCTGAAGGCCCTGAGACTGTTGGGTCAGTTGTACTTGAGCCAATCACTGCAGGCGGTGGTGTTATACCGCCACCTGAAGGGTATTGGGAAACTATTCAGGAGATCTGCAAAAAGTACAACGTATTGATTCATATGGACGAAGTCGTTTGTGGTCTGGGTCGAACGGGTAAGTGGTTTGGGTATCAGCATTACGGTATCAAGCCAGATTTTGTCACTATGGCTAAAGGCTTAGCCAGCGGCTACGCCGCAATTTCTTGCACCGTCACGACAGAAGAGATCTTTGAACGATTCAAAGAAGACCCTGCAAACCCGATGAGTCACTTTCGCGATATCAGCACATTCGGTGGCTGTGCTTCCGGGCCTGCTGCAGCACTTGAAAATATTCGAATAATCGAAGAGGAAAACCTCGTCGAAAACGCTGCCAAAATGGGTGATTACTTAATTGGGCGTTTGCACGAATTAAAAGACAAGCACGAAATAATCGGCGACGTTCGCGGTGTAGGATTGTTTGTTGGGCTAGAGCTCGTGCTTGATCGAAAAACCAAAGAGCCTGTTGATGAATCTGTTCTTGCTGCAATTGCCAGTGATTGTATGGCACACGGTGTGATTATTGGTCGCACTAACCGTAGCTTTGAAACCTTCAACAATACACTTTGCTTGAGTCCTGCATTAATCTGTACACAAGCAGACTTAGATGAAATTGTTGATGTGCTAGATGCGGCCATCCGTCGGGTAGCAGCTGCTTAAGATTTTGTATACTGAAACGTAAACAGTGGAATAAAAAGGCGTTATAAAAACGGCGTGTAGCTCTAAGAGTTACACGCCGTTTTTACTTATAGATTTTGAATTTTTATAGTTTGCCTAGAACGGTATGTCGTCAGCAAAATCTTCGCGTGTGGCGTTTAGCTCAGGGTAATCGCCATCAGGTACTTTTTCGCCACTGGGCTTACTGCTTTGCTTGCTAGGGGCAGGCTTTGCGGCACCCGCTGTTTCAATTTTCCAGGCATCTAGATTGGTAAAGTATCTATCGTTCCACTCACGACCGCGCAAGTTGAAGTGAACGGTGATTTCATCTGCTTCGTTGTAGTCGTCAATAAGTTCGCACTTATCTTGAGTAAGCTGAAACTTGACCATTTGAGGGTAGTTGCCATCGACTATCTCGATCACAAACTCGCGTGCGCGAAACTTCTCAGATTTTTGTTCAGTTTCGAATATTTTGTGTAATTTACCATCTACTTGAAATGCCATGCGGGGTTTCCTGACTGCGAAAGCGGGCTGAAATTTTACCCCAAAACTCGAGTCAGGTTGGCAATTATTTTAGGAAAAGCTGCGTCTCTACACTTGCTCTAGCTCAACCAATGTTCCACAAAAGTCTTTTGGGTGAAGAAAAACCACGGGCTTGCCATGAGCGCCTGTCTTTGGTTTTCCGTCTCCCAGCACGCGCGCGCCTTGAGATACCATATTGTCAATCGCTTGATTGATATCGTCTACCTCGTAACAAAGGTGGTGAATGCCACCGTCTGGATTTTTATCTAAGAAGCGTTGAATGGGAGAGTCTTTGCCAAAGGGCTTTAGTAATTCTATTTTAGTGTTCGGCAGTTCAACGAATACAGTTGTAACACCGTGCTCTGGTAAGTCAGTGGCTTCAGTGACAGCGGCACCAAGTGTATCTCTATAAACGGCTGTTGCTGATTCAAGGTCACTGACTGCAATCGCTACGTGGTTTAGTTTGCCAATCATGGTGTTTCAAATTCCAATATTTGTTGATCAACATCCAGGGTGTTGCCGGCACTTGCAAATATAGTGGCTATAGTGCCGTTGCGCTCTGCTTTGAGAACGTTTTCCATTTTCATGGCTTCTACTACTGCGAGTGAATCACCTGCGCGAACGGTATCTCCCTCTTTAACTAATACATCAACCAATAGCCCAGGCATAGGTGAAAGCAGCATGCTAGAGGTGTCGATCTCTTTGCGGATAGGCATGTAATGGTGTTTTGATGCAGCGCGCGGTGACATGACTTGTAACTCTACAACATGTTGAGCGTTGCTTATCTCGCAGCCTAAGTTGGTACGTCGCCATTGCAATGCCACGCTGCAATCATCTATTTGGGCGTTGAACATTGATTGCGCTGGCTTCCAGTCTGTTGTTAATTGCGTGACTTTATTTTCGCTTTGCAGTTCAAAAGTGGTATCGCCAGTTTGAGTCACCTGAATGGGATACAACTCGCCATTATCAATTACTACTAATGCAAGTGTGTTTGTCGTGACAGGTGGCCGCATGGTGCCACTGATTGCCTTTTCTATTTGTTGTTGTAAAAAACGCGAGACCACAGCCGCTGCATGCTGATGATGTTGGTCGGTGTTGGTGACTTGCGTACGGCTAAAGCCTTCCGGGTAGTGTTGTTCAATAAAGTGGGTGGAAAAATCACCGTCTCTGAAATCTTTATGATCAAACAGTGCTGATAAAAATGGAATGTTCGTAGTCACACCATCAATCTGGTATTGGTCAAGCGCAGTTTGCATGTGATTAATAGCTTCTTCACGGCTTGCAGCCCAAGTGATTAGTTTTGAGATCATTGGGTCGTAGTAGATAGAAACTTCACCACCTTCATAAACACCACTATCAACACGAACATTCGGTGTAGCTGTGGGTTCAACGTATCTTTTTACACGGCCTGTTGATGGCAGAAACTCACGGAATGGATTCTCGGCATATACACGCGCCTCCATAGACCAACCGTTAATGCCAATATCTGATTGCTGGTGTTTAAGTTTTTCACCAGCGGCAATAAGAATCATTTCTTCTATTAAGTCGAGCCCGGTAATCATTTCAGTAACCGGGTGCTCAACTTGTAATCGAGTATTCATTTCAAGAAAATAGAAGTTGCGATTGGCATCAACAATAAATTCAACAGTACCGGCCGAGTGATACTGAACCGTTTTAGCTAAAGCGCAAGATTGCTCACCCATGGCGCGTCGGGTGGCCTCATCCAGGAACGGTGAAGGTGCCTCTTCAATAACTTTTTGATGGCGTCGTTGAATGCTGCACTCGCGTTCGTTTAAATAGAGTGTATTGCCGTGTTTATCTGCCAGTACTTGTATTTCAATGTGGCGCGGCTTTTCGATAAATTTTTCAATGAAAATGCGATCATCGCCAAAGCTTGTTCTAGCTTCATTGCTGGCGCGTTCAAAGCCTTCTTTGCATTCGTCGTCGTTATAGGCGACTCGCATACCTTTGCCGCCACCGCCAGCACTGGCTTTTAGCATTACCGGGTAGCCAATGCCATTGGCAATGTTTAATGCATGATTCGCATCGGTAATTATATCGGTGTGCCCGGGGACAGTATTCACACGAGCTTCTATAGCGATTTTCTTAGAAGTGATTTTATCGCCCATGGATTCAATCGCATATTGGCCCGGGCCAATGAAAGCAATGTTATTGGCTTCAAGCGCTGACGCGAACTCTGAATTTTCGGACAAAAAGCCGTAACCCGGATAAACCGCATCAGCGCCGGTGTCTTTACAAGCTTGAATAATTTTATCAATTGATAAGTAGCTTTCAGCAGAGGCGGCAGCGCCAATGTGCACTGCTTCATCGGCGGTTAGTGTGTGCAGTGCGGTGCGATCAGGGTCTGAATACACGGCGACAGTCGCTATACCCATTTTTTTTGCAGTGCGCATCGCGCGACAAGCAATTTCACCACGGTTAGCAATCAGTATTTTTGAAAACATAGTTCGTTCTATTTCGATCGATTATGGTGGATGATTAAAGGGGTAGGTTGTCGTGCTTGCGCCAAGGATTTTCAAGCTGCTTGTTAGCTAGCATATCCAGTGATTGGCAAATGTGTTTTCGAGTGCCGTCTGGTTTGATGACATCATCAATGTATCCACGACTTGCTGCTATGTAAGGGTTGGCAAATTTTTCACGATACTCTTCGGTGCGGCGTTCGATTTTTTCAGCATCGCCAATGTCTTTTCTGAAAATAATCTCTACCGCACCCTTCGGGCCCATTACGGCAATTTCAGCGTTGGGCCAGGCAAGGTTAACATCGCCACGTAGGTGTTTTGAAGCCATTACATCGTAAGCCCCACCGTAAGCTTTACGTGTGATGATAGTAATTTTTGGCACTGTGCACTCTGCATACGCGAAAAGCAGTTTAGCACCGTGCTTAATAATGCCTCCGTACTCTTGTGCAGTACCCGGCAAGAACCCTGGTACATCGACAAACGTTACTATGGGAATATTAAAGGCATCGCAAAAGCGTACAAAGCGAGCTGCTTTTATTGATGATTTAATATCAAGGCAACCCGCTAACACTAAAGGTTGATTGGCAACAATGCCTACAGTTTTACCGTCCATACGCGCCATGCCAATAATAATGTTTTTTGCATAGTCTGGTTGTATTTCAAAAAAGTGGTTGTCATCTACAACTTTATAAATAAGTTCATGTATGTCGTAAGGTTGATTGGGATTGTCGGGTACTAAAGTGTTTAAAGAAACCTCGCGTCGATCAATCGGATCTGCACAGGGCCTGGTCGGTGGTTTTTCGCGGTTGTTAAGTGGCAAAAAGTCATAGAACTCACGTAATTTGCGAAGTGCATGGAGTTCGTTTTCGAAAGCGATGTCGCACACACCAGAAACAGTAGCGTGAGTTTCAGCGCCACCGAGTTCTTCATGGGTGACTTCCTCATGGGTGACTGTTTTAACGACTTCAGGGCCTGTGACGAACATATAAGAAGTATCACGCACCATAAAAATGAAGTCAGTCATGGCAGGGGAATACACTGCACCACCGGCGCATGGGCCCATTACCATAGATATTTGTGGCACTACACCAGAGGCTAATACATTGCGTTGGAATACTTCTGCGTAACCACCAAGGGATGCAACGCCTTCCTGTATGCGGGCACCGCCTGAGTCATTTAAGCCAATAACAGGCGCGCCAACTTTCATTGCCTGATCCATAACCTTGCAGATTTTTTCCGCATGGGCTTCAGAGAGGGAGCCACCAAAAACGGTGAAGTCCTGGCTAAATACAAACACCATGCGACCATTAATTGTGCCCCAGCCGGTAATAACACCGTCACCCGGGATCTTTTGATCTTGCATGCCGAAGTCAACACAGCGATGTTCAACGAACATGTCTGATTCTTTGAAGCTATCGTCGTCTAGTAAAACCTCTATGCGCTCACGTGCGGTGAGCTTTCCTTTGGCATGGTGCTTATCAATTCTTTCCTGACCACCGCCAAGACGCGCTGCCTCACGCCGTTCAAGTAATGCTTGATCGATTGATTGCATATTGAGTGTTTACCTATTTGTGACTAGTTGCTGCAACGTGAAAGCCTGTGATTGATATCGTGCAAGCATCACGGTGAATGCAAATGTAATATGAGTTAGCTATTGTTCTGACGACTGAGGGTAGCCAATTTGGGCTAACGCATCGGAGATTTCATCAAGTATAGCGGGATCATCTATTGTGGCAGGCATTTTCCATTCGCGACCATCAGCAATTGAGCTCATCGTGCCACGCAGGATTTTACCTGAGCGAGTCTTGGGTAAGCGCTTAACAATTACAGCGCTTTTGAAGGCGGCAACTGGCCCGATTTCGCTACGAACCTTTTTAATTATTTCAGCGCAAATGTCTGTGCTACTTCGATCACAGCCTGAATTCAACACCAGCAAGCCGACTGGCACTTGTCCTTTTAGCGTGTCTGCCGCTCCCATTACGGCACACTCTGCTACATCAGGGTGGCCAGCTAATACTTCTTCCATCGCACCTGTTGATAGTCTGTGCCCGGCAACGTTAATAACATCATCAGTGCGTGCCATCACAAATATATAACCGTCTTCATCTATGTAGCCTGCATCCCCGGTTTCATAGTGACCTGGATAATTCTTAAAGTAAGAATCAACAAAGCGTTCGGGTGCGTTCCATAAGGTTGGGAAGGTGCCAGGTGGCAGAGGTGACTCAACAACCAATGCGCCGATATCTCCTGCCTTGCACTCTACGCCATCCGGGTCGAGTGCCTTTAAGTTGTAACCAGGAGCAGGCAAGGTGGGTGAGCCTGATTTAATAGGTAATAGTTCAATGCCAGCATAGTTGGCACAAATTGAAGAGCCTGTCTCTGTTTGCCACCAGTGATCGATCACTGGAACTTTTAATTTTTCTTGAGCCCATGCAAGAGTGGGTGGGTCGCATCTTTCACCGGCAAGGAATAAATAATTCAGGTTAGAGATGTCGTATTTTTTTAAGTACTCACCTGTGGGGTCTTCTTTTTTTATCGCTCGAAACGCAGTGGGGGCTGTAAATAGTACTTTAACGTTGTGCTCTGAAATGACTCTCCAAAATGCACCGGGGTCAGGAGTGCCTACTGGCTTGCCTTCGTATAACACCGTAGTGTTGCCATGAAAAAGTGGCGCGTACACAATATAGGAGTGTCCAACCACCCACCCTACATCTGAAGCAGCCCAGTAGACATCACCGGGCTCAACACCGTAAATGCCTTTCATTGTCCACTTAAGCGATACGATACTGCCGCCAGTATCACGCACAACCCCTTTAGGTGCGCCAGTGGTGCCTGATGTATATAAAATGTACAACGGATGGTTTGCTTCAAGCGCGACACAGCTGGCTTCGGGTGCAGCCCTTTCTGCTTCTTTCCAGTCAACATCGCGCTCGTGATCCATGGCAGCCTGGGCTTGATCGCGTTGCCAGATAAAACAATGGTCGGGTTTGTGTGTGGCAAGCTCAATCGCTTGATCAAGTAGTGGTTTGTATTCAACTATGCGGCCAGGCTCTATGCCGCATGATCCTGCAAGAATTGCTTTAGGCTTGCAGTCGTCAATTCTTACAGCCAGCTCGTTGGCTGCAAAGCCACCAAAAACGACGCTGTGTATAGCGCCAATTCGAGCGCATGCCAGCATGGCAATAACCGCTTCGGGAATCATGGGTAAATAAACAATGACTCGGTCACCCGCAACGACCCCGCCTTGCAACAACATACCGGCGACCTTAGAAACCCTGATTTGTAATTCACGATAACTTAGCTTTGACGCTTGATCGGTAATTGGACTGTCGTAAATGATCGCCGTCTGATCGGCGCGGCCGTTTTCAACGTGGACATCGACGGCGTTGTAGCACGCATTGGTTCGCCCATCTGGAAACCAACGGTAAAACGGTGGGTTTGAATCATCTAACACGACTGTTGGGAATTGATCCCAGTGAATGTCTTTTGCCGCTTCAAGCCAAAAAGCTTCTTTTTCGCTGATAGATCGTTGGTACAAGCTTTGGTAGACAGACATACGGCACGCTCAATGGATAGAAAGTTTAGATTGTCTTAGAAACATTGCTCGCGCACAATGGATAATGGGCTTGTAAATTCCCCGTGCTCTGCTAAATAGAAACAAAATAGGTAAGGTTGAAGGTGGATATGTCATCTTTGAGTGGGGTTCGGGCGTTATGAGTAAGTAAAATTTTGTTACCTTTCGGGTAAATGCATCTGAATCCGCTAGCATCATCTGGAATGAAATTGACACCTTGTTAACGATAGGTAACAATTCCAGCACGGTACCCGACACAACTTGCGATATGCGCGAGTGGGTTGTGTCAGATGTTTAGGCATCAGACTATTCGCAGGGCAACGAGCCAGTCCGCCATCCTGCGTTAAGAATAATAATATAAGGAGTGAAGACATGGCAAAAGGGCAATCTCTACAAGAACCCTTCCTGAACACCCTCCGCAAGGAGCGTGTGCCGGTGTCTATTTATTTGGTCAACGGCATTAAGCTGCAAGGCCAGATTGAATCTTTCGATCAGTTCGTCGTGTTGTTAAAGAATACTGTTAGCCAAATGGTGTACAAGCACGCGATCTCAACCATTGTGCCGTCACGAGCGGTAAAAATGGTTCCACCGACCGCTGAGGAAAACGAAGCTGCTGAAAGCTAGCATGGAAGCCAGGTTGCACATTGTTTGATCGCGTAGAGGGCGGAAACGAGTGTGTTGTTGTCAATATAGAGCTCCACGGAGAAGACAACTACCCCGGTGAATTTCTAGAACTGGTTAAATCGACGCAAGCCAATATTGTTGGCACTGTGTCTGTGAAAATCAGGAGCCCGCACCCACGATATTTTCTTGGTACCGGCAAGGCTGAAGAAGTCGAAGAGCTTGTGCGCGAGGCAGAAGCCGATCTTGTTATCATTGACCATGCTTTGTCCCCCAGTCAGGAACGCAATCTAGAATCACTCTTACAGTGCCGGGTGCTTGATCGTGCCGGATTGATTTTAGATATTTTTGCGCAACGTGCTCGCTCTCACGAGGGCAAGCTGCAAGTGGAGCTTGCGCAGCTTGAGCATTTATCGACCCGGCTGGTTCGCGGTTGGACTCACCTGGAGCGGCAAAAAGGTGGTATCGGATTGCGTGGACCGGGTGAAACGCAGCTAGAGACTGACCGGCGCTTGATCGGGGCTCGAATAAAACAGATCACAAAGCGCATGGACCGGGTAGACTCTCGCCGTGAGCAGGGCAGGCGCAATCGTAAGAAAAACGAACTGCCGACTATTTCAGTGGTGGGTTATACCAACGCCGGTAAATCAACTTTATTTAATCGTTTAACAGACTCGGTGGTGTACTCTGCTGATCAGTTATTCGCTACGCTCGACCCGACAATTCGTAAGCTGGATCTAGGTGTGGGTGGGCACGCAGTCATAGCGGATACAGTAGGCTTCATCAGTAAGTTGCCACACGCATTGGTCGAATCGTTCAGATCAACTCTGCAAGAAACACGTGAGGCAACGGTTTTGCTTCATATCGTAGACGCCTCTGATCCACTGCGTGAGACACGAAGAGAACAAGTAGAGCAAGTATTAAAAGAAATTGGCGCAGATGTACCGCAAATATTGGTCTTGAATAAAATAGACCTACTGGATTCGACTGAGCGTAACCAGTTGCTTGATGAATGCCTGGGTGAAGATGCCGTGGCGGTCTCGGCAGTAACCGGCGAAGGAATCGAAGATCTCCTTGCTCGGATTGCGGCGCGGGTACAACCGCTGCGCCGTGAGGGTTGGTTAACGCTCAGCGCTAAACAAGGGAAGGAGCGGGCGATGCTGTACGAAAAAGATGCTGTTAAACAAGAAGAAATTGGCACCGGTGGCGAGTTTATAATGCGTTTAGAGATAGCTGAACACGACTGGCATCGGTTTATAAAGCAAACTGGAGTAGATGCAGAGCTTGCAAAGCATCCGGTTTGACCACATTCATCCTTGATACCTAACAGTCTGCGGCCTAAACTTAGCGGCTCGGCCTGCATAAACATAGTCGTAACAAATCACCAAATCACACACTAAACATTCAGCAAGTTGCTGTTTTAAAAACTAATTCGGAGTGGGCCATGGCCTGGAATGAGCCGGGGGGTAATAATAACGATCCCTGGGGTAACAAAAAAAACGATAGCGGACCGCCTGATCTAGACGAGGTTTTTCGTAATCTGCAGAAGAAGCTGGAAGGCATCTTCGGTGGCAAGCGTGCCGGCGGCTCTGGTAATTCTGGCGGTGGGGGTGACTTCAAATTCCCAGGCAGGCTCGGTTCCATCGGGCTAATGGCGATCGGGCTCGTTCTCGGTGTGCTGTGGTTGCTCAGTGGTATTTATATTGTGCAACCTGCTGAACGTGGCGTTGTTACGCAATTCGGTAAGTACGTTAAAACCACACTGCCCGGACCACATTGGCATATCCCGTGGCCGGTACAAAAATTTCAACGTGTGAACGTTGATCAAAACCGTTCTGTGCCATTGCGGCAACAGAATATCCTGACCCGTGATGAAAATATCGTCGTCATAGATGTAGCGGTTAACTACAAGCTAGATGAGGCGGCGGATTATCTGTTTAACGTTCAGAACGCAGACCTCACTATCAAGCAAGCGGCTGAAAGTGCGTTGCGCGATACTGTTGGTCAAACACTTATGGATACCGTGTTAACCGAAGGTCGTGTGGTACTGGCTGAAGAGACACAGGTAAAGATTCAACAAAATCTTGATGCCTACAATGCTGGCATTACGGTCACAGCCTTCAACCTTGAGCGCGCAGAAGCACCAGCCGAAGTTAAAATGGCTTTTGACGATGTAGTAAAAGCTCGAGAAGATCAGCAGCGTATTATTGATGAAGCTGAAACTTATAAGAACGGCGTATTACCACAAGCTCGTGGTGAGGCCGTTATTGCGCTTGAACAAGCGCGTGCTTATAAATCTGAGGTAGTCAATGCCGCACAAGGTGAAGCAGCGCGCTTTGAATCTTTGCTAACTGAGTATGCCAAGGCACCAGAGATTACCAAAGAAAGACTCTACATTGAATCAATGGAATCGGTGCTTTCGAACAGCAGTAAGGTAATGATCGGTACCGGGGATAGCGGCAACAACATGATGTACTTGCCAATTGATAAGTTAATAGGAGCGGGCTCAAATAATAATAATTTGCCAAAACCTATTAACCAATCACCAAACGAGTACGTTAGTCCTTCTACCCAGGTTACACCACGTATAAACGATAGTAATCGCACTCGCTCAAGAGGTAACAACTAATGTTAAAAGGCATTTTTATCGCTTTAGCGGTAGCGTTGTTAGCGATATCAGTCAATAGCACCATCGCACCCTTTTTTGTGGTTCATCAAACTGAAAGCGCTATTAAGCTGTTTCTCGGTGAGATAGAAGATAAAGAATACGGTCCGGGGTTGCATTTCAAGTGGCCACTAGCTAACACTATTCACAAGTTTGATTCTCGTATTTTGAACATTGATGCAGAAGCAAGCCAGGTGCTTACCAGTGAGAAGAAAAGCTTAGAAGTAGATTCGTTTGTAAAGTGGCGCATAGTCCAGCCTACAGACTACTTCAAAGCCACAGGTGGTGATTTGCGTCGTGCTGAAAACCTTCTTTCGCAGTTTATAAGCAAGGGAATGAAAGATGCGATCGGTAAGCGCACAATCACAGATGTGATCTACGGTGAACGCCTGGCCATTATGGTTGAGGTAGCTGCCGGTGCAGATAAACAGGCAAAGCAGTCGCAGCTGGGTGTTGAAGTGCTTGATGTTCGAATCAAGAAAGTCGAGTTTCCAGATAACGTACGTGAATCGGTCTACAGTCGAATGGAGCAAGAGCGAGCTAAAGTAGCGCGAGACTTGCGAAGTAAAGGTAGTGAGACCGCTGCAGGTATTAAAGCTGATGCAAATCGACAGCGTTCAATCATGCTTGCTGAAGCTTATAATGAATCACAAGTGATTCGAGGTGAGGCTGATGCAGAAGCCGCAGATGTCTATGCTAAAGCGTACGGCAAAGATCCAGAATTCTATGGTCTTTATCGAAGCTTGAATGCTTATAAAACAACGTTCAGTGGGGCTAATGATGTGCTGTTGATAAAGCCTGATTCGCAATTCTTCAGATACTTCAACGGTACAGAGTCTCAGTAATGACTGAAGTTCTTACGGCCGTGGCATTGGTTATTGTGATTGAAGGCGTGTTGCCTGCTATTAGTCCGTCTACTTACAGGCGGGCTGCCATGCAACTGGGAATGATGTCTGATCGCAGCATTCGATATACCGGCTTGGGCTTTATGGTGGTTGGTGCGTTGTTGTTACACTTGGTACGCTGATGAATCACAGTGAAGCGCGCGCGCTTTGGCGGCTCCCTGATGGCATGGATGAAATGCTACCTGCGCAAGCACGTGCACTAGAGAGCTTGCGGCGCTCAATTTACGATCTGCATCTTAGTTGGGGTTATCAGCCTGTTGAGCCTCCTTTTGTAGAGTTTCTCGACTCGCTATTGTCCGGCACCGGCAGAGACTTTGAGCGCCAAACATTTAAAGTTGCTGATCCCCTAAGTGGTCAAATGATGGGTGTTCGCGCAGACATGACCCCGCAAGTGGCACGCATTGATGCACACCAAATGGCGGCAGATCACGTATCACGGCTTTTCTATTTAGGTACGGTTGTGCGAGCGCACACTGATGGCCTGGAAAAGAATCGCGCACCGTTGCAAATAGGTGCGGAAATTTTTGGCCATGTTGGGCCACAGAGTGATGTAGAAGTAATTCGCCTAATGATTGCAACATTGCGTTGTGCGGGCATTGAAGATATTCATATTGACCTTGGTCATGTGGGTGTATTCCGCAGCCTTTGTGCGCAAATCGGTTTAACGGAGCTTGATCAATCAGCGCTTTTTTCACTACTGCAAAAAAAAGCCGTGCCCGATATTAAGAATTTTGCAAGTAGTCTTGGTTTAGACAATGCGACCCAACAAATGTTGTGCAGATTGTGCAGCATGAATGGTGATCAAGCTGTACTTGAGCGCGCCCAAGCAGAACTTTCTTTAAGTACAGGGCTAGGTTCTGGATCTGCAGCGAGTGATCAACTCATGCGGGTTGCATTAGATGAATTGCAGCAAATAAGTGACTTGCTACAACCGCTGCCAAGTAATACTACTTTGCACTTTGACCTAGCAGAAGTTCGGGGCTATCAGTACCACACAGGCGTTGTGTTTGCAGCTTACACCCCGGGTTCTGGCAGTGAAATTGCTCGCGGTGGTCGTTACGATGGCATTGGAGAGGCATTTGGTAAAGCTCGACCTGCAACCGGCTACAGTACTGACTTAAAATTATTAATGCGCCTGGTTGGATTAGACCAGATCGCTACTAACTTCAATATGCCGTCGAAGCGCGCCATATTGTGTCCAGATGATAACTGCACCAAGCTCTATCAACTTGTTGATTCATTACGGGCCCGGGGCGAGGTTGTTATTTTTGATTTGACTGGCTTAGACCAGTCTTTATGTGATCGTGCCATTCGAAAAAACGAAGGCGTGTGGTCTGTGGAGAATTTTTGAATGGCGAACAACGTAGTTGTTCTTGGTACTCAATGGGGTGACGAAGGCAAAGGCAAGATAGTCGATTTGTTAACTGAGCATGCCGCCCATGTAGTTCGGTATCAGGGTGGGCATAATGCAGGCCATACACTGGTTATAGAAGGTCAGAAGACGGTATTGCATTTGATTCCGTCTGGCATCATGCGCCAAAACGTTCAGTGTGTTATTGGCAATGGTGTCGTGTTGTCTTTAGAGGCGCTTTTTAAGGAGATAAATTCTTTAGAAGAGGCAGGTGTAAGCGTTCGTGATCGAATAAAAATTAGTGATGCAAGTGTATTAATCCTGCCTTATCACATAGCGGTTGATCAGGCACGAGAACGCGCACTGAATAAAGATGCCATTGGCACAACAGGGCGCGGCATTGGCCCCGCTTATGAAGATAAAGTGGCAAGGCGTGCGATTAGAGTTTCAGATTTATTTCATCCTGAAGTATTGTTGAAAAAAATTGCAGCAGCGCTCGAGTTTCACAATTTCTTATTAAGTGGCTTGTACAGCAGTGATCCCGTTGATGTCGACTCAACTTACAAGTCTTGTCTCGAGTTTGCAGAACAATTAAAAGGCATGGTGATTGATTGTGCAGAAACGCTTAATCAGGCGCAGCTTAAGGGCGAAAAAATATTATTAGAAGGTGCGCAAGGTACATTGCTTGATGTTGATCACGGCACCTATCCTTTTGTGACTTCATCAAACACTACAGCAGGTGCAGCAGCAACAGGGTGTGGTATTGGACCGCGTGATATTCAATACGTATTGGGTATTACCAAGGCCTACACAACACGTGTTGGGTCAGGTCCATTCCCTACCGAACTTGATGATGCCGCAGGCCAATACATGGGTGAACGTGGTCACGAATTTGGTGCAACCACAGGCCGCAAGCGTCGTTGTGGTTGGTTTGATGCAATAGCGGTAAAGCGTGCTTGTGCATTAAGCAGTGTTAGTGGTTTATGTATCACTAAACTCGACGTACTCGATGGCCTGGAAGAAATCAAAATCTGTATCGGCTATGAGCTAGACGGACAAAAAATCACACATCTACCAACAGGTGCCGAGCAGTTTTCACGTTGTGTGCCTGTGTATGAGTCGTGGCCTGGGTGGACCGAGAACACCGAAGGTGTGACCGATATGAACAACTTGCCAGGCAACGCCAAAGCGTATGTTAATCGCCTGGCTGAATTGACTGCAACGCCTATTCATATGGTGTCAACTGGCCCGGATCGGGTGCAAACTATTGTGCTTGAAAACCCGTTTGATCAAAACTAAAGGCGTTATTCGCAACTAAAGAATAAGTAATACCGTCTATGCACTGTGCGTAGACTTAGAGCATAATAGATTTTAAGAATTACAATTGCTGCTAAGTATGCATGCTTGAAAAGGCTGCATATTTAGCCACTAGATTACCCAACGCATAAATGCACAGTACTCAATATGAGTATTTTTGAGCAGCAACAAGCGGACTAGAACCACTAAAAAGTAACAAGCTTACTAGCACCGAAGCTAGAGCAATATTCCGCCACTAAATACTACGTTTCATTGAGCCACCTATAGGAAGGTTGGCTATAAAATGAGCAATACAAGAAAGTAGGGCGTTGAGTAAGAAATATGAAGTATGCATTGACAATACTAGTCAACAGCCTACTGTTTACAACACCTTAGACCGGAAGTGCCAGCCCAATGGGTTTAGCGGCGCTTAATGCCGGAAATAAAAATAATAGAGAAAATTATGGCTAAGAAAAAGAAAGCCAACACAATAAGAAAGAAAAAAGCGGGTAAGCGCAATTCCGGTAGACCGGCATTGATAGCACCTGGAAAAAAATCAAAAGAGAAAACTGTCCAGAAGAAAAGATCTGCGGCTAGATCTGGAAGAAAGAACAAAAGCTCAGATTCAAGCATTGTGGGAGATAAGCCGCAGCGACAATACGCGTTTGAAATAGCCAGTCGTGAACAATTAATCGAAGAGCTTAAAAAAGCAGGTAAGCCTCTTAATCAAGAGCAGATGGCTGATGTGCTCGGCATGTCGGGTGACGATGAAAAATTCATCGCATTGGGCAGGCGCTTAGGTGCAATGGTCAGGGACGGTCAAATAGTTCGTAACCGACGCGGTGGGTTTTTACCATTAGATGAAAAGCATCTAATCCGCGGTAGGGTATCGGCTCATCCAGATGGCTTTGGATTTTTGATTAACGAATCAGGCGGCGACGATATCTTTCTTGCTGCCCGTCAAATGCGTGCTGTAATGGATGGCGACCGTGTGGTTGTGCACATAACAGGCACCGATCGGCGTGGCCGCTCTGAAGGTGCTATTGTTGAAGTACTGGAGCGCGCGGTTAAAACCTTGGTCGGTAAGCTGCAGATAAGTAATGGTGTTGCTGTACTTCGGCCAGATAACAAACGCTTGTCACGTGAAATAGTTATCAACGACACATTAACTGCTAGCGACGGACAAATAGTTTTAGCAGAAATTGTAGAGCAACCAAGCAACAGCCGGCCAGCAATTGCATCAGTGGTAGAGATACTCGGTGAGCAAATGGCTCCCGGAATGGAAATCGATATAGCGATACGTTCGCGTGATATTCCCGTTGAATGGCCGGATGAAGTACTCACAGAAAGCGGTAAGATTGGCACGAGCGTTAGTGAATCCGCGATAGCTGATCGGCGTGATATTCGATCATTGCCATTGGTTACTATAGATGGTGAAGATGCTCGTGATTTCGATGATGCAGTCTTTGCTGAAAAGAAGGCCAATGGGTTTCATTTAGTGGTGGCTATCGCCGATGTATCTCACTATGTGATGCCTGATTCACCATTAGATAAGGAAGCTTACAACCGCGGTACGTCAGTCTACTTTCCGCAACGGGTTGTACCCATGTTGCCAGAGAGCTTGTCGAACGGTTTATGTTCACTTAACCCTGATGTTAATCGACTGTGTATGGTGTGTGATATGTCGATATCTGATCAGGGTGAAATTAAGCGTGCAAAATTTTATCCGGCGACCATGCGTTCGCATGCAAGGCTTACCTACACTCAAGTGCATCACTACCTGCAAGCGCAGATCAGTGGCGGTAAAGATTTAACCAAGCCGCAAACAGAGGCTTGTGAAAAAATTGGTGATCTTGGCAGGCATATAGATGTATTGCATGAACTCTTTCAGGTAATGCGTGTTGAGCGTAGTGAGCGTGGTGCGATTGAGTTTGAAAGTAACGAGACTCGCATTATGTTTAATGATCAAAAGAAGATTGATCAGATTGTGCCTGTTGAACGCAATGAAGCGCATATGCTAATTGAAGAATGCATGATTGCAGCAAATATTAGTGCTGCACGATTTATAGGTAAACGCAAAATACCGGGCTTGTATCGTAGTCATGAAGGCCCAGGTGCAGACAAACTAATAGACGTACGTAAAGCATTATCGCAACACGGTTTAGAACTTGGCGGTGGTGATAATCCCAGTGCAATTGATTTTGCTAGAACCTTGGCAAGTGCAGATGGTCGACCCGACAAATTAGTGATTCAAACGTTGATGCTGCGATCAATGAATCAGGCTGTTTACAGCACACGCAATGCTGGGCACTTTGGTTTAGCGCTTGAAGAATATGCGCACTTTACATCACCCATTCGGCGCTACCCTGACTTGATTGTGCACCGCGCTATTAAGCATATGTTGCTACATAGTAGTACCAATGGTTATCCCTATAGCCCGAACCATATGACTGAGATCGGTGATCATTGTTCTAGTACCGAGCGCCGAGCCGAAGAGGCGAGTCGTGATGTTATAGCGTGGCTTAAGTGTGAATACATGCAAGATCACATTGGTAGCACGTATGAAGGTGTTATTACTGGAGTGACGTCATTCGGTGTGTTTGTAGAGCTTGCTAATATCCATGTTGAAGGCTTAGTGCATATAACGTCACTGCCGCAAGACTATTATGAGTTTGATTCAGCCAGTCATCGCCTGGTGGGTAAGAAGGGTGGTCTCACCTATAAGCTAGGGCAGGTAATCAGTGTGTTGGTTGCAGCTGTTAACCTTGATGAGCGCAAGATCGATTTTCAGATTGATAAAGCGGGGGCGCAGCAGTCTGGTAAAGGGTCAAGAAAATCCTCAGGAAAGCCGACAAGAAAACCCAAAGGCAAGTCTCGGCATAAGCCTGGTAATAAATCTCGCAATCAATCAGCAGCAGAACCATTTGAAGAAGCAAATACCAATAGCCGGCGAAAGAAAAAGAAGACGGTTAAGCAGAAAAAGCGTCAAGTCACTGCGAGGAAAAAAGTAGCCAAAAAGAAGGTGGCAAAAAAGGCTAGTCAGAAAAAGGTCAGTCGAAAAAAGACCGCCAAGAAAAAAGCTTCTAAGAAAACAGCCTCCAGGAAAAAGGCTGCAAGTAAAAAAAGAATGAGTCCCTAGCCTGCATTATTAACGAGGCGACAAACAGAATAGACGAAAGTCTATATGTGGAGGTTCAAATGCGCATCCAGTCTATGAGCGAATTTAGCAGTTTGGGTATATTCGACGGCAGAAGAAAATCTGGTGTCACATCTCGACCAATCTCCTCGGCACGTGGTGTGCCACGTTTCTCAGACGATTGGCCGACCTGTAACGCCTGATTTCCTCTGAACGCCGAGTCCTCATGAATAATGCAGGCTAGGGAAATTATCAAATGCGTTTGCGTTAAATGTATTTGTTAGAATTGGCTATGAACCTAACTCACGTATTTGGATTGCATGCTGTACATTCGGTGCTGCAAAACAATCCCAAGTCTGTCACCAAGTTGCTGCTGTCTGATGCACGCGGTGATAAGCGCTTGGCTGAAATTGAAGCGCTGGCTAATCAATGCCATATCGCGATCGAACGTAGCTCTGCAAAAGAGCTACAAAAGATCGCAGGAGAGGCACGCCATCAAGGGGCAATTGCGCTTTGTCGTGCACGTGAAGTGATGTCAGAGCCACAGTTATTAAGCTATGTAATGGGTTTGGAGAATCCGCTGTTATTAGTGCTTGATGGTGTTACTGATCCGCACAACCTTGGCGCTATTTTACGCACGGCAGATGCTGCCGGCGTTGATGCGGTTATTGTTCCGCGCGCCGGAAGTGCGGGGCTTAGCCCGGTGGTTCGCAAGGTGGCCTCTGGAGCTGCTGAAACAATGGCGTTTTGTCCGGTGGCTAATTTGGCTCGTACCCTGGGTGAGCTTAAAGACCTTGGTGTTTGGCTTTATGGTGCTAGTGATGCTGCTGATTCGCAATACACTGAAGTTGATTATCGTGGACCGGTGGCGTTGTTGTTGGGTGCTGAGGGTAGTGGCTTGCGGCGGCTGACGCAGCAGGCTTGTGATGGGCTTATTTCTATTCCTATGGCGGGGTCTGTTAGTAGTTTGAATGTTTCGGTGGCGGCTGGGGTTTGTCTGTTTGAGGTTGTTCGGCAGCGCGGCTGATTTTTTTTTTGTGCTGGCGCACGGCTGTTGTTTTATTCGCGGCGCTTAGGCTGCTGTTCATTCGCTGTGCTCAACAAGAGCGGCGCGCCATCCATGGCGGTGTTTCGATGCCAGTCCCTGGCGCTACGAGTCACTTTTCAAAACACGAAAAGTAACCAAAAGTGTTTTTCGCGGATGTTGTGCCCTTGGGTGGCTGCGCCATTTTTTGAAATCATCCTCCGTGGGGTCGCGCGGTATGCACTTGGATGTGCACCGCGCTCAAAGCGCCATCCCTGGCGCTTTGACCCCACTCCGGAAGATTTCAAAAAACACAACAGACGCTCGGGTGGGGGTTCGCGACGCTCAGGTGGTTTAGAGGGGTCTTTGAGTTTGCGCGCTCGTGTCAGTGTGATTCTTGAATTGTCGATGTGCTCCTGACTTTGGAACAAAAAGACGCTTACTTGCTGATCCAGCACATCCATGTGCCCCGATTTCGGAAGATTTCAAAAAACAAAGCAAGCGTTGTCGGGTGACATAGGTAACAACCTTTGTACATATTCCTGATTTTAGGGGTGTTTGGGGGGCTTGGGCTGTAATGGGAATTTGCCTGTTGCCTGCCTTGTGATATAATTGGGAGTTACCTTTACAGGTATCTCCTTGTCCAGTGGCAATTTCGCTGCGGGCAATAACCCACAGGAGCGACAATGCGTCACTACGAGATCGTATTTCTGGTCCATCCGGATCAGAGCGAGCAAGTCCCCGCTATGGTAGAGCGTTACCGCGGAATTATTGAAACCAGTGGCGGTACAGTTCACCGCGTTGAAGACTGGGGCCGCCGCCAGCTTGCTTACCCAATTAATAAAGTCTACAAGGCACACTACATTCTGACTAACATCGAATGTGAACACGCTGCCCTTGAAGAACTCACCAGTGCTTTCCGTTTCAACGATGCGGTTATCCGGCACTTAGTGATCAAGCGCAAGGCGCCTGTCACTGGTGAATCACCACTTCTGAAGCGCGAGGAAGAAGAAACCCGCCGCCCACGTGAAGATCGCAGTCGCGATGATAGCCCGGAATCTGGCGCTACTGGCGACGCAGCAGAACAACCAGCAGTGGAAGCAGTTGATGCAACCCCTGCAGAGGGAGAATCATAATGGCGCGTTTTTTTAGAAGAAAAAAATACTGTCGTTTTACAGCAGAGAATATTGCTCACATCGACTACAAAGACCTTGAGTTATTAAAGGCCTATGTAACTGAGACGGGCAAAATCGTACCTAGCCGTATTACGGGTACGAGTGCAAAGTATCAACGTCAGCTTGCAACCGCTGTTAAGCGCGCGCGATACCTTTCGTTGTTGCCTTACAGCGATCAGCACTAACTAACCGTTATTTGTAAGTAGATTTCTCATGTGGCAGGCGCTAGCGGCTTATGCAGTTCGCGGTCCTACGCAGGCTGCGCTTCTGGCATTCAGCACACTGTTGTTGTCATTGGTGTTGCCGCCACTAGTGGTTATTAGTAACGCAATTGTAGCGTTGGTGTGGTTGCGACTCGGGCCGGTATCCGGTTTGGTTTCAATTACGGTAGCGCTAGTGCTAGGGACTATCATCGCGTCTTTTTCAGGCATGATGGCAGTGCCTGCGGTCTTAATGATATTTTATTGGTTGCCAGTAGTGCTGATGGCTGCGGTGTTGCGTGAGACTGTAAGCTTGAGCCTGGCAATTTTGTTCGGTGTGGTGCTCGCATTGGTGGGTGTCCTGGTGGCCTACTTGGTCCTCGCAGATCCGTCTGAATCATGGCAATCAGCGTTGCAAGCAGTAAGTGAAATCACTAAAAAAAGTGGTGGCACTGTTGAAGACGAAAAAGTAGCAGCATGGTCAGCGCATGCTGGTCGCTGGATGACAGGCTTCTGCGCGGCAACGCTATTTGTTATTGCGGTAGTAAGTTTGTTGCTAGCCAGAGTTTGGCAAGCAAGAATGTTCAACCCGGGTGGGTTGCAAAAAGAGTTTCATGGATTGCGTTACGGGCTCGTAGCGGGCGCGGTTGGTTCAAGCATAGTGCTGGCTGCCGCGTTTCTAAATAGTGAGCTTTTGACTAATCTTGCGATTGTGGTGGTGGTGGCATTTGCGCTTCAGGGGCTTGCAGTTTTGCATGCACTGGCAGCACAGCTAAAAATGCACCCACTGGCCATGGTAGCGGTATACGGATTTTTGTTGGTGCTTGCACCGACGTCGATCAAAGTGATCGGCTTGTTGGGGTTGGCAGATACTTGGCTGGATTTCAGAAGCCGGCTAAGTGTCATAAAGAAAGATTAAGATTAAACAGGAGTGCGGTTCTTTCCGCACCCAGCATACACAGGTGAATCAGATGCAAGTCATACTGTTAGAAAGTATAAGTAACGTCGGCGGCTTGGGCGATCTAGTTGAAGTTCGACCGGGCTTTGCGCGTAATTTTTTGTTGCCTTCAGGCAAGGCACGCATGGCGACTAAAGAAAATGTCGCAGACTTTGAGCAGCGTCGTGCAGAGTACGAGGCACAACAAGCAGAGAACCTTGTTGAGGCCCGCAAGCGTGCTGATTCATTGGAAGGTGCTTCAGTCACTATGCTGGCACGTGCCGGTACTGAGGGTAAATTGTTTGGCTCAGTCGGTGGTGATGAAATTGCCAAATCTATCAGTGAAAAATATATTCCTGTTGAGAAGCGCGAATTGCGTATGCCTGATGGTCCTTTGCGTACCACTGGCGAACATGAAATTATTGTGCATATTCACCCTGAAGTTGATGCAAAGGTAATGGTTATTGTTGAAGGCGAAGAAGAGTAAAAAAATCTGTGCCAATCGGCTGTAACGCTTTTGAGTCGATTGGCAATATTTTTTACACTAAAAATGCAATGCCCTTGATTGTTATTACAAGCATGGGCAAAGTGGTTGCCGATGTGTTGGTCGTAGCGGTACTATGATCGGTCACCCAACGCTGTGGCATGTCTTTGGATCCTACTTACCCCTCTAACCCTTATTCAGATGATTCGGGCGCAGCAGCTATTCGGTTACCGCCTCACTCAATAGAAGCTGAGCGCTCGGTGCTTGGTGCTTTATTGCTCAATGATGAGGCCTGGGACAAAATCGCTGATGTAGTGGTAGAGCAAGACTTCTACCGCAACGACCACAGCTTGATATTCAGGGCTATAGAACGGCTAGTCGAACGATCATCTCCCCGTGATGCTGTCACGGTATCAGAGTATCTCGAAACAACCGGTGATCTTGCAGACACCAATGGGCTGCCCTATTTGGTCGAGCTGGCCGAACAAACTCCCAGTGCTAGTAATGTAGTCGCTTACGCCAAAATCGTTAGGCAGCGCTCAGTGTTGCGGCAGTTAATTTCAACTTGTAACAGCGTTGCTGATCTTGCTTATCGGCCAGAGGGCAGGCCGGTTGAAGAGATCCTTGACGTTGCTGAATCCAGAATGTTTGCGATTGCTGATCAAACCAGTCGATCAGCCACTGGTCTAACGAGTGTTGGATCGATCATGCAGGAGACCAAAGAAAAGTTAGAGCTATTGGGTCAAAACCCATCTTCTTTGACCGGTATCTCTACTGGTTATAAAGACCTTGATACGCTTACGTCTGGTTTCCAAAAGTCCGATTTAATTATTCTTGCCGGTCGTCCTTCAATGGGTAAGACTTCATTCGCCATGAACCTGGTTGAAAACGTCGCGTTGTCTCAACAGCTTCCAGTGGCTATGTTTAGTATGGAAATGCCCGGTGAGCAACTGTGCATGAGAATGATTGCCTCGCTGAGTAAAATAGAACTTAACCGGGTACGAAACGGTAATCTCAATGATGCAGACTGGGCAAGAATCACATCTGCTACTAATCTATTGCATCAACATAGCCGGATCTATATTGATGAAACGCCCGCTATGTCACCAACAGAAGTTCGCGCCCGGTGCCGGCGTTTGCACCGTGAGCAAAAAGGCTTGGGCCTTGTGGTTATTGATTACTTGCAGCTTATGCAAACAGGTGACCGCTCAGAGAATCGCGCAACAGAAATTTCTGAAATATCCAGATCACTTAAAGCTTTGGCTAAAGAGTTACAAGTTCCGGTAATAGCGTTATCACAGCTGAATCGTAGTCTTGAATCACGACCAGACCGAAGGCCTATTATGTCTGATTTGCGTGAATCTGGAGCGATCGAGCAAGACGCAGATGTCATTGCTTTTGTATACCGTGATGAAGTTTATAACCCTGATTCACCCGATAAAGGCATGGCAGAAATTTTGATCCGTAAGCAACGTAACGGACCAACCGGCATGGTACGAATGGTCTTCAATGGGCAGTGGACAAGATTCGACAATTACATTTCTGATGATCACTACGGAATCTCAGATCTTGACGAGTAGTGACCGACCACATCGCAACGTGAACATTCGAATTGATCTTGCATCGATTCGACATAACCTTGCAACTGTTAAGTCACACGCTCCGAATTCAAAGGTAATGGCTGTAGTTAAAGCGGATGCCTATGGCCATGGTATGGCAAATATACTTCCTGCCTTAGGTGCGGCTGATGCGTTCGCGGTCGCCACCATGGACGAGGCGATGGCATTGCGCCACGCCGGTGAATCTAAACCGGTGTTGGTGTTGCAAGGTATCCGTAATAAAGAACACTTAAATAATTGTGTCACGGCTGATCTTTGGCCAATGATCCATGATCATTATCAGCTTAATTTAATCGCTGCTGACCCATCGCAGCGTTTTTCTTGTTGGTTGAAGTTTGATACTGGTATGGGCCGCACAGGGTTTAGAGTTGAAGATTCCCCATTGGTGCATCACAGTTTGAAATCAACAGCTGTAGATGTCATTGGGCTGATGTCGCACTTTGCAAGTGCCGATAACATTGAAGAGCTAAGCAATGATCGCCAGTTGCGGGAATTTAACTCTATTCAATGGCCTGGCCCTGCGGCACGCTCAATGGCAAATTCTGCCGCATTATTGAGCCGCAACGATGTTCAGTTTGATTGGGTCCGACCCGGCTTAATGTTATACGGCGCCAGTCCTTTCGCCGACACAGATGAGCGTAGTTCTGATCGCTACGATGCCAACGGTTTTGGCTTGCAACCGGCAATGCGCGTTACCGCCTCTGTGATCGCTATTCGTGATTTAAAGCGTGGTCAGCATATTGGTTATGGAGGGCGCTATCGGTGTGATCGACCGATGAAGGTCGCGGTAGTCGGTGCCGGTTACGGCGATGGTTACCCGCGTAAGATCCCCGATAACACAGCGGTAATGCTCGGCAATCGACGCTGCCCGGTGGTAGGACAAATATCAATGGATTCTATGGTGGTCGATATCAGCGAATTGGCTGTGCCTCCGCCAATAGATTATCCCGTAACCTTGTGGGGCCATGAGCAGCTGCGAGTCGATGAGATAGCGCGTCAGGTTGATACCATTCCTTACGAACTTCTCTGCGCGATTCGTGGCCAAAGACAATGGTTAGATGCGCCAAGCGGCGAAAATGTCCGGAAAATCGATAAAGATGCGACCATAACCTGATTTTGAAAACGCCAATAATTGCGTAAAAATTTACCCCAAATTAGTACCGAATTGAAAACTTCTGTGGGCGAACCCTTACTAGGAAGAGATGCCTGAGGTAAAGTGTCAGGACAAAGTCAAACGGGTTCGCGAAAAATGGCGGATCTGGCACGAACTATGTGTCACTAGTCACCTTAAGTGGTAAAACACTATTGCTAGACAGCTTTAATTAGACGGGTAAAGGTCTGGCAACGAATTTAAGTTAATGGAAAGTAAATGAATTCAATTAAAAAGGCTGTCTTCCCTGTTGCCGGGATGGGTACACGGTTTTTACCAGCCACAAAGGCTAACCCAAAAGAAATGCTCCCGGTAGTGGACAAGCCATTGATCCAATACGCTGCCGAAGAAGCGGTAGCAGCTGGAATCGACACACTTATTTTTGTAACCGGTCGGAACAAGCGATCAATCGAAGATCACTTTGATACCGCTTATGAGCTCGAAAGAGAGCTTGAAGAGCGCAACAAAGAAAAGATGCTCAAAGTGGTTCGTGAGATTCTGCCACCAGAAGTAAACTGCGTATTTATTCGCCAGTCAGAAGCACTAGGTCTGGGCCATGCGGTGTTGTGTGCAAAGCCTGTAGTAGGTGACGAGCCATTCGCTGTTATTCTCGCAGACGATTTACTCACCTCTGCCAACAAGCCGGTGCTTAATCAAATGGTTGACGTATACGACTATCACAAGTGCCCGGTACTAGGTGTTCAAGAAGTTCCAATGGAAGACGTGCACCAGTACGGTATTGTTGATGCGAAAATCTCCGGTGATAGAACTTACGATGTAGCCGGTATGGTAGAAAAGCCATCACAGGCAGACGCACCCTCTAACCTAGCGGTAGTGGGTCGTTACATTTTACCGTCTAAAATATTCGAACTGTTAGAAACACAAGAGCGTGGTGCCGGTAACGAGATCCAGCTAACTGATGCAATTGCCCGCCTATTAAGCTTTCAACGCGTACTGGCTTATAGTTTTGAAGGTAAGCGCTTTGATTGTGGTAGCAAGCTTGGTTACTTGCAGGCGCAAGTAGAATTTGCACTGGCACACGAAGAAGTCAGTGAAGATTTCAGGCAGTATCTGCTTAGCTTAGATCTGGGTACAGCTTTGCCAGAGATAAAATCTGCTAACGGCTAGTATCGACTAAAATAAATAAGCAAAAAGGCAGCTTTTAAGCTGCCTTTTTTTTGTGCCTGTGTTTAGATAGTGAGCTGTTGACCTTAGCTTTTAGTCATCACTTCACGTGGAAGCTTAATAGTAAAGTTTTCCCGTAATTGCTGATCCGTTTTATCATTGATATGCGCCGGGAAATGATTGCTTAACACTTGATCGACACGTTTGCGGGCTTCAACCAGTAGTTTGGGTTTGTCTCTTTCCTGCCATTCCTTGGGGCTGTTTCTATCGCCGATCTCCGGGTATAAATACTCTGACTGCATGAGCTCCATAGTTTGCGGGTGGCCAAGGTAGTGTAGTGGGCCGTCTATGCAGACATCGCGCATGGTTTGAATAGAGAGTGTTTCATCGTTTACTTCAATGCCTTTAACAGTACGGTTGATCGCACCCAGCATATCGTTATCAATGATATAACTCTCAAGGCATGCACCTAGTAGGCTTGCGTGCATACCCGCGGACTCGTAAATCATGTTAGCGCCTGAGTGTGCAGCCAAGGTCACTGTGTAACCTTTTTCATAGCCTGATTGTGCATTCGGTAGTTTGGCATCTGCCATCCCTGCGGCTACACCTGTCGGTAAATCGTAGTAGCGACCCATTTGGCCGCAAGCGGCCATTAGAATGGCTTGTTCACCGCTGCCGCCACTCATGGCACCGGTGCGTAGGTCGGATACAAAGGGCCAGGTACCGAAAATAGCAGGGTGCTTAGGCTTTAACTGGTTAACGTATACAAGCCCCGCAAGTACTTCAGCCGTTGCTTGTACGACGGAGCCTGCAATGGCAGCAGGGCTGGTTGCTCCTGCTTGTCCTGCTGATAGTAGTAGCACCGGCATACCACCGTGTACTGCAGATTCCAGGCAGGCACAGGCATCTTCCGCAAAGCGCAATGGTGGCACAACAAAGCAACACGACATCGAAACGAACGGTCGATCGCGCCATGCTTGTTCTGAGCCTGCAACTTGATGAAGTAATTTTAAAGATTCATCAACGTGTTCCGGCAGCACCCAACTGGTGCCTACGTGTTTACTAGTACCGCTAATAGATGCATAGAGTGTATTCAGATCAAGATCAGCAGGTTCTATCATGTCGCGCGCAACAATAGACCGTTGGAAAAAATGAATGTGATCAGATTGATCTACTATACGAGCAATATCGTAGAGATCTTTAAGGGTCGATTCGCGATACTCACGGTTTTCAACATCAACTATATGTACCGCCGCTCCAGCGGTGCCAAAATACATTTTGGAATCACTGATTTGAATATCGTGTTCTTCTGACTGACCGTGCAGTGTGAAGCCACGTGCGCAGTTGGCAATGGTGTCTTCAACGAGGGACCTTGGAAAGTGTAGTCGGTCATTCTTATAGATGCCACCGCCTTTTTTTACCGCATCTACACAGCTTGGAAGTGCCTGAGACAAACCGACGTTTTCGAGAACGTCCATTACTGCATCATTGATTTTGCCGACGTCTAAATCGCTTAGTGGAGCAAAGCGACCACCCGACATACCTGGGTTAACTGCACGCTCATGGGCGGCTAACGGTGCTGCGCGTTGGGCTTTTTTTGCAGCCCGCGCGCCTCTGCGGGAAGGGCGTTTAGCTTCAGTCATAGGTGGCTCAGTTACTGTTGTGTCTTATCTGGATTGATAACACAGTAAGAGTCTATAACGAGTCTGGGATGCGACACCGCCCATGCCAGAGATGACAATGGCGCACGGCGACAGGGATTCTGTCGCCGATTGGACCAAATTGCTTAACTTATTATTTAATTTCTAGCAGTTCTACTTCAAACACAAGCGTTTCGTCCGGTCCGATATCTTGACCTGCACCACGTGGGCCATAGGCAAGATCAGATGGTATGACGAAGCGAAACTTACTGCCAACATTCATCAGCTGTAATCCTTCAGTCCAGCCTGGTATTACGTTGGCAAGTGGGAACTCTGCAGGTTGACCACGTGCTATCGAGCTATCGAACTCTTTACCACCGATCAATGTACCAACGTAGTGCACGCTAACGGTATCAGATTTCTCAGGCTTTGGGCCTTCAGCTGCTGTCAGAACTTCGTACTGTAAGCCAGACTCAGTAACTTGTACGCCGTCACGAGCTTTGTTTTCAGCAAGAAAAGCAGTACCCGCCGCCTTGGCTTCTGCAGAAGATGCAACGGCGGCTTGTTGTTCAAATGCCTGCAAGGTATTTTGTGCTTCTTCTATAGTGATAGCAGTTTCTTTGCCTTCGTGGGCTTGTTGCAGTCCTTCGATCACTGCATCGTAGTTGATATCGCCAAAGCGTTTGGTGAAACGATCACCGAGTAATAAACCCAGGCTATAGCTAAGTTTCTCGTTTTCATCTTCAAGATTAACATCTGCGAAGGCCGCTGGGCAGGCAACGGTAATCATTGTGGCCAGAAGGAGTTTTTTCATGGAATTTCCTGATAAAGTGAGGAGGTTGATAATGACTTCGATTTTTACTAGTAGGGCGATTTGTTGCCATTCAAAGTAGGACAATTAATCATCCTGAAGGTTTACATTTTTAGTCTGCACGACTCAGAAGGTGAAAATCAGAAAAGCACAGAAAGGTATTCGATAAGGTTAGTATCTTACCTAATAAAATCCAGACTGTAGCTGAATGCTTCGTAAACTGAGAAACGCTGCGTTACGGCATGTTTATATAGGGGTTTTTTATGAAATTTTATGACTGCTCAACTGCACCGAGCCCAAGGCGGGTGCGGATGTTTATTGCTGAAAAAAACCTACAGATTCCAGTGGTTGAAGTAGACCTTGCCAATCGCGAGCAACATACTGAAGCGTTTGTGAAGCTCAATGCGCATCGCACCGTGCCACTGCTTGAGCTCGATGATGGCACCATGCTTAATACCAGCAATGGTATTTGTCACTATCTTGAAACAGCGTATCCGGAACCTGCGTTAATGGGGGCTGATGCCAAACAGCGCGGAATCATTGCAGACCTCAACTGGCGCATAGAGAATGACGGGTTTCTAGCGGTAGGTGAATCGTTTCGCAATCGTTCTAAAGGTTTTAAAGATCATGCGGTCGCAGGGCCTCATCAGCATGCGCAAATACCAGAGTTGGTTGATCGCGGTCGCGCACGTGCCGAACAGTTTATGCAGTGGTTGAATGATCATTTGGCGCACCGTGAATATGTAGCAGGCAATGATTTTAGTATTGCTGATATCACCGCGTTTACAACGCTTGAATTTGCAAAATGGATAAAGCTTGTACCGCCTGTAGAGTATGAAAACTTACATCGTTGGTACGCAGCAGTATCGGCGCGGGACAGTGCCGGGCTCTAACGATTTTATAGCAATAACTATTTTAATAGGTGATGCTACCAATAATTCAATGCGCCGCTATACATGTTTTCAAGATCAACAAGATTCGATTCACGTGGTGCGTTTGCAAGGGCACGTTGTTGTCTGAAAGAAGACTTGGCCAGTGCTTTAATATGACCATTATTGAACCCAACGGCGTTTAAGCCGTTGGGAATATTAGTGCTGCGCATCAGTTCAATTAGTCGTTTTGAAAGCACCTCACCTGCGTCTTTAGTGTCAGCGCCTTTAGCATCAGCGTTTAAAAAACCTGCAGCTTGCATGTGTCTTTCGGGTTGTGCAACCGCGGTGTATTTAAAAATAGAAGGCGCGCTGACAATAACGCTAATGCCATGTGGTATAAAAGGTGATGCCACCTGATAATCTTTTGAAGTGATATCTTTCATAAGGTGAGTAACCCCATATGACATAGCGTGTGGTAAGTGAGTACCTGAATTGCCAAACGCTATGCCTGCTAAGGTCGCACCCCACATCAGATTGTCGCGGGCTGTCGTATCGGTGTTGTCAGCAACTCCCCGTTTTAAATACATACCTGCAATTTCAAGTGCTTTTTGCGCACTAAGGTCACTAAACGGATTGGCTCCTTGTATTAATTGCCGCGCACCCGGGTCTTTAATTTCTGCATGTTCGGTGTAAGCGCGTGCGGTATAGCACTCAAGCGCGTGGCATAAAAGATCAAATCCACAAGATGCCACCACGTTGGAAGGAAGGCTATCGCAACACTGCGGATCAACAATAGCAATGGTTGGAAGTATATGCGGGCTCGCTACCACGAACTTTGTATTGAGTTCATTGATGCGTATAACTGTAATGGAAGTACACTCGCTGCCAGTGCCTGAAGTGGTGGCGCACGCAATGTGGGGTAGGACCGGGCCGGGTATTGGTTTTCCAGAGCCTATAGGGGCTGCAAAGTATTCTTTTATGTGGCCGCCGTGCGCGGCGATTAACATGGCAGCTTTTGCTGTGTCTATTACTGATCCGCCGCCAACGGAAATAACCCCGTCCGGTTGTGCTTCTTTTAGCGCGGTGGCGGCTAGCATGACACTGTCGTCGTCAGGTTCTATTTTGATGTCTGAAAATACCGTGAACTCAATGTTCTGCTTTTTTAAAGACTGCCTGGCTATCTCAAGGATAGGGCCTTGCTCAAGAATTGCATCTGTAAATAAGACAATTTTCCGTAGCCCAAGGTTTTCTGCACGTATGCCAAGCTCTGCGAGTGCGCCACGACCAAACGTAAGCTTTGGGATGGCGACGGTATAAGAAGTAGCGCCGCCTTCTGTTGGCTCAAAATATTGGCAGCCCATGTTGTTCTCCTCTGCAATAGTAGTGCTTGTCAGCTATCTTAACCTAATCTATCTCATAGGCCAGGTGCTCGTGGCTTAATTGTCTTCTAGTATCATGTCTGATGCTTTTTCTCCCACCATAATGGCGGGTGCATTGGTGTTGCCGGTGGGAATAGAGGGAAAGATCGAAGCGTCCGCTATGCGTAATCCTGCAACGCCATGTACCTTGAGCCGTGAGTCAACTACGGAGTACTCAGGTTTTGCACCCATTCGGCAAGTGCCGCAAGGGTGAAACACCGTCCATGCATTTTCTGCAATAAATTGCTGCAGGTCTTCATCCGTTTGAATGTCAGTGCCGGGGTAGACTTCCTCTTTAATGAGATTTTGCATGACTTGCGTATTGCTAAAGCGACGCATCAAGTGCATGCCTTCTAACATGATTTTTTTATCGTACTCAGTAGATAAGTAATTCGGTTGAATAGCAGGGGTTTCAAGTGGATCATTTGATTGAATATGAATGTGACCAATGCTCGTGGGCTTGCATGGGTTGTACCCGAGTAGAAAACCTGCAAAAGGGTCAGGGTTTACTAATGGCCTTGTGCCAACCGGGGCACGTGTATAGCTTAGCGGTGAAAAATACAGTTGCAGGTCAGGGCGGTCGCTACCCGCTTGGCTACGTATAAAGCCACCTGCCTGGTTAACACTTAAGCTGAGTGGCCCACGACGAAACAATAAAAACTTAACCCCCGCCCTAAGCTTGCCTAGCAGTGGACGGAGTTCCTGGTTAAGGCTTGGTAGCAGAGATTTACAAACAATATCAGCGCCTAAATGATCAGAAAGGTTTTCACCTACATGGGGTAAGTGGTGAACAGGTGCGATATCTACAGACTTTAGGTGAGTAGAATTGCCTATGCCACTGAGTTCTAGTAACTGTGGTGAGTTAACGGCACCAGCGCTTAGTATAATTTCGCGTCGGGCTTTAACCGTGATTTCTGTGCCGTTTTGTTTAAAGGTTACACGCTCGGCTTTTTTGCCACTGAACAAAAGTTTCGTAACCTGTGCGTTGGTTTCTAGAGTCAGGTTGCGCCGGTCTAACGCCGGGCGTAAATAACAGCGTGCAGTAGAGCCGCGCCAACCATCTTTAGTGGTGATTTGATACAACGCAGCACCTTCCATATCGCCACTGTTGTAGTCTTTGTTTGACGGTATTTGTAGTTGATTAGCGGCACTAATAAAATGATCGCACAACGGATGGGTTTGACCTTCAGTGTTGTGTACTGATAACAATCCGCCGACGCCACGCTCAGGGTGTGGTGTGCCATCCCAGTCTTCCATGCGTTTAAAGATTGGTGCTACGTCTGCCCAGCTCCAACCGGGTGCATCCTTAGCCCAATCGTCGTAGTCGAGCGGATGACCGCGCACATACACCATGGCGTTAATTGAGCTTGAACCACCTAATACGCGCCCACGCGGCCAATAGCTTGGTTTGTTGTTAAGCCCTGCTACCGGTTGAGTATGGTACTTCCAGTTAACGCGTTCATCGTAATAGGTTTTGCCGTAACCAATAGGTATCTGGACAAACAGTTTGCGATCACTGCCGCCTGCCTCTAAGAGTAAGACTTGATGGCGACCATTTTCGCTGAGGCGATTGGCAATAACAGCGCCGGCAGATCCGGCGCCTATAATGATGAAATCGTATTCTCGCACTGACAGCGTTACTTAGGTTACTTACCGTGCCCAAGTATAAGCGTGAAAGGTTTCTACTGACGAGTAATATTTAGCTCTTCTAAGGTGAGCTTTGCAGCACCCCACCATGTTTCGACACCAAACTCTATGCCTGCCATGCACCAGTTTTGATCGAGCGCTTTAATATCGTAGACAGGTTGGTTGATCGCAGACCATTCGACCGTCCAATCAATGAAACGATTCCAGTTTAAAGTGCCTTGGGCAAGTTCATTGACAGCCGTAAACGCGATGTATTCTTTATCTTGCTCAGGCTTGATCCAGACATCCCAGAGTTGATTGTCTATCATGACGCTCGTTTCAGCTTTAGTCGAACCGGGGGTTCTAATACTGGGGCTTGAGATCCAGACCATCATTTCGTATTCGCGGTTGTCAACGGAGAAGTTAGGTCCGCGTATATCGCAGTCTGAGTGAAAGAAGGATTCAAACGCCAGGTTGCGCTCTGCATCCCCGGTTTCTTTGTAGCGATAGTCGATTTTAAATTCTTCTAAGTCAGAAATTGTAGCGGGAACACCAAGTTCTTCGAAGGTGCCGGAAACATGCGCGCCTAGTTTGTTGCCATAGATCACTTGTGGGTAAGACTTTACTGCGTACTCATTGCCGTCGGTTTGCGCTAGCCAATCATACTCAAATACGATATTGGCATTGCCATTGGTCAGTCGATCAACGGCAACGGTTTGTGTCCAGTTGTCACTGTTGACAGCACCTGCTCCCCAGTCATTGTTAAGGACAACAAATTGATCAACCTCCAGAGTGGGGTAGCCGTTACCAGGGTTGGGCGGTGCGCCAATGTTATCGAGTTCAGTATAAGGTTGCGTGGTCAGGGACCTTAATGTGTTGTATGCAACGTCGGTGCTGGTTGATATCCATTCGCCTGCTGAATTAAAAGACTGGAAGCGCCATTTTAAAATGCTGTCATGAATTTCCACTGAGGGTGTGAACTTACAGACGTCAGTATCGGCGCAACCAGCCTCTGTTGCACTAAGCTGTTGTGAAATTCTATCAGCCCGATGGTCTTCAATAATTAACCGGTAACCAGTAGCATCTTCGACTGCTGGCCATTGAAACCCCGGGTTACTCAAATGACCACCGGAAGGTAGACGCTCAACTGGCTCGCCACTGACTGGTTCGTTTGTGATGGGCTGCGAGTTGTCTGGATTGTTGTTGTCTGTATTATCGACCCCTTCCGGTCCTTCATTGTCTACCTCACCTTCGCTGCCTTCTACAACGTTTTCACCGCCGGTGTCTGCGCCACCCGTGTTTTCGCTAGCGCTATCCGGGTTAGTTTCGGAAACCGGGTTTTGGTTAGTGGGTGGGTTGTTGTCAGTAAGTTCTATTGGCCCATTAGAACTGCTACCGCATGCCGAAACAGTGGCGACAACAGTGGTAACACTGGCCCAAAGGATTAGGCGATTAAGTGTTGGTTTGGTCTTTGTAAACAATGGTTTAGCCTAGGTTAAATCTGCTGTTAACTATAACTGAAAATGGTTCGAGTGCTACCCGTAAGTGTCGATCATTGTGTCATGACACAATAGTTTTTGCAATGTGTTAGCTCTGTTTGCCCTTGAACGGTTCTAGACGAGCGTGCAGATCTTCAGGGTGCTGGAAGCGTGTTCGCAGCATGTGCTATTTTGCAATGTCACCGCTTTGAGTCTGTGCATTGACCACTACTTTAATTCTTTTAGTTTTACTTGCGGCTGTCATGCACGCGAGTTGGAATGCGTTGGTTAAGTCTGGTGGTGCGCCGGAGTTTGCCATCGCGGCTTATCGAGGAGCTGGAATAATACTGCTGGTGGCATTGCCGTTTGTGCCGGTGCCTGCAGTTGAAAGTTGGTGGTTTATCTTCGCTTCGGTGGTCGTGCATAATCTTTATTACTTTACCCTGGCAAAGTCTTATCGAAGTGGTGATCTGTCGCAGGTATATCCCCTGTTCAGAGGATTAGCGCCCGTATTAGTTGCTGTCGGGGCTTGGATCTTTATTGGTGAAAAATTAACAGCAGGTGGCGTGGCAGGTATTGCTTTAATTAGTGCTGGCCTAATGAGTCTTGCATTGTTTGGTAGGCGGCGAGGGCAACTAACCAGTCAGGCGCTTGGCTGGGGTGTGATTACATCGGTTTTTATTGCCATGTACACGGTGATAGATGGCTATGGTGGTAGGCAGTCTGGCAATGTGCTTTCTTATATTCTGTGGTTATTTACCTTTGAAGCAGTGCCAATTGTTATATGGTTGTTATTCACTCAAAGACAGGCGTGGTTTGATTATCTAAAAGCGTCATCTGGTACGATCGTCATTGGTGCTGTTATTTCTAGTGCTGCCTATGCGCTTGTGATTTACGCAATGAGTCTTGGTGCTATTGCTATGGTGTCATCACTGCGGGAAACCAGTGTAATATTTGCAGCATTGATAGGTGCCTTGTTTTTAAAAGAGCCGTTTGGCAAGCAGCGTGTGCTCGCAGCCTCATTGGTAGCATTGGGTATAGTGTTGCTAAAATCGATTGCGTAAGTGGGCTGCTTAAAAATTGCTCTGCCTAAATAATGTGTTACATAAAAAAGGCCCGCAAAAATGCGGGCCTTCGTACTACAAGGTACTGCTAACTAAAAACTATTGAACGCCGAGGGCACGAATAGTTTGCATAGTTAGGTATTTCTCAACAGGGAAGCCTTTAGCTCGCTGAAAAGAGTTAACCGCAGTCATAGTTTCTGAACCGATGTTGCCATCGATTGGGCCTGGGTTGTAACCGGCAGATTTAAGAGCGCGCTGAATTTGCGTGATCTTGCCAGTAGTCATGTTGGTTTCGCAAAGAATTTCGCGCCACTCAACTTTAGCTTCGCTAACCAATTCTTGACGAGTAACCGGCTTGTAGCGCGCAGGTATTTCTATACGACGCTGTGAAGGTGGTGCAGCTTCTTCTGTTACCTGAATAGTCTTGTACTTAGCAGGAATAGTAACGGCACGAGTTGTAGCTGCAGTTGCTACCACTTGCTTTGTGACTGTGTCGTACTGTGCAGGAATCTGAACAGTGCGACTAGTAGCAGGAGTCTTTAACACGCGCTTGGTAATAGTCTTATAGGTGGCTGGGATTTCAACCAAACACATGATCTCACCAGTGTCGTTGTCAACACGTTGAATGGGACCTGTGCCTTTCTTCCACTCTTTGCGAGCTGGTGTGTCAAGCATACGGCTTGTTACTGTTTCATAGGTGGCAGGAACTTGCTCGATTTTAGTTGTTGCAGGTCGAACCATTACTCTTTCGGTAACAGTTTTGTATGTTGCCGGGACCACTTGTAGTTTTTCAGTAGCTTCTGAAACCAGTACACGTTTAGTCGCATTTTTGTAGCTTGCTGGAATCACTTCAATTCTTTGACCTGCTTCTTCAACCATCTGCTTTTCAGTAACAGTTCGGTATTTTGCTGGTGTTAGTATCTTAGTGAAGCATTGCCCAGGCTTAGCGTTCGGTGGTGTCAGGCTTGATGAATGATCCATTGCAGCTTGTGCTGTAGGCATAGATCGAAGCTTAGCTTCTCTTTGATCAAGCATAAGCTCACGAGCCTTAAGCTTTTGCTCAAGACCTGAAAGGCTTGAACCTGCATCCGGTGTGATAAGGCCTTTGCTAGGTGATGTTGTACAGGCGCTAAGTGCTGTCATAAGCACCGCGCATGAGGCTAAAGTGCAAAATGTAGAAGTAATACGCTGCATTAAATTCTCCGCTTGTTGTGAGCACTGGTGTTATGAGGCAGAACCAGCAATTTGAAATTGACCGGTTTACGTGCGGCCTGACACTTCGTCAGTCAGCGCAATCTTCATACCGGTATCAACGGCGTTAGCGGCAGTAAATTTACAACTTGCACCCGCTTTCGATATATTTTTATAAATTACTTGCGATATGTTTTTATAGGCTGCCTTAAGTGGTTGCGAACATTGACTATTTTCGCGCCCAATGAATTGTTAAAAATTATGCAGTGACAAATCTGTGCACATCGTTTAGCGTCACGTTACGTAACAACATATAAGCGGGAGATATAGTTTGGCTAGAAAACGGTTAGTGGTAGAGATGGGAATGGGGGTAGATCTACGTGGTGGCGACTACACAAAAGCCGCCGTGCGAGCACTACGCGATGCGCTGTGGCATAACTCTTTAACCGTAGTGCCGGCATTGGGTTATCCGGTAGATCAAATGGAAGTCGATATAGAAATAGCGGTTGCAGAACCTGGTCTGGTTGATAAGCAACAAATAGCAGCTGTGCTCCCCTATGGCAAAGCAAATGTGAGTGTTGTGAAAGGTGGTTTGGATATCCAGGAGGGTACTAGCCATACCATAGTCGCCAATGCCGCGGCTGTAGTTTATTTAGATATTGAAACCAAAGCAGGTGCTGCGTAATGCCAATAAAGAGAATTATTTTAGAGCTTGGTACCGGTAATGACCTATACGGAGAAGACTACACCAAAGCTGCCAAACGCGCCGTGCAAGACGCTTTGCATCACAGTTCAATAACATTGTTTAGATCCCTGGATATCGATCGCGAAAAAATGATAGTGAAAGTCAAAGTAGGCGTGCAGAAACCAGAGCTGGTTGATTGCAAAGCAGTAGCTGCAGAATTACCGCACGGGCAAGTGACTGTAGAGGCAGAGCCAGGTGGATTAAACCTTGAAGATCATGAGAATAAGACGGTGTCTGTTATTGCGACTGTGGGTATCTCTGCTTATTTAGATTTACCTGATGAGAAATTTACGCTTTAGCTTGCAGGTGGTTCTTAAGTGATGACGAAAAGTGGTATGGGCTCGTGTAGAGTTATTTTGTTGGAGTTAGAAGATTATTAAGCTTCACGGTTTCAAAGTCCCACGCTTATGCTTGTGGGTTTCCTTAAAAAAAGACGAGCGATACTTTGGTTGGGTTGATGTTTTTATTGGAGTTAGAAGATTATTAAACTTCACGGTTTCAAAGTCCCACGCTCACGCTTGTGGGTTTCCTTAAAAGAAGACGAGTGTTACTTTGGTTGGGTGGGTGTTTTTACTGGAGTTAGAAAATAATTAAACTTCACAGATTCAAAGTCCCTCGCTTA
>CALGKA010000038.1 GCA_937927895.1 uncultured Granulosicoccaceae bacterium | reverse complement strand
TTAAGAGGTCTGCGAACAGTTGTTGTTCGGCTTGGTCTGCTGCATCGTAGTGATGCAGCAGATAGGTGCCCATGGCGGTGTCCATTTCTTTCGTTCCGCGTCGGCACAACCACTTTAGTCTTCCTTTCTCAGAGATTTTTCTGTACCAACATTTTTTTGGTCTCTGCAATGGCTTTAGCCGGGTTTAGACCTTTGGGGCAAACCGTTGCACAGTTCATGATGGTGTGACAGCGATACAGCTTGAAGGGATCGTCCAGTGCATCAAGGCGTTCGTCTGCGGCGTCGTCTCGGCTGTCTACTATCCAGCGGTAGGCGGCTAACAAAGCGGCGGGGCCCAGGTAGGTATCACTGTTCCACCAGTAGCTTGGGCAACTGGTTGAGCAACATGCACACATAATGCATTCGTAGCTTCCGTCTAGTTTGTCGCGATCTTCTACTGACTGTAGGCGTTCGCGGCCACCGGCTGGAACTGTATCTGATTTCATCCATGGCTCTACTGCGGCGTATTGCTTGTAGAAGTTATCCAGATCTGAAACTAGATCTTTAACTACCGGCTGATGCGGTAGTGGATACACTTTTACATCGCCTTCTACATCTTGAATGGCCATTGTGCAGGCGAGTGTGTTTGAACCGTCTATGTTCATGGCACATGAGCCACAAATGCCTTCACGGCATGAGCGTCTGAACGATAGCGTTGGGTCTATTTCAGATTTGATCTTGATGAGTGCATCAAGAATCATTGGGCCGCACTTGTCTAGATCAATAGTGTAGGTATCGACAGACGGGTTGTTACCGTTTGTTGCATCGTAGCGATACACCTTGAAGGTTTTAGTTCTTGTGGCGCCTTCGGGGGCATCAAACGTTTTACCTGTTTTTACTATCGAATTGGCGGGTAGTTTAAATTCAGCCATGGTTCGATTGCTCCGTTGTCTGTGGTTCAGAGGTCAGTGAGATCATTAGTACACTCGTGCTTTTGGTGGTACTGATTCGACTTCGTCTGTGAGTGTGTTCATGTGAACGGGGCGGTAATCAAACGTTACCTTGCCGTCTTTGACCCACGCTAGTGTGTGTTTCATCCAGTTGTCGTCGTCGCGCTCGGTGAAATCTTCGCGCGCGTGTCCGCCGCGGGATTCTTTACGGTTAAACGCACCTTCCATTACTGTTTGCGCCTGACAGAGCAAATTTTCAAGCTCTAAGGTCTCGACCAGGTCGGTATTCCAGACCATGCCTTTGTCCTGGACGCCGATATCGTCCCATTCGGCGACGATTTTTGTGAGTTCTTCAACCCCTGCGGCCATGGTTTCACCGGTACGAAATACCGCTGCGCGGTTCTGCATGCAGCGCTGCATACGGTCGCGAATTTGCGCCGCACCGGTATTGCCGTTTGAGTTGCGCACTTTATCCAGCCGATCAATCAGCTTGGCGGTTATGTCATCGGGCAGCTTTTTGTGTGGTGTGCCTGGTGTAACGAGCTCTTTGGCGCGAAGCGCTGCAGCACGACCAAATACAACAATATCGAGCAGTGAGTTTGAACCTAAGCGGTTGGCACCGTGTACGGAAACACAAGCGGCTTCACCAATGGCCATTAAGCCTTCTACTACGTGGTCCGGGTTGTCACCTTTAATGGTGACTACTTCGCCGTGGTAGTTCGTGGGTATGCCACCCATGTTGTAGTGAACGGTTGGGATTACTGGAATAGGGTCTTTGCCTACGTCGACGCCTGCAAATACTTTTGCGCTTTCCGCAATGCCTGGCAGGCGTTCATCAATTACTTCTGTGCCTAAGTGCATCAGGTTTAGAAAGATATGATCTTTATCCGGGCCGACACCGCGACCTTCGTTGATCTCTTGCGTCATTGAGCGACTAACAACATCACGTGAGGCGAGATCTTTGGCGTTGGGTGCGTAACGTTCCATGAAACGTTCGCCTTCAGAGTTGGTTAAGTAGCCGCCTTCGCCGCGAACACCTTCGGTAATTAAAACACCTGCGCCGTAAATACCAGTGGGGTGGAACTGTACGAATTCCATGTCTTGTACGGGTAAGCCTGCGCGAATAACCATGGCGTTGCCGTCACCGGTACACGTGTGTGCAGAGGTGGCGGAGAAAAAGGTTTTACCGCAACCGCCTGTGGCAATCACTACTTGATGACCACGGAACTCGTGGAGATCACCGGTGGCGAGATCCCATGCCATAACACCGCGGCAGACATCGCCGTCCATGATTAAATCAGTGGCGAAGTATTCAATAAAGAATTCTGCTTCGTGCTTGAGTGATTGCTGATAAAGCGTGTGCAAGATTGCATGGCCTGTTCGGTCAGCGGCAGCGCAGGTTCTTTGCGCGGTACCTTCACCGTAGTTGGTGGTCATGCCGCCGAAAGGGCGTTGGTAAATTTTACCGTCGTCGGTGCGTGAGAATGGAACACCGTAGTGTTCTAGCTCTATCACTGCAGGGATAGCTTCACGGCACATATATTCAATGGCGTCTTGATCACCGAGCCAATCAGAGCCTTTGATGGTGTCGTACATGTGCCATTTCCAGTCATCTGGGCCCATGTTGCCAAGTGCGGCACTCATACCGCCTTGTGCTGCTACCGTGTGGCTGCGAGTCGGGAAGACTTTAGTGATACACGCAGTTGATAAGCCTGCGGTTGCCATGCCGAGTGTTGCACGAAGGCCTGCGCCGCCGGCGCCGACAATAACAACATCGTGTTCATGTTTAATAACGTTGTAGGACAAGGTTATGCTCCGAACGATAATTTGAGAACCGAAACTATGCCTATTACCGCAAACAACGCACAGATCATTGTGACGATGGCTATAGTAATAGTGCGGGTGCTTCGGTTAGAAATGTAATCTTCTGCGATCACTTGCAAGCCAAGCTTGCCGTGATATAGGCCCACACTGATAACCAGTATCATGAGGGCTGCATTAAAAGGGGACTGCATCCATGCGCTTAAGTTGGCATGCGACATCTGTGGCATTTTTGCGAGTGAAAAGCAAAACCAAATAGTCAGTGGGATTAACGCAACTGCAGTTAAACGTTGAACCCAGAAGTGGCCTGTACCACCGTGTTTATTAGACATTGTTATTTACTCTGTATTTGATCAGGCGGCGAACGCCACGATCCAGGTCAGAACGGTAAGGACGACAGCGGCGATCAAAGAGAGGATCGCGCCCTGGTTGGCTTTACCTACATCAAAGCCGTAACCCATATCCCACAGCAGGTGGCGTATACCGTTACAGAAATGTGCGTAAAGTGAAAACGTAAATCCAATAAGGACTAAGTAGCCGAACCAGGAACCGAGTAAGTTCTGTGTGCCTTCAAAGGCCGCAGCGCCGGAGGCGGCTTTGGCAAGTACCCACACGAGAAACAAGGTGCCAATACTAATGACTACACCGGTGCCACGGTGCAGTACCGACATCATGGCGGTAGGTGGAAGTTTGTACACTTGCAGATGCGGTGATAAAGGTCGCGAATCTTTCGAGGCCATTGTTGTTCCTGTTTGCAGGTAATTGTTAGAAAGTTCTAATTGTTCAAGCAGCTTTAAAAATCTGTGCAGCGTCCGTTGCGTTCCCAATCGCCGTAGCGGGTGGGTTCCAGCCCTTTTGCGCCACCGTGTTCGGTTGGTGTGTCCGTTGTGCCGTCAGCAGGTTTTGCCGGTGCCTTGTCTGCTGGAGCGCCCGTTGATGATACCGATGCCTTGTCTGCTGTATTGGCGGCTGCCACGGGAGCTTTTTGCTCTTGCTTTGGCAACTGCTTTTCAGGTGACTCTGTTGTAGGTTTGTTCATATATAATGTGGGCACTGTGCGGCCCGGACTGTAAAAATCGATCTGTAAAACAATGGCCTACAGACCTATAAAGGCGATTTGCTCAATTATAGCAAAGACTTGTTGAAACGTCCCCTCAAACAGGAAACGAATTGCTTGGGTTTGGCGCTGCATTCACTTTGCTCTAAAGCTGCAATTGCCGCGCCGCTGTGTGCACCCGATGCATCAGTTTATTGCACAGCACGGTACAATTGGCGGGTTAACTAGCCTACACTGGCTTGCATGGTTGATTTACGGGATCTAACAACCCTATGACCATTTCTCAAGGGTATAAGTTATGAATAACAGCGTGAATATTATGTATCTAAAGGGTGCTCGATAATGAATGCAGACTGGCAAAAGATGTTGATCTCTTTTGGGGCTGAGCTCACTGATGGTGAGCTTAACTACCGACCCGAGGACGATAAAGCCGGTGTACTGAGCACTTTGGCGGGTGTTACGATTCTTCACGTTAGTGGTGATGCAGAGGCTTTTCTGCAAGATCAGTTCTCTAACGATATCGCGCTGTTGGCAACACCTGGCAGTCAGCTGAATACTTGGTCTACCCCGAAGGGCCGTGTCATTACTTTATTCAGAGTGATCAAGGTGGCGGATGGGTTATTGATCAAAATCTCGTCAGAGTTAGTAGAGCTGATGCTTAAGCGCCTGCGAATGTTGGCGCAGCTCCCTGTTCTTGGCCCTGATGGGAAGACCGTAATAACGTTAAAAGTGGTGTTTGAGCCACGTGATGATCTAATAGCGATTGGTGTGAGCGGTGAAGGAGCGATGAAAGCTCTAGCCGCCCACGGTATCTCAATGCCTGAAAATGTTGATGATACGGCCGCAATGCCTGCCGGTGGTTGGATTACCCGAGTTCGCGGCGACTTTCCACGCTTTGAAATTATTGCTAATGCAGAACAACTCTCGCCACTGTGGGAAGTTGCTATGGATACCTGCCGTATGGCTGATGAGTCTGCTTGGCGTTTACAGAATATTGATGCAGGTGTGCCGAGTGTTAATGCCGCCACCAGTGAAGAGTTCGTTTTGCAAATGATGAATCTTCAATTGATAAATGGTGTGAGCTTTAAGAAGGGCTGTTATCCAGGCCAAGAGATAGTGGCGCGCATGCACTACTTGGGTAAATTAAAGCGTTCTATGTTTCGCTTGCAGTGTGAGGGGAATGCACCAAACGCTGGTGATGAAATTTTTAAAGCCGGTGGTGGTAGTGCCGCTGGTAAAGTGGTCGATGCAGTACAAGCGGCAGACAACACCACAAGAATGCTTGCAGTGCTAGCTATTGATGCCACCACTGAACCCTTGTTTCTTGATAAAGAAGCGAAGCGACCATTGCAGCTACTTGAGATGCCATATGCATTAACGCCGCCGGAATAGTTGATGTTAAAAATATATGATGCAGCGAACCATATTGATGCCCAGCTTGTTTTAGATGAGTTGCTAGGTGCTGATATTGAAGCGGTGATGAAAGGGCAGTTTTTATCATCGGGCGCAGGTGAGTTACCTCCGACAGGTATGGTTACCTTGTGGGTGGTGGATGAATCACAAGAGGCCAAAGCTAAAGATGTGATTATAGATCTTGAAAGCCGCAGACAAAGTTGCGGTCCTGCTCAAGACTGTACTGGTTGTGGTGAAACAGTAGAAGGTAACTTTGCCTGTTGTTGGAACTGTGGCACCATGTTGCCTAATTATTCTAAAAGCTTTTAACTAAACTTGCAGAAGTCTTACTGCTACTTACAGTTGATACTTATTAAGTATCCATAACCTGTATGCGAACATTTTTAACCATTGCACCCGATTATGAAACTTCACTGGCGATTAATCGTTGGAGTGAGCTGTGTTGGCCTGTGCTTGAGCGCAGAATACCGGTGCAGAACTATCACTTAACTATAGCGTTTCTCGGTGACACTGATGATACCGCGTTACAAAAGTTATCTGAGATACTGAGTGATTTTAGCCACTCATCTTTTACGCTTGTATTAAACCAGATTGGTTACTGGCCAGATACCAATGTATTGTGGTTGGGGCCTAAGTCTGTACCTGATGAACTCACGGCATTACATAAAAAATGTAAGCAAGCGGCGAATCGGATTGGTGCTCGTGCCGGCGGTAAAAGCTACCAACCGCATTTAACATTGGCCAGAAAGTTAATTGTGCCACCGGGCAGTGCACTGCTTGCGCCTGAGTTCTTATTCAAGGCGACGGCACTAGAGTTATGGAGTTCAGTGCGTGAGGCGAAAGGCGCACGCTACGATACTGTGGCGAGCTGGGCTTTGGAGTAGGCGGGCAGTGTTTATAGATGCTCTGCCTGGCTTAAGGTTCCTGCGCTTGCTCTAGAAGGTTTGTCATGACACACTTTGTGTGTGGTGATTCTGCCATGCTGCATAGGTTTGCCTCTATGAGACGCTTTTTATTCCTACTGTTACTTGTGGCAAGCTCTGCCTCTGCTCAGAGCGCGGGTTCAGCGATGGCAGCGTTAGATGCTGTACAGAAACTCATTCCGTCTGATGGTAGCTTTGGCTTTGTTCGAGAGGTTGATGTTGCTATTGAAGGTGACACTGCCATTGTAAAGTCGGCACTGAATAATAGCATTTACGTTTTTCAATTAGATACTGCAGGAACATGGCAACAAGCAGCGGTGATAGCACCGTCAGGTATATTAACTGGAAAGATTGCTATAGCCGGTGGCAGAGTATTTGTGCAGTTTCAAGATCAGCAGGATTTTTTGCGGCATCTCGTTTCGTATGTTCAAAATGATTCAGGTAGATGGATAGAAGAGCGCTCTATTATCGTCAGTGCGCATGCAATTCAATATTTTGTAGATAAATCCGGTAGTCAACTGCTGACGGTCACGGCTAGTGAAGACAGCTATAGCCCTGAGCTGGTTCGCATTAGTGAGCTCAATGAGAACAACGCTTGGGAGACTAAGATTGAATCTTCGGAAGATGGTCTCGTGGACGACTTAAGTTGTATAGCGCAAGAGCGTGCTGCCGCTAATGGGGCACTGTTCCTTAAGGATGAGAATGGTGAGTGGGTAAAGAGTTCGGTAGACGTTGATCCACGTACGCCTAGCGCTCTTTCCTTTAGATTTATCAGTAGTGATTGTGAATATGTTTTGGATCAACCTTTTTCTGGCAATTACTCTGAAGGGTCTGTTTATCGATTAGACGATTCTGAAGGTTGGGTGTTTGAGTGGTCTTTTACAGGTTGGAATTCGCTTAACTTTATTGCGAATGATCGTTTCGCTTTATTTGGTGTAGCGGGTTATGCCGCCAACGGTAAAAAAGACACGGTTAGAGTGTACGAAAAGTTAGATGCTGGCCAATGGGTGGCGTTAGGTGAGCTTAAGCTTGATGAATATAAGGGCGGCTTTGGACGATCGATAGCGCTCGATGGTAATACTGCTTTAGTCAGCAGTTTAGTGCCGTTAGAGGTAACGGCGTTTGATTTGTCGCGCTACGAATTTGCCGATATAACGCGTGTGTGTGCTAGTGGTTACCCGACTATTGATCCAGATAATGATGGTTATGGTTGGGATAACAATGAAACGTGTTTAATACCACAAGCAGAGTTATCACCCGATGACAGCAACCGAGATCAAACCATCACAATCGATACTGCCTACTCAGGCCCGACGCCGTTAGCTAATTCTATTGGCTCCTATAACGACTACGATAATGGTTCGCGGGAATACGACAATTATGCGGTGCCTCAGGTAGTCGTTAAGGATCACAACACAGTAGCAACACTTGTTGAAACGGATGCCGACCGATTCTTGATAAACGTTTATCAACTATCTGATCACTCTGATTGGCAGCTTGAGCAGGTGATTGATGTGTCAGATCTGCTTGATCGTTCCTATCCCGCTGATACGTTTCTCTATTCCCCGCCAAGGCTAGCTTCTTTTCGTATTGATATTGATCAAAATGTGCTGGCACTAGGGTACGCAGATTATTTTATATCTAATGCGTTATTTATATTTGAGCGTGATGAAAGTGGCGACTGGCGTTTAGTTAGAGAATTTCAGCAGCCGATTAGTGCAAGGGCGGGCTATGCAACCTCGGTTGACGTTTCAGGTGACACTATAGCGGTAAGGTCAGGGGATATTGGTGGGGAATTCGGTAACTCGGCTAAAGTACATGTCTATACAAAGAACAGTCAAAGTGACTGGGTGGCTGATAGTGAAATTAATGACCCACGCGGTTTAACGCCGGCGCCGTCATTTGCTTACTCGTTAGCCCTTGATGACAATACTCTGATTGTTGGAAACAGACATTTGTATTCCCGCTTGTACCATTTTGCAGATGTGTTTGTGCGTGATGATACAGGTGAGTGGCTTTATCAGCAGTCGTTATACCCGGGGGATGGGTCGGGCCAAGGTCTAAAAGTAGATCTTAAAGGAGATACCGCGCTACTAGAACTCAATGGCAAATTGCACATGTATAAAAGAGACGCAACAGGCCAGTGGAATCCTTCAGTTGTAATGACCGGCGGTGATCTTGTAATACGTCACGGTGGTTTGTGGAAACGTGATCAATCAACCCTACCAAGCGAGTTGGAGGTGGGTGTTAAGTTGTATCCGGTTGAGTTTAGTTATAACGAGTCGAATACTTCAGCGCCTGGCAACGTTGAGCCGCTAGATACAACTTGTGTCGAGACTGGCCTTATTGGTGATGGTTGGGGGTGGAGCGGTACTGACTCTTGTCGGCTGGATGTTATTGCTGAACTTCCACCAGTTGAACCCGCGCCAAGCAATGCAGCATGTATTGATACCGGACTCATTGGCGATGGCTGGGGATGGAATGGTACGGAATCTTGTCAGCCAGAGATCATGATCGACAGCTGCATCTATGACTTTGCCGATCTAAATGCTGGGTGGGGTTGGAACCCTGCAACCATGGAAAGCTGTCCGCCGCGGTTGTAATGAACCTTGGCGGCGTTAGTCGTTTAAGTGCTACACACTATAGCTAGAGCTTGAAACATCGCCGCCTTCACCGGTCCAGTCGGTGTGGAAGCGTTGGCCTGGTGAATCCAGCCGTTCATAAGTGTGCGCGCCAAAGTAGTCGCGTTGTGCTTGTAAAAGGTTGGCGGGTAGCCGTGCCGTGCGGTAGCCGTCGTAGAAGGATAGGGCAGAGCTCATAGCGGGGACCGGCAAGCCAAGTTCAGTGGCTTTCGATATAATCTTACGCCAGCCGCCTTGTGTTTTATTGATGCTATTTTTGAAGTAATCATCAAGTAGTAAGTTGGCAAGACTTGGGTCTTTATGAAAAGCGTTTTGGATATCGTCAAGGAATGCGGATCGAATAATACAGCCGCCACGCCACATTTGAGCAATAGAGCCGTATTGTAGATCCCATTGGTATTCTTCAGCGGCTGCTGCCATCAACATATAGCCTTGGGTATAGGAAATGATTTTTGCGGCAAGTAGTGCATCACCTAATGATGTTATCCATTGTTCATGGTCTGAATCTATTATGGTAATTTCAGGGCCGCTAAGAATGTCGGCGGCTTTTACGCGTTCTTCTTTAAGAGCGGATAGGCAGCGGGCAAATACTGCTTCACCAATAAGAGTTAACGGTATACCGAGCTCTAGTGCATTTATGCCGGTCCATTTACCTGTACCTTTTTGGCCGGCTTTATCAAGAATAGTGTCAACCACATAGTGATCGTTTTCTTTGAAATTTAAAATTTCTGCAGTAATTTCTATCAGGTAGCTGTTTAGATCGCCTTTATCCCAGTTCGCAAATGCGGTGTGCATTTGTTCGTTGTCCATACCGAGTGCGTGTTGCATAAAGTCATAGGCTTCACAGATTAGCTGCATATCTCCGTATTCAATGCCGTTGTGTACCATCTTGACAAAGTGACCTGCGCCGCCTTCACCTACCCACTGACAGCACGGATCGCCGTTTTCAGTTTTTGCGCTAATCGATTGAAATAGCTCTTTCACCAGTGGCCATGCTTCTTTGTGACCACCGGGCATTATTGACGGGCCGTTACGGGCGCCTTCTTCACCGCCTGATACTCCGGTGCCAATGAATAGCATGCCGTTCTCGGCGAGAGTTTTAGCGCGGCGTTCGGTATCGGTAAAATTGGAGTTGCCACCATCGATAATTAGATCGCCTTTGTCTAGCAATGGCAGAAGTTGCTGTATAACGCTATCAACGCTGTTGCCAGCTCTGACCATTAACATGATCTTTCTAGGTGTGGCGAGAGCCTCGACTACTTGTTCTAACGTTTCAGCACCAATAATATTGGTATCTTTGGCAGGGCCTGCAAGGAAGTCACTGGTTTTTGAATAGGTGCGATTGTAGGCTACAACAGTAAAGTTGTGATCGTTCATGTTAAGGATCAAGTTCTGACCCATTACCGCAAGACCGATGACTGCGATATCTGCTTTATTGGTCACTTTGAATCCTTTTTGTTTGTGCTGCGTTTGTTTGTGATTACCGTTAATGCGTAAATTTTATTACGCGGCAGCGGTAGACCCTGTTTTATACGGAAATCTGTCGACTACCGTTATTTCCTGCATGCGGTCTTCGATCCAGGCTTGTGTTTCTTTTAATAGTTGATCGGGTGATTTCCCTTGCGGTTTTATCACCGGGCCAATATGCATCGATATTTCACCGGGCCATTTTATATAACCCATACGTGGCCAGAACTCACCAGAGTTGTGTGCAACAGGGAGTATGTCTGCTTCTATTCTTGC
>CALGKA010000037.1 GCA_937927895.1 uncultured Granulosicoccaceae bacterium | reverse complement strand
ACTCCGCCCGGCAAAATAACAAAGCAACAAAACGTAACAATAACACCCATGCCAGTAACTGTTATTTAACAACTATTTTCCCACATAGGATGGAAAATATTCGCTGAGATTTTTATTTGGATAAAAACTTACTTCCTAACTTATTGCAAAACACCGCAGCATGAACCTTGTTTAGAAACATGTGTGATTCGTAAGGGTTAAGAGTCGAACCATGTCGGTATCGTTTCTGTCTTCAAGTAACTATTCCCCTGGCTAGGTGAACACCTTTCCCGGTCAGTTTGTACGTAATTACGTTCCAAAAAGGACAGTTCAAAAAATGCTCTCTATTCGAGAAATACGAGTCACTTGCACCGCTATCATTCCGGCGAGTGTTTTAGGCTTAACTACTTTAGCGCTAGTATTGCCGGTTCAACCTTTACATGCAGCGCCTGCCTGCTCATCTTCCTCGGTCGATCCAGACGGTGATGGATGGGGTTGGGAAAACAACGCTTCATGTATTGTGGAATCTACTTCTACTAATGCAGCAAGCAATACTGGCACTAGCACCGCTAGCGACGGCACACCAATATGCGCATCGGCAGCATCCGACGAAGACAACGATGGTTGGGGTTGGGAAAATAATCGCTCTTGCGTTGTAGGCGGTACAGCTAGTGTTGAAAGTACATCAACTACTAACAACGCTACGAACGATACCACCAGTAACGACAACAGTGGTGTCCCGGTTTGCAACTCTTTAGCCGCAGACGTTGACGGAGATGGCTGGGGTTATGAGAATGGTCAGAGCTGTATTGTGACTAACGCAACCAGCAATAACACGACTACCACCACCGGTATTACACCCGGGGCCGCTCCACCACCAGTAAGCGCTGCAAACGCTGGTTTTAATAGCCTGGGTCAACCAATCTGCTTAACCGATGCAAGTGATGACGGTAACAACGGATTTGGTTATGAAGATAATCGCACATGTGTTGTGCAGCCTGGTGTTACTGCCACGCGCAATGCGCCTTTACTAAACCAGCGCAGTTGCATGCCTTGGCTTGAGATCGGATATGGAAACTACCGATTGCAAAACAATACTTGGAACTCTGCTGCAGTCTATTCGAACAATTGGTCGCAGTGTATTGAGTTAACCGGTGGCCCTGGTAACTATGTGGCAAAATGGGACTACAACTGGCTTGCTAGAAATGAAGGCAACGACTATGCAGTGAAGTCCTACCCACAAGTGTATTTTGGCCGTAAAACTCGTTACAACGTATCAGGGTCAGTGGCTGAAACACGCCTTCCAGCCTCCGTTAATAACCTGCCGCAATTCTGGGTTGAATACGATTACTCAGAAACAGGTGTAGTTGAACGTAACGTGGCGCTTGAATCATTCTTCCACACTAGTTGTGATGCTGAAGAGTACAACAAACAATACGAAATGATGGTGTGGGTGGGTGTTCCCAGTATTCGAACGCCAGGTACATTGGTAACGTCTGTTAACCTTAGTGGTAAAGACTGGGATGTTTATACGAACCCGACGCTAGGGTGGGCCTATGTTGCTTTCGTTGCACAGCAACCACACAACAGCGGTACACTTAATTGGAATGAGTTTGTCAATTGGTCAAAAGACCAAGGCCCATCTTATGGGGTTCCGGCAATGTGGCCCAACACCTGTATGGGTGCTATTGAAATAGGCACTGAAACATTTTGGGGTACTGGCACGTTCAGTTTGAATAAATTCGAAGTCTACTAAACATAGTAATCATTTGAATTAAGCAAAGTGCCACGATTACGCGTGGCACTTTTGCGTTTAGGAGTGTAGATTCTGCTTAGTATTGATGTTTAGGTTGCCAACCATCTGCGCCGTTTGGTAAGAAACCAAATAAGTGCCACACCGCGCAGAAGTCATCGCCCGGACCAAAAGGTGTATCTGCAACGCGGTTAATTGTATTGTCAGTTTTAGTAAATACAGAAACCCCCGGGTGCGATCCTTGCTCGTTGCGATAACCCATGTCTTCTGCAAAGGTATTGTCAGCGGTAGTTACCATAGTAAAGTCCCAATCGCGGTCCGCTTTAAATTTGCTTTGAACCTCTACACTGTCAGGTGATGAGATAACCACCGGCGCTTTGCTTTGCAAATGGTTAAGTACACCATTTAATCCATCAGCCCATAGGGTGCAGTAAGGGCAACTGACTCCCATATTGTGTATAACAAAAAGATCGTTGTGATTGCCAAACAGACTGGCTAGATCTACAGGTCCGGTAGGGCTCTGAAATACATAGTTTTCAACAGGTTCGGCAGCTTGGTATTTTTGTGCCTCAGCAAGTCGCTGTCGCACTTCAAGAAATTCTTGCCGAAGTGTGTTTAGATCTTCCTTTGACACAGTACTCTCCTATTTTTTGCTGTAAAGCCATAGGCCTTTAAAGCTATAGCCCGTTAACAGGCACTTTTAGCATCGGGTTGCCATCTTCATCCTGGGGTATTTCACCGGCGCGCATATTGACTTGCAACGCTGGAATAATCAAACGTGGCATGCCCAGTTGTTTGTCGCGTTCTATTCGCATCTTTACAAAAGACTCTTTAGTGCTGCCATTACCGACATGGATATTGTTGGTGCGCTGTTCAAGTACGGAAGTTTCCCACTGGATATCTCGGCCGTTGGGGCCGTAGTCATGGCACATAAACAAACGCATGTTGTCTGGAAGGGCGAGTACTTTTTGTATCGAGTCGTAAAGAGTGACAGCATCACCACCGGGAAAGTCTACTCTGGCAGAGCCACTGTCTGGCATGAACAACGTATCGCCGACAAAAGCTGCGTTACCAATGACATGCACCATGCAAGCAGGGGTGTGTCCGGGCGTGCTCATTGCGAAGCCTTGCATGTTGCCGATTTGGTAGGTATCGCCATCTTCAAACAAGGCGTCAAACTGCGAGCCGTCGCGTTGGAACGAGGTGCCTTCGTTAAATATTTTGCCGAACTCATCTTGAACTTGAATGATTTTTTTTGCGATTCCTGTTTTACCACCTAAAGCCTCCTGTAAATAGGGGGCTGCCGATAAGTGATCAGCATGAACGTGCGATTCAATAATCCATTCAAGTGTTAGCTTGTTGCTTTGAATAAATTCGATTTGCTTATTGGCATTGTCGTAGAAGGTCCGACCCGATGCGTAGTCGAAATCTAATACAGAATCGATAACACAACACGCTTGTGTGTCTGGGTCTGTAACCACGTAGCTAATAGTGTTGGAAACCGAATCGAAAAACGGTTCGACCAGCGGTGCATTTTGCATTTGTACTGGATAATTTTTCATGACTCTCTCAAATATTTTTGCCGGAGCAAAAATAGGAAATAAGTGCAGCAACCGTCCATGTGCACTGGTTCACTCTTTATGAGTATAACATTTTCAACCAAAGGGCACTTTGTACCGGCATATAAGCCGTAGGTTTACATATAGGTCATAGGTTTATCATCGGCTGTTACCCATCGCGCCCCGCCTGGCTATATATAATCAATCGTACCTAATTCTGGAATTTCAATATGAGTAAACCGGCGCTGTTTTTTTTACAGGTCTGCTGGCCCTGGCCGCTGCTGATGCGGAGTAAGCTTCTGACATATATAGTGGCATTTACCAATAGACCGATTCTAAATACGTTGGTCCGGCAGATTCGGTATTTGTATGCCACGCTCAGCATAGTAGGCCTGGCGTTGCTGATGACCCATGCTCGATACATGGTACGCTTGTACAACCAGCAGGATTATTCCAATAAAAAGCGAGAGCATCACTACACACACAATACCGTCAGTATATTTTTGTATCGCTTTATTCATGGGTATAGGTATATAGGTCAGACCAAAAATAGTAAATAGGTGCTTTACCTAAAACGGCCAATATAGTCCTGTTTATCATTTGTTTATTGCCTATCGCTGTAGATGAATAATTTTATACTCGCTCGACTAACACAATGCTAATTGCTCCAATGAAAACTGAATACCTTAAAAACACACTTCGCGATTGGCGACACGACTTCCACCAGCACCCGGAACTTGGTTTCGATGAACATAGAACATCTGCCCGAGTAGTCGAACTATTAACATCATTCGGAATAGAGACTCACAAGGGTGTGGGTCAAACAGGAGTGGTCGGTGTTTTACAGCGTGGCAATAGCACCGCAAGTATAGCCTTACGGGCTGATATGGATGCCTTACCCATACACGAAGTTAACGAATTTAACTATCGCTCAAGCACTGATGGCGTTATGCATGCCTGTGGTCACGATGGTCATACATCAATGTTATTAGGTGCTGCAAAACACTTAGCCGAATCCGGTGACTTCAACGGTCGCGTGGTGTTTGTTTTTCAACCCAACGAAGAACACGGCTTTGGTGCAATTGCTATGCTTAATGATGGCTTGTTTGAACAGAATCCGGTAGACGCCGTATTTGGAATGCATAACATACCCGGCATGGCGCTAGGTGAATTCGCTACACGCGCAGGCCCGATCACGGCTAGTGAAAGTTTGTTTGAAATCGAAATTAATGCACAAGGCGGTCATGCAGCGCTACCGCACATGGGAGTTGATGCAATCGTCGTTGGCGCTGAAGTAGTATCTGCGCTGCAAACTATTGTCTCGCGCAAGCTTAACCCGGGTTTAAATGGGGTGGTGTCAGTCACTGAGTTCGAAACCGATGGTGCACGCAATGTACTACCGGGGCACGCCACATTACGCGGTGATGCCAGAGCACTGACTCCAGACATCAATAACATCATTGAAGCCCGTATGAGGCAAATTGTAGAGGGTGTTTGCATGGCTCATGGGGTAGAGGGCAAGGTCAGTTACCATACTGCATTTCCGGCTACGATCAATGACGCTGCCTGTGCTGCTAGTGCCGTAGGTGCTGCTAAAAAATTGCTCGGCAACCAAGCGGTAACCGGTGCTTGCGAACCCAAATTATTCTCTGAAGATTTCGCACACATGGCCGCGGCCATTGCGGGTTGTTACGTGCTGATGGGTAACGGTACAGACGGTGGCCATGCTCAACCACTGCATTCAGCAGACTACGACTTTAATGACGAACTATTGACCATCGGATCGTCATATTGGGTTGAATTGGTTGAACAAGAACTAAGCGCAACCACTATTTGATTCTTGTCTCGATCACGCCTTAGATTCCACTCTATCCGACATAGCCGCTGGCGCGTGTCGCGAGCGTTGCGAAATAGTTCCAATGCGGCCATATATCGAGCGTCATGGGTGGGGTAAGCTAGAGGCTTAAGGCTGCTTTAGTGCCGTAACTCTGGAACCCGCTTGAGATGACTCGCTTTTCTGCATGGAGTGTATTTCGTAATGGCTTTAAGGATCAATCTGGCTGGACCCGCCAGTGGCGTGATCCGGAACCGAAAAAGCACTATGACATAGTCATTGTCGGCGGTGGCTTGCACGGTCTGGCCACGGCGTATTACCTGGCTAAGAACCACGGTCTTAAAAATATCGCTATCCTTGAAAAAGGCTGGCTTGGTGGCGGCAATGCCGGGCGCAACACCACTATTGTGCGTTCTAATTATTTTATGCCTGGCAACCGTGAGTTCTATGAACACTCACTAAAGCTTTGGGAAAACCTGAGCCATGAGCTGAACTACAACGTCATGTTTAGTCAGCGCTCGCACATATCTTTACTGCATAGCCCTGGTGCTATTGATGCGTCTGCGCGCAGATACAACACTATGCGACTTACCGGTACCCCGGATGCAGAAATTTGGGATCTCAACACACTAAAGCAAAACGTACCGCACCTTAACTATGGCCCGGATTCAAGGTTCCCGATTATGGGGGCGGCTGTGCAAAAACGTGCCGGTACCGCAAGGCACGATGCGGTCGCCTGGGGTTACGCTCGGGCAGCAGATGCGCTTGGTGTTGATATTATTCAGAATTGCGAAGTAACAGCTACTACACGCAGCGCTAATTCTATCAGTAGCCTGACTACATCGCGCGGTGAAATCACTGCTAATAAAGTGGGTTTTGCAGTAGCGGGTAATACATCGAGGCTCTGGCAAATGGCGGGCTTTAATACTTTGCCTATTGAGTCCCACAAGCTACAGGCCTTTGTTAGTGAGCCATTAAAACCACTACTTGATCAAGTGGTGGTGTTTGGCGTTGGCGGAGCGCACTTTTATATCTCACAATCAGACAAAGGCGGTATGGTCTTTGGCGGTGATCTTGATTGGTATAAATCTTACGCGCAGCGCGGCAACTTGCCCATCGTGCAAGATGTCGCTGAGTGTGCAATATCGATACTGCCATGCTTAGGTCGAGTGAGACTGTTACGCCATTGGTCTGGTGTTATGGATATGACAATGGACGGTTCTCCCTTTATCTGTAAAACGCCACTAGACAATCTGTATTTAAACGCCGGTTGGAATTACGGTGGCTTTAAAGCAAGCCCGGCCTCCGGTTGGTACTTTGCAGATCTAATCGCCAATGATCGACCACACGACACCATAGCGAATTTTAACCTCGATAGATTTGCACAAGGCGTTTCAATGGATGAGCGCGGTGCGGGCCCTGATCCGAAGTTGCACGGTTAAACTCATGAGCTTAAAAAATACACAGCAAATTATGATTCGATTAACGGCAACTCACAATGCGGGGAAGAAACCATGATCCGAATTAACTGCCCTTATTGTGGTGAGCGCGATCACAGTGAATTTAGTTATGGAGGCGATGGCAGCATTACATACCCCGCCTTAGATGCGTCTGCAGAAGAATGGCTTGAGGCAGTTTTTCAACGTGAGAATATACGCGGTGTGCAAACCGAAACCTGGCATCACGTTAGTGGTTGCAGGCAGTGGTTGTTGGTTGAGCGTGACACTATGACTCACGAAATCCACAGCGTACATGCAGCACATGAAGGTATTGCAAAAGTGTTGGAGGCAGGTAAGTGAGCGCTTCAAGACTCCCCGCCGGAGGGCGGATTGATCGAGATCAACCAATAGAGTTCCATTGGGATAACCGTAAGCTCAAAGGTTTTAAGGGCGATACCCTGGCATCGGCACTAATGGCGAACGGCGAATCAATTTTGGGTCGCAGCTTTAAGTACCACAGGCCGCGCGGCATTATGTCTGCAGGGGTGGAGGAATCTGGTGCCATTGTAACAGTCGGCCGCGGCAACCGACGTGACCCAAACGTAAAAGCCACTACACAAGAAATCTTTAATGGCTTGCAAGCTAAAGGACAAAACGCCTGGCCTAATGTTCGAACAGATTTGGGTTCAGTAAACGGTTTGTTCTCGAGATTTTTCTCAGCAGGGTTCTACTACAAAACCTTTATGGGTATCCCGCCGATGGAGTGGGGCAAAGGTACCGGCATTTGGATGCAATATGAAAAGCTGATCCGCAAAGCCGCAGGCATGGGGGTTGCCTCCCGTGAGCCCGATCCTGATATCTATGATCATGGCCATATGTTTTGCGATGTCTTAGTGGTAGGCAGTGGCCCTGCAGGCTTAGCGGCGGCGGTGGCTGCTGCTGAAGGCGGGCTAGATGTAGTCTTAGTAGAGCAAGACTTCGAAATTGGTGGTGATTATCTAAACCAATCCAGTACTGAAGCAGAGCGTAAACGATCATCACAAATTTCAGCGCTTAAAAAACTTGGCGCAAGGGTCATGACCCGTACAACGGCATTTGGCCTTTACGACTACGGAGTGGCTGGTTTGCTTGAACGTGTTACTGATCACGTAGCGGTGCCTGCGGTAGAGATCCCCAGACAACGCTTTTTAACACTGCGGACCAAGCATACTATTTTGGCAACCGGTGCATTAGAGCGCAGCGTGGCCTTTGGTAACAATGATCTACCGGGTATTATGACCGCCGCTGCTGCCAACAGTTATGTTAATCGCTTTGCGGTGCAAGCCGGGCAAAGAATCATTGTTGCTACTAATAACGATTCGGCTTACAGCCCGGCACTTAATCTTGCCAGAACGGGTGCTGATGTCACGGTGCTTGATTCAAGAACTTCTTTACCCGATAACATACTTGGATTGCTTGATACCAAAGGTGTATCACACAGAGCAGGAACCACTGCGTTAAATGCTGTTGGTAAAAAAGGGATTGCAAGCCTTGAACTTGCAAGCGGCGACGACGGCCAGTGGGCTGCCGGAGATTCTTTAACATGTGATTTATTACTCGTGTCAGGTGGTTGGTCACCTGTGGTTAATCTTTTATCACACCGTGGTGTAAAGCCCGTGTGGGATAAAGACAACCTATGTTTTGTGGCGCCAATTTTCGATGAGCCCATTCAGATGGCAGGTTCTGCCAATGCCATTTGGGGTACGAGTGACTGTGAAGCTTCAGGCAATGCCGCAGGTGTTGCCGCAGTTGCCGCTGTTAAAGGCACTGGAATGAACAATGTAACGAGTGCACCGGGCGCTGGTGGTTGGGAAACACCCATCGCACCTTTATACGAGGTTCGAGTTGATAACAAAAAAACGAAATGCTTTATTGATCCGCAGCATGATGTGACCGCTGACGATGTCCGGCTTGCTCACCAGGAAGGTTTTGTTTCAGTGGAACACCTCAAGCGATATACCACGCTCGGTATGGCAACTGATCAAGGCAAGATGGGTAACATAATAGGGTTAGCGCTTATGGCTGAAGCTATGGGGCGTGAGATACCTGAGGTTGGCACCACTACCTTTAGACCGCCTTACACGCCTATAAGTTTAGGAGCGTTGACAGGCCGTGGCAAAGGTGCGCACTTTAAGCCCTTGCGAAGAACACCCATGCACGATTGGAATCTGGCAGCGGGTGCTACCATGACTGATGCGGGTTTATGGCAGCGCCCATGGTACTTCGCAAGGCAAGGCGAAACTATCACTGAAGCCTACATCAGGGAAACCATCACTACCCGTGAAACAGTTGGGCTGGTTGATGTTACTTCGCTGGGTAAAATCGCTATACAAGGCCCAGATGCCACTGAGTTTATCAATAGCGTATACAGCAATGCGTTCGCCAAACTACCTATCGGTAAGGCTCGTTACGGCATAATGCTGCGCGATGATGGCATTGTGATGGATGACGGCACCAGTTGGAGGCTTTCAGAAACAGACTACTTCATGACTACCACCACCGCACATGCAGCAAAGGTGATGGTGTTTTTAGAGGAGCTACTGCAAACCCGTTGGCCACACTTACAAGTTCATGTAACGTCAGTCTCTGAGCAATGGGCGGGTTCAGCGGTAGCGGGGCCTAAGTCTCGTGCTGTACTTGAAGCCTGTGTTGCAGACCCTGCTTCTGTTGCTAACGAAGCGCTGCCATTTATGGGTGTGATAGAAACATCCCTTAGTAATGGTGTACCTTGCAGAATAGCGCGCATTAGTTTCTCTGGTGAAATGGCCTATGAGATGTACGTCCCGTCTGATTACTCGGAAAGCATGATGGACTTGCTCTGGTCTGCAGCGCAATCATTTGATGGTTGTTTATACGGCACAGAAACACTAGGTGCATTGCGTATTGAAAAAGGCCACGTGACAGGGGTAGAGCTGGACGGTCGCGCCACCATTGATGATGCAGGGCTCGGTAAAATGGCTTCAGATCAAAAATCGTATATTGGAAGCGCGTTACGATCGCGACCGGATCTACTTAGAACGGACCGGCCACAGCTAGTGGGTATTTTTCCTAAAGATAAAACTGAAAAGTTTAAAGCGGGTTCTGTGCTGTGTTCTGAGAACAAAGTAGAGGGCCACGGGGATGGTTGGATTACCGCAGTGACTCACTCACCAACGCTTGGCCATTGGATAGGGTTGGGTTATATCAATGGCGGCTATGACCAATGGTCTGGTCAAACGGTGGTGGCAGCTGACCCTGTGCGTACCGGTAATACCAATGTAGAAATAGTATCGCCGCATATGGTTGATCCTAGTGGGGAGAGAATGCGTGGATAACACTTTATCAGTAAACGTTGCGCGTGTATCAGCGCTCGCTAAACACTATAAGCCAATTATTAAAGACAACCCGGGTGTTACCTTAACCGAGGTGCCCGGCCTTACGCTTTGGCAGCTAGCGGTTTGGCCGGATTCACTGCAACGAGTCGCAAGTGCAGTGGCTGATCAAATAGGTGTATCTGGCGCACCGGGTTTTGGACGCTCAAATACACAAGCCGCTGTATCGATGCTTAGGATTGAACCGCTTAAGTTTTGGGTTATCGGCGCTGCTCTTACAGAACCTGATCCAAATGATGGTGCAGTTTTAGATCTTTCGCATTCACGTACGCACATTCGAATTTCCGGTCCGCATGCTACTACTTTGTTAAACAGTTATTTGCCTTTAGATCTTAGAGAGCAATCATTTGCTGTTGGCGCTGTTGCTTCAACTGCATTCCATCATGTCGGGGTGGCGCTTTGGCGAACAGATAAAGGCTATGAGTTACTGCTGCCCAGGGGTTTTGCGTTATCTCTGTGGGAGTTATTGGTTGAATCAGCAACTCAGTATGACTTGTCTATTACTTAAGTCGAATTATTCTTAAGTTGTGTTTCACACATTTCTAAATAGGATGGGGTGATATTCCGTGAAAAGCCTATTTATAACCTTTTATTCGTTGTATTGAGCAGGCAGTGCTCTATACTGAATTACGGTTACTATTGCATTCTAATGGCGATCAGGAGTGAGCTAATTCAGGGAGATTTATTCAAATGGGACTTTTTGGGACCAGCAGCCTCAGTAGAAAGTATCGTCATTATAAATACGCTAATCAGTACGATTCACCGCTGCTTATATTGTGCATCGATATTGTTATCACGCTAACCAAAATGCTATTCCTTGCCGGATGTTGTTACGCATTGTGGTTGTTGGTTACCGGGCTTACTTAGCACGCGTCACGCATGCAGAAGTGCAAAAACTGCTAGAGCCTGGATATCACTGCTAGAGCCTCGGCATGATAGAGCTACGAAGTCCAAGGTCCAATAACCCCGGGGCCATCAATTCATGACTAACGATTCCACTGACAAGTAGGTAAAGGCCAAGTGATCAGCCGTGGCTGGTGTGCCTAAACCTGGCCAGTGATTTCAGGGTGTGCGAGTTTAAGTTGTACGAGACCCTTGCAGGTGTTTGCAACCACCGGAACTTAATCTCAGCAGTAGCTACGATTCAATCTGTTTACGTACCAATGCTTTAACTCCAGCAATTTACTTGCTTCTGCACCTTATTTCTCCCCGTTTGACGGGCAGGGTGTCGTTACTTACACGACAGCGTCATGGTTTGTCCTGATGCGGGAAATGAGCATGTTACTTTTGGTAACAAGTGGTGTTTTAATCCATGATTTTGAATGGCTGCAGTAGTGGCTTGTCTATGTAAGTCATTGTTATTAAAATATAATCATAGACTTGGACTGTGGCGTTCCCGCTAATCTACTATGGTGGGGTTCATCAGGTCGGCAGACAATAGCCTGAAACGAATGTCCCGCAGCGAGTGGCTGCAACTAAAAATCAACGGGTCACCACGCGCCCGGAGGAGATTAAAACGCTATGAGTTCAGACAAGAACGCTCTTCACACGCCGCTTAAGCGGCGGTCAGTGCTAAAAGCAGGTGCAGCTTCTGCTGTAGTTGGTGCAGCACCGATGATAATCCCAAGCACTGCACACGCCTATCTTAATGAGCCAAAAGGCGCGACAGTTACACTTGGATTTAACGTACCTCAGTCCGGTCCTTACGCAGCAGAGGGTGCTGATGAATTGCGTGCTTACGAGCTAGCAGTTGAGCATCTAAATGGCGGCGGTGACGGCGGCATGATGAATACCTTCTCTTCAAAAGCACTGAAGGGCAATGGTATTTTGGGTAAGAAAGTAACGTACGTTACTGGTGATACTCAAACTAAATCTGATGCGGCACGTTCTTCTGCTAAATCAATGATTGAAAAAGACGGCGCGGTAATGATCACCGGTGGTTCATCTTCGGGTGTTGCGATCGCGGTGCAAGGTCTTTGTCAGGAAGCTGGCGTGATCTTCATGGCCGGTCTTACTCACTCAAATGACACCACTGGTAAAGACAAGAAAGCTAATGGCTTCCGTCACTTCTTTAACGGTTACATGTCAGCAGCAGCTCTTGCACCAGTACTTGAAAAGAACTACGGCACCGATCGTAAGGCTTATCACCTAACTGCTGATTACACTTGGGGCTGGACTCAAGAAGAATCAATTGCTGCAGCCACTGAAGCAAAAGGTTGGGAAACAGTAGAGAAAGTTCGCACACCGTTAGCGTCTACTGATTTCTCTTCATACATTGCCCAGGTTGCAAAAACTGACGCAGACGTATTGGTATTGAACCACTACGGTGGAAACATGGTTAACTCTCTAACCAACGCAGTACAGTTTGGTCTTAGAGACAAGATGGTTAACGGCAAGCAGTTCGAAATCATCGTACCGTTGTACTCACGTCTAATGGCGAGTGGTGCCGGCGCAAACGTTAAGGGAATCTTTGGTTCTACTAACTGGCACTGGTCACTACAAGATGAAGGCTCTAAAGCTTTCGTTAAGTCATTCGGTGAAAAGTATGGCTTCCCACCAAGCCAGGCTGCACATACTTGTTATGTACAGACTCTGCTTTATGCAGATGCTTGCGAACGTGCTGGAACATTTGATCCTTGCGGTGTTGCCGCAGCCCTTGAAGGTTTTGACTTCGACGGTTTGGGTAATGGTCCAACTAGTTACCGTGCTGAGGATCACCAGTGCTTTAAAGATGTTCTGGTTGTGAAGGGTAAAGAAAATCCTTCTACAGAATTTGACCTTCTTGAGGTAGTTGAAGTAACTCCTCGAGCGCAGGTTGAATACGCTCCAGATCATGCTATGTTTGCCGGTGGCGATCTTGGTAAATGTAACTCGGGCGCGTAAGCACTCGTAGGTCTACGTGGCTAGCTCCTTCCGGGGCTAGCCTTTTTGTTTTCTAACTCTCAACTTTCCTTGAAAGGGGTCTATGGACGCCATTCTTCTACAAGTATTAAACGGCCTCGACAAGGGCAGTGCTTACGCACTAATTGCTCTTGGACTGACGCTTATCTTCGGCACGCTAGGGGTAGTTAACTTTGCCCACGGCGCATTGTTTATGATCGGCGCTTTTTGCGCGGTTACACTGAATAAAATATTTTCGATCTCATCGGAGAAAGTGAATCCCGATAAAACGGATTTTCTTGGTAACCCGTTGGTTGAAAAAACTCCTTACTTAGAGTCGTGGTTCGGAGATACAGGAATCGCCATAATGGATTGGTCGGTTCCTTTGGCAATCCTATTTTCGATCCCGATTATGATGTTTATTGGCTACGTGATGGAACGCGGGCTAATAAGGCACTTTTACAAACGCCCACATGCTGATCAGATTCTAGTGACTTTCGGCCTGGCGATTGTTCTGCAGGAAATAGTTAAGGCCTTTTACGGCGCTAACCCGATCCAAACACCTTCACCTGCTGCATTTGTAGGCACACTAGATATAGGCGTCTACATTGGCTTTGCAGAAAACGCGATTACCTATCCTTACTGGCGACTGGTGTACTTTGCGTTTGCCTGTGCAGTTATTTTTGCAGTGTTTGCCTTCTTAAGGTTTACAACATTCGGCATGGTGGTACGTGCCGGTATGGCTGATCGTGAAACGGTCGGCTTGCTAGGTATAGATATCGATAAAAAGTTCACCATTATGTTTGCTATCGCCGCTGTGGTTGCAGGTGTAGCAGGCGTAATGTACACCCCCATTAATTCACCTAACTATCACATGGGTATGGACTTCCTGGTGTTGTCATTTGTGGTGGTAGTGGTAGGTGGAATGGGCTCCTTGCCGGGTGCGGTGCTAGCCGGTTTTCTTTTAGGGGTTCTTGAAAGCTTTGCTTCTATGAATGTGGTTAAGCAATTCTTTGAATCTATTTTCATTCCCTCTATTGATCAGATCGTGATCTATCTTGTTGCGGTTATAGTGCTTCTCGTTCGTCCGCGTGGACTGATGGGGCGCAAAGGTGTGATGGAGGAATAGATTATGAACAGCACTACACTTAGCGACAGAGCACTTCTGCTTTTCTTTATATTTCTAGTACTGGCCGGCCCCGCGATATTGGCGCCGTTTGGTGGTAGTTACCCGGACCTGCTGCAAAAGTTCGCAATCTTCGGCGTATTTGCAATTGGATTTAATATTCTTTTTGGCTTAACAGGTTACTTGTCATTTGGCCATGCAGCATTTTTAGGTGCAGGGTCATATGCAGCCGTTTGGATGTTTAAGCTTCTCAGCTACAACGTATTACCAGCATTGATTTTATCGGTGATCGTCGCAGGGCTGTTTTCGGTGGTGATCGGTTACATATCACTGCGCCGCTCGGGCATATACTTTTCCATTTTAACGCTCGCCTTTGCACAAATGATGTTTAACGTTGCCTACTCAGTCGCTACCCCAATCACCAATGGTGAGACTGGCCTGCAGATCTACAACGATGATCCACAATGGCTACAAGGCGCTGATAGCCCGCTAACCACCAATTTGTTTGGCCTTAAAATGAATGAAGTATTTTGGCGCCCGGAGTTTCTAGGGTTTGAAGCTCAGTTCAATGTTGGCTATTACTTCTGTGCGTTCTTTTTAATACTGGCGTTTTATATTTCAATGCGTATTAGTCGTTCACCATTCGGTATGATGCTACGTGCTGTAAAAACTAATCAAACACGCTTAAGTTTCACTGGTGTCTCTACTCGGCCTTATATGCTTGCAGCGTTTGTTATCAGCGGTATGTATGCAGGGCTTGCAGGTGGTTTATGGGCTTGCATGGATCCACTGGCAGGTGCTGAACGTATGCAGTGGACAGCATCTGGTGAAGTCGTGCTAATGACCATTCTTGGTGGTGCTGGCACGTTGCTTGGTCCGGTATTAGGTGCAGGTTTTATCAAATACTTCGAAGCGATTTTTTCCAAGATCAATGATCAAGTACTACACAGCTGGTTTGCCTTTATGCCTGACGGACTTGAAAACGTGATGGTTGCCATCGTGCATCCGTTTGTCGGTAAAGGTTGGCACTTAACGTTAGGGCTGTTATTCATGTTGATCGTTATATTCTTACCTGGCGGTCTTATCGGTGGTATCACCAGTCTTGGTCGGTGGATAACCGGTCGCGGCCGTAAGGATCAGGGGTAAGCCATGGCGATATTAGAAGTCAAAGGCGTTAATAAGCGCTTCGGTGGTTTGCAAGCACTGGGTGATGTCAACCTAAGCGTTGATGAAGGTGCGATTCACGCGATCATCGGCCCCAATGGTGCCGGTAAATCTACCTTGCTAAACTGCTTCATTGGCAGGTTAATTCCTGATTCTGGTTCTGTTATTTTTGATGGTCAGAACTTACTGGGTCTTAAGCCGCACCAGATCAATCAAGCTGGTGTGTCTCGCGTATTTCAGACGCCGGAAATATTTGTTGACCTCACCGTCCTTGAAAACGTAATGATCCCGGCACTTGCGCATCGTGATGGATCATTTAAGTTAAATCCGTTTAGACGTATGCGGCATGAAACAGAAGTACGTGATATTGCAGTCGAGGTACTTGCTGATATCGGCTTAGATACAAAGCTTGATATGACAGCATCGTCTATGTCTCGCGGTGATAAGCGCCGTTTAGAGATGGCGATGGGCCTGGTACAAGAACCCAAGCTTCTGTTGCTGGATGAGCCCACAGCAGGTATGAGCCGCGCTGATACCAACAACACCATTGATGTGCTCAAGCACATTGGTGATAGTCGGGGTATCACTATGGTGATTATCGAGCACGATATGCACGTAGTATTTAGCCTTGCAGACAAAATAAGCGTGCTCGCACAGGGCACAGTGATTGTTGAAGACGCCCCGGAAAACATTAAGGGTAATCCGAAAGTTCAAGAGGCCTACCTGGGGAGCGCTCATGAGTAACAATCAGGCAAAAGATACCTCGCAAAACGCCTACTTCGCTTGCAACAATGTTCACTCGTACTATGGTGAGAGTTACATAGTTCAAGGCGTAACCTTTGAAATTCGTGAAGGTGAAATACTAGCGTTACTTGGCCGCAACGGCGCCGGTAAAACATCAACCCTTCGCACCATCGCACGCTTAGATGATCCTGAATT
>CALGKA010000036.1 GCA_937927895.1 uncultured Granulosicoccaceae bacterium | reverse complement strand
ATTTTGGGGGCCGCAGCCGGCTACATGGTTCTGTGGATTGTATTTCAAGCTTTTAAAATCATTACCGGCAAAGAAGGTATGGGCTTCGGTGACTTCAAGTTACTTGCCGCTCTCGGTGCATGGCTTGGCTGGGCAATGCTGCCGTTGATCATTCTGTTGTCTTCATTGACAGGTGCGATTATAGGCATCATGATGATGGTCGTATTCAAACACCAGCGTGAAACGCCTATACCGTTTGGCCCGTACTTGGCCATTGCCGGTTGGATTGCGCTTATGTGGGGTGACCAGATTGTTTCAATGTACACAGCCAGCATGGGCATACAGCCTTAACACTATCCTGGATGCCTTCAAGCTATGATGCGCGTTGCACTAAGCGGCGGCATAGCAAGTGGTAAAACCACAGTCAGTGATGCATTCGCCACTCACGGCGTGCCTATCATTGATGCAGACATTCTTGCTCGTGAAGTGGTCGCACCCGGCACAGATGGCCTCAAACAAATCGTTGATCGCTTTGGCGAAAACATGCTCAACTACACAGGCGCACTTGATCGAAAAAAACTTCGCGAAATGGTGTTCTCAGATGACACCGCCCGTGATGACCTTGAAGCGATAGTGCATCCGCTCATAAGAGATCTAACACAAACGCGACTCAAACAACATGAAGCCGAAGGCGCTTTGTATTGTATTGTGGTGATCCCATTACTAGTTGAAACCAACCAGCAAGGCAATTACGACTACGTGATCATCGTTGATGTTGAGCCAAAGGTCCAAATTCAACGCATAATGGACAGAGACCACTGCAGCCCGGAACATGCAAAAGATATAATTGCGACTCAAGCTACCAGAAAAGAACGCCTGGCAATCGCGGACGACTTAATAATAAATAGCCACACCAAGTTAGCGATAGACTTGCAAGTAAAAAAGATGCACGCGCACCTTCTCTCACTGGCTAGACGCATGAAGAAAGACAAAGAGAATAACGCTTAAGATTCGCAGCACTTGTTTTGCCATCTCTAACTTCGATACGCGTCTAACTTCGATACTTATCTAACTTCGATACTCGGCATTTATCTTAACGTAGTCATAAGATAAATCAGTTGTCCAGATGCATGCTTGTGCGTCGCCCATACCTAAATCAATTCGAATTATTATATCTTCTACGCCCATTATTGCTGCTGCATCTTGTTCGTTATAAAGTGCGGAAGGCTCGCCGTTTTCAACTACCGGTAAATCACCAATTGAAAGTGAGACCCTTTGCATATCCAGATCTTCTACTTTGCTTCGACCTACCGCTGCCAAAATCCGACCAAGGTTTGGGTCGCCTGCAAAGAATGCAGTTTTGACTAATGGCGAGTGCGCTACGGTAAAACCAACTTGCTTACAATCTTCAACGGATACGCCACCGCTCACTTGTATTTCTATAAAACGAGTCGCGCCCTCTCCGTCTCTAATTATTGATTGGGCTAAGTGCAGCGATACTTGCTGAAGCGCATCAACAAAAACTTCCCACTCCGGGTGCAAGGGGCTTAACAACCGATTATTGGCGGCACCACTTGCCATCACTACAAACGCATCGTTGGTCGAGGTATCGCCATCAACACTTATACTGTTAAACGATTCATCTGATGCAGTCCTGACCAGTTGCTGTAATGAATAGGGATCAATGGCAGCATCGGTGGCAACAAATGCCAGCATGGTTGCCATGTCGGGGTGGATCATGCCTGAGCCTTTTGCAATACCGGTAAGGGTGATGAGCTCATTGTCTATTGTGCACTGTACCGATATGCCTTTTTCAATGGTGTCTGTTGTCATGATGGCGGTAGCGGCATCAAGCCAGCTATGCTCAGAGAGCATGGGCTGCAATTGTTTTATACCATCTTGCATTACCGGCACTGGAAGCGGCTCACCTATAACACCGGTGGAAAACGGTAGCACCTGGGTTTTTGATAGTCCTAATCCCTCGGCGACTTCCTGGCACAGTAACAATGCATCTGCTTCACCCGTTTGACCGGTGCCGGCGTTGGCATTCCCAGAATTTATTAATAGCGCGCGGCAAGTTGCTTGATCTAGATGCCGTTTAGCAATATGCACAGGTGCTGCACAGTAGGCGTTTTTAGTAAACACAGCCGCTGTTTGCGTACCTTCATCGGCGACTAGCAATACCAGATCTGTGTTGCCAGCTACTTTTATTCCACTGGCTACGGATGAAAGCCTGAAACCACGTACCGGAAGCAGTTGCTCAGGAGGTAACAACCCGACAGCCATTAGTACTGACCTATTAGGTGGATGTTAGAAAAGGTAAGCCTTGGCATAAGATACTCGCACCGATTGATGGGAGTAATATTCTAATAAACGCCTAAGCAAATAACTACTTAAATACTGTAGTTATAACAAACGTCTACAAGACCATGGGCTGTACGGAAACGCGGCCTTTAAATAGGCCGCTTTTAAGTCTAGGTAAGCTCACCGTGGCAACGCTTGAATTTTTTACCAGAGCCACACCAACATGGATCGTTCCGGCCAACTTTAGGCTGATCACGCACGAAGGTGTCTTCTGATGTAGCTACCGGACCGGCGCTGCCCGCTGCTGCTTCTGGCGGTGCGGATGCCGTGGCGCTCGTGGCGGCGGCGTGTTCGTAACTGACTTGTTGTGGTCTTTGAGCAGCGTTTTCAGCTTCAGCTTGTGCGACTTCTTCCGGGTCACGTACTTGTACTTTCGCGAGCGTTCCGACTACATCTTTTTTGTATTCATCCAGCATGGCAGAAAACAGTTCAAACGACTCTCGCTTGTATTCCTGCTTCGGGTTTTTTTGTGCGTAACCACGCAGCCCGACGCTTTGGCGAAGATAATCCATTGAAGCCAAGTGCTCTTTCCAATGCTCGTCTAGTGTTTTTAGCAATACAAATTTTTCAAACCGTCTGAGTGTTTCAGGGCCTGCCAAGGCTTCGGTTTGTTGATACTTTTCTAGCAACTGCTCTGTAACAAATTCGTTTAGATCGTTTTCATCTGCATTCGGATCACTGTCCATCTTGGCTTTAAGGTCAATTTCAAGATCGAACTGTTCTTTTATTTCAGCAGCGGCACTTTCCAGATCCCAGCTTTCATCCAGAGTGCCTGGCGGTACATAGCCAGCCATTAGCGTTTCTACGGCATCTTCACGCATAGCACTTACGGTTTCAGAAACATCTTCCGCGGCAATAACTTCATCACGTTGCTCGTAGATTACTTTGCGCTGGTCATTGGCGACATCATCATATTCAAGCAGATGCTTTCGCATATCAAAGTTATGCCCTTCCACTTTGCGTTGCGCGTTTTCAATAGCACGGGTAACCAGTGAATGCTCTATTGCCTCACCCTCTTCCATGCCAAGCTTCTGCATGATGTTACCGATACGATCAGATGCAAAGATTCGCATCAGGTTATCTTCTAGTGAAAGATAAAAGCGCGATGAGCCCGCATCACCTTGTCGGCCAGAGCGACCTCTTAACTGATTATCAATACGGCGGCTTTCGTGGCGCTCAGTACCAATGATATGCAAACCACCGGCTTCAATCACTTCCGCGTGGCGTTTCTCCCACGCAGCGGTACGCGCTGATTTATCGGTGTCAGTTATTGACTCAAGGCCACCTAATTCACTTTCAAGGTTGCCACCAAGGACAATATCGGTACCACGACCTGCCATGTTAGTAGCAATAGTAACTGCCGCCGGGCGACCGGCATCAGCAATAATCTGTGCTTCACGCTCGTGTTGTTTGGCGTTCAACACTTCATGCGGAATATTTTTTTCATTTAACAGGTTTGATAAATATTCTGAGATCTCAATCGATGTTGTACCGACTAATGCCGGTTGCTTTCGCTGCACACAGGATTCGATATCTTCAATGATCGCATCGTATTTTTCACGCTGCGTCAGGTAAATGAGATCACCACGATCATCTCGTATCATGCCTTTGTTAGTCGGAATAACCACCACTTCAAGGCCATAAATAGATTCAAATTCAAAGGCTTCGGTATCAGCTGTACCTGTCATACCACCAAGCTTTTCATACAAGCGAAAGTAGTTCTGATACGTAATAGATGCAAGGGTTTGGTTCTCTTGCTGGATTGTGACACCTTCTTTGGCTTCTATCGCCTGGTGTAAGCCATCTGACCAACGTCTACCTGCCAACGTTCGACCGGTAAACTCATCAACAATAACAATCTGATCATTGCTAACAATGTAGTCTGTGTCTTTCTTAAAGATTGCATGGGCTCGAAGCGCTGCATTTAGATGATGCAGCAACATAATATTGGCAGCGTCATACAAGCTATCGTTTTCTTCCAGTAAACCTTGATCGGTAAGCAAAGATTCAATGCGATCCATACCGGATTCAGTTAAGAATACTTGCTTGGCTTTTTCATCAATAGTGAAATCACCCGGCCCTTCCTCTTCTACAACTGCTTGAAGGTTCGGTACCACCAAATTAATTTTGGCGTAGATTTCACTGCTTTCGTTGGTTGGGCCGGAAATAATCAGTGGCGTTCTGGCTTCATCAATAAGAATTGAGTCAACTTCATCGACAATGGCAAAATATAAATCACGCTGGACTTTTTCTTCGCTGCTTAAGGCCATGTTGTCGCGCAGGTAATCGAATCCAAATTCGTTGTTGGTACCGTAAGTAACATCTGACGCATACGATTCACGACGCTGCTCAGAAGACATACCACTTATAATGACGCCAACCGACAAACCAAGAAAATTATAAAGCTTGCCCATCCACTCGGAGTCACGCTGCGCCAGGTAGTCGTTTACGGTAATCACGTGCACACCACGACCATGCAACGCATTTAAGTAAACCGCAGTAGTCGCTACCAGGGTTTTACCCTCGCCGGTGCGCATCTCTGCAATTTTGCCGTCATGTAACACCGCACCGCCGATAAACTGCACATCGTAGTGGCGCAAGCCCAGTGATCGAACGCCTGCTTCTCGCACAACCGCGAAGGCCTCTGGCATCAGATCGTCAAGGGCTGTACCGTCGGCAACCCGAGCCTTGAACTCTTCTGTTTTCGCCCGCAACTGATCATCTGACAAAGCTGCCACTGAATCACTCAGAGCGGTCGCTGCACTGATGGTTCGGGCATATTGCTTAACTAGCCGGTCATTTCGGCTACCTACAAATTTTTTAACTAACTTACCTAACATTTGGCTTACCAATCATTCGGTGGCACCTGCGCTTGTATGCCCAGGTTATGTAATAAGTGTGCAATCCTGAATAATATCAGTTTGGCTATGTAATTGGTCCAGCAAAAGCACTTGCGAGAATACAACTGACCTTCTTAAGGATCATACTTGGGGGCACCCGCAGCTATTTCCAGTAGAAAAGACCAAACAACCCAACCACTATGCAATTTTAACGCTCAATAACGGCGCGTTTGCTGACTTCCCGTGAGCGTAGCCATGGCCGTTCATCCCAAACTTGGATAAACTGCTAGCCATGCAGAGGATAAACAACTTTCTCGACACCGAGCTGATCAGGCGCGCCAAGCAATGGCAACAGCTCCGGACCACGCTTTTCAAGGCTTTGCCAGAAGAATTTCGAGCGTTTGTAAGTTACGCGACTCTAGTTGACGGTAAATTGACTATATTTTCCGAATCACCCGGCTGGACCAGCCGCCTTCGATTCCACAACACTGAAATTATTGAGAACTTTGCAAAAGAAGGCATGAAAGTCACAGAGATTCTAGCGCGAACGGCTCCAAAACCCGAGCCCCGCCAACAATAAAGTCAGAACGGAAGCAGCCCGCTCTGACTCATCAACATTTTTGCTTAGGCCGCAACTTCCAACGGCTGTGTGTAGATAATGGGGCTTTCATTCTCTTCGAAATTAACTTCTTCCCACGTTTCCGGGTTTTCGAGAAGTTCGCGCACTAATAAGTTGTTTAAGCCATGACCCGATTTATACCCGCTAAATTGGCCCATAACGCCACAACCTAGCTGGAATAGATCACCAATCGCATCCAAAATTTTATGCCTGACGAATTCATCGCCGTAGCGCAATCCGTCGGTATTCAACACCTTGTAGTTATCAACCACAATCGCGTTGTCCAAACAGCCACCGAGCGCCAAATTACGCTTTCGAAGCGCTTCAATATCACTCATAAAGCCAAACGTTCTGGCTCGGCTGATCTCGCGAATAAAAGAGCTGGAAGAAAAATCGATTGCAGCACTTTGCGAGCCCTCAGCAATCGCCGGGTGTTTGAAATTAATTTCAAACTTCACTCTAAAGCCGTTGTAAGGGTCAAAACGTACCCATTTGTCGCCCTCTTCTACGTACACTGGCTTTTTAATTTTGATAAAACGCTTAAGCGCTGTCTGCTCTCTGATTCCAGCTGATTGGATCAGAAAAATAAACGGCGCAGCACTGCCATCCATAATCGGCACTTCGCGCGCGCTAACATCGACCAGGCAGTTATCAATACCTAAACCCGCAAAGGCCGCCATCAGGTGCTCGATGGTGGAAATAGTATTGCCTTTGTCGTCACCAATAGTAGTGGCAAGTTCGGTGGAGACCACATTCACAGCCGTAGCAGGAATAGACACCACACGGTTACCAAGATCACGCCGAAAAACAATGCCGGTATTAACAGGCGCTGGAGACAGAGTGAGGTAGACCTTACGGCCTGTGTGCAAGCCTACGCCAGTAGCGTGTATAGGGTTGTTTAGGGTTCTTTGGCGAATCACCTTATTATTGTCCTTATTTTTAGGCTTGAAATTATATCGCCTGCACCACTCAGCCTACGCTGAGGAAGTTTGCAGTTCAGGGAGAGAATGCTAAATGAAGCGAACAATAAGCTCCAGCACCCTTAAGCGATGGTAATTAACAATTGCGCAGCACATCCCTATGCCACGCATTAACCACCTGTTCAACTAGTCGGCTCAGTAGTCAGCTCGACTAGTCAATTCTAAGGTCAATTCAAATACCCTAGCTGAATTAGTCAGCTTGTTTTCTTAGAAATGTAGGAAGATCTAAATAGGTCATTTCACCATCTCTGGCTTCTGCTGTGTCGAAGTTAGTGGCCACTTCTCTGGCAGGTGCACGGCGACGACGCGGCTCTTCAAAACGATCTGGCGCACGATTGGAATCACGACCAGTATCACGAGGTGCCTCGCGATCCGCTAATGGAGTCGCACGCGCTGGCGTAACTTTTTTTGCTGAACGAGAAACCGCCGGCTCATCGTACTTGCTGAACTTATCAGCTTCACGCGGCTTTCGAGTTGATTTAACTACACGCATTGGCTTTCGAACACGATCACCTTCAAGACCAGAAGCAACGATAGTTACGCGCATCTCACCTTCCATCTCATTATTGATAGAAGTACCCATTACGACGTTGGCATCAGTAGCAGAGATTCGCTCTAGTACATCACCCACCGTTTCGAATTCCTGCATAGAGAGATCAGTACCAGCAGTAATGTTACAAAGAATTCCGCGCGCACCTTTAAGATTTACGTCATCAAGGAGCGGGCTTTCAGTTGCCATGCGTGCCGCGTCTGCTGCGCGATCTGCACCGTGGCCACTACCTGTACCCATCATTGCCTGACCCATTTCTGACATCACTGACCGAACATCGGCGAAATCCACGTTAATCAAACCAGGGTTGGTAATAATTTCAGCAATACCTTGAACAGCATTTTTAAGAACATCATTAGCGGCTTTAAACGCCTGAAGAACAGTAACGTTCGGGCCAAGGTTCGTTAATAGTTTTTCATTCGGCACAACAATCAACGAATCAACGTGCTGACGTAATTCAATAAGACCGTCTTCAGCTACTTGCTTACGCTTGCCACCTTCAAAAGGAAACGGCTTGGTTACAACAGCTACGGTTAACACACCAAGATCTTTTGCAATAGAGGCGATTACTGGAACGGCACCAGTACCTGTACCACCGCCCATACCAGCGGTTAAAAACACCATGTCTGCACCACTGATCACTTGCGCAATATGATCACGGTCTTCTTGAGCGGCTTGACGACCAATGTCAGGGTTTGTTCCAGCACCAAGGCCTTTAGTAATTTCAGTACCTAACTGGATTGTGCTTTTCGCACCCATTTTTGACAGTACTTGTGCATCAGTATTGGCACAGATGTATTCAACACCATGTATATTGGCGTTCATCATGTGTTCAACGGCGTTACCACCACCGCCACCTACACCGATTAATTTAATTACTGCGGACTGATTTTGATTTGCTACATATTCGAACATAATTTATACCCTCGTTTTAAACTATTTTAACTCAATTTTATGACTTAGAAATTTCTTTTGAACCATGCCTTCATGCGTTCAAAGACCCCCTCTTCTGTAACACCCCGACGCCCTTCAATCTCCATTTTGCTTCCTCCAGATTTTTGCCCATACATTAGCAGGCCGACTCCAGTCGCATGTATAGGGTTACAAACAACATCTACCAGTCCGAAAACGTTTTGCGGTTCACCTAATCTAACTGGCATATGAAAAACTTCTTCAGCAAGTTCAACGACTCCCTGAATTTTGGAACTACCACCTGTTAACACAATGCCAGATGCACATAACTCATCAAAGCCACTACGTTGTAGCTCTGCGTGCACCAGCCCTAACAGTTCTTCGTAACGCGCCTCTACTACCTCAGCAAGTGTTTGGCTTGCAAGCTCACGTGACTCGCGATCACCAACACCTGGTACTTCAATGATATCTTCCGGGTTTGCCAGTTGTTGTAACGCGCATGCGTATCGAACTTTTATATCTTCAGCATTTGGCGTAGGTGTACGCACCGCCACGGCAATATCGTTAGTTACTTGATCACCGGCTATTGGAATAACAGCGGTGTGGCGAATCGCACCGTCTGTAAACACAGCAATATCGGTTGTACCAGCGCCGATATCTACCAAACAGACACCCAGATCCTTTTCATCTTCGGTTAATACCGCAAATGATGATGCAAGCTGCTCAAGGATGATGTCGTCTACTTCAAGGCCACAACGCTGAACGCACTTAGCAATGTTCTGTGCGGCACTTACTGAACCGGTTACCAAGTGAACCTTGGCTTCTAATCTGACACCAGACATTCCAATCGGCTCACGTATGCCTTCCTGGTTGTCAATAATGAATTCCTGCGGCAATACATGCAGAATTTTCTGATCAGCTGGAATCGCTACCGCTTTTGCCGCATCAATAACTCGCTCTACATCTTCTGCGGTGACTTCACCATCCCTAATGGCCACAATGCCGTGTGAATTCATGCTCTTAATATGACTACCGGCAATACCTGCAAAAACAGACTTAATTTGAATGCCTGCCATCAACTCAGCTTCAGTCACAGCCTCCTGGATGGCTGCAACCGTTGACTCTATGTTGATCACAACGCCTTTTTTTAAGCCCTGCGAAGGCTGGTGGCCAAGACCAATAATTTCTACGCGGTCTTGATCAATGATTTTCGCAACAATCGCAACAATCTTGGATGTTCCAATATCCAAGCCCACCACTATTTTTTGATTCTGATTAATAGCCATCTCACTGAACCCTCAAATTTTCAGAAACGGCACCCTTGCGCGCCATGGCAAATCCATTTGTATACCGCATATCCACCTGTGCTATATCGTCGTAAACCGGTGCAACGTAGGAACGAAAGATTTCTGTAAACCTTTCTATTCTTTTATTCACTTCCCTATGGCCAATAACCACTTTGACATCGTTCTTCAAATGTAATGTTAATGAACGACGTTCATCTTCAACCATGCCTTCTAACGGTGCTTCTACAGCATCAAGCATTGAACGAGTTTCAGTTAGTAAATTTAATAAAGCGACATGCCGTCTTTCAGGTGAATACAACACTGGCAGCTCATCAACTAATTGTGATAATTCAGAGTCAGCCACACCACTTAACTGCGGTGGTGAGAATAACTTAAAATTATCCGTAACCAAAGACTTATCACCCCAACGAGCAACCGGATTATGCTCTTCAACATGAACACTTATGCTATCCGGCCAAACACGTCGCACATAGGCATTTTTAACCCAAGGTAGTTCTTCAACTTTCTTTTGAATATTGTCTATATCAAGGTTAAAAAAACCACGTGATGCTTGCGTCATAACTCGATTGCGCATCTCACCTTGATCAGCAAACTGATACACGCCTTCAACTACTACGCTTCGAATCGGGAATCTTCCAGGGTTTCTAAAGTGATCGATTGAAAGCTGCGCTAAAAACAACGCAACAAAAACAAACACAGAGATCACCATTAAGCGGCCTGCTGACACGAAAGTACGCTCAGCCGTAGGCAGTACTTGCTGAGCTGACACATCTACATAAGCGTATTCACTCACCGTATCGTTATTTAGCTTTAAGTAGTTCACTGGCTTTCTACTGTGGTTGACAAAATTGTATATACAAGCTCAGGGAAACTTAGACCCGTTGCGGCGGCCGCCATTGGCACAAGACTGTGGTCAGTCATGCCCGGTGCGGTATTTACTTCAAGTAGATAGTGCTTACCAGCTTCATCTAATAAAAAATCCACTCGACCCCACGCTTTACAATGCGTGATTTCAAAAACTTTTAATGCGGTATTTTGAATTTCCTTTTCAACCTCCGCCGACAAGCCGCATGGGCAGTCATAGACGGTTGAATCCTGGTGATACTTGGCCTCGTAATCATAGAACTCTCTGGGAGTCGATATTTTTATCAACGGCATCGCCGAGCCATTGATTATCGCCGCCGTAATCTCACTTCCACCAATAAACTGTTCGACCATCACATCGCCGTATTCAGCCGCCTTTAGATACGATTCTTCTATTTGATTTTCCCGGGCAATCGAAACCCCAACACTGGAACCTTCGCGGACGGGCTTAATCACCACCGGATAACCACACTCAGAACCAATCTTTTTTGCAGCTGCACTACAGCTTTCCAGATCACTAACGATTTTCCAAGCGGGAGTTACAATAGCGTGTTGCTCACACACTGCTTTGGTCAGATTTTTATCCATGGTTAAAGCGCAGCCATGCACGCCAGTTCCGGTATACGGAATATCCAATACATCTAACAGCCCCTGAACGCGTCCATCTTCACCCCACGTACCATGCAATATGTTAAATACCCGATCACACTTGCCAAGCAATGCATCGCATAATTGATCTCGCTCAACATCAACTGCAAACGCATCAACACCCTTGGATAACAATGCATCAAGCACTTGCTGACCGCTTGATAACGATACTTCGCGCTCTGCAGACCATCCGCCCATAAGCACGGCAACGCGGCCCAAGTCGGGACTAGTCATTGCCGGGCTCCAGCGTTTCAAAATAATTGGGCAAACTCGCAGCAACCCCACCAATAGAACCGGCACCTAAGGTAAGCACCACATCATTGGGCACCAACACACCTTCTAGTGTTTTACCTACCTGCTCTATATCAGCGACAAATATCGGATCAATAACGCCGCGCTGTCTTATAGCTCGCGCTAATGCACGGCCATCAGCACCCGCAATCGGCGCTTCACCGGCCGGATAAACTTCACACAGCACTAATACGTCGGCAACACCTAATGCATCGGTGAAATCATCAAACAAATCACGGGTGCGGGTATAGCGGTGCGGCTGGAAAACAACAACCAATCGATTGTTCGGCCGACCGTCTTTTATTGCCTCAAGCGTTGCCGCTACCTCCCGCGGGTGATGTCCATAGTCATCAAAAAGCTCTGCCTGGCCATCTTCAAGTGGCAGCGCACCTAACAATTGAGCGCGACGACCAATACCTTGAAAGTGCTGAAATGCTCGACGCATGTTTTGCGCACGAAGACCCAGCTCCCAGCCAACCGCTACCGCCGCAAGTGCATTCAGCGTGTTGTGCTTACCCGGTAAATTCAAAGTAATCTGACGCATCTCCGTGCCATCGGGTAGCTTGACATCAAAGCACGATTTCATTTTATCTTGCCTGAAATTCAGTCCACGAACATCTGCATCTTCGCTGAAACCGTAGGTCATTACCGGGCGTGAGATACGATCAACCAAAGATCGCGTGATTTCATCATCAATACACATGATCGCCAAACCGTAGAACGGAAGATGCTGTAAAAACTCAACGAACGCACCTTGCAATCGATCAAAATCATTTTCATATGAAGAAAGATGATCAGCATCAATGTTAGTAACGATTGCAATCACTGGCTGCAGTGATAAGAAAGACGCATCGCTTTCATCAGCCTCTGCAACCAACCATTCAGACTGACCTAAGTAAGCATTAGTAGATGAGCTATTCAATTTGCCACCGATAACATAAGTAGGATCAAGCCCACCTTCCGTTAACAAACTAGCCACCAAACTTGTAGTGGTGGTTTTTCCATGAGTACCCGCAATTGCAATTCCCTGCTTGAATCTCATTAGCTCACCAAGCATTTCCGCGCGTCGAATCACCGGGATTCTATTACTACGGGCATGCGCGACTTCAGGGTTATCTTCATTTATTGCAGATGAAACAACCACGACATCAACCCCCTCAACATTAGATGCATCGTGACCCAGAAAAACTTTTGCACCCAGTGACTCAAGCCTTTCAACCAAAGCATTGCGAGCTACATCTGAACCAGAGACGCTATAGCCCAGGTTCACCATTACTTCTGCAATGCCTCCCATACCCACACCGCCAATACCAACAAAGTGCACGTGATCGATTCGGCGCATCCAATTTTGAACGCTGTTAGCAACCATACTCATGCCGCGACTCCAAGCAACTCAGCTACCACTCTATCTGTCGCATCACGCTTTGATACTGCACGTGCGTTCTCTGCCATTGCCTGTAACTTGCCGCGATCTAAACTCTGTAAGTCGGCGGCTAATTGTTCTGCGCTTATTTCTTTCTCCTGAATCATCATGGCAGCGCCAGCGCTTACCAAAAATGAACCGTTTGAAGTTTGATGATCATCTACAGCTGAAGGATACGGAATCAAAATAGATGCAAGCCCAACCGCTGAAATCTCAGCCACCGTCATTGCACCTGAACGGCAAATAATAATATCTGCCCAACCGTATACCTCAGCCATATCTTCTATAAAATCTTTTACCTGACAACTATGTTGAACCGATTCATACATAGCTTGCGTATCTGCTAGCCACTTGGGGCCACACTGATGTATTACTTCTAATGGTTGATCAATTAGTGCCAGTGCCTTTGGCACTATTTCATTTAAAGATTTAGCACCTTGACTACCACCAATCACTAACACACGTAGTGCGCCTATACGCTCTGAATATCGCGCCGCAGGGTCAGCCACCAACAATAACGCTTTACGTACCGGGTTACCCGTACAGCTCACTTTGCTGCTCGCTGCAAATGTATTAGGCATCGCCTCAAGCACCTTTGTAGCGAATCGATTCAAAATACGATTAGTAAAACCAGGCACGGCATTTTGCTCATGTACCACCGTCCGGCAGCCTGTCATTTTTGCCGCCAAACAAACAGGGCCTGAAACATAACCACCCATACCCAACACAGTGCCGGCTTTTTCCTGGCGAACAATTTTAAGCGAACTCACAATTGCTTTAACCAGATTAAAAGCACCCACCGGCTTTCTGAGTAGTCCACCACCACGCAGCGGTGAAACAGCAATCTTGCGAAGCGGGATTTGATGCTGCGGCACAATCTTGTTTTCAAGACCAGACTCGCTGCCAACCCACACCACTGGGATGCCTCGTTCACGTAAAACCGCAGCCACGGCAAGCGCTGGAAATACGTGCCCACCAGTACCACCCGCAGCTATGACTACAGTTGCATTAGACATGTCGCGCCGCCATATCATTAATAGCTACCGCTTCCATGCGCTCAGTTACGCTGCGCGTTAATTCTTGTTGCGTTAATTTCGCCGTCTCTCTATGGACTCGCATCACTATCGCCACCGCAACACTTACAGCCAACACGCTACTGCCGCCATAACTAAACAATGGCAAGGTAATTCCTTTTGTGGGCAACACACCCATGTTAGCGCCAATATTAATAAACGCCTGCAAGCCCAACCAAAAGCCAACACCGGTTGCTATGTGCGAACCAAAAAGTAAGCCGGCGCGATCGGCATCGCGCGCTATTTTAAAACAGCGTGCAACAATTAATGAAAAAAGTACCACTAAAACAGCGACACCAATAAAGCCCATCTCTTCAGCAAACACCGCAAATACAAAGTCGGTATGCGCCTCTGGCAGGTAGGCCATCTTCTGCACACTATTGCCAATACCTACGCCATCCCAGGAGCCTCGACCCACTGCAATCAAAGACTGTGTTAACTGAAAGTCAGTTGCAAAGGGATCATCCCAAGGATTCATAAAACTAAGCAGTCGGCTTTTACGATACGGCGAGACCATAATCGCTAAAATCGCCAGCGGCATAACTATTAGCATGGTGATTATGAAGTGCCATAAACGACACCCGGCAACAAACATCATTGCAACTGCCGTAGCTGTAATTACAAACGTTGCACCAAAATCAGGCTCTGCGAGTAAAAGGACTGCAGCGATACCTGCGATTGCAAGGGGCACAATAAACACGGCCAAGTCAGAGCGTATTTGCTCACCCTTGCGAACAAAATAACCTGCGAGGTAGATAATAATAGCAAGCTTAAAATATTCGGATGGCTGAAATGACAATCCTAATTGTATCCAGCGCCTACTGCCGTTAACACTCTTACCAATAAACGGCACTAACACCAATAACAACAACGCAAATCCTATTACCAGCAATAGCGGGCTGTACTTTTCAAGCGTATCCAGCGGCACACACCAGGCGACAAGAGCGGCCATACACCCGATCAGCAAGTAAATACTTTGTAGTCGACCATAGTAGGTTGCGTCTTCAAGGATTCTTTCAGCCTGCGCAATAGATGCAGAAAAAACCATAACCAGGCCAAGCATCGCTAGCGCGAATACCAAGCCGAGCAATACCCAGTCAACGCTTTGCCTTTCCGTAAGAACAGAAACTGCCATTGGTCGTTCTAGGCGCATAGCTTTCTGACCTCACTTTCAAATGCGTTGCCGCGATCCTCAAAGTTTTTAAACATGTCAAAACTCGCACAAGCGGGTGACAACAACACGCAGTCTCCTGGTTTTGAAATTAAAGCTGCTCGCTTAACTGCAGCAGCCATTGACTCTTCACAGTACATCGGCACCGAATCGGCAAGCGCTGCCTTAATTTTCAAAGCATCCTCACCGATCAAAACAACGGCACTACAACACTTTTCTACCACTTCACGTAGTGGCTGATAATCCGCATTTTTTCCACGGCCACCCGCGATCAATACCACAGGAGAAGACATACCTTGTATCGCGCTGACTGTAGCGCCAACATTGGTGCCCTTGGAATCATTGATCCAAGTAACGTTATCCGATTCACACACAAGCTTTGCTCTATGTGGCAAACCGGTAAATTCAGCTAAGCCTACTGAGAATGTCTGCTGAAGATCTGCCTGACCAGCTTCAGAGTTCGACTTAATGAGTAACGATGCCATTGCCATGGCCGCTAGAGCGTTTAACTGATTGTGTTCGCCTGCAACTTTTAAAACACTCGCATTGATATCAACCACATTTTTACCACGCAGCGTCACGTTGTGGTTGTCTTTAACAATTGACCAATCGCCAGCCTGCACCCCAAAACTAACGTTGCTGTCAAACTTCGCCATATTGGCTGGAACAGTGCGGTTATCTTCCGTGTTAAAAACCACATGCGTTGCATTTTGGTATATGCCACGCTTCACCTGGGCGTAATCTTCAAGATCGTTGTAACGATCTAAATGATCAGCACTTACATTCAAGACTGACGCTACCAACGGCTTAAGCGAAAAAGTCGTTTCTAATTGAAAGCTTGAAAGTTCCAGAACATAGGCTTCAATAGAGTCATCTTCCAAACTATCAAGGCACGCAAAACCAACATTCCCAACAACCTCTGCATTGATATTCGCGGCTTTGAGCAGCGCCCCCGCCATACTTACCACGGTACTTTTTCCATTTGAGCCCGTCACCGCCAGCACAGGCTTATTAACCTCGCGAGCAAACAGTTCAATATCACCTATCACGTCAACACCTGCATCAATTGCTCGTTTAAAAACTTCAGCTCTAACAGGAACGCCAGGGCTTACCACTACCGCATCAAACTGACAAAGTAACTCAGCAGTCAACGTTTGCGTATGGCTTACAACAGACTTAAGCAACGGCTCTTGAATCACAAGTAACTGCAGGCGCTCGCTATTGGTTTCAGCAATTTCAAATGACAGGCCGTGGCGGCTCAAATAGCGCACAACAGACATGCCGCTCACACCAAGCCCGACGACTAAATATTTTTTAGTAGAGTAGGTCATGTTAGCGGATCTTCAGACTGGCTAAACCCACCAGCACCAAAATAAAAGTGATAATCCAAAAGCGCACAATAACCCTGGGCTCCGGCCACCCCTTTAATTCAAAATGATGGTGCAACGGCGCCATGCGAAAAATTCTTTTACCCGTCAACTTAAATGAGGCTACCTGCAAGAAGACACTGACAGTCTCCATCACAAAAACCCCACCCATTACGAACAATACAATCTCTTGTCGTACCAGCACAGCTACCACACCAAGCGCTGCACCAATAGCAAGTGCACCAACATCACCCATGAATACTTGTGCGGGGTAAGTATTAAACCAAAGAAAACCAAGGCCCGCGCCAACAAGACTTGAACAAAATACCGTCAGCTCACCCACACCTGTAATTCCAGGTACGCCTAAATACTCTGAAAATACAGAGTTACCGGTAACGTAGGCAAACAACCCTAATGCGGCAGCAACCATTACCGCAGGCATTATGGCCAACCCATCAAGGCCATCAGTTAAATTGACCGCGTTACTCGTACCAACAATGACAAAGTACGTAAAGGGTATGAATAACCATCCAAGATAAAGTGATACATCTTTAACGTATGGCACAAGGAGATTAACTTCTGCCGAACTTTTAGCAGTTGAATAGATAAAAATCGCTGCTGCAAAGGCGGCAACCGACTGCCAAAAAAACTTAGATGAAGCCGACAAACCATCTGAATTTTTGAGCAGCACTTTGCGGTAGTCATCAACCCATCCAATCGCGCCAAAGGATGCAGTAATAAATAACACCACCCATACGTAACGCACACTCAAATCGGACCACAACAACACGCTAATTCCAACCGCGACCAAAATCATTGCACCACCCATAGTGGGTGTACCCGCTTTAACAAGGTGAGTACTTGGGCCATCGTCACGGACACTCTGGCCAATACTTGCTGCTTGCAACCAACGAATCATCATTGGACCAAACACCAGACAAGCCACAAGCGATGTCAAAGCTGCAAAAATCGCACGCAACGTAATGTACTGAATAACGCTAAAGCCATCGTTATATTGTATCAACCACTCAGACAATACAAGCATCATGAGCTACATGCCCCCGCTTGTGCATGCGACTTACCAGACTGCGCGCACACATAAGCGACGACATCTTCCATTTTCATTGATCGTGAACCCTTAACCAACACGGTGGTATTGGCATCCAGCTCATTCACAAGTGCTTCAGACAGTTGCTCTTTACTGGCGTACCATTTGGCATTATCGCCAAAGGCTTTTACTGCATGTTTCGTTAACTCACCATAAGCCATAAGGCAGTCAACCTTATGAGCCCGTGCATACTCACCAATAGCCTTGTGCAACTGAGCCTCTTCAGGCCCTAATTCACCTAGCGCTCCCAGCACCACAATACGCTTTCCATCAGCCTCAGCTAGCACATCGATCGCCGCACGAACCGATGCGGGGTTAGCATTGTAAGTATCATCTATAACAGTAATACCGTCAGCTAAAGGCACCATATTTAGCCTTCCAGCCACAGGTGCAGCTTCGGCAAGACCTACCGCTATAGTATCAAGTGATAATCCAGCGGCGATCGCACAAGCCGACGCCGCTGCAGCATTAGCCACATTATGATCACCCGCCAAGTTAAATTCACACTCAACACTCTGACCATCATATGCAATTGAAATAGAGTTATTGCCTATGCGAGAAGCGACAACATCACCCGCAGCACCAAAGGTTATTACTTTCTTTCCACTACAGATCTCTAACCAATAATCGTAAAAGGCGTTATCACTATTGATTACTGCAGTTCCACCTGGCGCCAGGCTTTTATAGATCCACGCCTTTTCAGCAGCGACTGAAGCTGCATCACCCAACCCTTCAAGGTGCGCTGCACTAGCGTTGGTAATAAGAGAAATATCGGGCTGTACTAACTCACTTAACCACTCGATATCACCCAACAAACTGGCACCCATTTCTATCACTGCAAAGGCGTGTGCTTGAGTAAGACCTAATAACGTTTGCGGAACACCCACTTCATTATTGTGATTGGCATGTGTTACGTGGGTGTTACCCGCTTGCTTAAAAATAGCAGCAAGCAGTTGCTTAACAGTGGTTTTACCATTGCTGCCGGTTACACCAATCACAGGCTTTTTAAACTGAGCACGCCATAGCCTGGCAAATAATCCAAAGGCACGCCTTGTGTCAGACACAAGCAATTGTGGAATTTCTGAATCTATCTTTTGATCACAAACAACAGCACATACACCGCTATCAATTGCCGCATTCACAAAATCATGGCCATCAAAGTTATCACCGCGCAAACAGAAGTATAAGTCTCCTGTCGATACTCTTCGGGTATCAGTGCTATAACCCTGAATTGCCCAATCAGCACCTAATAATTCAGCACCCAGCAATTCACCATTAGCTGCCGCCGCCAATTCTGACAACATTATTTTATTCATGCTATAGCCTGGGCATAGTTGGCGACCACAGCACTATCACTAAAAGGCAAACGCTCCTTGCCTACTAACTGATAATCTTCATGGCCCTTTCCAGCAACGACAACAAAGTCACCATTACCGGCTTCACTCATGGCTAATTCTATTGCGGATTTACGATCACGCTGAACCACTACCTTATCCGTATCTTGAAAGCCTTCAAGTATTTGCGCAACAATCGCGTCACCGGACTCACTGCGCGGGTTGTCATCGGTCACTACGCATAGATCACAAAATCGCTCCGCAATAGCTGCCATCATGGGTCGCTTCCCTTGATCGCGATCACCACCGCAACCAAACACAACAGACAAACGACCTTCACAATGCGTTGACAATGATTTAAGTACCGACTCAAGCGCATGTGGGTTGTGCGCATAATCAACAATAATCAATGCACCGCTTTTAAGCTGTGTTGCCTCCATGCGGCCAGGCACTGGGCGCAGATCACCCAAAGACTTAACTGCCAAATCAGGCGATACACCCAATGCAATCAACACAGCAAAAGTTGCCGCAATGTTCTGCACATTAAAACCACCCAGCAAGCTACTTTCAACGGAGTAACTTTTACCACCAAACTCAAGATCAAACGACAAGCCAGATGCCAAATGCTCTACATGCTTATACTGAATATGATTATTGCTACGTGCCGATGCACCGTAACTATACAATTCAAGGTTTGGCAGCTGCTCTAGTAACAGTGCACCAAACTCATCATCGGAATTAATCACCGCGGCACGCAACTGAGGCTTATAAAACAAAGACTGTTTAGCTTCGCGGTAGTTTTCCATATTGCCGTGATAATCCAAGTGATCACGACCAATATTAGTGAGCACCGCAACATCGAAACTTATTCCATTCACTCGTGATTGCACAAGCGCATGCGACGACACTTCCATTGCCACGGTTTTAGCGCCATCGTGCAACATGCCCGCAAGCGCTAATTGCACTGACACAGCATCTGGCGTGGTTAATCCCGTATCGCTCAGCGGTTTTTTGAAACCCCAACCAAGTGTGCCAAGAACACCGCAGTTATCGCTATTGGCATTTAGCGCTTGCGCCAACAAATGACACACAGATGTTTTACCATCAGTTCCGGTAATGCCCACAACACTCAACGATGCAGAGGGCTGACCAAAATAACGGCTAGCGATTTCACCCACTCGCTTGGCTAAATTTTCAACCTCAACAAGCTTAACTGAAGCCGCTTGAAGCGCTACTCGTACTTCAGCACTACAACGACTATCGTCAGCACTGACTAAAACCACAGCAACATTGCCTGCAATCGCCGCAGCTAGAAAATCCAGACCATGAACAGTCTCACCCTGCAAAGCTATAAATAGATCGTCACCCTGAATATTTCGACTATCAACGTGCACACCATAGACTTCGAGATCTTGTTCCGCAGTAACATCTGCCATACCGGCGAGCAAGGTAGACAACAATACCGCTTGCCGCTGCGCTTGATTAGGCATTGTTACGCTACTTGTCATTGTGCTTTGCGTGCTGCAGCTTTAATTGCCGCCGCTTCAAGTGCCAACTCAGTATCGCTTGCAGACTGCGTCTTCATAACCTGCGCGCCGTATACACGTCGACCATCAGGATTCACATTACGCAAACGCAGCGCACCGGCCATGATTTTAGAAAACACAGGGGCCGCAACCTCACCACCGTAATATTGACCTTGCGGCTCAATAATTGATATCACCGCCACCATTGATGGGTTACCCGCAGGTGCCATACCAGCAAACAATGAAATGTATCGATCATCTGCGTAGCTTCCATTTTCAGAGATATGCGTGGTACCTGTTTTACCTGCTACTGTATAGCCCGGAATGCTTGCCGCCTTACCTGTACCTTCACTAACTACCGACTGAAGCATTGCGCGAACTTCACGCGCGGTATCTTCACTAAACACACGCTCTGTACGTGGCTCAGAGTTGAGTTTTTGAAAAGTAACTTCCGGCATCATTCCATCTGAGGCTATTGCTGCATAAGCACGCGCTAACTGCATAGCTGAGGTTGATACCCCATAGCCATAGGCTACAGTTGCCTGCCGCACGACAGACCATTTAGAAAAATGCGGCATCTTGCCAGACACTGCACCCGGAAATTCAACCAGTGGCGCTCTACCAAAACCTAAGCGATCAAAGGTATTCCACAGAGTCGCTTTATCAAGCTGTAGAGCGATTTTACTCGCGCCAATGTTACTTGAATTTTTTAAAATTCCCGTCAGAGATAACTCACCGTAGTTCTTGTAGTCACGCACCACGTATTTGCCAACATTAAAACGCCCTGGCGCTGTATCAACAACATCGTTTAAACCAAAATCTCCCGCTTCAATTGCCGCAGCAATTGTAAACGGCTTGATAGTTGACCCAGGCTCCAGTACATCTGTCACTGCACGGTTACGCTTAATGCCACCCACTCGTTCGGCATATCTATTCGGGTTATAAGAAGGCTGATTAACCATAGCCAAGACTTCACCTGTAAGCGCATCAAGCACGACTGCCGAACCTGACTTTGCACCATTACGCTGCACTGCCTGCTTAAGCTCACGATACGCAAGATATTGAATTCGCTTATCAATACTCAGAGTTAGATCTCGACCGTGATTAGCCTCTGATACAAGCTCGATATCTTCTATTGCATCACCCAATACATCAGTGACTACACGACGCTTACCAGATTCACCTTTTAACCAGTGATCAAACGCCATCTCTAAACCTTCCTGGCCTTGATCATCAATATTGTTAAAACCGAGCACGTGCGCCGTGATTTCACCACTCGGGTAATAACGACCGTACTCGCGCTGTATGTTCACGCCTTTTATCTGACCACGGTCTTTAATCGACTGAAGTGCCTTAGCCGTTCTAGGGTGCACATGACGGCGCAAGTAAATAAACTCACGTTTCCTTTCAGCACCTTTGGCAACCAGATCACGCAGTCGCTCTGGATCCATCTCTATGGCATAACTTAATAGATCAAGCTTATCGCTGTACTTTATAAGCTCTTGTGGATCAGCCCAAATAGAATCAATGGGTGTACTAACCGCCAGTGCTTCGCCGTTACGATCCAGGAGCATGCCCCGGTGAGCCGCGAGTGGCAACGTTCGAATATGACGAACATCACCCTGCTTTTCATAAAAGCTTCGATCAAGCACTTGCAGCTGAAAGGCACGACCAAGCAACACCAATGCAAGCAAACTAAAAAAGCCGAGCACAACTACCCGACGTGCACCCATACCTCGGTGACCACCGCTGTTATTGGCTTGTGACGAATGCGTTAAATTCATTTCAGCACAGTCTCAATTTCAGCATGCTCTGGCATGCGCATTCCAAGCTTTGACGTAGCAAGCTCTTCGATGCGACCGTACCTGGCCAAAGTGCTTTCTTCAATTTGTAAACGCCCCCAATCAACATTCGCACGATCTATCGCATCACTTAAAACACGTGTTTTCTTAAACAACATTCGGCTGTTGTGCTTTGAATAAATCACACCGAGGGCTGTCATCATGTTTAAAACAACCAAGCACACTATTGCTGTTCGAAGTCCGCTCATGCCACTCTCTCTGCGATGCGCATAATGGATGAACGTGAGCGAGGGTTAGATGCTACCTCATCACTTGAAGGCTTAACCGAACCACCCAGGCGCTTCAGTGGCCAAGGCGTTTCATCAATTTCAACCGGCAGTCCGCGCGGCAAGCCTGATCTTTTATCTGGCCCGCGGAAAAAGCGTTTAACAATACGATCTTCAAGTGAGTGAAAACTTATAACCACAATTCGACCACCCGGGCGAAGCAATTCAACACAGCTTTCTAGAGCCGCTTTTAAATGATCAAGCTCGCGATTAATAAATATTCTTAGCGCCTGAAAACATCTAGTGGCTGGGTGCTTATGTTTTTCCCAACGCGGGTGAGCTTCTTTAATTATTTCAGCAAGCTGTACAGTATCTGTGATTGGCGCAGTCGCCACCGCCTCAACCACGCGACGTGCTATGCGCTTGGCATAACGCTCATCACCGTAGTCTCTAAAAACTTCTGTTAGCTCTTCTACTGATACAGTCGCCAACCATTCAGACACTGGCTGGCCACGTGTTTGATCCATGCGCATGTCTAGCGGGCCGGATTTATCAAAGCTAAAACCACGCTCAGCCTGATCAAGCTGCGGTGAAGACACACCTAGATCAAACAGTATGCCGTCAACATCACCGCGCTTATTCAAACGCTCAACTTCATCTGTCATTTCACTGTAGTTACTTTGCACTATAGAAAAGCGTTGATCATCGCCGTATAGTTTTTGTGCATATGCCACCGCCTGAAGATCACAGTCAAACGCGAGGAGCTGCCCGGCTGCACCGAGACGCTCAAGTATGTGACCTGAATGGCCACCACGCCCAAACGTCGCATCGATATAAAATCCGTCAGATTTAATATCCAACGCATCTATTGCCTCTGTTGGCAACACAGAAATATGTTCTGCAGAAGCGTGCATCACAAACGGAACCCTATGTGAAGGCGCTCAGTACGTGATTTCAGGCTTTCAATAAGCTCCTCGTTTTTCTTCTCAAAAGTTTGCTGCCAGCTCTCTTCGCCCCAAAGCTCAAACTTTTTTCCATGGCCGATCAACACTGCGCCCTTTTCCAAACCAACCTTTTCCCTTGAAGACTGCGGGATTAAAACTCGCCCGCTGCTGTCCATATCCACTTCATTTGTAAACGAGTAAAGTAGTCTTTGAAAATCACGGAACTGATCCGATTGATCTTCAACCTCTTCCATCTTTCGCTCACACTCGAGCCATTCCGCATGCGGGTAAATTGGCAAACACTTATCCAGAGGGTTGTATGAAATCACCAACTTGCCACCACAGATCTCTGTTAGCTGCGCACGGTACTTCGCCGGGATCGCGATGCGACCCTTGGAGTCCAGTGAGAGCGTGGTTTTACCAAGAAACATTTATTACTTGTTCGAGTGCGTGATTTGCTGGGATTCATTAAAATTTGCACCACTGGGACCCACAACACCCCACATGACCGCAAAGTAACCCCACTGTATCTTTAGAAGGTACAGTTTTCAAGTTACGGAGGGCATTTTTCCCAGGAAAATTTACTGCCAAGACAATGAGTTAGCGCAACTTCTCAATCCTGGGTAGAATCCGGATGAACTACATTGAAATCAAAAGCTTACAGAACAGATAGAAGAATTCACTTGAATAAAGGACAGGAATGAGGTTCCTGCAGCGATCAAAGGACTTAACTCAATCTCAGCCATGATTCACTAGAAGTGATCGCCCACAAACAGGCAGCCGAATCCATATTAGGATCAGGCTGCCAGTAAGATAAAAAGGTGGAGAGCCAGCCGTAAGCCGGGTTCTGTCTAGGACAGCCATTCATCTTCGATACATGTCGCCATGCACCTCTAGCGATCTACCCGGAAGCATCGCGGGCCACGACATTGCTTCCCTATTTGATCTTGCTCCGAGTGGGGTTTACCTTGCCGTTGAAATGTTGCCACCAACGCGGTGCGCTCTTACCGCACCCTTTCACCCTTACCGTTCACCTACAAAAGTAAGTAACTTAGGCGGTCTTCTCTCTGCTGCACTTTCCGTGGGTTCACACCCCCCAGGCGTTACCTGGCACTCTGCCCTGTGGAGCCCGGACTTTCCTCTACCGACAATGTCGACAGCGGCTGCCTGGCCAACTCCCCGCGGCATCGTATCGCGTTTGGTCTGTAACCACTACAAGTATTATTAATGAGTTGAGTAGATTTATTTAAGGTCACGATGCCTATGATGCCGCCATGCACCACTAGCGATCTACCCGGAAGCATCGCGAGCCACGATATTGCTTCCCTATTTGATCTCACACCGATTGCGGCTTCCCTTACCGCTGCTATGCCGCCACCAACGCAGTACACTCTTCACCGCACCTTTTCACCCTTACCGGTCACCATAAAGTAACTTAGGCGGTCTGCTCTCTGCTGCACTTTCCGTGGGTTCACACATTGGTCCTCATTTGAGCCAACAGAATTCCAGCGCGTAACTATATTCTAGAACTATTCAATTAAAATGTACCGGGCTAACCTGCTGCACTGCTCTACATTTACCAACTACATAATAATATTCAACCTAACGCTACTGCAGACACAATTGGATTCCTCACGCTATGACCATGCGACAAAAATTTGTAGTATTCGCAATTGTCTCAATTATTGCCGTATTGCTGTGCAGCATTTTTTGGCGACCGGCATTGTGGTCACTGATCGCACTTGTTCCAATAATTATTATTGGCGTGATCGATATGATCCAAAAACGTCACGCTATTCGCAGACTGTATCCGTTCCTTGGAAGGTTTCGATATTTACTTGAATCAATCCGACCAGAGATCCAACAGTACTTTGTAGAATCTGAAACCAATGGCATGCCGGTAAGCCGTGAATTCCGTTCACTGGTTTATCAACGCGCCAAGGGTGCACGAGACACCAGACCGTTCGGCACCATCTTCGATGTCAACCGCGACGGATACGAGTGGGTTAATCACTCAATGGCACCGAAACACAGCAGCGATGAAACCCACCGCATACTGTTCGGTGGCAAAGACTGCAAAAAACCATACTCTGCATCACCGCTTAATATCTCTGCCATGAGTTTCGGCTCTTTAAGCAATAACGCTATCAAAGCACTCAACAAAGGTGCTGCAATAGGTGGCTTTGCTCACAATACAGGTGAAGGCAGCATTAGCCCTTATCACCTGGAATACGGTGGTGATTTAATTTGGCAGATCGGCACAGGCTACTTTGGCTGCAGAGCACCAGATGGAAACTTCGATGCAGATCTTTTCAGTCAAAATGCCAATCGCGATGAAGTAAAAATGATAGAAATCAAATTATCTCAAGGGGCTAAGCCTGGTCATGGCGGCATTCTACCAGCCGCCAAACTAACTAAGGAAATTGCAGAGATTCGCGGCGTGCCTATGGGTCAGGATGTTTTATCACCATCAGCGCATACCGCTTTTTCAACCCCCATTGAAATGATGCACTTTATAAAACAACTGCGTGAATTAGCGGGAGGTAAGCCTGTAGGTATAAAACTTTGCCTTGGCAATCGCAGTGAGTTCTTATCAAGCTGCAAAGCTATGATCGACACCGGTATTGCACCAGACTTTGTGACCGTCGATGGCTCTGAAGGTGGCACAGGGGCCGCCCCAACTGAAATGACTAACTCTGTGGGCACACCACTAAAAGACGGTCTTATCATTGCTAACAACGCACTGATTGGTTGCGGCTTACGAGACGAGGTAAAAATAATTGCAGCTGGAAAAATATTCTCAGCATTTCATCTAATGCGCGCTGTAGCGCTGGGTGCTGACACCGTTAACTCTGCACGTGCCATGATGTTAGCGCTTGGCTGCATACAATCTCGCACTTGCAATACAGACCATTGTCCGACAGGTATCGCTACTCAAAACCCGGCACGTGCACTAGCGCTTGATGTCACCGATAAAGGACAGCGAGTGGCAAATTTCCACCACGAAACAGTGGCTAACCTGGCAGAGCTCATTGCAGCAGCCGGCTTGAACAGCTTAGAAGAATTACAACCAAAACACATCAATCGTCGTGTACAAGGCACAGATGTTCAAACGTACGAACAGCTATACCCAACACTTACACCAGGATGTCTTTTGAATGATGCCACCATTCCAGATGATTGGAGACATGATTGGAATGCTGCTAGTGCCAAGAGCTGGCATTAGCATATAGCCGGGTCTAGCAACGATGACGTCGCTAGACTAAGCCCTAACCAATAATTCAATTATTATTGCGCGTTATTTATTAGCACGGGCGTACCCGTTAGAACAGAGTCTGCATCTGTATAGATGCCCAATGCTGAGCTATCCCTCAATGTCACATTGACTAAAGACGCAGCGGAATTTGATAGCGTCAGATTCGCGTTATGCTGCAATACAGGCGCACCACCAAACTCTATAGTGACATTCTCAAGCCGGGAGTTTGGCGAGTTGAATAAGTGCACACCACCCCAATTACCAGCACCACGAACACTTGAAGTTAGCAATACCGGCTCTTCAACCGTGCCGTTAATCTGCAAATTACCGCCGTCAATTTCAAGCCACTTGTTTTCTAGAAATTTTATTTCCACACCCGCTTCAATGGTTAAATCTGCCTGCTGTATTTCTATGCCATTTATTCGTATTTCCACATCACCCAAATTCGGAATTATCATTGGCTCATCAATACCTAAACTACCCACACCGATAACCTGCAGAAGATTACCGCTGAAGTCGTTATCAGTGCCAATAGACTGTAAAAGCAAGGGACCAACGAATGCAACCCTCTCGTTCTCTGTTACCAGGTTTCCTGAGAACACATCGATACGAGTACCAACACTTGGGAGCCCAAAGCCATAACCATCATTGAAGCGAATTATTGACCCTTCAACACGCAATCTCGAACGAGAACCAAATGTAGATTTAACGTCCAACGCAGCAAATTGCCCAGCACCACCGGCATACTCAATAACCGTATTCACTATCTGATTATCAGTGCTATCAGATTTATTGTAAGTTACTCCGCGCCAAAACCCTGGTCTATCTTCAAGCCCCGTAAGCACCACTGGATCTTGCTCAGTACCTTTGGTTGCAAGCGACCCATCTTCACTCACAGTAATACCTAAGCCTTGTGAAAATATCAGTATAGTACCGGCGTCTATAACCAGATCTCCAAATTGACCGACATTGATATCAGTGGTAACACGATAACAAGGCTCGGACATTATGACATCAGTCACTATCGGTGAAGCATCGTTCCACATAGCGGCACAGTCGGCGGTATTGATAACCGGAACAGAAAGACCACCAATGGTTGAGCCGTCTGATGTACTTACTACCTCGCCATTTGTATTCACACAAAGCTCTTCAGTGAAATCAGAGGAATTCCCACTAGCATCTACAGCGCGTATCAGATAACAATATTGCGTTCCACCTGAAACAGAAGGATCAACTAATTCCGAAGTAGTTGTTCTGAGATAAGGTTCAAAAGGAGCACCACCCGCGTTTCGATAAACATCAAACGATACTACGTCTCCAATACTCGATTGCGTCCAACGCACTATCACTCGATTCGAAGACACCTCACTGGCTATCACACTTGTTGGAGTCGGCGGTGGCTGTGAATCTACATCTGCGAGAGTTGTCCCAATGACTTCCTCAGATGCAAATGCCTCGTTACCAGAACCATCAACCGCCGTTATTTTGTAACCATACGTAGTACCTGATTGCAAACCCGTATCAGTAAACACCGGGTAAGGGGTGGTCGCAAGAAATATATTATCTCTTTCCACCTGATAGGCCGCCACACCGACATTGTCCTGCGCCGGCTCCCAAATAATCACCATCTCGCTAAGACCACTACCAAAGGCCCTCACGCCCGTAACTTTTCTTGGCGATATTGTATCTGCAGCAGTACTCGGAAGACTTAGTGACAAAGTAGACCGCGTTTTACTTTGCAGACCACTATTGGGATCAGTCAGCAGAACACTAACGTTATCACCGCTAATGATTACCGGGTTTTTGTCTAAGTAGTTATCTATGCCGTTATCATTGGCCGGGTAGTCCGCAGAGAAAAGTTGATCACCTGAAAAACCGTAGTCAGCTAATACCCGCTCAACCACTGACAATATTCGCCTAGATGCATCATCAAACTGTTGTTGCGTTGGCAAGCCTGGCAGTGCATTACCACTTTCAAATTCACTTGCGAGATCTCTGTTATTGGATGCATACCAACTGCGCAACACCACATCAGAGTAACTATGAATATTGCTGCGAGAACGATCATAAGCAATAGCATAGCGATACTCACCATTTCCTAAGTCCGTGCGCAACAAACGGGGGGCTTCACCCTCTGCTTCGTCAACATAGAACTGACGGCTACGGTTCAACGGTTTTTCGTACTTTTCACCGGAGCTTGCCTTAACTTCAATCCGCTCGCTTGCAAGAACTTTAGTTTCACTTACAGTGCCCGCAATAATACCGGTACCAATTAAGCCACCTTCATCACCGGGATCTCCACCACAAGCGATCAGCCAGATAAAGCAAAATGCTATCAGGGAAAGTCTCGCTAAGGACATGCAGCCGTACTCCTACTTTTTCTTCGTTGTCGCGTGATCGATATTTTTTTCAGCATCCGTTTTGTGGGTATCTTCAAAAAAATACATACCCATACCGATTCGCGTTCCCTCAGCTCGTTTTTTGGGGCTGCTCTTCGCCCTTCCGTTGGTGAGAAACTTACTTAGCACTTCAAACAACTCTCCGGCCTTTTCACTTGATAATTCTTTAAACTTCGCGGCTAAAGATTCTTCAATTCCACTGTAGACCATCTGACGCTGAAAGTGCCGTTCGCCATCTTCCCGTTCAATATTGTACACCGCTGTTTCAAACAAATCGGCCACACAAACAGACATAACCCGCACTTTTTCAAGCTCGTCTTTATAGGGAATGTACGCTTTGTTGACTAACTTAACCGTGTCGCTTTCGGTAAGTTCGGTTACTCCAATTAAATTCAGCTCATCTAATACGGCGCCGTAGGTGATATCACCGCTGTAGCGTTGCACCAGAGATTGGAAGCTTGCCTTCGCGCCCTTGATAGGCAATTCCTTTGGCTGTTTTTTCTTATCTAAAAATTCTTTATCACTCAACCAACCGTGCACCACCCGCTGGGCGCGGTTGGGTGTCTGTTTAACCAACACTTCTTCGCTGTCTAGAATTCCCTTCAGGCGCACCACTTCTTTGCGGCTTAGACCGGTAAGCACAGCCACTCGCGAGAAGGTAATTTCCTGCCCTGGAATACTGTGGGCATCATAAGCAACTTCTACGTAAGTCCGCCGAACCAACTCGGTCAGATCGGCATGAGTAAACTCATTGCGGATCAAAACACGGATCAACGGCCGCAGGATTTTAACAATCGCCTCGGCAATTAAGGTTTTATGATTAGATGACATGATGGGATTTTTTTCTCATTCAAGCATTTAGTCAAGCACCAAATTCACGCCCAATTCGCAAATATCACTCAAACAATTTTTTTATCGTTATTTATCAAAAGCTTACCAGATCACAACTAAATATGGAGCCATGCTTTTTTACATGGAGAATCAGGATAATGCGCGGCTTAGCGAACGCATATTTGAGATCAGATTAGGCCTACACGCTATTTTTACTAGCTTTTTTGCTCCAGAAGCCAGTTGTACAAATCCTTCTTTGGGACACCGCAATGCCTGGCCACCACTTGCGCCGCACGACGTGGCGGTAGATCTGCCGCCAATTCAAGCAACAAGCTCTGAGCTTCAGCTGTGATCTCAGAGACGGATACTTGAGCCCCCGTTACCACTACCACAAATTCACCTTTTTGCGCATCGGGGTTTTGCTCGATCTGAAGCCTTACTTCTGACAATGTACCGTGCAAAATGGTTTCAAACGTTTTAGTAAGCTCCCGCGCAACACATATTTTTCTGTCTCCGAAAATCGCTTGCATATCAGCAAGCGACTCAACGATGCGATGCTTTGATTCATAAAACACCAGTGTCGCACTGACAAACTTAAGCTCTGTTAATGCTTTTTGCCTTGCCCCTACCCTGGATGCAAGAAAACCCTCAAATAAGAAACTGTCAGTCGGCAAGCCACAAACCGACAATGCAGCGGTAAGCGCTGAGACTCCGGGCACCGGACTCACCGGCAATCCCGCCGCATGACACGCCGCTACAATTCGGTAGCCCGGGTCACTTATTAGCGGCGTGCCTGCATCTGATACCAGGCCGACAGACAGACCTGCTCGCAAATTGTCCGTCACCTCTGTAATCCGACCCTCTTCATTGTGATCGTGCAACGAGCGTAATTTTGGTTTTACCCCCAAATGGCTACACAAGCGCGCGGTATGGCGGGTATCTTCGGCGTACAATAGATCAACCTCGGCAAACGCCTCTTTGGCACGCTGGGTGATGTCTGAGAGATTGCCGATTGGCGTTGCGATTACGTGAAAGACGCCTTTTCTCAAAGACATAGTACAATGCTCCAAAATACGATCCGATTAAGTGGTCGCTTGCTAGCAACAAGCTTAACAGTACGGATCCTTAAACAACGGCCAAAAGCTATGTGATAGCAACCGCGATTACCACTAGACTTATCACTAGACCAGGCCAATACAACCAGACTCATTCAGGCATACAAAACCGCCTGGATTGCCAGGAGCAATAACGTGCCATTGTTTAACAAGCACACCTCAACCACACTGTTTTCCCAACGATCCCGATCGCTTGCGAAAGTCTTATTAATTGCGTGCTTAAGTTTTTCATTTTCTGCTTGCGGGCTTAACTTGAAACCCAGCAAAAGTGACAATCGTAATTTAGTGCCGACGCCACAACTTGCTCAACGCCTATTGACTGAAGGCGATACAGCGCAAGCCGCGTTTGTGTATTCGCAACTGGCCAACCGTGAGCTTGACCCCACGCGCCAGCAAAATTACCAACTAACGGCAACCGAGCTCTATTTCGATGCAGAATTGTACAACGATGGCATGCAATTATATGCCTCATTGCCAAACACTTTAAACACTGAAACACTGCGGCCACGCTTATTAATACTCAGAGCATACAACACACTGGCCACCGGTGACTACGAAGCGGCAATAGATCAACTACCACCTACGCGCTCTTTAACTGACCGGACACTGCAAGTAAGGGCATTAGAACTGCAGTCGCGTGCCTACGCACTTAACAATGCACCGGATCAAGCACTGAAGTCCCGGGTTCTTTTAGAAGGGGTTTTGCAAACACCGAAAGCGATTGAATTAAACCGTACAAAAATCGCATCGATGCTTGCTGCTCTTGATATGAATACATTAAGAACTATTGCCCAAACTCCGGGTGGATCAGTCTATCGAGGCTGGCTTGAGTACTCAGCGCTTACCCGCCGCCAAGCATCTATGGCCCCTGAACTCTACGTTCAACGCAACAATGCATGGCGTGCACGGTATCCGAATCACCCGGCAAGCTACCTGGAATTCGCAGGCACACAAATATCTGACACAATGCCTACAGGCATAATAACCGATCAAGTAGCGCTCTTATTACCACTGACCGGACAATTCAGTGAAATTGGCGATGCAATCAAAACGGGTTTTATCGCTGCACGTTTTGATGCAGCAGGCACCAGCAATATAAAACTCTATGACACCAAAAGCGACACTGGCACCGCCATACAACAGTATGAGCGCGCAACGGCTGAAGGCGCATCATTGATTGTCGGGCCACTAAATAAATCTGCCGTTATCAACCTAACTGTCGGCAACCGAATTACTGTACCTACCTTATCTTTGAATTACGTTGGCGAAGATATGCCAGGCAATGAAAACTTATTTCAGTTTGGCCTGCTACCCGAAGATGAAGCTCGCGATGGCGCAAACTACGCACTAAAACAAAACCATCGTAAAGCAATAGTAATTGCGTCTGACAGCCCAATAAGTCAACGCCAGAGCTCAGCTTTTGAAGCACAGTTTATCAATGGTGGTGGGGAAATTTTAGCGACGGATGTAGTCGCAGCTGACTCTTACGACTTTTCACAACAGCTAACCAAAATTCTGGATATTAACTCCAGCCATTCACGCAAGCGTCGGCTAGAAACACTATTAGAAACCAATATTGAATTCGAACCTTCAATACGTGGCGACATCGACGTAATCTTTATGGCAGTTGATTCAGAGCAAGCGCTACTATTAAGACCGCAGCTTAAATTCCAACACGCTGGCAAAGTACCACTAATAAGCACCTCTCAGGTTTTCAGCGGCGATTCAGATGCAGACCGTGATGGCGACTTAACAGGCGTGAAATATAACGATATTCCCTGGACCCTGACAGACGTCCCAAACAACTCACCGTTGTATCGCGTCATTAGTCAGTCGCACCAAGACAGCATACAAAAATTAATAGCGCTTGGTATTGATGCTTATCAATTACATACGCAGCTGGATAACATGCGTCTTGACCCAACCCTATCTATAGAAGGCAAAACGGGTGCGCTATCGCTAGCAGAAGGCAATCGAATTAGACGACGCCTTGAATGGGCCGAGTTTCAAGAGGGAATTCCAGTACGAATTTCAGGTGCACTACCGATTGAAGCAATACTACCCAACTTGCAGGGTAACCTGTAGTCACCTAATAAAACAGCGTGACACGTGCACCAAAACAGTTCCTACCCAGTGTTAACACTGGGTAGCTAATCAATCATCAAACCTGGTGGTTCACTTAACAACAGTGGCAGGTACTCATGAAAACGATCGAGCGTGGCGAACTTAACGAACAACTGGCGTGTGATTATTTAACCTCACAAGGCCTGGAGCTTATTACTCGCAATTACCATTCTCGCTTTGGCGAAATAGATCTGATCATGAGTGATGGACAAATGCTGGTATTTATTGAAGTTCGCTACCGACGCAGCAATTCTTTTGGTGGCGCTTCCATGAGCATCACTCCCGCTAAGCAGCGCAAGATAGCGTTAACCGCTAATCAGTTTTTACAAAATAATAAAAAGACCGAACACCCTTGCCGCTTTGACGTCATAGCAATTGGTGCGAATAAAACTGAATGGATAAAAAGTGCCTTCGATAGCCCGCTTTAAAACGCCATGCAGCAGCTGCACAGCTTAGGCAAAGGTAATTAAATCACTTAATGACTTTGAGATGCGGGCCTTTTTTGCCGCCTTTTTTCTTATCACCGCTTGGCTTGTCATTGCCACTACCTACACCACTGTCTTTCGGGCCAGGGCTATCTGACTTATCTGGCTTTGAATCATTTTCATCGCCACCAGACACAGATACCGCTTCCAAAGCCACTTTGCGCGAAGTCTCTTTCACTTCTGTGGGCTCTTTGCTCTCTTCGAATACCATGCCCTGGCCATTTTCACGAGCATAGATCGCGCGCACGCTATAGGTCGGGACCACAATACCCATGGACTGACCACTAAAACGCGCACTAAAGGTAACTTCTTCGTTGGTGAGCAGCAAACCGCTGGTAGCACTAGGGCTAATATTCAGGATAATGCGGCCCTGCTCATCAAGGTAATCTTCAGGCACAACAGTCCCGCGCTTAGTCGCATCTACCATTAGGTAGGGTGTTAGATCGTTATCGACGATCCATTCGTAAATCGCACGGATCAGATACGGCTGACTTGATGTCATGCCGACCTTGTTATCACCACTGTTGTCGTTATCTGAAGCCACTTTATTTACCGCATCTCTCGCTCGCTTTCGGTCAAGCTTAGTTGAAAGCCTTCCCGGTCGAACAAACGCTTTGCATATTTCGTGACAGCTGCCGCTTTTGGCGGTAATTCAATGCCATAGTGATTGAGTCTCCACAACATTGGCGCCACTGTGGCGTCAACCAGCGAATATTCCTCACTGAGGAAAAACGGCTTGAGCTCAAATACGCTGGCCGAATCGATCAGCGAATCGCGCAATGTATTGCGCGCAACTTCCGCTTTTTTTGTATCACTGCCCTCGATAATGGGCAGTAAGTCGTACCAATCTTTTTCGATGCGATACAGGGCTAGCCGTGACCGGGCCCGAGATACCGGATCTACCGGCATTAACGGTGGATGCGGAAAACGCTCATCAAGATACTCTGACACTACACGGGAGTCGTACAGCACTAAATCACGATCAACCAGTGTTGGCACTGTGTTGTAGGGATTTAAGTGCAGGAGGTCATCCGGCTTGTTTTCAGGGTCTACATCTTCAATCTCGACAGTGATGTCTTTTTCAAACAAAACAATTCGAACTCGATGACTGTGTATCGAACTCGGGTCCGAATACAAAGTCATTACTGACCGGCGTGTCACTGGCGCTGTCACGTTATCTCCACTCATGTTGTTGGCATAACCCTATAATTGTAAGAAAAGTAATTTCAGAAACCGCTTAGTTGTGCGGTATGTCTTTCCAATATTCTTTCTTTAGAAGAATCGCCAAAACCAGGAACAGCAACAAGAACAACATCACCTTGATTCCAAGCGAATGGCGCGCTTCCCGGTTGGGATCACCCAAATAATCGAGAAAGCTTACCAGATCACTGATAGTTGAGTCGTATTCGTCGGGCGAAAGCGTGCCAGCGGTCACCTGCTGGAAGCCTTTTAACACCGAATGACCAGCACCATCGTCCTCATAGACCGGCTTGTGCCAGCCCTGTAGATCAGCCAAAACATGCGGCATACCGACATTAGGATAAACAGTGTTGTTCGCACCTAATGGTCTGGATTCGTCCAGGTAGAACGACTTCATATAGGTATAAAGCCAATCAACACCACGCGAACGCGAGACCAATGCAAGGTTCGGCGGCACTACACCAAACGCTTTTTTAGCGTAATCACTAGACATGTTGTTGGTCATTAGTGAACCAACTTTAGTCGGCTTACCTTCAGTGTCAGTGGTGAAGATCATGTTGGCAGACATGTCTATTTCACTTATGCCAATGTCCGCAGCCAGACGCGAATAGCGTTGGTACTCTGCCGTGTGACAGCCCTGGCAGTAGTTAACGAAGGTGCGCGCACCGCGCTGTAGAGCGCGGTCGGTTCGAACAGGAGTAAAATGCTCAAGCTCGGCACCACCTCCAGCTGTAATACCCGTTTGTGGCAACACCGCCAACAAGGTTGCTGCTAACAAAGGTACGGCTGAAATAGAGTGAATTAGTTTTTTCATTAGTATGTCACCCTCTCAGGTACCGGCTTGGTCTTTTCGTTTTTACTGATAACGAACAGTGCTACAAAGAAACCAAAGTAAATGAAAGCACACAAGCGAGAAATGATTGTGCCCATTGGTGTCACAGGTTGCATGCCGTAGTAACCAAGAACGATAAACGCTATAACAAAAGCCGCAAGAATGAACTTGTAAGCCGCAGATCTATAGCGAATTGATCTGACCGGATTGCGATCAATCCACGGCAGGAAGAACAACACCGCTATAGCTGCAAACATCGCCATCACACCTAAGAGTTTGTCAGGCATAGCCCGCAGAATTGCGTAGAAGGGCGTGAAATACCACACTGGTGCAATGTGCTCTGGAGTTTTCAGTGGATCAGCCGGAATGTAGTTCGCGTGCTCAAGGAAGTAGCCACCCATTTCAGGGGCAAAAAACACAATAGCGAAAAAGATAATCAAAAATACCACTACGCCGACTAGATCTTTCACTGTGTAGTAAGGGTGGAACGGTATGCCATCAAGTGGCTTGCCGTCTGCACCTTTTACTTTTTTGATGTCGTTGCCATCAGGGTTGTTTGAACCGACTTCATGCAATGCAATTATGTGTACAAAAACCAAACCAACCAATACCAATGGCATCGCTATTACGTGCAACGCAAAGAAGCGATTCAGTGTAGCGTCTGACACTACGTAGTCACCACGAAGCCATAAAGTGATAGCGTCCCCGACAAACGGGATAGCGCCAAACAGGGAAATAATTACCTGCGCACCCCAATAAGACATCTGGCCCCAAGGCAATAAGTAGCCCATGAAAGCTTCAGCCATAAGCACTAGATAGATCAACATACCGAAGATCCACAGTAGCTCACGTGGCTTTTTATAAGAGCCATACATAATGGCGCGCATCATGTGTAGATAAACCACCACGAAAAACATCGATGCACCGGTTGAATGCATATAACGAATCAACCAACCCCAGTTAACATCGCGCATGATGTATTCGACTGACTTAAAAGCTAAGTCGCCATCTGGCTTGTAGTTCATGGTTAAAAAGATACCAGTCACTATCTGAATGACCAGCACCAACAGCGCTAGAGAACCAAAGTAGTACCAAAAGTTGAAGTTCTTTGGCGCGTAGTACTGGCCAACGTGTTTGTTCCAAGTGGCCGTTAGTGGGATTCGCTCATCGATCCATGCCATAGTATCGCTAACTTTACTCATTAGGCTTGACCTCCGTCTGCGCCCACAAGAATCCGTGTATCCGATAGATACTGGTGCGGTGGAACTTCAAGGTTAGTAGGTGCTGGCACACCTTTATACACACGGCCGGAAATATCAAATTTAGAACCGTGACAAGGACAGAAGAATCCACCCAGCCAATCAGCACCTAAATCAGCCGCTGCAACATCGGGTCTGTAAGTTGGTGAGCAACCAAGGTGGGTACAAATCCCAACCATTACTAACGTCTCTGGCTTGATCGATCGGTGAATGTTCTTTGCGTACTCTGGCTGGTCTGAATCATCAGATTCGATATCGCGCAATTCATCTTTCACAGTCTCAAGACTATCCAGCAGAGCTTGGGTTCTGCGTACTACCCATACCGGCTTACCGCGCCATTCAACGATCACTCGCTGCCCTGGCTCCAGTTTGCTGATATCAACTTCGACCGGCGCACCGGCGGCTTTCGCTCTAGCGCTTGGTGACATGGATGATACGAATGGTATTCCTAATGTTATCGCACCTAAACCACCGACAACGCCTGCTCCGGTGGTTAACAACCTGCGTCTTTTTAGGTCTACTGCCGGGGCACTACCCCCGTTGGAAGCAACATTATCTGTTGCCATAGGATGCTCCAAATGATTATTTTAAAATCTTGTTCAACATGCTGAGATCGATTAACGATTTCAGCACGTATGGAATTGTGATGCCCCGGGTCAATTTCACACGCAATGACCGCGAAAAATTAGAGCTGCCAACAGCTAAAATCTTCCAATTACTGGCAACCGCAAATATTAACACATAACTTCAGAATACTCACAGATCGGCATGAATAAGACATTGCAACTGGGGCAATCACAAGCTGAATAAGTGCGCCCGGAACCATTTCGCCACGAATCGCTGGCATCTGGCATCCAATATCTATTCCACGTCGAGGTATTTACCACCCGGTAGCCATTTCAACAGCCTGTGATCGGCACATGATGCCTACTCATAAATTGGGATGACTTCAGCGAATCTCCCGTCATGCCCTGCCGGAGTTTTGACGTTTGCGATGCCTGATTGCGGCTACGTGATAACGACTCTGGCTTTATCGGTGGATTGAGTTAGTAAATCGAGCTTCGGCGGAAACCGCGTGGGCCTCAAGCCCCTCACAACGCGCCAATAGTGCCGCTGTTTTGCCAAGAGTCGCCGCACTGTCACGAGTACAGCTAATCACGCTGCTACGCTTTTGAAAATCGTAAACCCCCAGCGGACTTGAGAATCTCGCCGTGCCAGAGGTTGGCAAAACATGATTAGGGCCAGCACAGTAATCACCCAACGCCTCTGCCGTGTAGCGTCCCATAAAAATAGCACCGGCATGGCGGATGTCTTCAAGTATTTGTTCTGGGTTTTGCACTGACAATTCAAGATGCTCAGGCGCTATGGAATTAACTATTTCACAAGCCTCAGAAAGATTGGGCACGCTAATAAAGCAGCCTCGGTTTTGCAGAGAGGTACGAATAATATCGGCCCTTGGCATTTTTTTAATCAATTCATTCATAGCGTTGTGCACTTCTTGCAAAAAGTGTTCGTTATCGCTAATTAAAATGGCCTGCGCTTGTTCGTCGTGTTCGGCTTGCGAAAACAGATCTGCGGCAATCCACATCGGGTCGGTATCACCATCGCAGACAATACAGATTTCCGAGGGGCCGGCGATCATGTCTATGCCCACTTTGCCAAACACTGCACGCTTAGCGGTAGCGACATAGATATTACCCGGGCCAACTATTTTATCGACAGGCTGCACCATCTCAGTGCCATAGGCCAACGCCGCTACCGCCTGCGCACCACCGACAGTAAATACCCTATCAACGCCTGCGACACAGGCCGCGGCCAATACTGCATCGTCGAGCTCATCGTCCGGGGCTGGCACCACCATAATCAACTCTTGAACGCCTGCAACTTTAGCGGGTATCGCGTTCATTAGTACTGAAGAGGGATACGCCGCTTTGCCACCTGGCACATATAGACCGACGCGATCAAGGGGTGTGATACGCTGCCCAAGCAAGGTTCCATCTGCCTCTTGATACTGCCATGACTCACCCACTTGACGCTGGTGGAATTCAACAATTCTATTGGAAGCAGCCGTTAGTGCCGCTGCCACTTCTGCAGGTATTCGTTCAAGCGCCGCTGCCAATGATTCTTTGCTAAGTTCAAGTTCAGCGGCCGTTTTAACAGATCTGCGATCGAACTTTTGCGTGTACTTTAATAACGCATGATCCCCTTCGGCACGTACATCACTAATAATGCTATTGACCGTTTCAGCAACTGCCTGATCAGACACCGACTCCCATGCAAGGAGCGTTTCCAAGCGATGACTAAAATCAGCTTGATCGGATTGTAGCTTAGTAACGGTAATCACAACGGTAACTTACACGCTTCTTCGAGTAGCAACTGCCGTCGCTAGCTCATGCAACATTTCAACGGTAGCGTCCCAACCAATACACGGGTCAGTGATACTTTGACCTTTAGTAAGTGTCTGGCCTGGCTTTTGATCTTGTCGACCTTCAACCAAGTTGCTTTCAATCATAACGCCCATGATTCTTTTATCGCCATCACTCAGTTGGCTGCAAATATCACGACAAACGTAGCGCTGACGCTTAAATATTTTGCGGCAGTTAGCATGACTACAGTCGATCATCACATTAGGCTTTAAGCCTGCTTTTTCCATCATTGCAGAGGCATCATCCATGCTGGCTGCATCATAATTAGTGTGCGGCCCGCCGCGCAAAATAAGATGACAATCTTCGTTGCCAGTAGTGGTGAAAATAGCAGAAGCGCCCTCTTTGGTTACCGATAAAAAATGATGCGGGCGCGATGATGAACAGATTGCATCTACGGCAATTTGCACACTACCACCAGTACCGTTTTTAAACCCCACTGGCGCTGAAATTCCCGAAGCCAACTCACGATGTCCCTGGCTCTCTGTGGTGCGCGCACCAATCGCACCCCAACCAACAAGGTCAGCAATATACTGCGGACTAATAAGGTCAAGGAATTCAGTACCCGCTGGTAAGCCAAGCTGGTTGATATCGCGAAGTAACTCGCGCGCTACTCGTAGCCCACGATTAATTTCAAAGCTATCGTCCAGGCCCGGGTCATTAATAAGACCTTTCCAACCCACGGTAGTACGCGGCTTTTCAAAGTACACTCGCATGACTATAAGCAAGTCATCCGATAAGTCAGCTGCTACCGCTTGAAGTTTACGCGCGTACTCAACCCCTGCTTCAGGGTCGTGAATAGAGCAAGGCCCAACAACCACCGCAAGGCGATCATCTTTGCCATGAAGGATATTGCTTATACCACTACGCGCATCACGTACAGTTTTAGAAATTTCTGCAGTCACCGGCAGTTCTGCCATTAAGCTTGCTGGCGATATTAATTCTTTCAGCTCTTTGATACGTACATCGTCTGTATCAGACTGCGCTACTGGGCTATTCATTTGTTGTGTTATCCAATTATTGATTCGGCACACTTGCGGCAAAAAGTTACGACAAATTTATGGTGAAATTATTGTGTAACTGCAAGCGATATCCCGCTAATCAGTTGATGTATTTTTTCGTGCTTCATTTTCATAGACGCCTTGTTCACGATCAGGCGCGAGCTGATATCACAAATAGGCTCAATGACTTCTAAATCATTAGCCAGCAAAGTGGCTCCAGTCTCCATGATATCGACAATTAGGTCTGCCATACCAACAAGTGGTGCTAATTCCATAGAACCGTAAAGCTTAATGATCTCTACTTGTTGGCCGCGCTCGTCAAAGTATCTTCTGGTGACTTCGGGGTACTTAGTCGCGACTCGCAATAACCCTTCGCCACTGACATTCGCGCCTTTTTTGCCTGCCAACACCAGCTGACATTTACCAATATCTAAATCCAAGGGCTCATAAAGACCGCGCCCAGAGTGCTCTAGCAATACATCTTTACCAGTAACACCCATGTCTGCTCCACCATATTCTACATAAGCTGGTACATCTGATGCTCTGACTAGCAGCAACTGAACGCCTTCCTGGGTGGTATCGACTCGAAGCTTACGAGTCGTTTCAGCATCTTCAGTCGGCACAATACCAACTGCAGCAAGCAATGGCAGAGTATCTTTTAGTATTCGCCCCTTAGTGAGCGCGATCGCTAGCGACTGGCTATTGCTCGGCAGACTCATGGCTTATCCACTGGCACGTTGGATTTTCGCCCCAAGTGCATTGAATTTGTCCTCAATGCGTTCGTAACCCCGATCAATATGGTAAACACGCTGCAAATGGGTTTCGCCCTCCGCAATCAAGCCTGCAATCACCAATGACGCTGATGCACGTAAATCGGTAGCCATCACTGGTGCACCGGTAAGCTTTTCTACTCCCTTAGAAAATACGGTATTGCCATTTACGCGGAGATCAGCACCCATGCGCTGTAGCTCTTGCACGTGCATAAAGCGGTTTTCGAAAATGGTTTCGGTAATAGTGCCACTGCCTTCTGCCACAGAATTGAGTAACGTAAACTGCGCCTGCATGTCAGTTGGGAATGCGGGATAAGGTGCTGTGCGAATGTCGACTGCGCGGGGTCTGTCGTAGCGGCATTCAATAGTGATTTCATCATCGTGTATTTGCATGTCAGCACCTGCATCTTCAAGCTTATGCAAGACTGAATCAAGAGTATCTGGCTGTGCACCTTGCACGGTGATTTTTCCGCCAACCGCAAGGGCTGCGACTAAGAAGGTTCCGGTCTCAATACGATCAGGCACTACTTTATGGTGACAACCCGTCAGACGCTCAACACCCTGGATAGTAATAGTGTCTGTACCGGCGCCTTCTATGTTGGCCCCCATGGCAATAAGAAAATTAGCAAGATCCACCACTTCTGGCTCACGCGCAGCATTCTCTAATACCGTGGTGCCTTCGGCTAAGGTCGCGGCCATCAATAAATTTTCAGTGCCGGTAACCGTGACGGTATCAAAGTTGATTTTCGCACCCTGCAATTTTTTACATCGCGCCTTAATGTAGCCCGCTTCAAGAGTGATCTCAGCACCCATGGCCTGCAGACCACTAATATGTAAGTCAACGGGCCTGGCACCAATTGCACAGCCACCAGGCAGAGACACCACCGCCTCGCCAAATCTGGCCAACAATGGCCCTAAGACCAGAATTGATGCTCGCATGGTTTTGACTAATTCATACTCCGCTTCGTAGTTGTTGACGTTGGAAGCATCTGCTTCAATCAACATATTTTCACTTAGCGTCAGTTTTACCCCCATGCGCCCAAGCAGGGTCATGGTGGTGGTGACGTCGTTCAAATGCGGCACATTTTCAAGCGTAACGGTGTCATCACACAGTAGCGTACCAATAAGAATCGGTAGCACAGCATTTTTGGCACCTGATATACGCACAGACCCGCTTAGCGGATTACCGCCGCTAATGATCAGTTTATCCATTGTTTAAAATGCCCCGAAAGGGAAGCGATTACGCCAGAAATCAAAGAATCTCCGGGCTCATTCGTGCGCCGGCTCTGGTCACCGGATCACACGAACCGCACATGATAACGGAAGCTGCAGCTAATCCCAAACAGACATGATCTAAGAATGGATAAAAACTTTAGGGCCAGCCTCTCATGTAAGGGCTACGGGCAATACTGCCGTGCATTCAGGAACAACTGGCGCTAGCCCAACCGGAAGCGTAAACAAAAATGCCGCAACAGTGCTGCGGCACGGTGGGAATTAAACGGCGGGAATCAAACAATGATCCCGAGCTGATCATTGCTTTTCAAACACTAACTTGAATTTTTGTCGCGCAACGTCTTAATCAAACCGTCAACCCCTGACTTTTTGATTTGGCTCGAAAACTCAGCCTTGTAGCTTTTCACTAAGCTGACACTTTCAACCTCTATGTCGTACACCAGCCAGGTATTTCGATCTGACTTTGTGGTTCGTAGCTTGTAGTCCACTGGAATCTTTACATTGGCATCGTCGAACATGGTTTTAACGACGGCGATTTTATCGTCGTTGTCACCCGCCACATGAGGCAATATTTCAAGCTTTTGACCTGAGTACTGATCTAAAGCAGCGGTGTAGGTATTTAACAGCAAAGTACGAAACTCACCTACCAGGTCTGAACGCTGCTCTTTGGAGGCTTTCTTCCACTCTGCTGGTCCCAATGTGATCTTGGTCATTGTACTGAAATCAATATGCGGCAAAACATCAGTATCGACCGTTTCTCTAACGAACTCAGAATTTGAACTTGCCTCCGGGCTATTCAAAGCATCGAGTAAATCGGATGTTATTTGCCGAATAAGCTCTTCCGCAGGATGCGCGAGTGCGACTGTTGGCAACATCATTAACGCCAACAGCGCTGTTCGTAGAAATTTCATTCCATACCCCTTTTTTAATACTTCATCACCCTTCCCCGGTGACTACATAAATTGAATAAATACTTGAATCGGTAGACTCAGGTTGCAGCTGTAAGTTGCAGTCCATTATTGCCAGATTTCAGTGGTTTTCACGGCGATTATCCCTTTATTTTGGGTTATTAGCAGACAATCTCAAGTCCGCACCACCCGATCACACCACAAAGCTAACAATACAACAGGGAGTATTTGAGCAATCCAACCCCAAACGGCAGCTTAATCAGTAGCTTAATGAGCAACATACAATAAAAACACCTTGCTAATTCTTCATCCCAAAGGGCCTTACCCAGGACCTCCAGGCTTGACGGCTTGTTATTCTGGCAATCACTTGAGGTACACTAAACGCTGGATATTTATCAGGCCTAACAAGCCTTTGGTGCAACTACCAAAATGCACGAGCTTAGTTTGAACAATCAAAGAGCAAAAAGCCTTACCCGACTGCTATGCCTAGTAGTTGTAGGCGTGCTTTTGTCAGCCTGTGCAACCACCGCTCCTACTCCCGGGGTGGTTTCAGATCCTTTCGAGCCCGTCAACCGCTCTATTTACGAATTTAACGACAAAATAGACCGCTATGCGTTGAAACCTATTGCCACGGGCTATCGGAAAATAACGCCGTCAATTGTGCGCGTGGGTATTAACAACTTTTTTGGCAACATCGGCGATGTCTCAACCGCTGCGAACGGTATTTTGCAGGGCAAATTTAAACAGGGCTTATCGGATACCGGAAGAGTAGTGGTCAACACCATAATCGGATTTGGTGGATTTATTGATGTTGCCAGTCAACTCGACTTTGAAAAACACTACGAAGATTTTGGACAAACTTTAGGTGTATGGGGCATAGCTGAAGGCCCATACCTTGTGCTGCCGTTCTTTGGACCGCAAACACTTAGAAGTACAGTGGGATTAGTTGCAGATAGCACTATTGAACCACTCAACACAATAGAGATGTCAAACCAAACACGCGGCGCACTGGTCACTATCAACGTACTCAATGCGCGCGCGAATCTACTTGCCGCATCTTCTTTGCGAGATTCAGGCGCACTTGATCCATACCGCTTCGTTCGAGACAGATACATCGGCTGGCGCCGCAAACAAGTTAACAGCGAACCAATGAAGAAACCAAGTGTAATCACCTCTGATAAAAACCTCGACGAGCTAAACGAACTAGAAGAACTCGACATGCTTGATGACCTGGATGACGAGCTAGATGAACTAGAAATGCTAGATAACCTAGACGACGAAGAAGACACACCAACTACCGGCAACTCCGACGAGCTCAGAGAACTAGAAAAGCTCGATGAAATTTAATTATTATTGTCTATCACCAGTAATTACCAGCTAGTGTCCGTCGATAAACAGCGCGTAGCGAGGATCATTCAAGTGCGTGAGATTTTGCATACCCTATATAGGTGTTTAGTCATTCTAAATAACCATATAGGGTCGGCGAAAGATCACGTGTCCTGGGTGGTCCGCTGTAGCGTTGTTGATGGACGGACAACAACTAACACCATGGACCAGCTTTGAACAACGACTCGGAAACCCTCGATCGCGCTACCGGCCACACCACTGCCAACGCCGTGGAACCCGACACCGCAGGCACTACCAAAAACACCGACCAGGCACAGCTTCGCGCACGCCATGAAAAATTGCTGCGGCTAGGTAAGAAAGTTTTTGCCACAGAAGCCAAAGCGGTGGCCGCTCTTAGTCAGTCGCTAGATACAAACTTTGCCAAGGCGTGTGACTTAATCCTGGATTGCACTGGTCGGGTAGTGGTTTGCGGTGTTGGTAAGTCTGGCCATATAGCGAACAAAATAGCTGCAACTCTGGCAAGCACCGGAACACCCGCCTTCTTTGTGCACCCAAGCGAAGCATCGCATGGCGATCTTGGCATGATCCGCTCTGATGATGTCATCATTACTATTTCATACAGCGGTGAGTCCACTGAAATCAATACTATTTTGCCGCAGGTAACACGCCTTGGCATACCCATTATTGCCATTACCGGCAAAGCAAGTTCTTCTCTTGCACAAAGTGCCAGCGCAGTACTAAATGTAGAAGTAGCAGAAGAGGCATGCCCGCTAGGGTTAGCCCCTACTTCAAGCACTACAGCAACGCTTGCCATGGGTGATGCATTAGCCGTTACCCTACTTGAGACTAGAGGCTTTAGTGCTGCCGACTTCGCAATGACTCACCCTGGCGGCAAGCTCGGCAGGAAACTTTTATTATCGGTATCTGATGTGATGATCAGCGGAAACTCTCTACCAAAAGTTTTTACCGGCTCCTTATTGCGAAACGCCCTATATACAATGAGTGCCGGGCAATTAGGGTTTCTTACTATTGTTGATAACCACGATCAGTTGCTTGGGGTATTTTCAGATGGTGATCTACGCCGAGCGCTTGATCGCGGCATTGATATAAACCACACCCGCATTGACGATATCATGACACAAGGTGGTTATAGCGTAACAGATACACAGCTCGCTGTAGACGCCTTAGCGCTTATGGAAAAACATAAAATTTATGCACTACCCGTACTAGACGCACAAGGCACACTTTGCGGTGCACTGAATATGCACACCCTGTTACAAGCAGGCCTGGTGTAGTCCAGCAACTAGTGTAGTCCAGCAACTAGTAGTCCAGCAGTTATTGCACTAGACGCATAGCGCTAATGTTTTACCGCCCCACTCCATTCAAAACCCAACAATATAATCAGAGCACAGCACCTTATGTCCAGCGCCACCCACCTTGCCACGTCAGTACGAGCGATTATCTTTGACGTAGACGGCGTCTTAACCGACGGCGGTCTGTATCGCAGTGACGATGGACAAGAATTCAAACGCTTTCATTCAGCCGATGGGCTCGGTATACGAATGCTTGGCGATGCGGGAATAAAAATAGCGGTCATCACTGGTCGCGAATCAAACGTTGTGCGCCACCGTTGTAAAGAACTGGGTATCGAACACTTAGTACAAGGAGCTAAAAATAAGCTGCCAGCGTTTCAGAGTTTGTGTCAGCAACTTGAAATGGCCCCGAATGAGTTCGCCTATATGGGGGACGACATCATTGATCTACCCGTTATGAGGCGGGTTGGACTAGCGCTTACCGTACCGAACGCCACCGATGAAGTCAGCGCAATTGCCCATTGGACGAGCACCAGGCCCGGCGGCAATGGTGCAGCTCGTGAAGCGTGCGAACTGATACTAAAAGCCAAAAATCTCTATGGAGAGGCCGTTAAACGCTACATGGTCTAAGCCAACCTTAAGTTTTCGCCGAATTATTGTTTAGAATAAAGTTCATATTAAGCTTGTTTCCACTACTATGGGCAAATTGCTGCCCACACCTAACTGCCGCACTGGAACAGAATGCCCGCAAAACTCGGAAGAGGAATTTGGATTTTTACATTGCTCGTTATTGCTGTTATTTCGTGGCAATGGATAGATGACAGTGGCGTTGAACCAACTGCACAAAATGACACCATCGAGATGGCAGAAAACCAAAGTGACTACTACCTGGAAGACTTTGAAATTATCAATATTTCTAATCACTCCAACAGTACCAATGGCAACGCTAATGGCAGGTACCTGAAACTCACCGGCAAGTCACTATCGCACCACTACCTGGAAGGCTACTCTGGCATTGAACAGCCGAGTGTCCAATTACGCACCAAAGGTGATGAACTCTGGGAGGCAAACGCGCAAAGCGGCCGGGTATCAGCCGAATTCGATGTGCTCAATTTGCAAGGGCAAGTTGAACTTACCCATAATCGAACTCAAGGCAAACCACCCATCGCTGTTGATACCGATTCGATTACTATAGATAACACCGCACGAGTCATCGACACAAAAGACACTGTAAAGGTCAAAGGCGGTAACTGGAACTACAAAGCGAATGGTATGCGGGCTGAGATAGATACCGGCGTATTGTCATTTACATCCGGAGTGGAGGCACAGTTTGCGATTCCTAAATAATAAAAAACGCCTACCAGCCCTTTGGGCAGGTCTAAACGCAGTGATTCTGTTGACCCTTTTGCTTATCAGCAGTGCGCAAGCGCAAGTGGCGGATCAAACCAAGCCCATCAACGTTAAAGCCGACAACTCAGAATTTAATGAAAGAGCTGGCACGCAGATACTTTCTGGCAACGTTGAAGTCACTCAAGGCTCAATGTCTATTGCTGCTGACAAAATAGAAATTGAAATCAAAGACGGTGCTCTTTTTAAGATTACCGGCACAGGCCGACCTATTCGATTTCAGCAAATGACACTCGACAATCAACTGATGCGCGGTGAGTGCCAAGAGATAATCTACAACACTGCCACTTCCAATATTACTTTTAAAGGTGATGCCAAATTCGAAAGACCCGGCCAGAAGCTCACCGGTCACTCGATTGAATACAATCTTAATGAACTCACCTTCAAGGCCGCAGGCAACCAAGATGGTCGAGTCAATATTGTGCTGCAGCCCGGCAAGATAAATCGTTAGTTGATCGCCACTTTGACGACCCCACGAGCTGGCACCGCCAGCTGAACGCAAGTAAGTTAAAAGCTAAGACATTGATATGGCCACCCTGGTAGCAGAAGATCTAAAAAAATCCTACAACAAGCGCAGCGTGCTTAATGGCGTCACCATGAGCATCAATCAAGGTGAAGTGGTAGGACTGCTCGGCCCAAACGGAGCCGGCAAAACCACCTGCTTTTACATGGTAGTCGGCCTGGTGAAGCCTGATGCCGGAAGAATTTTATTAGATGGCCGCGACATCACCCATCACCCAATGCATGTCCGCGCGCGGCTCGGTGTCGGTTATCTGCCGCAAGAAGCGTCAGTATTCAGAAAGCTGACCGTCGAAGAAAATATTGTCGCTATCCTTCAATACCGACCCGATCTACACAAAAGAGACTACCGCGATACCGTTGAAAACTTACTCAGCGAACTGCAGATAACTCACATTAGAGACAGCCTTGGAATGAGCCTGTCAGGTGGTGAGCGGCGCCGTGTCGAGATCGCAAGAGCACTGGCTGCAAACCCGGTGTTTATTCTTCTCGATGAACCCTTTGCGGGCGTCGACCCTATTTCCGTTATCGATATCCAACGTATAATCAGCCACTTGCAACAACGCGGGATCGGAGTATTAATAACCGATCATAATGTTCGCGAGACCTTGGGAATCTGTGATCGTGCCTATATCCTAAGTGATGGGGGGCTAATTGCTGAAGGCACAGCCGATGACATTCTGCAAAATCAGCAGGTGAAAGAAGTCTATCTTGGGGAAGATTTTACCATGTAGGAAGTGCCACCTTAGGGCGATGCTTTCTATCATTTTAACTCTACCAACAACCCCCGGATCAACCACCGCTGACGCTCATAGTCATTGCTATGACACTCGTAGCGCCGTTAGCAACAATCTCTCCATTTACGCCACTGTAACGAGACTTTGTTCACCGTACATAAATAATGGTGAATTGACATTGCGGTTAACCACTTTTGAACCATACTTTATCTGTACGCAACAACTGCTGGACAAACTTATGCACAGCGGTTGCGGCAAAGAGTAAACAATAATACAGACACGTTTGGCTAAAAGGACACTCCGCAGTGTTCTACGAGGATGCCAAACACTTAAACAAGGCTTGAAGTACAAACCCTGTTGAGCGTCTGATATAACAATGGTACAGCGCACAGTATGAAGCAATCTCTACAAATGAAAATGGGCCACCAGCTGGCCATGACTCCGCAGCTGCAACAAGCTATTAAATTGTTGCAACTCTCTACCTTAGAACTGCAATCTGAAATACAAGAAGCATTAGAAAGCAATCCAATGTTAGAAGTGCAGGAAGACGGAGACGATTCCCCTGATAAAGATGCAAAGATGCGCAGCGACAACGATCGCGAAGCAAAAGAACAAGAACAAGAAAAATCAAAAGACATTGACGATGAACAAAGACACGAGAACCTCGACCAACTGGAAGACATCACATCTACTGTTGAGTTAAGCGAGGCCACACCAGATATCCCTGACGAACTCCCGGTAGATAGTGCATGGGAAGATATCTACGAACCTGCTTATGGTTCGACTGGTTCGCAATCGGGTGATGAAAACCAACGCGACTTCACTGAATACACAAGTGCCGGTACCGGCAACTTACAAGATCATTTGATGGATCAGCTACGCTTGCGTACTTTGTCTGAGACCGATCAAATAATTGCCGCCACCGTCATCAACTGTATAGACGATAACGGTTACCTCGAAGATGAAATCAGTGAGATCATAGAAGCGGTTAACGCAAACTTTGATAACCCTGAAGAATTCTGTGAAGAAGAAGAAGTAGAAGCCATTCTTACCCTGATCCAACAGCTCGACCCTATTGGCTGTGGTTCACGTGATACTCGAGAATGTATGTTGGTTCAACTGAGAGAGATGGAATCAACACCACACGTAGAGGTGTGCAAACAACTTATTGGTGAGCACCTACAAATGCTTGCTTCACGTGACTTTGCAAAAATTAAACGCCAGTTAAAAATTAACGACGCACAGCTGCAAAACTCTATTCAAACTATTCAGAGCTTAACTCCGCGCCCTGGATCACAAGTCGTATCAAAAGACCCACAGTATATTGTGCCAGATGTATTTGTGAAGAAAATAAAAGGAGTTTGGCGTGTTGAACTAAACCCGGATATCGCCCCACGCTTAGCAGTAAACTCTATGTATGCAGGACTCGTTAAGCGTGCTGATAAAAGCGACGACAACAACTACATGCGCAACCAACTACAAGAAGCACGTTGGTTTATTAAAAGCCTACAAAGCCGAAATGAAACACTGTTACGCGTAGGCACCGCTATAGTTGAACGTCAACGCGGATTCTTAGAGTACGGTGATGAGGCAATGCGTCCGTTAGTTCTACGTGATATCGCAGAGCATCTTGAACTACACGAATCAACAATTTCACGAGTTACCACGCAAAAATATATCCATACACCACGTGGCATCTTTGAATTTAAATACTTCTTTTCAAGCCACGTTTCCACCTCTGATGGCGGGGAATGTTCAGCCACCGCAATTCGCGCAATGATTAGAAAGTTTATCGCCAAAGAAGATCCAGGCAAGCCGTTGAGCGATAATAAAATTGCCAGCACGCTAGTCGCGTCTGGCATACAAGTCGCGCGTAGAACAGTAGCGAAGTACAGAGAGTCAATGTCAATACCGCCATCTAATGAAAGAAAACGCTTGAATTAATACATTCTGTGAGGAACCGCTGGGACACACAAGACGTGTTTAAAAAAAGTCGCAAAGTAGGCGACAACACCCAGTGTTTCTTGCTATAACTAAGGCAGGCTTGATAGTAAAAGGTTAAATCATGACGGGACAATCCCATCGCTTATAACCCAACAATCAATGGTAACTTTAGTTTATTACCAGCACGTGTAGTGGCAATCACTGCATGCATTACATCAAGCTCTTTAAAAGGGCACATTAAATCCCTTTTTCCACTTTCTAAATCAATACAAGCAACATCAACACAAGCATTGCCATTTTTTAAACTAAGTCTAATGGCAAGTAAGTTGCTTGTTGCGCCCGCGAATTCCTTTCTAACATCGCAGGCTATATTGCGTGCCCACCCTCTTTCTGAGCGCAATACATGTAGTTGTAAAAGAACAAAGACTCACCTTTCTTTCCTTAACCTAAAAAATCAACTGACCTATAAACGCATCTCGCCGCTATTGTTATGCACGGTTGCGCCTATATATCAGACATACAATCTTTACAGGAGAAAAGCGAATGAACTTAACGTTAACCGGTCATCATCTCGACGTTACAGACTCTCTGCGTCAATATGTCATAACAAAATTGGATCGTCTGGAAAGGCACTCTGATAACGTTCAAGACGTACACGTAATTTTAAGTGTCGAGAAATTAAGAAATAAAGCAGAAGCCACGGTAAACGTAAAAGGATCGCAACTATTTGCAGACACCACCGAAGAAGATATGTATGCAGCCATTGACCTTCTGACCGACAAGCTCGACAGGCAACTCATAAAGCACAAAGAAAAAATTAAAGATCACCATCGAAAAGACAAAGAGAAAATTCAATTTGAGGCAGATCAACTCAACTCGGAATCGGCAGCAGAATCCGGGGAAGAATAAAATCTAGGCTCACTTGGTAATCAGCAACTGTCTGCAGTTGCTGATTACCAGATCCATTACTACCGAGAGCTGTTCGTGGTTGTCAAAAGAAGCAAATTACGAGCAGCGCCGCTTTCTATTGTCTGGATCAACAATCTATCCCCGCTCAATTCCCTCAACAGAGCAATTTCGACTAGTCAAAAATCCACGCTTGATGCACAATCATGTCCCGCTGAACATGTGCTATATACTAGCCAAGGCATCCGACACGGATGATATCCATCAAATTCAAGAAATCCCCCCAACCCACAATCCCAGCCATTATTTAATGAATTCAAGATCAGAAACAGATCTCTTTGATATTTCTCGCGTTTCTTGTAGAGCATCGCTGAGCAGCAAAAAGAAATGCTTACAAATGCTTGCCGAACTCATGGAAGGCAGTATTGACGAGCATCAGCTAGATGAGAGCGTCGATATGGAAGTTATTGACGCCCTTGCCGCCCGCGAGCGCCTTGGCTGCACCGGCCTTGGGCACGGGGTTGCGATTCCACACGGGCGGGTAGATTTTGTTAGCAAACCCATAGCAGCCGCGATCACCCTGAGCGAGCCAATCAATTTTGACGCAGCTGACGGAATCCCCGTAGACATAGTGGTTGGCCTACTGATTCCAGAAGCAGAAATCGACGGGCATCTGCGAATTCTGGCAAGCCTGGCAAAATTCTTCAACAGCGCTGAAAACCGCGACGCTATGCGACAAACGCACAGTGCCGAGGAAATACTCGAGTTCTTACAAAATATAGAACAACCTGACGATCAAAGTGATAGCAACGGCGAGCCTGATGCTGCCAGCGCTAACACAGATGCTGCCTCGAAACGCAAAGACAACAACTAAAAACCTCTCCTACAACGTTCGCTATCGTGCAATGCACACATTTGCACAAGCTGTATACTTTGATCGCAACAGAAACATTATGTTATCCAACACTCAGCCTGATGGAAGGCGTTGAATGCAATTAACTATTATTAGCGGCCTATCCGGGGCCGGAAAAAGTGTCGCGCTACACACGCTGGAAGATGAAGGCTTTTACTGTATCGACAACCTGCCGAACAGTATGCTCATTGATCTGGCGAAAAAAATGTCGCAAGACTCATCGGCCTATGAAAACGTTGCGGTAGGGATTGATGCTCGTGGAGAAGTAGACTTACTCAGCCAGTTTCACTCAACACTTTCTCTTGTTAGCTCACTCGGGGTTGAAACCAATGTCGTTTTTTTGGATGCCCAGGACGACACCCTGGTCACGCGTTTCAGCGAAACAAGGCGTAAGCACCCGCTATCGCAATCGGGGGCTCCACTTGATGCCGCACTCACCGCAGAACGCGCCATGCTAGCAAGCGTTGAACAAAGCGCCGACGTACGCATAGACACCACCAATTTAAACTTACACCAACTGCGTGAAGTCATAAGAAAGCGCGTGATCGGTCTTAATCGATCACCGGTCAATGTATTATTGCAATCCTTCGGCTTCAAACATGGGCCACCATATGGCACCGATTTCATGTTCGATGTGCGCTGCTTACCGAACCCTTATTGGTCCTCCCCACTAAGACCATTAACAGGTCGCGATGCACCTGTGGCAGAGTTTCTTGAACAGCACGATCCGGTTAATCGCATGGTGGACGATATTAGTAACTTTTTTGTCAACTGGACCCCGATCTTTGAAGCTGAGAATCGAGCCTACCTGACAGTATCGGTTGGTTGCACTGGCGGCAGACATCGCTCGGTCTATGTGGTTGAGAAAGTACAAGAGAAAATAAAAAGTAAGATTGACCAAATATCAGTCAAACATCGGGAAATTTCAGACACTGAAATGTAAGCTAAAAACGCTTGCACGAACTATCATTAGCACTATCTTAGGGAAAAACCCTTTTAAGAAAATCCTTAAACGAGAAAAGCTAGAATCTACCGTGCTAGAACAAGAGATCGAAATTATTAACAAGCTAGGGCTGCACGCTCGTGCAGCGGCCAAGCTTGTGAAAATCGCCAGCAGCTTTGAAAGCTCGATCGAAATTGAAAAACAAGATCAGCGGGTCAACGCCAAAAGCATTATGAGTGTCATGATGCTTGCAGCCAGTCGCGGTAATCTGGTCAAGCTTTATATTGAAGGCACAGACCAGAAAGACGCTATGAAGGCTGTTATCGATTTGATCAGCGATAAATTCGGTGAAGACGAATAATGGCACTACTACTCAATGGCATGGGTGTATCACGTGGCATCGCCATTGGGCCTGTCTACATACTACACCGCAATCAACATGAAATTGTCGAACAAAAAATCGACAAGAAAAACATTGCCAAAGAAGTTAAGCGTTTTAAAACGGCACATCGTACAGCTAAAAAACAACTACAAAAAATAGGCAAAGATATCCCATCAGAATCACCTGATGACATCAGCACCTTTATCGAAACTCACCTGCTAATGCTCGACGACACCATGATGTCATCGTCACCTATTGAAATAATCAAACAAAATCAATGTAATGCAGAGTGGGCTTTAAAACTGCAAACCGATGCCATTGTAAAAGTGTTTCAAAGCATGGATGACCCATACATCGCAACACGCCAGGACGATGTAAAGCACGTCTTTAATCACATAATGGAAGCGTTGGTCACTGGCGGTAAATCTCAAAGCGTAGATGCTTCTGAAAAGTGGAAAGACCGAATTGTTATTGCCGACGATCTAACCCCTGCAGACACCATGATCATGCAACACGCAGGAGTAGCGGGGTTTGTAACTGAAATGGGAGGCCCGTTGTCCCACACGGCTATTCTTGCTCGCAGTCTCAATATACCGGCCATTGTCGGTTTAAGTGACGCACGCTTGTATTTAAATCGTGGTGAATCACTCGTTATAGATGGCTCAAGCGGCTTAGTACTAGCCGAACCCGATGATCTATCAATTGATCACTTTCATAAGCGCCAAAGAGCCATGCGGCGCAAGACTAAAGAACTGCGCAAACTCAATGATGCAAAGTCTCGCGCTAAAAGCGGCGAGAATATAACGTTACTGGCGAATATTGAAGTCGAAGACGATCTAAAACACCTGCGTAAAATAAACGCTGCAGGCGTTGGCCTATACCGCACAGAGTTTCTCTACCTGCAAGAGAACAAAATACCCAACGAAGAAGAACACTATAAAACTTATGTACGAGTTATACGTGCGCTACGCGGCGCACCACTTACTATTCGAACGGTAGATCTAGGTGCAGATAAAGAAATTGATGCGGTCACTCTAGGACCACTAGCACACAACCCGGCCATGGGTTTACGCGGCATACGTTTATGCCTTCACGATCCAGCGCTTATAGTGCCGCAACTCAGAGCCATATTACGCGCGTCTGCAAAAGGGCCAATCAAAATTATGTTTCCAATGCTTACTACAGTCTCTGAGTTATTACAGGCTAAGCAATTATTGGAAACCACTAAAGAGGCCCTGCGCTCCAAAGGTATAAAGTTTGATGAAAAGATCCCGGTAGGTGGCATGATTGAAGTGCCAGCTGCAGCAATTTCAGCATCGCACTTTGCCGAGCACTTAGATTTTTTGTCTATTGGTACCAATGACTTGATCCAGTACACATTGGCGATCGATCGTATTGATGATCAAGTTAACTATCTTTATGACCCACTAAACCCTGCCGTGTTATCACTAATAAAAATGATTATCGATGCAGGCAATAAGCATAAAATCCCTGTGACTATGTGTGGCGAAATGGCAGGCAACCCAAGCTATACCAGAGTCTTACTAGGGCTTGGTTTGCGGGAATTTAGCATGCCTCCCAATTCTATTTTGGAAATCAAAAACGTACTGCGCCAGACCCGCTTGTCTGCTGTGCGCCGTCCGGCACTTGGCTTTCTGCACTACTCCGAAAAGACCAAGCAGACCACTATGTTAGATAAAATCAACTCGTAACGGAGTTGACTTTACGCGCGTCGGGGCGCGGGTTACCTTTAGCTACAGCTTGAACATACGAACGCCACTAACACTATAGCTGCCGAACTTTCACCTTTCTGGCGGCGCTGTAAAAATCTGTTCTATCCATCACTTACAGTGCGCTGTACTGCCGACCTTCACAGTAAGTTGTGCAAATCAAAGCTTAAAAAAGAAAATTGCCATGCCAGATTCCAGCAGCGTTAGCACGGACGAAGACAGACAAAGGGCCATTGCAGAGATTATGGACAGCGGTAGCGTCCAGTCTGCACGCAACCTAATCCATGCGCTACCACCGGCAGAAGTTGCAGATTTACTAGAATCATTACCACGCTCGCAGCGCAAGATCTTGTGGGACTACATAGAGCTAAAAGACGAGGGCGATGTCTTACTGGAAGTCGGGGATGAAGTTCGTGAATCCCTGATCGAAGATCTGGAAACCGCAGAACTAGTAGCGATCAGCGAGAACTTAGACATCGATGATCTCGCAGACTTTGTGCAATCACTGCCCAACAAAGTCACCGACGAAGTACTGCAGAGTATGAACAAGCAGTATCGTGATCGACTGGAATCAGTACTGTCATACCCGGAAGATAGCGCAGGCGGCCTCATGGACTTAGACGCTGTCACTGTGCGTTCTAATGTCACCCTGGATGTAGTACTGAGATTCCTGCGCCAAAAAGGTCAGATACCCAGACACACCGATAGAATAATAATTGTTGATCGCTTCGGCTTTTATAAAGGCGTACTACCCATAAGGCGACTCCTGACCAATGACCCAGAGGTTAGCGTCGCGTCTGTTATGCGTACCGATGTTGATGTTATCAATGTAGCGACCAACGATGCCGATGTAGCCAGACTCTTTGAAGATCACGACCTCATCTCAGCCCCGGTAGTAGACGACAACAATCGCTTGTTGGGAAGAATCACCATAGATGATGTTGTTGACGTTATAAGAGAAGACGCCGAACAAACCATGATGAACATGGCAGGCCTGCGACAAGAAGACGACTTCTTTGCACCTGTAGTACGCAGCATGCGACGCCGCAACGTATGGTTAGGGTTAAATTTAGCCACCGCCTTTTTGGCTTCATGGGTAGCCAGTCAATTCGCAGACACCCTGGATCAAATAGTCACCCTTGCTATTCTTATGAGCATAGTACCCAGCATGGGCGGCATAGCAGGCTCACAAACTCTAACTCTAATGATTCGCGGCCAGGCACTAGGCCAGGTCGGCCGAGGCAACACACGCTGGATACTAACCAAAGAAGCCATAGTAGGCTTACTGAACGGATTAGTATGGTCACTAGTGGTCGCCCTGATAGCGTTCCTATGGTTTGGCGACGGCCGCGTAGGAATAGTCATCGCCTTCGCCCTAATCGTAAACATGTCAGTAGCCGCCCTGGCAGGTGTTCTGATACCAATAACTCTAAAACGTTTAGACATAGACCCAGCTGTTGCAGGTGGTGTATTACTGACCACGGTTACTGATGTCGTGGGATTGTTGGCCTTCTTAGGGTTGGCGACTTTATGGTTGTTGTAGGGCTTTGTGAGATCGCGCTCGTAGGAAGCCCGCCAGCGTAAGCGAGGGACTTAATGCCCCGTTGCATATACATGCTATTGGCTTTTGATATTGGAATTGGCTTCGAGTGGTGAGACGTGCCGCTCAAGCCAGAGCACAAAGCCGCCCAGGCCAAGCCAAGCCAAGCCAAGCCAAGCCACTAAAGTTGAGCCCAGCGAATGGCCAACAACCCGAGCGCAGCGAATGACCAGCCTCGCGCCGCGAACAAAGACCAAACAAACCGGAAATAGCCAGCCGAACTGGCAAAAAAACAGCCCACAAGTTATCCACAGCTCGCACACTGCTTAAACACACCTAAATCACATCATATTGTGGATGGTAAGATTACAATCACCATTTTGTAGTAGTCCGCTCTTGACCGACCAAACCTCTCACCACTATCATTCTATGGCTCGCTTCAGTGCACCTAATCCGCTCCGCCATATTACCAGATGGCACTATATATAGTAGGTAACTGAAGTTTGGCTACACCATATAGTATACTGCTTCGGAAATCTTACACATTCCTATAGAGAATGCTCGTAAATGTAGCAATACCTTACAAGCAAACCTCAAAGGACCGTGCAAAGGATCGTGCAAAGGACCAAGTTAGTGCTCTGAACAGAAGCGCACAGATATAAATAACTCTGCCAGATGAGTTCACTTGTTGTTTGTTTTTAGTCTTTAGGTAGTAAACCTCAGACGATTAATTTGTTAATTAGTCACAGACTAAGGGCAGCTAAATAAAGGCAGCCGGCAATGGCTGCAATACGGCAACGGTTGCCAAGTGAAATTTCATCCGCAATAACGGGGAAACGAGAAGAATGACAAAAGTCGTCGCCATCGATGGCAAAGCAAAGGCAGAATTTGATTTTGCAATCCCGCTTCAAAGCGCATCGCTTGATATTTGGGATAAAAAGTACAGACTTAAAAGCCGTGAAGGCTCTGATGTAGACACCTCACTCGACGACACCTACCAACGCGTTGCTCGTGCATTGGCTGATGTAGAAGAAACAGAAGAAAAGAAAACCGAATGGCATGAGAAATTCTTGTGGGCACTACGCCAAGGCGCGGTACCCGCAGGCCGAATTATCTCTAACGCAGGTGCAAGAGCACACAAGCCTGCCACCTCTACTATTAACTGCACCGTCTCGGGCACTGTCGGCGACTCCATGGATGACATCCTTGGCAAAGTGCACGAGGCCGGCCTAACTCTTAAAGCCGGCTGTGGCATCGGCTACGACTTCTCTACCTTACGCCCTCGTGGTGCTTATGTATCGGGTGCAGGCGCTTATACTTCAGGGCCACTGTCGTTCATGGATATATACGACAAAATGTGCTTTACGGTATCGTCTGCCGGTGGCCGACGTGGCGCGCAAATGGCTACTTTTGATGTTCGCCACCCTGATGTATTCGAGTTCATTCGCGCTAAACGCGAAGACGGTCGCCTACGTCAGTTCAATCTGTCTCTACTTATTACGGAAGATTTCATCGAAGCGGTTCGCAACGATAACTCCTGGAGCCTGGCTTTCCCGGTTCAAGAAAAAGAAATTGAAAGTGGCGAAGTTAACATTGAAGATCCAGAGCAAGTTATCTGGCTTGATTGGCCAACCAAAATCGGCTTTCAACAGAATGATGAAGGCCTGGTTGCGTGCAAAATTTATAAGAATGTTAAGGCACGTAGATTATGGGATGCGATCATGGCATCAACCTATGACTTCGCAGAGCCTGGCTTCATATTAATAGACAAGGTTAATGAACAGAACAATAACTGGTTCTGTGAAGAAATACGCGCCACCAACCCATGCGGCGAACAACCTCTTCCACCTTACGGTGCTTGCCTACTTGGCTCAATCAACCTCACGCGCTTTGTTGAAAACCCTTTCACAGATGAAGCACGATTTGATTGGGATAAATACAGAGATACAGTACAAATTTTCACTCGCATGCTTGATAACGTAGTTGAAATTAACGGGCTGCCGCTATTTAAACAACGTGAAGAGATTCAATACAAACGCCGTCATGGCATGGGCTACCTGGGGCTTGGTTCTACTATGACCATGCTGCAGATGAGCTACGGCTCTGAAGAGTCTTTAACGTTCACTGACGATGTCTCTCGTGAGATGGCTATCAGTGGCTGGAAAACGGGTGTTGAACTTGCCAAAGAAAAAGGCGCCGCACCCATAATGGATGATGAGTTCACCATTACTGCCAATATGCTACGTAAGCGCCCGGAAATGGCAAAAGACGGTTACAACGTTGGCGATAAAGTAAAAGGTCGTGTGCTGCTAGGTAAATACAGCCGCTATATGCAGCGAATCGCAAGTGCTGATAAAGCACTGGTTGATAGCATTGTAGAATCAGGCAGCCGGTTTACTCACCATACTTCCATAGCACCTACCGGTACTATTTCGCTATCACTAGCCAACAATGCCAGTAACGGTATTGAGCCAAGCTTCGCACACCACTATTCTCGCAACGTGATCCGTGAAGGCAAAAAGAGCAAAGAAAAAGTAGATGTTTTTTCATATGAGCTGCTCGCTTACCGCGATCAAATCAATGAAACTGCTATGCCTTATGCAACAGAAGAGGAAAATAAACTTCCCGATTATTTCGTATCAGCTGATGATATTTCTCCCACTCAGCATGTAGACGTTCAAGCCGCCGCGCAAAAATGGATAGACTCATCAATATCCAAAACGGCCAATGTACCAACAGATTTTCCTTATGACGACTTTAAGGATATTTACCTGTATGCACATGAAAAAGGCCTGAAAGGCTGCACCACTTTCCGATTTAATCCAGAGGCCTTCCAAGGGGTTCTCGTTAAGGAGTCAGATCTTGAAAATACGACGTACCAGTTTACGCTTGAGGACGGCAGCACGGTCACGTGCAAGGGCAATGAGGAGATCGAGTACGACGGAGAAACTCATAGCGCCGCCAATCTCTACGACGCACTTAAAGAAGGTTACTACGGCAAGTTCTAACTAAGAGACCTGACGCCCAAAACAATCAAGGGCGCATTGACTAAAACGCACGCGCCCTTGATTATTTATTTGACCATACCCAAATGACTTCTATGACTATTAAAATAGACAACAAAATTGTTAGCTACACCGTTAACAAGCCTGATCTTGACTCAGATGAACTGCCTGTTGCTGAAGTCATTCAGATGCACGAGGCATTAAAACGCCCGGACAAACTGATTGGCTCGACTTACAAGCTAAAAACACCTGAGCATGTTTCAGCCCATGCCATGTATATCACTATCAATGATATCGTTCTTAACGAAGGCACCAATCACGAAATCCGGCGCCCGTTTGAAGTGTTCATTAACAGCAAAAACATGGATCACTTTCAGTGGATCGTAGCCCTAACCCGCATCATGTCTGCGGTATTTCGCAAAGGTGGCGATGTTACTTTTCTGGTGGAAGAACTTAGATCAGTATTTGATCCAAGTGGCGGATACTGGAACAAAGGCAAGTTGCAACAATCATTGGTTGCAGAAATTGGCGATGTGATCGAAGAGCATCTTATTGGCATAGGCATGCTGCGTGATCCAAACCAGGATCCAGACACAGCCACCGCTGAATACATAGAACAGAAGAAGGAAGAATACCTCGCCAATAACAATGATTCAGTTGACGAGAACAGTGGTTATCCTGCATCAGCCACAACCTGTAAAAAGTGTGCGGTAAAAGCAACCATTTTAATGGATGGCTGCAGCACCTGCCTTAACTGCGGTGAATCCAAGTGCGGTTGAATGCACTACCCACGTAGCACAAAAAGAGCCGCTTACTTTGCGGCTTTTTTTTCGCCTGTAGAAATCAAGCAATGCTTGTAGAGTAGCCAAGCAACTCCACTTGCGACACCTACTACTCTAGATAGCTGCTCAACATAACAAACACAATTGGTATCAATTGACATAGATCACCAACAGGTGTCTTATGCGGAATGTCCACTGCAAACGAACTAGCCATACGAAATCGCACAACTGCCATCGGTATTATGTGTGCACTAGGTGCATGGGTTCTATTTTCTCTCAATGATGTAGGCATTAAACTACTTAGCGATGACTACGCCTTGCATCAGATCGTACTGATACGATCTGCTATCGCCATAACGATAACGCTTGCCATCATGTCTATGGAAGGCGGGTTTACACTGCTTAAAACTCGCCACCCTGTGATTCATAGTATTCGTGGTCTATGCATAGTGGCCGCTAACATGGCTTTTTTTATGGGCTTAGCCGCCATTAGCTTGCCTGAAGCAACAGCGATCTTTTTTATAGCACCTTTATTTATCACCGCGTTATCGGTTGTTTTTCTGGGTGAAAAAGTCGGGCTTAAACGTTGGGCCGCCGTTTTCGTCGGGCTTGCCGGTGTAATCATAATGATGCGCCCTGGCTCTGCAGCATTTCAAGTCGCTGCATTGCTGCCTTTGTTTTCAGCCTTCGCTTATGCCTGCATGCAAATGCTCACGCGTAAGATTGGCTTAAAAGAAAAGGCGTCGACTATGTCATTTTACATACAGCTAATGTTTATTGTTGTCTCGACAATTTTTGGTTTGTTATTTCATAGTGGGCAATACGCAAACCCCGACAACCGGGTGATGGATTTTTTATTCAGAGCCTGGACCATGCCCACCCTTACAGACGGCTTGATCATGTTTGGGATTGGCTTAGCTAGCGGTATTGGAGGCTACCTTGTCAGTCAGGCGTACAGGCTCTGCGAAGCGGCGACCATCGCACCGTTTGAGTATGTCGCGTTAGTACTGGCTATTGTTTGGGGTATTACTATTTGGGGTGACTGGCCAGATTTATTCGCATGGGTTGGAATACTGATGATTCTCGTTTCGGGCTTATTTGTTTTTTGGAGAGAAGTTCTCCTGAATCGGAAAATAGCCGTCAAGCACCCGATGCCACGTAACCGATAATCGCCACCTAAGTATGCGGCACTTAAAGCCACTTCAATTAGGCTGACTTTACAAATAAAAATTCAACCATTTATCAGTCACTTGCGTAAAGAGCCACGTCACAACCAGGCAATTGTAAACAACCTGCATACAACAATAAGCCGGTGTGTATTTTGCGTTTCCCATAGCCATGCTGTCACTTAAATTTCGCAACGTTGCTTTGGTATTTGCGCTAGGCATAGGCCTTTCTCAGCAAAGCTTCGCCGCTGAACAACAAAATACCCGATACATTGTGACGCGAGATCTTTCACTAGCGACACTGGCCATGAGCGCTTGGGGTATCTCACAGTGGGACTGGTTTGAACACTCACCTGTTGCGAAACGTGAAGGTTGGTTTGGAGATGATACCCACGCAGGTGGTGCTGATAAAACCGGTCACCTGTATATGTCTTATATACTTTCTGAAATCTTCCTTTTAGATTTTAGACGCCATGGCGTAAAACACCCGGAACGCAAGGCAGCGCTGTCTGCGTTAGCAGCCATGACACTACTAGAAGTGGGTGATGCCACATCGTCTAAATACGGATTTTCAAGCGAAGATTTTATTGCCGATGCGGTAGGCGTGGCTGCTTCATGGTGGCTTGCATCAAACCCTAAGTGGGATGATCGAATAGATTTACGTATGGAGTATTGGCCGTCTAGTGGTTACAACCTACAAAATGATGCAGTCTCTGACTACTCCGGTATGAAACATCTGATTGCATTAAAAGCAAATGGATTTGAATCACTGCAGAACACACCGTTTAAATGGTTAGAACTACAAGCGGGCTACTACACTCGCGGGTTTAGAACATTCGATGAGCAAACGGAGCCTTCTAGACACGTCTATTTGGGACTAGGGATAAGCTTGCCTACACTTCTCGGCAGGACACCAAAGGTTGCGAAATTTTTCGACTATATACAACCACCCGGGCTGTACTTGGAAACCGATAAAAAACTATAGGTAGTTCTGTATTTAGCCAACTCTAACCAGCAGCTACTAGCCTGCTACTTTTTCAGCTCAACCTTTTTCAGCTCAACCTTTTTCAGCACTATCTTCCCGAGCTACCTGGCTCGCTTAATCGGTAACACCCGGCTACCATTATTAAAGTATTTACTGGTGGGCTTTCTTAGGTTACGCACGACTAAGCCAACACACAAAATAGTTGGGAATACAAAAACACTCTTACCGCCGTTAAACCAATAGACTAGCGTGACCAACAGAGCAAATGCTCCAAACCACATTAGAAAGGCTGCATCTGCTTTCAGATTTTCTCGCGAGCGCTGGGCTTTTTTACCGCCACTTTTTGAACGCTTGCTATAGATGCTATTCGTTTTCATATTCGCCTGCCACCAGCTATGCTGAACTCTTTCTGTAACACCTACTTCTAGCAATGAAAGCACCAATGTCAATGTAAACCCACAGCAATTGACAATTCTTTCAGGCAAAAAAATGAACATTCATCGAATCAGATAACCGATAGTAATCGCGCCAATAGATTTTACAAAACAACGCCAAGACTCTGGCTTGTGATTAATTGCCGAGCGTAATCTGGCCTTGTAGATAGTCTACGCAGCGACCTGTCAGCCATGTACGGCCCGCATCTACCACACACCCTAAAACACCACCACGCAACGATACCTGGCGTGCAGCGAGTTGATCCTTACCCAATACTGTTGCCCAATGAGGTGCCAATAAACAATGAGCTGAGCCTGTCACCGGATCTTCATCAATACCAAACCCTGGAGCGAAGAATCGAGAAACAAAATCACAATCATCCCCTGCTGCGGTGATTATCACCCCCCTGCACGCAAGTGCTGATATTGCATTCAACGTAGGCACAAAAGATTCTACCTGTTGTTGTGATTCCAACACTGCCATGTAGTCAAACTCATCTGCTGAATAGTGGCCAGTATAAAGATCAACTAAATTGACTCCCAAAGCCTGTGTAAGCAACTCTGTGTCAGCGCTCTGTGTTGCTGCAATTGAAGGAAAAGACATAGCCAGCTGATTGTCGTTGCGTTTTTCAACGCTTAACGTGCCAGACCGTCTGGTATAAAAGTTTATTGAAGAATCAGCAAAGTGTAAATGCGAAAACATAACGTGTGCTGTTGCAAGTGTCGCGTGGCCACATAACGCCACTTCACTTGTCGGGGTAAACCAGCGGAGCTCAAAACCATTGTCAACGGGAACCGTGAAAGCGGTTTCTGCCAGGTTGTTTTCCATGGCCACCGACTGCAGGATTTGATCATCAGGCCAACTCTCTAGTGGCACCACAGCGGCTGGGTTGCCACCAAACAAATGATCGGTGAACGCGTCTACCTGAAAGATTCTGGCCATTATTAGATTCAACCAAGAGTGGGGATTCTATGGAAAATACCACATATAGGCCACTCACTATGGTGCTGTTGGAAACACTCTATGGCGCCAACGCAGATGTAAAAAATTTAGCGCATCAAACATCATTTAATAGTTTTTTTCTTCAAGCAACATTGACTTGCCAGCCATGCCTTGAGGTTGCTCTAAACCCATCAGTTGTAACACTGTGGGTGCGATCGACGATAGCCCCATGCCATTAGCCAAGTGCCACGCAACCTTATCTTTCACCATGCAGGCGACAGGGAAAATAGTATGTTGCGTATGCGGTGACCCAGTGACCGGATCAACCAACATATCGGCGTTGCCATGATCTGCGGTAAGGATTACTGAAAAATCGTTTTCAGTGGCTGCAGTGACCAGTTCACCGACAATTTCATCGACCACTTCAACAGACTTAATAACTGCTTCACGCACACCAGTATGGCCGACCATATCGCAATTCGCTAGATTAACCACTATAAAACCAAACTGATCAGCGCGTATTGCCGCAAGGACTTTATCTCGCACTTCATAAGCGCTCATCTCGGGCTGTAGATCATAGGTGTCTACTTTTGGTGATGCTACTAAGCCGCGTTCCTCACCTGTATAGGGTTCTTCGCGACCACCATTAAAAAAGAACGTCACATGCGGATACTTCTCAGTTTCCGCAGAGTGAAACTGCCCGACGCCGGCTGCTTCTATTGCAGCGCCTAAGGTAGCTTTTGGTTTATCTTTATCAAATGCTATCGGGCAATCAAAATCCGGGTGGTACATTGTCATTGTGGTGAGCGACATTTTTTGAAAGTTACCACGATCAAAATTATCAAAGTCACTGTGGATTAATGCACTTGATAATTCACGTGGGCGATCATTTCTAAAGTTAAAAAATACCGCTTGATCACCATTGGCAATTAGCTCAGCACCTTCCAATACTGTGGGCAAAATAAACTCATCTGATTTACCATCTTGCCAGGCAGCTTCAATGACAGCCTCAGCATTACTACCCGTATTTCCTTTGCCATGTACCATGGCATCAAAAGCTTTCTGCACTCGATCCCATCGATTGTCTCGATCCATCGCATAGTATCTACCGCTAACCGTCGCGATCTGACCCTTGGCACTTTTTAGCGCGGGCTCTACTAGATCAAGGTATACCTTTGAACACTTTGGCGAGGTATCGCGTCCATCGGTAATCATGTGCAACATCGGCCGCACGTTATATTTTTTACAGGCATCAATAAGTGCCAATAAATGATCAAGGTGACTATGCACTCCGCCATCAGAGACCAGGCCGATTAGGTGCAGTGGTTTAGCGCTGGTGGCTGCCGCCTGACATGCGTCGGCAATAACGCTGTTTTCAGCAAACTCACCACTTTCAATGGAATCGTTGATCACCACTAAGTCCTGGCGCAAAATGCTACCGCAGCCAATGGTTAGATGTCCAACTTCAGAATTACCCATCTGACCCGCGGGCAAGCCCACTGCGGCGCCAGAGGCCTCAAGCACTGTGACAGGGTTAGACGAGTATAACTCGTCAAGGTTTGGTGTCTTTGCAAGCGCTACGGCATTATCGAGCTTAGATGGGTTCATACCGACCCCATCCATAATGATCAATAGAGTAGAACGACGAGGAGGCTTTGCGCTAATAGTCATTTGGAGCAACCGCTTATGAAATGAAGGTCAATGGTTGATGCTTAAGCAAAGGCTAAGCCTGCGTTCATTTGGCAGGCCAAGGCTTAACTACAAAGTGCTCTGGTATTTTAACTCAGCTTTTGCTGTCTGTGTCAGTTGCCGCACTGTGGTTTATTTCATCAGCCAGTGCTTCATCTGCAGGGCTCAAGTTGCTGCCATCGTCATCATCAGATGCCGCTTTTACAAATTCTTCTTTGCGCTTTAAAAAGCCACGCGAAAAGAAAATTCCAGCTTCAAAAAGCAGCCACATTGGCAGCGCTAATAGCGTTTGCGAGATAATATCGGGCGGGGTTAAAAACATGCCGACAATAAACGCACCGACAATAAAGTAAGGCCTTTGTTTTGCCAGCTTTTCAGGTGTCGTGACGCCAATGGACACCATTAAGATAACCGCTACAGGCACTTCAAACGCGACGCCAAAGGCCAGAAATATAGTCATGATGAAATCGAGGTAACGCCCGATATCCGGCACTACTTCAACACCTTCAGGTGCAACACTATTAAAAAACCCGAAGACCAAAGGAAAGACTACAAAGTAGGCGAATGCCATTCCAAAATAAAACAGCAATGTGCTTGAGATCAATAACGGCGATACCAAACGCTTTTCATGTTTATATAAACCAGGCGCTACAAACGCCCAGACCTGGTATAACAATACCGGTGCTGCCAACACCACCGACAACAACAAACACACTTTAAAAGGGATCAAAAAAGGCGCTGCAACATCTATCGCTTGCATCGTGCCTGCGTGTCGCGTTAGCGGCTCTGCAAGTGCACTCCAGACTTTATCTCTGAACGGAAATAAACATAAAAAGAAAATACCGACCGCCAGTAGCATGCGTAATAGACGATCACGCAGTTCCACTAAATGCGACAACAGCCCCATTTCAGCGCCTTCGCCGCCTTCTTTTATCTTTTCACTCACCTTGATTGAGACTCTGTTTTATTCACGCAGACTGACTGGAGTCTTGATCTGAAGAATCATTATCGTGATTAGTATTGGGAGCTTTCGATTGCTCTGGGTCGTCGTAAGTACTGTAGCCCGCTGATCGCGCTATCTCTTGCATCTTAGCGTTGTTATCACGCGCAACCTCTGCAGCATCTTTCACTTGCTCTACGGCATTGTCCATCCCTTCACTGACAGAGTCCTGCGCTTGTTTAGCAGTGCGCTCAAGATCAGACTTGGTCTCTTTGACCATATCTTTGAGCTCCCGGATTTGATCTTCCTGGCTACTTAACATGCTGCGCAGTTCATCAGTTTGCAGTTCGTTAGCAATATCAGATTTAACGCCCGCGACGAAGCGCTGCGTCTTACCGACCCATCTGCCAACGTTTCTTGCCACCGCCGGTAGCCGCTCAGGCCCAATCACGATGAGCGCGATGATCGCTATCAGTACAATTTCCTGAAAACCCATGTCAAACATGGTCAGCGACTCCTACGCGCAAGAGAACGCACACCAGGCAAGTTAAAGAAGCACAAATGCATAGTGGGCTCTTACACTTCTTTCTTTTCTTTTTCTACTTCATCAGCAACGCGTTCAGCAGTGTTTTCAATTTGATTTGCTGCAGTGTCGTCGTCCGATTTAGTTGCATCTTTAAAGCCTTTAACAGCCGTACCGAGATCTCCACCGAGATTTCGCAGACGCTTGGCTCCGAAAAGCAAAACAACTATTACCAGTACAATTAACAGCTGGGGAATACTTGGCATCATAATGTTGGCCTCTTATATAAAATTATTAGTACAGCATTTATTAGTGAACTTAGGTTCTTTGTAAACCTAAGCTATCAATTTAAGTCTTACGCGACGCTTTCTCATCGTGACCGGACTGACCAAAGCGGCGCTGCAATTCTTGCAACACATCTTCAGGGCCCAGATCTTGTTGCGCCAACATAACGAGTGTGTGAAACCAAAGATCTGCCGTTTCATGCACGATATCATCACGATCGCCCGATTTTACGGCAATTATAGTTTCTGTGGCTTCTTCACCCACCTTTTTAAGGATGGCGTCGGTTCCCCCCTTATACAAGCTCGCGACATAAGAATCTGACGCTTTCGCTGACTTTCGGCTTTCAAGCTCGGCCGCCAGATCTTTAAGAATTTGATCGCTCATTTTACAGGAGACCTCAAGATGTTTCTTTGCTGTGGTAGATTTTGCCTGGATCTTTTAGAACAGGTTCAGACTCTACCCATGAAAAATCGCGCAACTTCTGGTAAAAGCAGCTAAATCTACCCGTATGACATGCAATTCCGCCCTTTTGCTCAACTTTCAATAAAACGACATCAGCGTCACAGTCAGTGCGAATATCAGCCACAACCTGAGTATGACCAGACGATTCGCCCTTGCGCCATAATTTCCCACGGGATCGAGACCAATAGACCGCCTGGTTGGTTTCAGCTGTCAGCATTAACGCCTCGCGATTCATCCAGGCCATCATTAGCACTTCATTGGATTCGATGTCCTGGGCAATCGCCGGGAGCAACCCCTGATCGTTCCATTTTAATGAGTCCATCCATTCAGTATTAATATCATTCACAGTCTCACCTCTATTCCAGCTGCGCGCATTGCCTGCTTGGCTTCGGTCACGGTGTATTCTCCAAAGTGAAAAATGCTTGCTGCAAGAACTGCATCGGCTCCGCCCTGCAATACACCCTCACATAGATGATCAAGATTACCAACACCGCCAGAGGCAATCACTGGCACCGCAACAGCATCAGAGATCGCGCGCGTTAAAGGTAAATTAAAACCTGATTTAGTGCCATCGCGATCCATGCTCGTGACCAGCAGTTCACCCGCACCCAGTTCTGTCATTTTCATGGCCCACTCAACAGCATCAAGGCCAGTACTTTTACGACCACCATGGGTGAAAATCTCCCACCGCGGCGTTTCACCTTCAGCATGCACGCCTTTGGCATCAATCGCGACCACAATACATTGACTGCCCACATGATCAGCCGCTTCACGAACCAGCTCCGGGTTATGCACAGCTGCGGTGTTAATACTGACTTTATCAGCGCCGGCATTTAACAACTTGCGAATATCAGATACCGCACGAATACCACCACCCACCGTTAGCGGTATAAAAACTTGTGACGCTACTTGCTCTACCACATCAAAAATAGTGTCGCGATTATCAACACTCGCAGTGATATCTAGAAAGGTTAGCTCATCAGCACCAGCATCACCGTAGCGACGTGCCGCTTCAACTGGATCACCAGCATCAACGATATCAACAAAGTTAATACCCTTTACTACTCTGCCCGCATCGACATCCAGGCAAGGTATAACGCGTTTAGCCAAACCCATTTTTATATCACCAACGACTTTTCTAGATTATCCATTAGCATTCGCACGCTGCTGCGCCACTGCAAGCTCCATAGTTCCTTCATACAGTGCACGCCCTACTATAGCCCCCGCCACTCCATGCTTTTCTATTTGGCACAGTCGATCGATATCTTCATAGGAGTTAACACCTCCCGATGCGAAAACAGGAATATTGATCTGCTCAGCAAGTGCCGATGTTGCAGGTGAATTAAAACCCTGCATCATGCCGTCTCGTTCGATATCGGTATAAACAATTCCGCTGACACCGATACCTTCAAAAGATTTTGCAAGTTCTACGGCATCGCTGTTTGATTCTTCCGCCCAACCGCTTAATGCGACTTTTCCATCACGTGCATCAAGGCCAACAATAATTTGACCAGGCCATGCTTTGCAGAGCCGTTCGACAAAAGCAGGCTCACGCACCGCTTGTGTTCCTATAATCACCCAGCGCACACCAGACTCCAGATAATGAGCGGCTGTTTCATCATCACGAATGCCACCACCAACTTGAACTTGTAAGTTAGGGTGCGCCTGACATACCTGCTTAATAGCAGCACCATTGCGCGGCTCACCGGCAAACGCTCCGTCTAAATCAACAATGTGCAATCGGTCTGTGCCTGCGTCGACCCAACGCGTGGCTGTGGCGACGACATCATCAGAGAAAACCGTATCGTCTTCCATACGACCTTGCTTGAGTCTTACACATTGACCGTCTTTTAAATCGATGGCGGGAATAATTTGCATGATGTGTTTATCTTAAATTTTCGAGAAATCAGGTAAATGATAATTAAACAACCAGTGACAGCGAGTCTTACGAATAATCGTTAAGGCTGCCATTGACTGAAATTTTCCAGTAGCTGCAATCCGTTAGCTGCACTTTTTTCCGGGTGAAACTGCGTAGCGAAAATATTATCGTAAGCAATCGCACTGCAAAATTTACCCAGGTATTCTGTAGAGCCACTAACAATACTTTGATCGTCAGCTTGTACATAATAACTGTGTACAAAATAAAAGCGCGACAGATCCGTTATTTTATTCCACAACGCATGGTCTTTTTGCTGCGCCACTTCGTTCCAACCCATATGCGGTATTTTGCAGGCTGGCTGATTAGTATCACGAGTAAACTTTGTAGATTTACCTCGCACATAAGACAAACACTCAACACCATTATTTTCATCACTAGATTCAAACAACACTTGAAGCCCCATACAGATACCAAAAAATGGCTTGTTGTTAAAAGCAGTCCCTACCGCTTCAACTAGTTTGTAGTCACGCAAATGCGCCATGCAATCACGTGCCGCGCCCTGACCCGGAAAAACAATTTTGTCTGCACTGGCAATATCGGTCGCGGACGAGGTAACAATCGTTCGAGCACGCGGTGCAACATGCTCTACCGCTTTCGCTACAGATCGCAGGTTACCCATACCGTAGTCAACCACAGCAATAGTTGCCATTAACTACAAGACTCCCTTAGTAGAGGCAGGCTTACCTTGCAGAAGACTATCCGTTTGAACAGCCATTCGTATGGCGCGCCCAAATGCTTTAAAGATTGTTTCAATCTTATGGTGTTCGTTATCACCCTTAATATTATCTATATGCAGTGTTGCCTGGGCGTGATTAACAAAACCGTGGAAAAATTCAGAGCACAGCTCTAGATCAAATGTACCCACCCGATCACGCTTAAACTCACAATTAAAATACAAACCCGGGCGGCCTGAAAAATCAATCACAACCCTGGACAATGCCTCATCTAACGGGACATAGGCGTGGCCATAGCGGTGAATCCCTGCTTTGTTACCTAAAGCTTCAGCGAACGCTTGACCGATAACAATGCCGATATCTTCAACTGAGTGGTGATCATCAATGTGCGTATCTCCATCGCAATCGACGCTTAGATCCAGCATGCCATGACGTGCCAGTTGATCAAGCATGTGTTCTAAAAATGGCACTCCGGTTTTGAAGCTTGCCACGCCACCGCCGTCAAGGTTTAACTCCACCTTGATCTTAGTTTCGTTGGTATTACGAGAAATTGTTGCTGCGCGCTGGGTCATTTTTTTCACTAAACAGGTGAACGATTGTTTATTTTAAGAATGGCCAAATTAGCTTGCCGCCGGCTTTTCGTGCAACCAAAAAGTCACCGGCCCGTCATTGACCAACTCCACTTGCATATCTGCGCCAAACTGGCCGGTGGCGACTTTACAGTCTATGTTTTTTGCCAGACTCACCAGTGTATCAAACAGTCGGCGTCCATCGGTAGGCGATGCGCCTTTACTGAAACTGGGCCGCAAACCGCGACCGGTATCAGCCACGAGTGTGAACTGTGGCACTAGTAATAGATCACCGCCGGTATCAAGCAGGCTCAAATTCATTTTGCCGTTACCGTCTGAAAACACCCGATATTGGGTGATTTTTCGCAACAACGCCGCAGCAGTCGTTTCTGTATCTGCAGATTCCACCGCCACTAAAACCATCAAACCAGCACCAATACTGGCGATTTCCTGATTATCAACCGTGACCCGTGACTGAGTCACACGCTGCAATAGTCCAATCAATGCCTTACTCTTTGTGGGGATTTCCCACCCTTAAAACTGATCTGATAAAAAGAAACGAAGCTAAAATAGTCTCGAGAACGAGATGAACTGGCTGTATTGTAACTGGCCAGGCACTGCAGGGTTCCAGAGAATCTGATCAAATCTTTCCGCACCCCTACATTGAACAATAGCCCTCGCCTGGCAAAAATTCTTTTGCGCTCTCTGTCAATGCTGCCTCTGCGTGCAAACCACGCTATCGGTACCGCGATCGGCTGGGCGGTCCACAAACTACCAAATCGCAACAGCCGAATAATACAGCGCAATTTGGAGCTTTGTTTTCCACAGTTAGATAACGCAGAGCGTCAAGCGCTGACAAAACGCAATCTGCTCGAGACCGGAAAAAATATTACCGAGCTCGGTCCGTTCTGGCATTGGAATAAACAACAGATTGAATCACTGCGGGTTAACGAAGTTGGGCGTGCACTGTTTGATGACGCGAAAGCTCAAGGCAAAGGGGTTATTATCGCCTCACCACATTTTGGTGCATGGGAGCTGGCTGGTTTGTTGTTATCGTTAGAAGCCCCAATACATTTTCTTTATCGACCGAATAGAAAATCGCATCTTGACCAACCTGTGATTGCATCACGGGAACGGTTCGGCGGCAAGTGCTATCCAATAACCAGCCGAGGCCTGGCAGGTATGGTGCGAGCATTAAAAAAAGGTGAAGCGATAGCAATACTGCCCGATCAAGAACCTGCAGCTGAGCATGGCGTATTTGCACCCCTGTATGGAGTACCCGCTTACACCATGACTTTTATGGCCAACCTAGCGCAACGCACCAAAGCACCGGTAATTTTCACCGCAGTCGAACGCCTGCCAAAAGGACTAGGGTATCGGGTGCACTATTTTAAACCAGACGACGATCTATACAACGACAACGAAGTGCTTGCCGCTGCAGCACTTAACAGGTGTGTTGAAAAATGTATTGATATAGCGCCCAGTCAATACATGTGGAACTACAAGCGCTTTAAAAAGGCGCCTGAAGGAGTTGCAGCAAGGTACTAGTGTTTTGGGAATGCGCTTTACAGATTAGGGACTTCATGCCCCCAATTCTGAATGTAAAGCTATGCAGGCATATCTACATTATTAATGACACAGGCTTGTTGCAACGTATTATGCAGCAAACACGCTATGGTCATCGGGCCAACGCCACCTGGTACCGGGGTAATTTTACCGGCTACTTTTTCAGCTGAAGCAAACTCGACATCACCCACAAGCCGGGTTTTGCCTGCTTCACCTTCGATTCGATTAATACCTACATCTATCACGGCGGCGCCGGGTTTGATCCAGTCGCCTTTTATCATCTCTGGTCGACCAACTGCTGCCACCAAGATATCAGCACGCTTGCATTCTTCTTGTAGATTCTTTGTTCTAGAGTGCGTGATCTCAACTGTGCAGTTTTCCGATAACAGTAAAGAAGCCATTGGTTTACCGACAATATTCGAACGCCCTACCACGACCGCATGCAGCCCTGATAAATCACCGAGTGCATCTTTTAGCATCATGATGCAGCCCAAGGGTGTGCACGGCACAATGCCAGGTTCGCCGATCGCTAACCGCCCGACATTGCTCAGATGGAAGCCGTCAACATCTTTATCAGGGCTAATGTGATTGATTACAGCGTATTCTTCAATTTGCTTTGGGAGCGGTAGTTGAACCAGAATTCCGTGGACTGAGTCATCGGCATTGAGTTTATCAATCACCGCCATGAGTTCATCTTGGGTGGTAGTATCTGGCAGCTTATGCTCAAAGCTTTGCATACCTGTTTCAACAGTCTGCTTGCCTTTATTTCGGACATACACTTGACTGGCAGGGTCTTCTCCCACCAGCACTACTGCGAGCCCGGGTACGATATTGTGTTGGCTTTTTAGCGTAGCAACTTTGGCTGCCACATCTGCTCGAAGCTTGGCCGCGAATGCTTTACCGTCAATTATTTTGTCCAAAGGTACAGTCCGGTTAGAGGAGTGGCGATTATATATATCAGGTGCCGGCAATTACAGTTTGGTCGTAACCGCCGTTTTCTATTATCTTAAAATTGGTTTCGCCATCATTGCCACTGCCTGCCACAGGACTGAGCATTGTGAACAGAGCAGCTTAGGTCCACTATCTGCCTCTCGCTATAAGACGCTAGCGCCGCATATTCCAGACCCAATGTGGCGCCCAACTAGCCAGCAAGCCTCGCAATAATAGAGCGCCCGCCCCCCGAGAGGGTTAATTCTTGAGAAGATTCCTCTTTTATCGCCCTGATGTAGTCTGTATACTTATCAACAACCAAAATAAAATAACAACCAAGAATGGAAAGAGGAATTTCAACTAGCTGTGTCTGTGTGTGTGAGCACCGAAGTCAATAGCCGTGACCGATTTAACCGAGCAGTTGCTGAAATCTATCCAGCCCCAACTAGATGCCGTTGATCTAGACAACGCAGATAAAGAACTAAGACATATTCTTTTTAACGACCTTCCAGAGATACCAGACTTTAGAAAGCGCCTTATGGTTTTACGCTACAAGGGCAAGATAAGCTCAGAGGAATATCTACTGTTGGCGCTTAATGAAATAAAAAAAATCCAGTAACTACTTAATACGCTCAAGCTAAAATGCTTAAGCACCAGACCTTCCGGCAAAAATACGCTTAAGCCGTTAAAACTTCACTAAAGATCTAACAATCGATCTTGAAGCCGACCACGCTCGAGCACCTGTTGTTCGACATGGCTCGGGGTAAATACGAGTTGCAAGATTTCTAATACCGGTAGCGGGTTATTATCACCACATAAAAATATATCGAATGCCGCATAGCCATACTCTGGCCAGGTATGGATACTCAAATGTGATTCAGCCAACAACACAACACCCGTTACTCCACCACCGCCAGCAAACTTATGCAACTGCGAATTCAATACTTGGGCGTTAACAGCAGCTGCGGCATCAAGCAGTGCACGCTCAATATTCTCTATATTGTCTAAGTTACTCGCACCATAAAAATCTGCGATTAAATGCTGACCAATCTTCGGTTGTTGCGTCATACGCGTTAAGGATTCCGTCTACTTCGCCATTATCGAGCGACCCGATTGTAGACCATTAATGCAACTAACCTGGCTTTTTAGAGATTTCTCATCCACACCACTGTGACAGGTGAGACTGCTGGTAGCGGGGACTGAGTTGTCCCAGGTACATTTGTGGGATCAAAGTCGCCTCGATCTGAGGTGAAATCAATTACTGTTCGACTAGATAATGAATTGCCTTGTTTAGAATCACCCTGCCCACCCGATGAAACCAAGCCGTTTATGGTGACATCCCCTTTGGTAGTAAGTACATCACCAGCCAAAACCGCACCCACTACTGCCGAGTTTGCATCTAAAGTAATTGCACCACCTTTATAGTAATCGGGCGTTGAAGGGGGAAAGCCTCCAGCTGCCATTGCTACATTGCCTAGTTGAGAAAGCTTATAAGCTTGAGAAAGCTTATAAGCTTGAGAATGCTTATAAGCGCTAGTAGACGGAGGGCAAAAATTGCTTGGATAATATACAGAAAATTCTGCTTCATAGCGCGCACGCACTGCACCATTCAAATGCGAACCGTCAGCGTTACAAATTTTTTCATAAGATCCATAGTTCGGCGCCCATAGTTTGTTGCCACCGGCGGTGCTTATGTCTCCGCTCGCCAGTATGGTAGCGACTGCGTTGGTGTTATTTAAGAGTACATTGCCATCAAAAAGCAATACACCTGGCGCGGTGAAGGCTGAATTCAAGGTAAAGAATACCTCACCGTTAGAAATTCGAGCTTCTAAGCAGCCGTCATTCCACACCGAATCACCCAAACAAAGTGGAAACTGAGGCAGCAGTGGTGCGACGCACTTACCACTGCCATCGACAACGGTACATAGGTATTCTTTGTATGGCTGGCCGTTAATCGTTCCATAATCACCCAGGTAGAACTCCGTTCCATCTACCACATTATTAATATGATTCACGGTCACTTTTATTCTATTTTCAGCGTTATCGTACTCAATAAAGTAGTTTGCTTCATCCTTGTGATCCCACACATTTAATTCGAACCTTTGGTGTTGATAGGGCTCTATTTCCACAGGTGGTTCAAAGTTGTGCGACGCGCCGCTTTCAAATACCGCTGAATATTCATAACAGTTATCTAGAGCACCATTAGCTGAGACAAGGTCAGTATTTAACCACCTGGCACCTTTGCATTTAATGTCTGCCATACTAATCGCAGAATTTACGCGATCTGAATAACCCGTAAAATCGATACTGCCAACTGCCCTTATGGTGTCATGTTTCCCTGCGCCAACGTTAATATCACCACCTGCAAATGAGTTACCATGACTACCCCCTTGGATGTCTATAGTACCTCTACTATGCAGTGTTTCCGAGTTCCCTGACGCGTTGTATCGTATTGCACCATTCGCAAATACATGGGTCGCGTAGCCGCCACCTGAAATACTAAAATCTCCAAGTAGCTGAGCCGTTTCGACCAAGGCAGCACCGGTGATCGAAACATCGCCGTTGGCGTAAATTGAGTTAGCATTTGCTTGACTACCCAATGTTACGTTCCCGGTTGCGTTAATCTCCTTAATCGAATCAAGACTGATCCCACCAACATCTACATTGCCATCGACACTGAATGATGCGGCACGGCCGTTTTCAACGATCGTAATACCACCACTAATATCAAGGTCACCACTGAATCCCATAGTTATAGGATTGTTATTAGGCGCTGGCGCACTTGGTGGTTGCCATTCATACTCCACCCGCACCGCTGATGACGTACTGGAGGTACCCTGAGAATTTGAAATGTCAGCTGTAACGCGGGGGAGACCGGTTACTGGATCCGCAACCGCCGTGACATTTCGCACAGCTACCACACCTTGGCTAGGCATAGCCGCAGCGCTTGTAGGGGTTGCGAACGTTACATCTAAATCCACACCGTTTATAGCCAAAACTTCTGCAGCAGTTGCGTGTGAGGCAAGCTGACGTCGAAGCGATTCAGCACCTAGCCATAAATCACTTTTGGCATCAGTCAGAGCATTGCTCGCCACATTGATTTCTTGCGCACCTTTGAAGGTTTGCATGACACGGATACCAGCAGTGGTTAGTGCAAGACTCACCAGTACGATAAAAAAAATCGATGCCATACCACGCTGAAACGTGGGGCCAATGGTAGGCAGATGTGTGTACTGCGGTGCTGGCATTAGAATCGATCTATACTATCTGGATGGTGTCTTGTGGGACCATGCAATTTGCAAACGGAATTGGATTAAAGCGCCAAAGACAATTGCATGTTGTACGCCACCGATAGCGACACGATTCACATATTTTGCTTACAAACCGCCGAAACACAGCCCTGACGAGTCCTAAGCGTTACTGCGATGGAATAACACACACGTTAGGTTTTGTATCTCCGTGGAGTTTATTCCAGCGGAATATATCTCACCTGTGCTGAGATCAAGTTGAGGCTGAAAATTCAACGTAAACTTAGTTGCGCTCTAGAGCGGTGCGCATTTGCGTATCGATTTCATACCGCTTTAGTGCACTATCATAGGGATCGTACGGTAAGGTTACCGAAACCTAACCGATCCATACAAAAGCAATTAACTTATAGTTCAATTCGGAAGCGTGCCGCTACGCCATTTTTCAAAGTAATATCGCGAGTCAGGATAAGGCACATAACCTAACTGATAGCTAAATCGTTTGCCTTCAAACTCACTGCGCGGCACTGTAAATTCAATTTTCACAGTAGGCGCGGTCTGTGTTGTCAAACCGGGCCGAATCGGGCTGACAGTATTAGCAAGCTTTGTCTCGCCTTTGACACGCAAGTAATAGCGGCTAGGCAATCTGCCTGTATCATCCGGCGTGACATCTGAACTGATCACAATGTTGCTATCCGACTGACTGATCACCACATTCTTAAATGTGGGGAAAGCACCATTGGTACCTTCATCAATCGTTTGTTGCATAAGCTGCTGCCATTGACGATTTACAAGCTGTAGCTCACAACCAATATGCTGAAGATGATATCGCCAATACGCCACACCCGGTAGATTAGGTGGCGCGTCTTTTCTTGCAGTGGAACGCAGAAAGTCACCCAATGAATCTATTCCACATTGTCTCACCATGGCTTCTACCCATATATCTCCTATGCCGTACAACAATTCCGGATCATACAGAGATTCAAATGCAGCACGATTAGCCAACTCAGCAAAAGAAATGTTATGCCGCTTCCACGAAACAGAAGAGACTGCCCAGTTAGTTTCGCGTGTTGATGGATCCGGTACGATAGTAAAAGAAGTGTATTGCGCCATCCCTTCAATGAAAAACCCAACACTATTACCAGCACTGGCAAGCTTACGATTAGATTCTGTTCCTTGAAAAACATGCGCTGTTTCATGGCTCAGTATACGGCGGTACTCAGGGTTAACCGACTCACGACCAGACAACACCATACGTATTTTTTTATAAGCTGCGAGCCCGACAGCATGACTGTTGTTGGATGTCATGTCGGTTTGAATAAAAGGTTCATCACTCATATTGAGCAACTTCACCAGAGCTTGATAGTCATCATCAGCATATTGTCGAAGCTCTAAAAGACGCGCTTCATCTCTGAGCCGATAAGCAAATTGATAATGGTTACTTGCCAGGCGTTGGATATTGTCACGCTCTTTATTAGCACCGGCTTGAATCATCAATCCAATCAAGCCTAAGGCCACTGTAACAAAGGCCATCACTGATAATATTGTCGGTAATGCTTGAGCGAATTTTCCTGAACCGGACGTTTTGGGTTTAGAGTCTGTGCGTGTCCAAAGTATAAAACCAGCAAACAACAGAAAAGCAGCAATCAGTACCTGTGTGCCGATGACAGGCCAATCGAATAGTATTCGCTGTCCGTCGTATTCATTATTGTAAAAGCGGAATAAACTATAAGGCCCTGAGTAGCCAAGCGCTTGCTCTAGCCAAACAAGCCCCACCAAATAGACGCAATACAATACAAGCCCGATGGTTCTAAACCATGAAATAAATACACCGTGAGCCACCATTACAAAAACAAACAAGAAATCACGCAGTAGTATCCAGCCGTCGTTGGCCCAGTACTTCCTACCAGTGAGAGTTTGTATATTAAATGCGCTAAGTGCCGACTGAATAATCATCTCTACAATATTTAGTAGACACAACAATAAAATGGCAGCCAGCACTTTAGCTAAAAATATTTGCACCCGGCTAACCGGTAAACTGCGCACAAAGTCGATGGTTTGATCATCAAACTCTCGAGGAAACAAGCTGTAGCACGCGATCATGTATAAAAGCACATTAAGCAAGACTAAATTGGCATCTGATCCAACATTGCAGTAGTCACCGCACCAATCCAGATAACTCAGTTCATCAATACGGCCAGTCGCTAGTTGCAGACCGAAAAAAATACCTATAAGTGCAAACCACAACAGCACAAATGGCATTAGCTGTTTTATTTGGCAGAGCATTAGTCGAATCATTTCACATGCACCCGGCCAGCCCACAACAATATCGGACGAGTAAATTGATCACTCTCGAACTCAAGCACTACATAGGTTCGATCACCGGCGCTATACCGCGATTCAACTCGATGCACAGCCTCACCCGGCCTACAGGCTTGCCGATCACGCTCTCTTGAATAAGGTTCGGTTTCAACATCAAAAGCCGAAGTAGGCTGATGTCTGAGCACACAAGTGCCCGCCACCTCTGCATAGTCAGGCAAAGCACTATAGCTTGCCTCAAGCCAGTAAACACCCCGGCTATCAACAACTGCTCGCACATCACCTTCTAACTTAGGCACAGTTTCAAGCAATGCACTTACTGCCGGATCATTCTCATAGTGACTTAACCAAACAAGCCAATCCTCTACAAATTGCGTGTACTGTAAATCAGTAACTTTTTCAAAGCGTTTGATATCGTCTGTGAACGAACGCTTGATCGTTTCGATTGACGATGAGCCAGGCTTTTCATTGATATAGTCCATAGCCAGCTTGATGAGCACCTCTGGCCCTTCCCGCTCTGCTAAATATAACAACGCGGTATAAGCCAGTGCACCTGCCGCTTCAAAGCCATATTGATCGGTAGTAGTCTGCCACCATAAAAGAGGCTGAATACCAGGTGTAAACCGACGCTTGGCTATGATTGCCTTAGCAAAGTGTTCAGGGTTATTGGGGCTTGCGTCAGCATTAGCAGCGCCCTCTGCCCACCAACGTGCAAGGCCATCTAACAACCAGTGTCTGGTTTCAAAATCCCAACGGGAGTTCGTTAATACCAGTAACATATGATGCAGCCCTACGGTGTTGAGCATACTGTGTTCGTAGTAGTTATAGTCGGCCAAATTAGCTGTAACCAATACACCGGAAGTGTACTCCGGGTATAAGTCAGTGGCTTCGAGCTCTTCATTGTGAGCCACTTGTATCTTTGGCAAAGCCGCCAACCCTGTATCTGCTTGAAACTGACTGAGTATCCGTACTAAGTTAGAATTTACAAGTTCCGCTTGTGATCGATACTGCTCATCAAGGTAGGACACTTCAATCTGCGGTATCTCATTGCGTACTACTTGATCACCGCTGAATTCGTAAGCGTTGACGTTCCACTTCTCTTGTAACTCTACATACACTCCCATCACGGCCATACCTAGCAAAGCAATGGCTGCAAAATTCCGCTTACTTAATGGTTTTCCCAATTGCTCTAGCGCAGAGCCTTCGTTGATTAGCGCTAATGCAAAGCCTGCAATCACAAACGCTGCCGCGATGGCAAGCGTTGCAACGATTTCGCGCCATGGAAAAATAACCTGCTCAAAAACAAACAACTGATGATCCATAAGCGCAATTGGACCAAGGCGGGATTGATCCAAGCTTGGATGGTTGATCAGTGTTATTAATGCAAGACCGATAATAAGATAGATAAGTAGTCGCAGTTTACCGGCTAGACTTGCAAAAAATACAATGCTCCAATAGAGCGTTATAACAGCACTGGTTTTAACCAACAGCAAAACTATATAGCGACTATCAATAAATTCTGCAGGCCCTGCAAGGGCTGCGGCTAGTGCAATCAGTATTGCACCCAGCAACAATAAGTGTAGCCAACCCATCAGGTATTTCACTACCAATGGAGTGATCGCATTGATTGGTAGTCCTTCAACAAAGAGCCGCGTACCACCCGTGTACTCTCGCACGATTAAGCGGTTACCAACAATAAAGGCAATCAGCGGCACCACCGTTATTAATGCAAACCGCACTACTTCAAAACTGCTCATACTGAACTCACCCGCACGTTGTTGTGCGAGTGATAGCAACACCACCACGATCAAGCCAAAGGCGAGACTAAATAACGCAAAGCCATGCTCGCGCGAGTCTTTTAATAAAATACTTACAGCACCCATCACTTATGGCGCCTTTGCAACGACGGCGACAAAAACATCTTCTAAGGTCATGGTATCTTCCTGCCAGCCATAATCAAGCGCAGGAGACACAGGAGCACCTTTTGCAAACTCAAAAACTTGATAAAACCTACCGTTACGAGATCCTTGCTGCAACAACCACGCTTCGTGGCGAACAAAATCACCAGGCACTACTCCTTCTTGAAAGAGCGTTTCATCAATTGAGTAGGTAGCAATATGATTCGATAACGCGCCTAGTCCACCTTCATAGACTGTTTTACCAGACTCTATAATGCCAATACGATCAGCTATCGCTTCGATATCATCAATTAGATGAGTTGAGAAAAATACCGTAGCATCGGTACGCCGTGCTTCACGGCTTACCAGATCCAAAAACTCACGGCGTGCGACGGGATCCATACCGGCAGTTGGCTCATCTAGTATCAGACACTCCGGGCTAGTCGCCACTGCCATGCATAAGGCCAACTTGGCTTTCATACCACCTGAAAAGTGGCCAATTTTTCGCTTAAACGGGAGTTCGAAAAGATCAGTGAGTTGCTCATAACGGGATTGATTCCAACGCGGATACAAACCGCGAACAAATTTACCTAGTTGTTTTGGCGACATCCAATTATAGAAATGCTGCTCTTGAGCCACATAGCCAATACGCTGCCGGGACTTCACAACATTGTTTTTGACCGGTTGACCAAACAGCTCAATAGAACCACTGCTGACACCAGTTATGCCCATCATCATTTTAATGGCAGTAGATTTTCCCGCACCATTGCGCCCAAGAAACCCATACACTTCACCGCGGTTCACCTGCAATGATAATGATGATAATACCTGCAGAGACCCGTAGCGTTTGCCTACATTTTTAAAGGCAATCACTGAATCTACAGAAGGGTAAGCTGTATATGCTGCACTAGTGTAATTATTCATTCTATATCTACTTGGGATACGCTGGCAGCGTAACATCGCCTGAGTAATTATAAAATTATAGTTGCTCCATGCCTCAATGCACGAAATAGTTCTTGCTGCTCTACCCTACTTTGGGCTGCTCATTAAAATTTGCACGGTAACTTAAAGCCTCTTTTAAGTGATCAGGCTGAATTTTTTCGGCACTTTCCATATCTGCAATGGTGCGGGCGACTTTCAAGGTGCGATGGATGGCACGAGCCGAGAGATTAAATTTATCTAGCGCTGCAGACAACCAGCGATGCTGCTCTTCACTTAGGCCGCAATATTTTTCCACCTCGTTGTTGTCTAACCTTGCATTAGATTTCCCACAGCGATCAATTTGTAACGCATAAGCACGCTCTACACGAGCCCGAACAGATTCGCTGTCTTCACCACGAGCGGCGTCACTACGCAACTGATTGTAGTCAATTCGCCTCACCTCTACTTGAATATCAACTCGATCAAGCAACGGCCCTGACACTCTTGATTGATAGCGATTGATTTGATCAGGGCTGCAGCGACAGGGCTTTTTCTCATCACCGTAATAACCACAAGGGCAAGGGTTCATTGCAGCTATCAACTGGATACGCGCTGGAAAATCTGCCTGCTGACCGGCACGCGAGATTGTAATTTCACCGTTCTCTATAGGTTCACGCATCACATCTAATACATGGCGTGGAAACTCTGGCAACTCATCTAAAAATAATACCCCGTTATGAGCCAGTGAAACTTCACCGGGTTTTGGTTGACTACCGCCACCGACCAATGCAACACCTGAGGCAGTATGATGCGGTGATCGATACGGTCGGTTACGAAATTGGGTGAGATCAAAAACACCACCCGTTATGGATGCTATCGATGCCGTTTCTAATGCCTCTGCTAGAGTCATGGAGGGCATTACACCCGGTAGGCGGCTGGCCAACATTGACTTACCTGTGCCCGGTGGACCGACCAACAACATGTTGTGCCCACCACAGGCGGCAACTTCTAACGCGCGCCTGGCTTGATGCTGACCACGAACGTCTGACAGGTCAGGTGCAGCGCTCATTATCGTTTCAGCGATGGGTGTGGACTGCTTCAGCTGCTGGAACTTGTCAGCATTGACCAAATGATTGCACAACTGCAACAAGGTGGCACAGGCGTAGACTTCACAGGTTTCTGCAAGACTTGCCTCACTGCTGTTTTCTATCGGCACCACCAAGGCGCGGCCGCTGCTTTGAGTCGCAAGCGCTGTTGGCAACGCACCATTGACGCCGCGCAACTCACCTCCAAGAGCAAGCTCGCCGATAAATTCAAAGGGATCTAAAAGACTGCCATCGAGCTGACCCGACGCCGCTAACAATCCGAGCGCAATGGGTAAATCAAAGCGACCGCCAGACTTGGGCAAATCTGCCGGCGCTAGATTAACGGTAATGCGATTAGGTGGAAATTCAAAGCCAGAATTCAAAATAGCTGCGCGAACCCGGTCTTTGCTCTCACGCACCGCGGTCTCAGGCATGCCTACAATAGACAAAGAGGGCAAGCCGCCGGATAAATGAATTTCAACGGACACAGGAATGGCACTAACACCAACAAGCGCGCGACTACGTACTACTGATAAATTCAACTTCTTTACTGCCTTTAACTGCTAAATAAACTCCATCAGATTGATGGCTACCACTTTATTTTTACGACCTGCCCATGCTTACTTATTCGCCCGAGCTCGCCTGCTGCTCATCTAACAATTTTTCTAAGCGATCCAGCTTTTCTCGGGTGCGCTCTAACAACGCCACCTGCAAATCAAATTCCTCCCGGGTAACAAGATCCATTTTCCCTAGTGCCGATTGCATTGCCGCTTTGGCATTTTTGTCAAAATCAGCCTTTAGATCTGCCGCTCCGGGCGGCAAAACCTGGCCTAGCTTGTCAACAAGCTCATCTAAAACACCCGTTTTTCTCATTTTTATAACCTTTCGATCGTTTCAACAACAAGATATTGTATCGGGTTGAGCTGAGCACACATAGACCTACCTTAAACCACGATTGCACCTAACCAACCAGAAAATTGTGACGCATATCTCCTTTGCTCATTTAGCTGCGATTACATGGTAGTTAATCCGCCATATGCGGCAAAAAACAGCTAGAAAATCGGTACAATTACTAGACACCGTAACATCAGAAACGGACGACGATGTCACTTTCACCCAAGCGCCACATCCCCAATTTAGTCAAATTACAAAAATAAAAAAATGATAAAAACAGGGAAAAAGAATCAAGCAATTCCACCTGATACGCGTGGCTTTCAGCCCGGTATAATTATCGGTGCTGAAATCGCTTTTGCCGCTTTATTACTTTATATGGCCAACAAGCCTGTAGATTTGAGCCCAACCGCTCAAGCTCCGCAAGAAGCCCTGATTTCTATTCAGATCCCTGTTGCCAACGCCGCAGTGGCCTCAACCGCAAACCTTGGCGTAAATTAGCCTTTCAAATAAATCCCCCAGGTAAGGTTGCGGCCAGACTCACCCTGCTACTTACCCTGAAACGGGCTTTAAAAACTCTTAATTAAGACAATTTTCCTAAGCCACACCGGCAATTTCGCATAATTTTTGCGTTAAAACGCTCAATTCGAACCATTGGGCGTATCATTTACACTTTAACCACATGATCCGCTAGCGCAATGAGCTGAAAGTTTGCTAGACTCTCGCTTTCGGTCGGAAAGCGTATAGCCGATCCTTTTGGCCAAACAAAGGTTTGCCAAACCGCTGCAGAAATCTGCAAGCCACCGCAACTTCAATAATAAACTGAGTGCCGTGCAGCTAAGGGCTGGTACCGCACAAGTAAGTTGCCAAAGCGAATTATTAGAAATAAAAGCCGATAGTTAAAAACCAAATTAACAGCTACTACAAGCCAAGACACTAATACAGAATCTAATAAAGAATTAGAACTCTGCATCTGATACTGGAGTTTGATAGTGGTATTAAAGCAATTAGCTTATTAATCTTGAAAGAGATATTAAATGTTTGTGCAAAGTAATATTGCCATGGTGTATCAGTCAACATGCTAGTAGTTACGTCTAGCGCAGTGCCGACCGCACGACAAACTTCTGACCACGATAACTCGTGATGTCATCGCCTTCCCAAAGAAGCTTTAAGCCCTAAAGACAGCCCGAAGATAGCCCTATGTCAGAGACTCCAGAAAACAAACCATCTGCGCCTCGCGCTCCTCGCAAGCCAAAGCCACGCGCACCTGCTAGTGCTAGCGCAGGTCATGCGACTGCTGCGCAAAGCAACGCAAACGCAAACGCAAACGCAAACGCGCCTCCCGTGCCCAAGTTTGACGCGCCCCCAGTCGCGTATGTCGCGAAGGATGAGGCGCTCGTGTCGGATATTAAGAAGCTGAATGTTAACCCCAGGAAGAGACAACGGGTGGATATTAGCGACACTTTTGTGAGGGCGTGTCGAAGCAACAACAGCCTCATTTTTGCGGAC
>CALGKA010000035.1 GCA_937927895.1 uncultured Granulosicoccaceae bacterium | reverse complement strand
TTGTGAGTTGCCAGAAGGCATAGAGATGGTAATGCCAGGAGACAACGTCAAGTTGCAGGTAGAGTTGATTGCCCCGATCGCGATGGAAGAAGGTCTTCGATTTGCGATCCGCGAAGGTGGTCGTACGGTTGGCGCTGGTGTCGTCGCTAAAATTCACGCGTAAGGAATAACCATGGCCGTTTCATCAACTCAAACTATTCGTATCAGGCTTAAAGCATTTGATCATCGCTTGATCGACAAATCTGCACGGGAAATCCTGGAGACAGCGAAGCGCACAGGTGCTCGCGTCCTTGGGCCTATTCCTCTGCCGACTAAGAAAGAACGATTTACTATCCTGACTTCACCGCATGTAAATAAAGATGCCCGAGATCAGTATGAAATCCGAACGCATAAGCGTTTGATGGATATTGTGGATCCCACAGATAAGACCGTAGATGCTTTGATGAAGCTCGATCTTGCTGCGGGTGTTGATGTACAAATTAAGTTGAGCTAGGAGTTTTCTGCTGATCCGATAAAATAATTGGATCATTTAGCTATCCGAGCGTGACAGGAATGAAATCATCCTGCTATACTGGGCGGCTAGCTGTAGAAGAACCCTGCCTTAGGTGGTTGCATGACTCTCCATCGTGGAGAATCTTCGCTGAATTAGCGTGTAATCGTTTTATATTGGAGAAAACAAATGGCGATGGGCATTGTCGGTCGGAAGGCCGGTATGACTCGCATCTTTGACGACGCCGGTTCGGCGATCTCGGTAACTGTGGTTCAAATGCCACCTAACCGAGTGACCGTTGTCAAGACAGTTGAGAAAGACGGGTACTCAGCCATGCAGGTAACTGCGGGCGAGCGCCGTGCGTCGCTTTTAAGTAAGGCTGAGTTAGGCCACTTCAAAGCAGCGGGCGTCGAGCCAGGCCGAGGCCTGTGGGAATTCCGTACAGAAGGCACTAACGATGATATCGAAGTCGGCGACGAATTCGGTGTCGACCGTTTTGAAGTAGGCCAGAAAGTAGACGTTACGGGTGTCACCATCGGTAAGGGTTTCGCTGGTGGTGTAAAGAGGCACAACTTCGCTATGCAAGACGCGACTCACGGTAACTCGGTATCTCACCGTGCGCCGGGTTCGATCGGACAAAACCAGACACCTGGTCGAGTCTTTAAAGGTAAGCGCATGGCAGGGCACATGGGTGCGGTACAACGCACACAGCAGTCTCTTGAAGTAGTGCGCGTAGATGTTGAGCGACAGTTACTACTAGTTAGTGGCAGCGTGCCGGGTTCGAAAGGTATGGACGTTATCGTCAAGCCATCGATAAAGGCAAAAGGTGAGAATCATCTAGCTACCAAGAGCCAGTTAGAAGAAAAGAAGGCAGCCCTAGCTGACGCAGCGCAAGCAGGTGATGCGGCTGACGATCAGGCCGGCGGCGAATAAGAGTCAATTATGGAATTGCAATCTAAATCAGGTGCAGCAGTAACCGTCTCTGACGACGTTTTCGGCGCACCATACAACGAGACACTGGTACACCAGGTCGTGAATGCTTATATGGCAGGTGCGCGCTCGGGTAACAGTTCTCAAAAGACACGTGCTGATGTACGTGGTGGTGGTGCGAAGCCTTGGCGCCAGAAGGGTACTGGTCGTGCTCGTGCTGGTACTATTCGTAGCCCAATTTGGCGCGGTGGTGGTGCAACGTTCGCATCTTCAAAGCGTGACTACAGCCAGAAAGTAAACCGTAAAATGTATCGCGTTGCGATGCGTTCAGTGTTCTCTGAGTTGGTTCGCAGCGGTCGATTAAACGTTGTTGATTCAATTCCTGTGAATGCACCTAAGTCAAAAGAGCTTCGTGTGGCGCTTAAAGATTGGGATTTAACAGATGCGCTAATCATAGATGCAGGCGTCAACGACAACCTACATCTAGCGGGTCGTAACTTTTCAAAAATCACAACCCTTGATGTGGATGGCATTAACCCTTGGATAATGCTTCGTCATAAGAGTGTTGTAGTGACTGCAGAAGCACTGAAAAAAATTGAGGAGCGTTTGTCATGAATGAAGAGCGCATGTACAGCGTGTTGCTAGCGCCAATCGTTTCTGAGAAAACTTCTCTTCAGGCAGAGCTTAGTGGTCAGCACACGTTTCGTGTTGTTCCAACAGCTACAAAGCTTGAAGTGAAAAACGCTGTTGAAAAACTGTTTAAAGTTCAGGTGGTTTCGGTTCGAATGGCCAATATTAAAGGCAAGATGAAAGCTCGCGGTGCCACTATGGGCCGACGATCGACCATCCGTAAAGCGATGGTACGTCTAGCTGAAGGCCAAGATATCGATTACATGGGACTCGAGAGCTAACCATGGCATTGCATAAAACCAAACCTACGTCGCCCGCGCGTCGCCACCAAGTTAGAGTGATCACTGATCACCTTCACAAAGGTGGTCCCTGGGAGCCTCTTCTTGCTAAGAAGAATAAATCCGGCGGTCGTAACTCTTCTGGTCGAATTACTGTTCGTCACCGCGGTGGTGGTCATAAGCAGCGATACAGAATTATAGATTTCAAGCGCAACAAAGACGGCATACCTGCCACTGTTGAGCGCATTGAGTATGATCCAAACCGTACAGCACACATTGCACTACTTAAGTATGCAGATGGTGAGCGTACTTATGTGATTGCTACTAATAAACTTGTTCCTGGCGATGTAGTGCTATCTGGTCGTGAGTCTCCGATCAAGCCAGGTAACACGTTGCCACTGTCAAACATTCCAGTTGGTTCTACCGTTCACTGTATCGAGTTAAAGCCTGGTAAGGGTGCACAGTTGGCTCGAAGTGCTGGTGCTTCAGTTCAGTACGTTGCTCGGGAAGGTACTTACGCCACATTGCGACTTCGCTCTGGTGAGATGCGTAAAGTATTGGTTGATTGCCGGGCTACAATCGGTGAGGTTTGCAATGGCGAACACTCACTACGTAAGTTGGGTAAAGCTGGTGCCAAACGCTGGCGCGGCGTTAGACCTACGGTTCGTGGTGTTGCGATGAACCCGGTTGATCATCCGCACGGTGGTGGTGAAGGCCGAACCTCTGGTGGTCGTCATCCGGTGAGTCCGACAGGCGTACCTACTAAGGGTTACAAGACTCGTTCAAATAAACGTACGAATAATCTTATTGTTCGTCGCCGTAAGGCAAAATAGAGAGATATCACAGTGCCACGTTCACTAAAGAAAGGACCGTTCATTGATCATCACCTTGTTAAAAAGGTGGATGAAGCGGTTGCTCAAAACAGCAAGAAGCCAATTAAGACCTGGTCACGTCGTTCGATGATCAGTCCAGAAATGGTTGGTTTGACGATTGCCGTACACAACGGACGGCAACATGTTCCAGTACTTATCAGTGAGAACATGGTGGGTCATAAGTTGGGTGAATTCTCCCTAACACGTACCTACCGTGGCCACGTGGCTGACAAGAAGGCACGATGATGAAAACCAAAGCATCACTGCAACACGCAAAAATATCACCACAGAAGGTTCGTTTGGTCGCTGACCAGGTACGTGGCTTAGGTGTTGAGAAGGCATTAGAGCTTTTGACTTTCAGTAACAAGAAAGCTGCAGTTCTTGTTAAAGGTGTCCTTGATTCAGCAATTGCAAACGCTGAACACAACGACGGTGCTGACATCGACGAACTTAAAGTCGCTGAAATCATGGTTGATGCAGGGCCAACAATGAAGCGCATTCGACCGCGAGCCAAAGGTCGCGCCAATCGAATTTTAAAGCGCTCAAGTCATATCACTGTGGTTGTAGGGGACTAGATTATGGGTCAAAAAGTACATCCGATAGGAATTCGCCTTGGCATCTCTGCCGATTGGAATTCTACTTGGTACGCAAACAGCCAGGACTACGCAAACTATTTAAACGAAGATATGGCTGTTCGCGCTCTTCTTAGAGAGAAGCTATCTCATGCGTCTGTTAGCCGTATTCAAATTGACCGACCATCGCGCGCCGTTGTCATCACTGTACATACGGCACGTCCGGGTATTGTGATTGGCAAGAAGGGCGAAGATGTCGAAAAGCTTCGTCGCTTAATTGCACCGATGCTTGGTATGAATATTAACAACGTGAAAATCAACGTGTCAGAAATTCGCAAGCCTGAGCTTGATGCACAATTAGTTGCAGAAGGCATAGCGCAGCAGCTTGAGCGTCGAGTGATGTTTCGTCGCGCCATGAAGCGCGTGTTAACAAACACTATGCGTCTTGGTGCCAACGGTGTGAAGGTCGCGTGTTCTGGTCGTTTAAACGGTGCAGAGATCGCACGTCGCGAGTGGTACCACGACGGACAAGTTCCATTGCATACGTTGCGCGCTGATATCGACTATGGGGTGGCAGAAGCTAATACCACTTACGGCGTTATTGGCATCAAAGTATGGATATGCAAGGGCGAAGTTTTTGACTTCGAAGAAGTTCGCGGTGGCGAAAGAAATCAAAAGCAAGCGGCTAGCGCCTGATTCTGGATAAGAAATGCTACAACCGAAACGTACAAAATTTAGAAAGCAGCACAAGGGACGCAACCGCGGCCTTGCGCAGTCAGGCAATAAAGTCAGCTTTGGTGAGTTTGGTCTAAAGGCAACTGCCCGTGGTCGCATCACAGCTCGACAGATTGAGTCGGCTCGCCGTGCAATGACGCGTCACGTAAAACGTGGCGGTAAAATTTGGATTCGTATTTTCCCTGATACGCCCATCACCAAAAAGCCCATCGAAGTTCGAATGGGTAAAGGTAAGGGTAATGTTGAGTATTGGGTAGCGAAGATCCAACCTGGCAAAGTGATGTACGAGATCGAAGGCGTATCGGAAGATGTCGCAAGACAAGCCTTCAAACTTGCAGCAGCTAAATTGCCTGTTCAAACAGCATTTGTAGTAAGGACGGTAGCGTGATGAAAGCAAGCGACTTGCGTGAAAAGCAAATAGACGAACTGCAAAAAGAATTAGTTGCGGTACGTAAGGAACAATTCAACCTGCGTATGCAACAAGGGTCTGGACAAATGGTTCGTCCACATCTTTTTGGTGAAGCAAATAAAAACATCGCGCGAATTAAAACCGTGATTACAGAGAAAAAGCGAGCGAGTGAAAACTCATGAGTGAACAGCAAGCTCCATTGCAGCGCACGGTTATTGGCCGAGTAGTTAGCAATAAAATGGAAAAGTCAGGCACGATTTTAGTTGAAAGACGTGTCCGCCACGCGATGTATGGAAAGTTTATTACACGCTCTTCCAAATATCGTTTTCACGATGATGCCAATGAAACAAATATTGGTGACACTGTGCGCATTAAGTCATGCCGCCCATTGTCAAAAACAAAATCGTGGACACTTGACGAGATTATTACTAAAGCCATCTAAGTTTTACTTAGAGCCTTTAGTAAGTAACAGAGAATAAAACAATGATTCAGATGCAAACCGTTTTGAATGCCGCAGACAACAGCGGTGCCAAAAGCGTCCAGTGCATCAAAGTGCTTGGTGGTTCACGACGACGATATGCAAGAGTCGGCGACGTGATAAAGGTCAGCATTAAAGATGCCATTCCTCGCGGGAAAGTGAAGAAGGGTGAGGTCTACAACGCGGTAGTAGTAAGAACTGCTAAAGCGGTACGTCGTCCAGATGGTTCAGCAATTCGTTTTGATGGCAACGCGGCAGTACTTTTGAATGCCAAGTTGGAGCCAATCGGTACTCGTATTTTTGGACCGGTTACTCGTGAGCTGCGCTCTGAGCGTTTTATGAAAATTATATCACTTGCACCTGAAGTGCTTTAGTTGACGGATAAATAACACAATGCGCAAGATTATTAGTGGTGACGACGTCATAGTCGTTGCAGGAAAAGATAAAGGCCGTCGCGGTACTGTTAGACAAGTACTAGAAGACAAGGCGATTGTTGACGGTGTCAATGTTGCCAAGAAGCATCAGAAAGGCAATCCGAATTCGGGTGTTACCGGTGGGATCATCGATAAGGAAATGCCTATAGATCTTTCTAACATCATGGTATTTGATCCTAAAACTGGCAAAGGTGGCCGGGTGGGTTTCAAAGAAGTCGATGGCAAGAAAGTGCGCGTATTCAAATCCAATGGTGAGACCGTCTAGCGACGGAGATACAAATGACCAGGTTCGAACAAATATATAAAGACACTGTTGTAGAAGCTCTTACTAAAGAGTTCGGCTACAAGAGTGCGATGGAAGTACCACGGCTTCAGAAGATTACCCTAAACATGGGTCTCGGCGAAGCAGTGGGTGATAAGAAAGTAGTTGAGAAAGCTGCGGGCGATCTTGCTACAATCACCGGTCTGAAGCCTGTGATTTGCTTATCACGTAAATCAATCGCGGGATTCAAAATCCGTGACGACATGCCTATTGGTGCAAAGGTGACGCTTCGCCGCGCACACATGTACGAATTTCTGGATCGACTGGTCACGATTGCCATTCCACGTATAAGAGATTTCCGTGGTTTAAGTGCAAAGTCCTTTGACGGACGTGGCAACTACTCAATGGGTGTGAAAGAGCAGATTATCTTTCCAGAAGTTGACTACGACAAAATCGATGCGATTCGTGGTATGGACATCACCTTTACGACTTCTGCAAAAACAGATGACGAGGCAAGAGCCTTGTTGAAGAACTTCAACTTTCCATTTAGGCAGCCTCAATAATGGCGAAGAAATCAATGATAGCGCGCGAGACTAAGCGCACTAAGCTTGTCGCGAGACTCGGCGAGAAACGCGCCAAGCTGCGTGAAGTTCTGAAGTCGGAAACAGCCGACTACGACGAAAAAATGGCAGCCTCTCGCCAGCTTCAAATGATGCCGAGAGATTCAAGTAAAATTCGCGGCCGCAACCGTTGCCGTGTAACAGGTCGACCTCATGGTTACTACCGGAAGTTTGGTTTGTCTAGAAACAAACTACGTGAAGCTGCAATGCGCGGCGATGTTCCCGGTCTGTCCAAGGCGAGCTGGTAGGAGAACCAACTATGAGTATGTCTGATCCAATTGCCGATATGCTAACTCGCATACGTAACGGCCAAATGGCCCGCCACGTTGCGGTGACCATGCCTGCTTCAAAGGTTAAGTCTTCAATTGCAAAAGTGTTGCATGAAGAAGGTTATATCGGTGGTTACAACGAAGAAGACCAAGACGGTAAGCCACAGCTTAAAGTCAACCTTAAGTACTACCAGAACGAGCCTGTGATCAACAAGATCGAGCGTATTAGTAAGCCTGGCTTACGTATATACAAAGGCAAAGACGAAGTACCTCAGGTGCTTGGTGGTTTAGGTATCGCTATCATGTCTACGTCTAAGGGCGTTATGGCAGATAACAAGGCAAGACAAGCGGGCGAGGGCGGTGAAGTCCTTTGCTACGTGTCATAAGGTAGGTAATAGAAATGTCACGAGTCGCGAATCAACCTGTCACGATACCCAGCGGTGTCGATGTACAGATTAGTGGTCAGAAGATCACGGCCAAAGGGCCAAAGGGCAACGCAGAGATGGAATTGCATCGTTTGGTTGCAGTTGCCCAGGAAGATGCAAGCTTAAAGATAACCAGCAATGATTCTGCGAAAGAAGCCATTGCGTTGTCAGGCACTATGCGTTCACTGTTAAACAACTTGATCACTGGTGTGCATGAAGGTTTTGAAAAGAAGCTTGAGCTAAGAGGCGTTGGTTATCGTGCTCAAGCACAAGGTAATAAATTGAATTTAACACTCGGTTTTTCGCATCCGGTAGTGCACGCCATTCCGGAAGGCGTAAAAGTTGAGACACCTTCGCAAACAGAAGTTGTGGTTAGTGGAGTAGACAAGCAGGCTGTCGGGCAAGTTGCTGCAGACATCCGTTCTTATCGCCCACCTGAGCCTTATAAAGGTAAAGGTGTTCGCTACGTCGGTGAGCACGTAGTGATGAAAGAAGCGAAGAAGAAATAAAAGATGAAACTAAACAAAAAATTAACTCGGCAGCGTCGCGCAAAGCGCACTCGTGCAAAGATCAGAGATTTGGGTGTTCCGCGTTTAACGGTTCATCGCACATCAAAGCACATGTATGCACAAGTGATCGATGCTGAAGGCAAAGTGGTTGCTAACGCATCTACTCAGCAAAAAGACGTTACCACTGATGTGAAGTACACCGGTAACGTTGAAGCTGCAACGGTTGTCGGCAAAGTAATTGGTGAAAGAGCGTCTGCTAAAGGCATTACTGAAGTAGCGTTTGATCGATCCGGATTTCAATACCACGGCAGGGTGAAAGCGTTGGCAGAAGCCGCGCGTGAAGCCGGTCTCAAGTTTTAGTTGGAACTATAAACGATGGCACAAAACGATCACAACCAGCCTGCTGATGGCCTTATTGAGAAACTTGTTGCGGTTAATCGCGTAGCAAAAGTTATCAAAGGTGGCCGCCAGTTCGGTTTCACTGCACTGACAGTTGTCGGTGACGGCGAAGGACGAGTAGGCTTCGGCTACGGCAAGGCTCGAGAAGTCCCTGTTGCTATTCAAAAAGCAATGGAGAAAGCTCGCAAGAATATGAGCAAAGTGCCTTTGAAAGACGGCACTTTACAGTACGCACTTAACGGTCGACACGGTGCGGCACGTGTGTACATGCAACCTGCCTCTGAAGGTACTGGCATCATTGCCGGTGGCCCAATGCGCGCAGTGTTCGAAGCCGTTGGTGTTCGAAATGTACTTGCGAAAATTAATGGCTCTAACAACCCGATCAACGTAGTTCGGGCAACGATCCAAGGCCTTAACAATATGCAATCGCCTGACAGTGTCGCTGCAAAGCGCGGTAAGTCAGTCGAGGAAATAACAGGGTAGGCGAGGGTAGTCGAATGGCGGATAAAACAATAAAAGTGACTATGGTACGTAGTGCCAATGGTCGGCTTAAAAAGCATCAAGCCTGCGCACGTGGCCTAGGCTTACGTCGTATGCACCAAACTGTAGAAGTGATCGACACGCCAGAGAATCGTGGCATGGTTAACAAGATCTCTTACATGCTACGGGTAGAGGACTAACCATGTATTTAAATGATCTAAAGCCTGCACCAGGCAGCAGAAAACCTGCCCGACGCGTTGGTCGTGGTATTGGTTCTGGTTTGGGCAAAACTGCAGGGCGTGGCCACAAGGGTCAGCACTCGCGTTCAGGTGGTTACCATAAAGTAGGTTTCGAAGGTGGGCAAATGCCTATCCAGCGTCGCTTACCTAAATTTGGTTTCACTTCACGGATGGGGCGCTTTGTAGCGGAAGTTCGTTTGAACGAGCTTGCAAATATCGAAGGTGACATCACTATAGAAGCATTGGTAGCTGCAGGCGTTGTGCCTACACAAACCAAAAAGGCGAAAGTCATTCTTTCAGGTGAAATCAATAAACCCGTAACACTTAAAGGTGTTGTGGCTACTGCTGGTGCTGCTCGTGCGATTGAGCAAGCTGGCGGATCAATCGGAGCTTAATCAGTGGCTACTGCGGCAGCATCACTGGGTGGTATAGGCAAGTCAGCTGAGCTTAGGCAGCGGCTGTGGTTTGTGTTGCTTGCACTAGTGATATTCCGTGTGGGTTCACACATCACTATTCCGGGCGTTGATCCTAATGTGATGGCCGCAATTTTTGAGCAGCAACGCGGTGGCATCCTGGACATGGTCAACATGTTTGGTGGTGGTGCGCTGAGCCGTATGTCGTTGTTTGCTCTTGGTGTTATGCCTTATATTTCTGCATCGATCATCATGCAGCTATTAACGCACGTTGTACCTTCGCTAGAGCAGTTGCGCAAAGAAGGTGAGACTGGCCGTAAGATTATTACTAAGTACACGCGCTACGGCACGCTGTTGTTGGCAACCGTGCAGGCCGTTGGTGTTTGTGTGGCACTTCAGTCGCAGCAGGCAGCAGGGTCACCGCTTGTATATTTTGGTGGTATCGGTTTCATTCTGACCGGTGCAGTAAGCCTGGTGACTGGCACCATGTTCCTAATGTGGTTAGGCGAACAAGTAACAGAGCGCGGTATCGGTAACGGTATCTCAATCATTATTTTCGCAGGTATTGTTTCAGGTCTGCCGGCGGCGATCGGTGGAACACTTGAGTTAGCAAGAACGGGTGAGCTTTCATCTTTGATTCTTCTAATCCTGGTTATTCTGACTGTAGCGGTAACGGCATTTGTTATTTTTGTTGAGCGTGGGCAGCGACGTATTACCGTGAACTACGCGAAGCGACAGCAAGGCCGGAAAATGGTTGGTGGTCAGCAAAGCCACCTGCCTTTGAAGTTGAACATGGCGGGTGTTATTCCTCCGATTTTCGCTTCTAGTATTATTTTGTTCCCAGCGACAATGGGTGATTTCGCCTCTAATGCCTCTGGTATGACTTGGTTGCAGAACATTGTTTCAGCGCTTCAACCTGGTCAACCGTTGTACGTAATGCTTTATGCAGCGGCAATTATTTTCTTCTGCTTCTTTTATACGTCGTTAGTTTTTAACGCTCGTGAGACTGCAGATAACCTGAAGAAGTCGGGCGCGTTTATTCCTGGTATCCGTCCAGGAGAGCAGACAGCTCGCTACATTGATGGCGTACTAACTAGATTGACACTAGTCGGCGCGATGTACATTACATTGGTTTGTTTACTACCTGAATTTCTGATTCTGTGGTGGAACGTACCGTTTTACTTTGGTGGCACATCGTTGTTGATTATTGTGGTTGTGATTATGGACTTCATCGCTCAGGCACAAGCACACATGATGAGCAACCAGTACGACAGTTTGCTCAAGAAGGCCAACCTTAAGAAAGGTTCTAAAGGCGGCAAGAAAGGCGGATCTAAGAAACCTGGCACTAGTAGCTAGGCACAACACATTCAAACCGTTTGGGTTGAGTAGAGATTATGAAAGTTAGAGCTTCAGTAAAAAAGATTTGTCGCAACTGTAAAGTAATTAAGCGACATGGTGTAATTCGAGTGATTTGTTCTTCTGATCCTCGTCACAAGCAAAGGCAGGGTTAATAGTGGTGATCTTGATTAAAGGCAGCTTTTAGAATGGCACGTATTGGTGGAATTAATATTCCGGTCAACAAGCACACTTGGGTGGCGTTGACCTCGATTTATGGTGTGGGCTCTACGACCGCATATAAATTATGTGAGCAAGCAGGTGTTGACCCGAAGGTTCGGGTGAAAGACTTAGCTGAACCTCAGGTCGAAGACCTTCGTACTGAAGTGGCAAAGATCACCATAGAGGGTGACCTTCGTCGTGATATCAGTATGAATATTAAACGCCTGATGGATTTGGGTAGTTATCGTGGTATCCGCCATCGTAGAGGGTTACCTATGCGAGGCCAGCGCACAAAGACCAACGCACGTACTCGTAAGGGTCCGCGTCGGCCTATTAAGCGCTAGAAGTCGGAATAGAGAAAGAATATGGGTCAGAAGACTACAAAGAAGAAGCCGAATCGCGTTGTCACAGATGGCATCGCACACATTCACGCTTCATTTAATAACACTATCGTGATGATCACTGATCGCCAGGGTAACGCTTTGTCATGGGCCACTGCTGGTGGTTCTGGCTTTCGTGGCTCGCGGAAAAGTACGCCGTTTGCTGCTCAGGTAGCTGCCGAGCGCGCCGGTGCGGTTGCACTTGAATTTGGCATGAAGAACCTTGACGTAAAAGTTAAAGGTCCGGGTCCTGGTCGCGATTCAGCCGTGCGTTCATTAAATGCTGCAGGCTTTAAAATTACTAACATCATCGATGTTACCCCAATACCACACAACGGATGTCGGCCGCCTAAGCGCCGACGTGTCTAGGAGCTTATTGTGGCACGATATATAGGTCCCAAATGTAAGCTGAGTCGTCGTGAAGGCACAGATTTATTTCTTAAGTCTGGTCTACGACCTCTTGATTCAAAGTGCAAGCTTGAAACGCCTCCGGGCCAGGCTGGTGCAAAGCGTGTTCGTCTTTCAGACTACGCTTTACAGTTGCGAGAGAAGCAAAAGTTACGTCGTATATACGGTGTGCTTGAGCGTCAATTCCGTAACTACTACAAAGAAGCAGCTCGGATAAAAGGCTCAACAGGTGAGAACCTGCTTTGCTTGCTTGAAGGCCGTTTAGATAACGTTGTTTATCGTATGGGTTTTGGATCCACCCGCGCTGAAGCACGTCAGTTGGTGGCACATAAAGCGATTATGGTTGACGGCCAAACGGTCAACATTGCCTCTTATCAGGTTAAGCCAAATCAGGTGGTTAGTATTCGCGAGCGCAGTAAAAAGCAGGCGCGTATTACTGACGCTATGCAGCTGGCAAAGTCACGTGCTATCCCTGGTTGGATAGAGGTTGATGAGAAAAAGATGGAAGGAACACTTAAGTCCCTACCTGATAGAAGTGATCTACCAGCAGAAATCAACGAGTCACTCGTTGTGGAACTCTACTCTAAGTAATTTTACTTGGAGTACCGAGATCAATAACACGAGACTAAGGCTATGGGTGCGATGCAAACAGAATTTCTAAAACCAAGAATTGTTGATGTTTCAATGACAAACGATTGCCACGCCAAGGTAACACTTGAGCCGTTGGAGCGTGGTTTCGGCCATACTCTTGGTAATGCTTTACGTCGTATATTGTTGTCATCCATGCCGGGTGCTGCAGTCGTTGAAGCGGAAATAGAAGGTGTGCTTCATGAGTACACAACTATTGAGGGCGTGCAGGAAGACGTGCTTGATATTCTTCTTAACCTTAAAGAAGTGGCAATTGTTCTGCACACTAAAGAAGAGGCAAACCTAACACTTAAAAAGAAAGGCCCTGGTGTAGTGACCGCGGCTGATATCACTGTCGATCACGATGTTGAAATCAAAAACCCTGAGAAGGTTATTTGCAATCTCACCAAGAACGGTGAAATCTCAATTAACATGAAGGCGCGTAGCGGCCGTGGTTATGAGCCTGCTACTCAGCGTACAGTGGTTGAAGGTGAGAATCGTCCAATTGGTGCATTACAGCTTGATGCATCCTTCAGTCCGGTATCTAAAGTGGCCTACAACGTAGAGAGTGCACGTGTAGAGCAGCGTACAGATTTGGATAAGTTGATCATAGATTTAGAGACTAACGGCACTATTGATCCTGAAGAAGCTATTCGAAAGGCCGCGACTATTCTGCAAGAGCAGTTGGCTGTATTCGTAGAGCTTGAAGCAGAAACAGGTGAAGAGAAAGTCGATGAAACTACCTCTGATATTGATCCTATTCTTCTTCGTCCAGTAGATGATCTAGAGCTGACTGTTCGTTCTGCGAATTGCTTAAAAGCTGAGAACATTTACTACATTGGTGATCTAATTCAGCGCACTGAGGTGGAGCTTCTTAAAACTCCTAACCTTGGTAAGAAGTCACTGACAGAAATAAAAGATGTATTGGCTCAGCAGGCATTGTCGCTGGGTATGCGTCTCGAAAACTGGCCGCCACCTGAATTGGCTCGCCCTCGTGGTGAAGGCCTGAAGTAGTAGTTATTAAATAAGGCTTGTTTATTTAAAACAAGTTTTCTATACAAGATTAAAGGTGCGAAATGCGACACGCTAAAAGTGGTCGAAAACTAAATCGGAACAGTAGTCATAGAAAAGCTATGTACAAAAACATGGCAACTTCGTTCCTAAATCATGAAGCCATCAAGACTACTTTGCCAAAAGCAAAGGAACTTCGTCGTGTGGTTGAGCCATTGATTACACTGGCCGGTAATGATTCTGTTGCTAACAGAAGATTGGCTTTCTCGCGCTTGCGTGACAAAGAAGCAGTAGGCAGATTGTTTACTGAGATTGGCCCTCGCTTTAAGGAGCGCCCTGGTGGTTATACTCGCATTTTAAAATGTGGTTTCCGACCTGGTGATAAAGCGCCTATGGCGATCATTGAATTGGTTGAAAAAACAGAAGCAGTTGCTGAATAGCTAGCCGCTTAACTGGTGTTAACGAAAGGCCCTTCATTGGGCCTTTTGCGTTTCTGGCTTTTGCATTTGGTTTCGAGTTTGGTTTTTGAGTTTTGATCGCTGATTCGTTAGTCTGGCGGCTAAGCGACGAGAAACTAATAGATGAAAAACGCTCGAATAATAATAGCGGGCCTTGGCCTGGTGGGTAGACGCCACGCACAAGCCATTAGCCACGTTGCAGACGCAGAGCTAGTAGGGGTTGTCGATACATCAGATGCTGCCAAGCGATTTGCCGCAAGCCAAAATGTTAGTTGCTGTGAGAGCTTGTCGCAAGCATTTGATCAATTCAAACCCGACGGTGTGATCATATCTACCCCAACACCTTTGCATGTCGAGCAGGGCGAGTATTGTGTAGAGCAGGGCTGCCCGGTACTGATCGAAAAACCATTGGCTACCTCTGCTACTGTGGCTGAAAATCTAGTGGCTAACGCTGAAAAAAAATCTGTTGCCATTTTAGTCGGTCATCACCGACGCCATAACCCATTAATACAAAAAGCTCGTGCTTTAATTGCTGATGGTGCGATTGGTGATGTTAGATCAGTGCATGCTCAATGTTGGTTCTATAAGCCTGATCATTACTTTGTTGAAGCCCCGTGGCGCACAAAATTAGGTGCAGGCCCAATCTCAGTTAACCTGGTTCACGATATCGATTTAGTGCGTTATTTGTGTGGTGAAGTAGCGACTGTATCGGCACAAAGCGCCCCTTCATCAAGAGGCTTTGAAAATGAGGAAGTAGCCGCAGCCGTGCTTGGCTTTGAAAACAACGCCATTGGAACCGTTACCGTATCAGATGGCATCGTATCGCCATGGAGTTGGGAGCTAACGGCAGGTGAATACCCTGTGTATCCCGTTACTCAAGAAAGCTGTTATCAAATAGGGGGGTCACAAGGTTCGCTATCGGTTCCAGATTTAACTCTATGGAATCAACACGGTAAACAAGATTGGTGGGAACCGATTCACTCAACACATGTGCATAGAGAAGCGTCAGACCCTTTGATCAATCAAATTGCACACTTTGTTAGAGTGATACAAAAGCAGGAAGCTCCGTTGGTGTCAGGGCTTGAGGGGTTAAAAACTATGCGAGTGTTAGAGGCGATCGAAGAAGCTGCTAAATCAGGTACTACTATTCGCATTGGAGAAACCTAGAGTGCCATCTGGGAGTGTATTGGTATGAGTATAGAAAGTTGGCTTTTGTATGTGCTGGCAATTCTAATATTGACGGCATCGCCCGGGCCTTCAGTATTGTTGTGTGTGTCAAAGTCGGTCAACAGTGGATTAACGAGTGCGAGGTGGGCAGCCCTTGGTGGTGTTACGGCTATTTTTATAATATTGACCACATCTTTTACCGGGCTAGGAGTTGTTATAGCCTCATCAGAGATCGCATTTACGTTAGTAAAATGGCTGGGGTCAGCTTACCTAATTTATTTAGGCATTAAAGCGCTTTTATCAACTGAAAAAACCTATAAGTTAGATGAAGCGCCTGGCACAAGTGGCAACTCAGCTAACAGCAAGGCTCACTTTATGAGCGGCTTTATAGTGGGAGCAAGTAACCCAAAAGCGATTGTATTTTTCACAGCACTCTTCCCGCAATTTATAGATCCATCGCTTAGTTTGTTTGCGCAATATTTATTATTTGCATCTACATTTATAGTGCTCGAGTTGGGGTGGCTGTTATTTTATGCCTACCTTGCTCATCGATCGACCGCGTGGTTGATGGCCGCTGGGCGGGCACGGTATTTTAATCGCCTGACAGGGATTACGTTTGTCTGTGCCGGGGCGTTTCTTTCTACCACTAAGCGGGTTACCGCTTAGTGATTGCCGCGTAGTGATCTAAAAGCACAATCGATTACTTATTAACTTTCTTCTTTGCAGATTTCTTTTTTGCTGTGGCCTTTTTAGATACCTTCTTTTTTGCGGTTTTCTTTTTAGCCTTTGGAACAGACGCTTTTGGCGTGGTTTTGGTTTTGAAAAACCGCTTTAAGTAAAAGCCAGTTGCGGAATCTTCATTCGCTGCAATCTGCTCAGGGCTGCCGGTCGCTATGATTTGCCCGCCACCATCGCCGCCATCCGGCCCTAGATCAACGATCCAATCACATGCTTTTATAACATCGAGGTTATGTTCAATGACCACTATGGTATTGCCGCGATCACGCAAGCTGTGCAGTACGCTTAACAGTTGTTCTATATCGTAGAAGTGTAGGCCGGTAGTGGGTTCGTCAAGTATGTAGAGTGTTTGGCCTGTATCGCGCTTAGATAGCTCACGTGACAGCTTGATCCGCTGTGCTTCGCCGCCTGAAAGTGTTGTGGCAGATTGGCCAAGGGTTATATATGACAAACCAACATCTTTCAGTGTAATCAGTTTTTTAGCAATGGCAGGTACCGGCTTGAAAAACTCACAGGCATCTTCGACTGTCATATCTAGTACTTGTGAGATATCACAGCCTTTGTATTTTATATCGAGGGTTTCACGTTGGTATCGCTTACCTTCACACACATCACAAATAACGTATACATCCGGCAGAAAATGCATTTCAACCTTAATTAGGCCGTCACCCTGGCATGCTTCACATCGTCCGCCTTTAACGTTAAAGCTAAACCGCCCCGGCTGATAACCACGTGATCGTGCTTCTTGTGTGTTGGAAAATAGATCTCGCACCAGTGAAAATATGCCAACGTAGGTTGCAGGGTTAGAACGAGGTGTGCGCCCAATAGGGCTTTGATCAATTTCAACTATTCGATCTATTTGTTCCAGGCCATCTATAGATTTAACCGGCGCATGTTGAGTGCTGGCGCGGTTGATCATTTGCGCTGCATAGCGGTAGAGTGTGTCGTTAATCAGGGTGGATTTTCCAGAGCCCGAAACACCGGTAATACAGGTAAATAAGCCGATCGGAATATCGACACTTACATCACGCAGGTTATTGCCGCTTGCTTCATTGATGGTAATTAATTTTTTACGGTCTACAGGCGTGGGTGTGTTTAATGCAATTTCTCGCCGCCCTGATAAATAGTCGGCCGTAAGGGAATTCTTATTTTTCAGTAGCTCGGCTGGTGTGCCTTGCGCCACTACCTCACCACCCGCGTTTCCGGCACCCGGGCCAATGTCGACTACGTAGTCGGCGCTACGAATAGCGTCTTCATCGTGTTCTACCACCAACACTGTATTGCCCAGGTCTCTGAGATAGCACAATGTTTGTAGCAGTTTGTCGTTGTCACGTTGATGCAAGCCTATAGAGGGCTCATCTAGTACGTATAAAACCCCCATTAGGCCTGCGCCTATTTGACTTGCGAGTCTTATGCGTTGTGATTCACCGCCTGATAGTGTGTTGGCATGACGGTCGAGTGAAAGATAGTCTAGACCAACATTAATCAAAAACTGTAAGCGTTGATCAATCTCTATAAGGATTTTCTGACCTATCTCTTTTTTGTTTCCATCAAGGTTGAGTGCATCAATCAGTTTTTTTGCATCCGAGATCGATAAGGCTGATATTTTATGAATAGGATGATTGTCTACAAACACGTTACGGGCTGCTTGGTTGATTCTTGCACCGTCACAACCGGTGCACGGTCGTTTAGACAGGTACTTGGCTATTTCGGTGCGAACCGATGTAGATTCGGTTTCTTTATAGCGCCGCGCTAAGGTATTTAAAATGCCTTCGAAACGGTGCTTGCCTGAGCGTTTTCTACCTTTTGCTGTTTTGTAGCTGAATTGAATAACTTCTTTACCGCTGCCGCGTAAAATTACTTCACGGTGTTCTTTTTTTAATTTGTTAAACGGGACGGTAAGATCAAAGTCAAAGTGTGCGGCAAGGTTCTCCATCATTTGGTAGTAATAAGAACTTTTCTTATCCCAGCCCTTAATAACACCATCCGTGATACTTTTTGATGGATCTACAATTATTTTATTTTCATCAATGAATTGATCGCCGCCCAAACCGTCACAGACTTCACAGGCACCGTGCGGGCTATTGAAAGAAAATAAACGTGGTGTGAGTTCAGTGACAGCGTGAGCGCAGACAGGACAAGAATATTTGTTTGAGAACAAAAGCTCTTCTTGTGTGTTTTCAGTTTGATCCATCGGTGCCAGAATCGCGATGCCGTCCGATAAGCGTAGCGCTGTCTCAAGCGATTCCGCTAGGCGCAGGCGTAGGTCATCTTTAATTTTAAAACGATCAATCACAGCTTCAATAGTGTGTTTGCGTTTAGCGTCTACAGTGATGCTGTCATCTAGTGTATGAACTTGCCCATCTATGCGTACTCGTAAATAACCTTGTGATCGTAATTCAGTGAGTAGTTGTGTGTGCTCGCCTTTGCGATCTCGCACCACGGGAGCTAGCAACATACATTTGCTGCCTTTGGGAAGTTGCAGAACAGTGTCAACCATTTGGGTAACTGTTTGAGCGGTAAGATCTATCTGATGTTCGGGGCAGCGAGGGGTTCCAATTCGCGCGTACATTAGACGTAGGTAGTCGTGTATTTCTGTGATCGTACCAACGGTTGAGCGCGGGTTATGACTGGTTGATTTTTGCTCTATCGCAATCGCTGGTGAAAGGCCCTCTATTGTGTCAACATCAGGTTTATCCATGACCGACAAAAACTGCCGTGCATAGGTTGATAAAGACTCAACGTAGCGACGTTGCCCCTCGGCAAATATGGTGTCAAACGCCAAAGATGATTTACCCGAGCCAGACAATCCTGTAATGACTATGAGCTTGTCACGGGGTAGGTCGATGTCGATGTTCTTTAGATTGTGGGTACGAGCACCACGGACTTGTATTTCATTCATAACTCTGGATGTTTGGGCTCTCTGTTTGTGGGCAGTGCTTGAGCAAAAGTGGATCTGCTTTGCTCACGCGTAGCTGATACCATATTGTATTCTAACCGTTGTTCCACTTTTACTTAATCACCCTATCGGAATTTTGCTTTGTCTGCTTTTACGTCCCAAGAACGACGTACCGCTATTGCGCTCAGTCTGGTGTACGCCACCCGTATGATGGGTTTATTTCTTTTGCTGCCAGTGATCAGCATTCTGGGTCAAGATCTAAGCGGGGCCACGCCAATATTAATTGGCCTGGCGGTCGGAATATACGGCCTGTTTCAGGCGCTGTTACAAATACCCTATGGTTTGATGTCCGATCGTTTCGGGCGAAAGCCGATGATACTTATCGGTATAGTGGTGTTCGTTTTTGGCAGCGTAGTGGCGGCTATAGCCGATTCTATTACTGGCGTCATTGTTGGCCGTGCTTTGCAGGGGGCAGGAGCAATATCCGCTGTGGTAATGGCGCTGGCAGCAGACCTCACCAGAGACAGTCAAAGAACTAAAATAATGGCGATAATCGGAGCATCTATTGGTGCTTCCTTTATGTTGTCGATCATTATCGGGCCAATCCTAATGACTACGTTCAGTTTGTCTGGCATCTTTTATTGTATTGCCGGGTTAGGGATATTTTCAGCCTTGTTAGTGTTGTTTGCCGTTCCGAACCCTAAAAAAATAGAGCGTGACAGAGACATAACCGTGGTGCTTAAGGAACTGCCGACGTTACTTTTCAATCGCGATCTTCTACGGCTTGATCTGGGCATTTTATTATTGCACTTGTTGATTACCGCGAGTTTTGTTTGCATTCCTCTGCGCTTGCTGGAGCTTGGCGTTTTGCCAGAAGCGCATTGGACTATCTATCTTAAAGCAGCATTTGGTTCGTTGTTAATACTGTTACCTCTGGTTGGGGTGGTGGAACGCAAGTGGTCAGTCAAATGGTTAATGATGCTAAGCATTGTTGGATTGGCCACTTCTGAGTTTGCACTGGGCTTTATGAACAGCGATTACTGGATCATAGTTTTTTCAATCACGCTGTTTTTTGGCTTTTTTAGTGTGCTTGAAGCCTTGTTACCTTCGCTTGTTTCCCGCACCGCACCGGCGGCCACACGCGGGACTGCCATGGGTATCTACTCGAGTAGTCAGTTCTTAGGCGCGTTTCTAGGTGGTGTGCTCGGCGGGTGGATGATTGGCGAAGTAGGGCTTCTAAAATCGCACGTTGTACTGGGCCTGTTATGCCTGGTCTGGATTCCCATCATTTGGCATATGCGCGAACCTATTAAGCTTAAAAATAGACGCATACTGCTCGATGCAACTCTGCAGTCAAATTACGCTGGCATGCCGGCGGATTTACGCGAGCGATTGTTAAGTGTTCCTGGTGTAAGAGAAGTCTCCATCATTCCTGGCGATCCCATGGCCTACTTGAAGGTAGACGCGCGAGAACTAGATGAGCAACAATTGGTAACATTTGGCCAGTAATTCTAGATCTCTGCTATAGTTTGTCAGTACAAAACAGCAGAAACCAAGCTATTCCTTGCCAAAAACCGATGTGCTTCCTATGATATGGGCCGCCTCAATCCTCGATTGATAACCCAAATTGGGCTGGTTTGTCACACAGCACTAGGATTTTGGCGCAAGTGGTGCAAACGCTTTAGTATTAACGTTGTATTATCAATAAATTGAATTTGTATACTATGCGCTCAAACAATAATCGCGACACATGTCCAGTTGGGTTGGAGCGTACACAGTCGCGGGCGAGTGACTCGCTGCGGGCGGGCAAGGAATCATGAATAGCAGAAAGTTCGTTGTAGCTTGTGCATTTGCTCTTGCGCTCACATCATCAATAGTGGGTGTTGCTGACACACAAGAAGATCACGTCGTTGTCTTACGCCAAGCCTTAACGCTTGAACAAGTAGTTAAACGTGAGCTCCGTTCCCATCGATTTGCAAAACAGATCGCCTCATATAATGGCGTTAGTATATCTGATGTACTACCTGTCGGCACTAGCCTGCGCATCCCCGAGCCTTATATGGCAGAGCGTGATTTTGGACGAGTGGCGTTTGTAAAAGGCGATGTTATCCATACCCAAAAAGATTTGGTGGTTAACCCTCCTGCTAAAGGCGCAATGATTCTACAGGGTGACAAATTAACGACCGGTGAAGATGGCTTTATCAGTATTACTTTTAATTCCGGCGCTACTGTTAACCTGCAACCCGCTAGCAAGGTGGCGATTGTTGAAGTTGACTGCGTAGATGAAACAGTAAAATGCGTCATATCACTTAATGCAGAAATCGGTGAAATGCATAGTGAAGTAACACCGCGCCCCGAGGGTCAGCAACCTGTTAGTTTTAAAGTGAATACACCTTTCTTGTCAGCGGCAGTTCGAGGCACAGCTTTTTATGTCAATGTAGAATCTGGTGCTGATCGAGTCGGTGTTACTCAAGGTTCAGTTGCAGCGAACGCTGGTGGTGTTGCGAATGATTTGCCTAGTGGTAAAGGGCTGCTGGCAGTTGCCGGTATTGAGCCTTCAGTTGTTGATCTATTGCCTGCGCCAGTTGTATCGTTGAATGATGATCGAATGGTATTAAGCAGCGAAGATAAAGTTACATGGGCAACCCTTGATGGTGCTACACAATATCGCGCTACCGTGGCGAGTGATGAAGCTTTAACTTCACCTATAACCACTGATGAATTCCAAGCGACCAGCTTTCAGCCAAACCTGAGTGAGCCGGGCCAATACTATTTAGCTCTTGCTGGTATCGATGATCAAAAATTTACCGGCTTGCCGACGGTGGTTGATTTCCAATACGCATCAATCGACGATACCCAACAGTTACAGCTGCAAGTTGAACGCTTAGGCAACTTAGTGCAAATCGCTGAATCTGATTACGACGGTACAATTGAGCTACTCCTTAGTAATTCAATAGACAGTGATAATGTCACTAGAAGTTTTATTACGATAACTGATTCAATAGAGCTCGAGCTCGATCCTCAGCAAGATTGGGTGTTTCAAGCGCGTAAAGTTCTGGGTGATAATTCAGTATCTACTTACAGCAATCAATACCTTTTAGAAGCTATTGAATAGTAATCAGTCGTTTATATGAATATTCGCTACTTACTGATAGCAGGGCTCGCGCTTGCTGCTGCATTGTTTGCCTTTATAAAATTTGGTCATAATCCAAGCGCTGAATCTGACAAGGTAGGGACCACTACACCAACAGCAGAAATGCAATCAGTGGCAGGCGATTATTCAGAAGGTGTGCACTATCGCGCAGTTAAAGGCTCTGACGCAAATAAGGCCAACAAAATTCAAGTGCAGGAGTTCTTTTGGTACGGGTGCCACCACTGCGAAGCATTTGAACCTGCGGTACTTGCATACAAAAAAACAATCGCTAGCGATGTTGAGCTGGTGCAGATTCCAGTTATTTGGAATGAACCTACAGCACTCCATGCGTCAATCTTCTATTTAGCGCAGAGCAAAAATGCACCTGATGAAATTCATGCAGATCTATTTAGAACTATAATGTCTCTGCGTAAAGAGGGAAATCCGGATATTCATATCCAAGAGGCTGCGAAAGTCTTTGCATCTCACGGTCTGGATACTGATAACTTTAAAGACCAGTTGCAGTCAACTGAGATTCAGGCAGAGCTTGCGAATTCGCAGCAGCTAATGAAGTCTTTTGAAATTTCCGGTACACCTACTGTAGTAGTAGATGGTTCCTGGGCAGTGCTGAACGCCGCAGAGGTATCGAGCGCCGGTTTCTTCAATGTGGTCGATTTTCTTGTCGAAAAAGCCAGGGCCGATCGTTAGTAGAACCATCAGTGGTACTGTGTGCTGCTTTAAGTTCGGCCGGTAACGCCAAATAGTTACCAATTCCTTTCGTTGTTTGAAATAATAAAGCTCTCTTACAAAAACAAGGCAGTAAACCTATGTTTGTGCTTATCGGATTAGCAATTGGGGCATTTCTTGGGGTTCTCGCCGCGGACTATCTCGCCGCGCTCGACCCACTCAAAGCCACCATTCGCCAAGGTATCAGCACGGCACGTGAAAAAGGATTGCAGCTGATAGGGGCGAAAGTTGAAAATCCTCTGATATCAATTGGAATCTTGTTATTGATGGTTTTGATCGTTTGGTGGATCCTGAGTTTTTCTACCGCCGTAATTTTGGGTTTGGTGCTGGGGGTTGTCTACCAGAAAGAGATCGAGCAACTGCCTTTTGTCTCAGGGTTTGTAGATAATATACGCAGTAAAATTTCTGGGCGGCTTAAGTAACTTGTACGCTTATTCACCGCGACTCTCACGTTAATGCAAAACCAGCGTGTCGTAATTGTCGGTGCAGGTATAGTTGGTGTCTCAACAGCGGTGTGGTTACAACGTGCTGGCATCAATGCCATTTTGCTTGATAGGGGCGGCCCGGCATCAGGCACTAGTTATGGTAACGCAGGCGTTCTTGCTGCAGCATCTGTGGTACCGGTTACGGTACCCGGGTTGCTTGGCAAAGCGCCTGGAATGTTGTTTGATAAAAACCAACCGCTCTACGTTAACTACACATACCTTGTGCGTATGCTGCCTTGGTTAACTCGTTATCTATCGCACTGTAATCCTCAGCAGGTTGAGCGAATTGCCACAGCGCTGACTCCGTTACTGGGCGATTGTTTAGCTGATCACCTAGCGCTTGCAGAAGGCACAGGGGCGGAAAAATTTATTACCCCCGCTGACTATGTTTATGCTTACGAAAGCGAAGCACATTTTAAAGCAGATCAATTTGCCTGGCAGACACGGCGTGCACACGGTTTTGATTGGACCGAACACGATGACTCTTCTTATAAAAAGATGGAACCCGCGTTCGGTGATGCAATCGGTTACGCTGCAGCGGTACATAAGCATGGTCGTGTTAGTGACCCCGGTGCTTATGTGAAAACACTAGCAGCACATTTCGAAAACCATGGCGGAACGATTGTGCAGGCAGAATTCGAAGATTTTGTATTAGAAAATAACCGCGTTAAAGCTATTAAAACATCCGACTCTACTATTGATTGTGAGGCGGTTGTGGTGGCGACAGGCGCATGGTCTAAGCCGTTGTTGAAAAAGCTTGGGCTTAATATTCCATTGGAATCTGAACGCGGTTATCACATTGAGCTCTATGAGCCGTCTGTTATGCCGCAGATGCCCACCATGATAGCGGCTGGAAAATTTGTAGTGACACCGATGATTGGCAGGTTAAGACTTGCAGGTGTTGTAGAATTTGCAGGCCTCAAAGCAGGTGCGAATCAACAGCCGTTAGATCTTCTGCGTCGCTACCTTGCCAAGTTAATGCCTGACTTAACGTGGGAAGATTCAAAAGAGTGGCTCGGCCATCGACCAGCACCTATCGATTCAGTACCGTTGATCGGTGAGCTATCAAACACTAAAGGTGTCTTTGTTGGTTTCGGGCATCAGCATGTTGGTTTGTCCGGTGGCGCTAAGACTGGCAAGCTCTTGAGTCAGTTAATTTGTGGTGAGGCGACGGATATTGATATGGAGTTTTATAGTCCAAGCCGGTTTAGCTAGGGGCCATCCATAAACGAACGCTACAGCGGTCGCTCCAGGTACGCAATCTTTTACCGACTACATGTCGTTATTTAGAATGACTAAACGCCTACATGTAGTAGGCAAAATCTCACGCACCTGGAACAACCTCGCTACGCGCTGTTTATGGACGGGCACTAGCTAGGTTTTCCAGTGGGGCTGTTCTTGCGGAGGCTTTTCTACTTCTGTAGTTTGTACTCGTCGAGTTTAAAGCAGAGCACTGTCCGGTGCGTGTGCCCGAGTTCTTGCCCAGCCTCTAAGCAAAAAGTCTTCTTGCAACTGTTCAGCCCTTCGGGTGCCTGCGGCATTTTTTATTTTATCACTCCAACAGGCCGCTCAGACGGCACATCCATGTGCCAACTTCGCTAACGTGGCGTCCTGCCGACCATCTTTTAGCGACAAGACCTGTCTCCTTGATGAAATAAAAAACTGATAAAAGCGCGGGTAAAGCAACAGCAAAAGCAAAAAAAGAAAAAAGCTCAAAAAAGTGGGTGGGGGGATTCTTGTGAGACGGTTGGCAGTATTAGAGTGTGGGTATTCGTTGGTAGTGTCCAGTTGGTGGGTTTTTTAAGAATTTTTGAGAGTTGCCGCTATCGTGACGAAATAAAAATAATACGGGGAGCTGGTCTTATGGGAATCTTTTCTGTTGTGCTGCTTGTGGCGATTGTCGCGCTTGTTGGTTATGTGATTACAATGTTCAATCGGTTGGTTCGATTGAAGCACAATGTTAAGGCTGCCTGGAGCAATATTGATGTTCTGCTGAAGCAACGGCATGATGAATTGCCTAAGCTTGTGACTACTTGCCGCGAGTACATGAAGTATGAGCAAGAGACACTTGAAAAAGTTACTCTGGCGCGATCACAGGTTTCTAATGCTCGGCAATCGGGTGATATGGCTGAGCTAGGAGTTGCTGAGTCTCTGATGTCTAATACGCTTGGTCGGTTGTTTGCATTGACTGAGAATTATCCGGAGCTTAAAAGCAATGAGTCTTTTATGCGGTTACAAACACGTATTAGCTCACTTGAAAATGCGATTGCAGATCGTCGCGAGTACTACAATGATTCGGTTAATATCAATAATATCGTTGTAGAAGAATTTCCGACTAATATAGTGGCTAGTAAGTTCAACTTTACTCAAGCGCAACTTTTTGAAGTTAATGAAGAAGATCTTAAAGATGTAGATATAGAGCATCTCTTTGCGGCTTAGTCGTTAATCGGGTATTACGATGACTGTAACTGTTGACAAAATCCGTTCAATACCGAACGATTCCATTGGTTCGGCAAGCGGTTTTGTATCGCCCTATCTGATAGATTTTATAACACTTGGGGTAGTGGGTTATGTTGTATTTGGTGATCTATCTAATCCTATAGTTAAGGCGTGTGGTTTCATTCTCGCGGCAGCGCTCGCCATTTGGGCGGCTTTGAGTGCGAAGGCACTACGCCTTTATATGATTGATACTCCGCGCTCAAAAGTGGTGAGTGCAGCGCAGGGGTTTGTTGAGCTGCAGGGTAGTTGCGAGTTTTACGGCAATCGTGAAACGCAGGGTTTTTTGTCAGGGCCTCCGTGTGTATGGCATCGCTACTTTATAATTAAGCTTGGTATTGGACTGCGCAAAAATAATATTGCGGGTAGGGGTGGTTTATTCCCTTTACAGATCGGGGCGAGTGAAATTCCTTTTGTGATTCGCGATGAAACGGGTGTTTGCATCGTCAATCCTAAAGGGGCAAAGGTAATCTCTAGCAGTCAGCGATCATGGGCTGAATTTGGCAAGTACTTTTCGTCAAAGTATATTGCTCATGGCGCTAAAATGTATGTGATCGGTGAGCTGCGTGCAGATGGTTGCGCTATTACGTCGTACAATGAAAATGCGGAAGTAGGCAGCTTATTAACCACCTGGAAAAAAGATCAAACATGGCTTCTTGAAGAGTTTGATGTTGATCAAAATGGCGAGTTAGATCCTGAAGAGTGGCAGAGTGCTGTTAAGCGTGCGAAGGCACTTGCACGAGATCTTTATGAGCAAAAAGGTGTTGAGCGGATTGAAAATGTCATTCGAAAACCTGGTAATGGTTTGCCGATGCTAATTTCAGATCGCCACCCTGATGTACTGGCGAATAAGTTTGCGCGGTTGGGTTATTTCAATGTGGCGGTCGCTTGTTTTTGTATTTTCGCAGCGCTCTATCAGTTTGTCTAAATAGCTCAATGATTACAGTCAAGAACTAGTCTGAACCAAAAATTGCGTCAGGGTTTTCTTGTTGTGCCCAGTTTAGTAGCTTGCCAACAAAATCAATGCACTCTTCGAGTTGGGTAATTTCTATAAATTCATCCGGCTGGTGGGCTTGTTTAATGCTACCTGGGCCAAACACCACTGCCGGTATGCCGGAGTGTTGAAATGCACCGGCCTCGGTGCCAAAGCTCACCACACCTGAATTATTTAGACCTGTGATATGCCTTATGAGTTGTTCTGCAGGGGATTGATCGTCCGGAATAAGCGCAATCATATTGTTGGTGATTTCAGTAGAGACGCTTGCATTGATTGATTGTGCTTTCAGCGGTGGTGTTACTTCCTGATCTATAAAGTCGATCACACGTTTCTGTATATCATCTGCATTGTCTTGTGGTACTAGTCTGTAGCCCCACTCGATAGCGGTGAATTCTGGAATTATATTGTTGGCGGTGCCACCGTTTATAATGCCCAAATCTATAGTTGTGTAAGGCGGGTCAAATGGGCTGTTGGGGTCTGCGTTATCGCTTAGTTCGGATTGAAGCGATTCAAGGAATGTAACAATACGCGCTGCCGCCATTATAGAGTTAACTCCCAAGCGTGGGTCGCTGGAATGTGCGGGTACGCCTTTGACTGTGGTTCTAAAACTTCGTGAGCCTTTGTGGCCGCCAATTATTTTCATGGAGGTGGGCTCACCAACAATAACCGCTCTTGGTAGCGGTAGGTTGTCTACTACATCTTTCAGTAGGCCATGAACCCCAACGCAGCCGATTTCTTCGTCATAACTAAAGGCAAAGTGAATAGGGAGTTGTAGGTCTTGTTTTAACATCTGTGGTGCCATGGCAAGGCAAACGGCAATAAACCCTTTCATGTCGACTACACCACGGCCGAACAATTTTCCATCAGACTGCCGCATGTCGAATGGATCGTGAGACCATTGTTGGCCGTCGACTGGTACAACATCCAAGTGGCCCGATAACACCACGCCGCCAATTGAATTGGGGCCTATTGTTGCCCATAGGTTGGCTTTTGTGCCTGTTGAGTCGTGCGTTAATCTTGACTCGATACCCAGGTTGTCGAGATAAGACCTTATGTGTTCGATAATCGCAAGATTAGATTCCCGAGAGGTAGTATCAAAGCCAACCAGTTCATTTAAGATGGCGATAGAAGTCTTTATAATGTCGTTTCGTTTCATGTGTATTTATATAATCTGTTGCTATTTTAAATAGTGCTAGCTGTCTAATGCTGGTGTGCGGCTAATAAGCTCTTTCATTATTTCAGACGTACCGCCATAAATTCTTTGTACCCGTGAGTCAGCGTATAGCTTGGCTATAGGGTATTCCCACATGTAGCCGTAGCCGCCATGTAGTTGCAAGCAGGTGTCCATGACTCTGTCTTGCATCTCGGTGAGCCAAAGCTTGCACATAGAGGCTTGTTCTGTTGAGAGTGATTTATTGCTATGGGCTTCAACACAGCGATCGACAAAAGCCTCACCTACTTCAATTTCTGTTCTCACTTCTGCCAATTTGTATTTAGTGTTTTGGAATTCAGCAATGTTTTTACCAAAGGCTTTGCGGTTTTCTACATATTCAATAGTATGTTCGTAAGCACACTTTGCAGCCCCAAGAGCAATTAACCCTATTACTAATCGCTCAAATGGTAGTTCACTCATGAGTATGTTTAGCCCGCGGCTTTCGTCGCCAATAAGATTGCCGGCTGGAACTTTTACATCTTCAAAAAATAGCTCTGCTATGTCTTGAGATTTTTGACCAAGCTTTTCCAGTTTACGACCGCGTTTGAAGCCAGCGCTATTGGTGTCAACCAATAACAAGCTAAGACCACCGCGTTCGGCGTTGAGGTCAGTGCGGCATACTACCGCTATGGCATCAGCAGCTAAACCATTAGTAATAAATATTTTTGAACCGTTTAATATGTAGTGATCACCGTTTAACTCGGCACGTGTTTTAATGCCTCTGAGATCAGAGCCCGCTCCGGGTTCAGTCATCGCGACCGCGAATAGAGTTTCACCACTGACAGCTTTTGGTAGCCATTCCTGTTTTAGTGTATCGCTTGCATGATGTTGAAGGTAATAGGCGACAATATCGTGCACTGCAATGCCGCTTACTCCAGCAACACCACAGCGCCCGATCTCTTCATAGATTATGGCGGCGGTAAGCATATCGCTAGCGCTGCCACTGTACTCTGACGAGACCATAGCTGACATCGCACCCAGGTTCCCCAGGCCTTGCCAAAGAGCGCGATCTGCAAACCCTTGTGTTTCCCATTCAGCTAGCTTTGGAACAGCGTGTTCTTGCAGGAATCGTCGAATGCCATCGCGTAGTGATTCATGTTCGGACTGGTAAATGCTTCTCTTGCGATAGTTCATGATTCACTCTATTGCGTTGACCATGGTGGGGTGTTGTTGCGGCTTTAGATATTGACTTGTCGTATGTTCACAATAGCAAAACACGATACGCTTGTAAGCTCTTAGGCTGACTTTATGGTGTTGATCAAAGATGACTGCGTTAAGCGAAAAACTAAAAACCGGCCAGTTTGCAATGACGGCAGAGATTGTACCGCCCATTGCTGCCACTAAAACTATGCTTCTTGCAGAGGCTGAATATCTGCGCGGTAAAGTAGATGCTATTAACGTTACAGACGGCGCCGGAGCATCTACCACCATGAGTAGCTTTGCTGCCGCCGCCTTACTCGCTGCGAATGGTCATGAGCCAGTATTACAAATCACCTGTCGGGACAGAAATAGAATTGCCATAACCGCAGACTTATTAGGCGCCGCAGCACAAGGCTGTTATAACTTGCTTATGCTGATGGGGGACGATCCTGCAAAGGGTGATCAGCCGGATGCAAAAGCGGTTTTTGATCTTGATTCGCGTGAATTGATAAAGCTCGCTACCTCATTGCGAGAAGAGGGGCTATTGCCTTCGGGCAAAACGGTTGTAGATCCACCGCCATTTTTTGTAGGCGCTGCCGATATGCCAATTGACCCACCAGCTGATTGGAAGCCTGAAGGCTTAAACGCGAAAATAGATTGTGGAGCGCAATTTGCGCAGACGCAATTTTGTTTTGAACCCGAGGTAGCAAAGCGATATATCGCAAGGCTCAATGAGGAAGGTGTTACCGATAAGATTGGTGTTTTGTTGGGTATTGGTCCGATTGTATCTGCTAAGTCTGCCATTTGGATGAATAACAATCTGTATGGTGTGACGATTCCAGACGCAATTATTAAGCGATTAGAGCAGGCGGCAAATGCAAAAGCGGAAGGTCGAAAGATTTGCGCTGAACTAATTCAGCAGTATCGTGAGATCCCCGGGCTTGCCGGGGTACATATAATGGCGCCTGCGCAAAAACCTGATGCAATTGCAGAGGCTATAGAGCTCTCGCTAGCAATGTAGTGGCTTCTGGTTGGTTATGTAGGAGACTTTGTAGTATGGTTTTAACATTGGATTGGATCTGTACTCTGCAGGTCAGTTTTCAATAGGTCGTTTCTAACATTCGAAAGAATCGTTCTTCAATTGGAGAATAGATATGAGTCGAAAACGTAGTTGGCTATACCGAAAAAAAGAATCAGTGTTTTCGGTAATAGTAAGCGTCGGGTTGATTAGTCTTATACATAGTTATGTGAATACAGGCAGTCAGAATAAGCTGCAGCAAAGTGTAGAGCGCCAAAGCCCGGCTTCGCCATTTGCTACCGTGCCTCTCGCTCAACAGTTAGACAATGTTATTTCCGTTACTCGCCCAGTGCTTTCATCAGAGATTGAGGCGCTAACAGGCTCTGGTGATTATCGCCGCGCGAAAGAACTATTGCTTGAACGTGCATTGCAAGCGGTTGCCGCTGCCGACAACGAACGTTTAGCGCTGGCTATAAGTGAGTTGGGAGAGCTAGCTCTTTTGCAGGGAGATCTTGGCATGGCTGGAGTCTATTTGTCTGAAGCGCTAGAGCTCTATGGAGAGCTAGGCCTTGATGTAGAACTAGCTGGTGTTCACATACAGATGGGGCGTCTACATTTGTATGATCGCAAGCGCGCCAGACAAGCTTCTGACTCTTATGATCAATTGTTGCTATCTCGGTGGAATATAAGCCAAGGTCGATTCTATGAATCTGAACAAGCCTTGCAGCAAGTGGTAAAAACAAACCTTAGTTTGAATCGATACGGTGCAGCCGCCAGTGCCCACGAGACGCTTTATCGCGGGTACGCCAGTGAGCATAATATCGAACAGGCTCAGCAGTCAGGCATAGAGGCAATAAAGCTTCACGCGGCCTCTGGTAATCTACAAGATGCTAAGCGATTACTAGGTGTGCTTATAGATAATGGATTAACTAACATTGACGCGGAAGAAATCGAACAGCAATTGCAGTCCCACTATAGCGAGTATGAAAAAAGTGTTGCCGCGATCGGCGCTGCACGTGACTATGGTCAGCTATACAATCAAATGCTTGCACGTGGTGATGCGTTACAAGCATGGCGCTTTCGCCAGCAGGCTGAGGCATCTTTGGCGAATGCGTCAAAGCGTGCGCAGTATCGTCGTCAACCTGATGTTATGGTTGAACTGTATCGGTCAAATACCAGTATGCATAATGCTAAGCTGTCTTTGCAAAAAGCCACGGCCGTTTATTCGCGCTATGGATTAACAGATGGCATGGAACGCTCAATGCAACTTCGCGAGCAGATTTACTAGTCTGGTAGACTCGCTAAAAATGCTACGATTCTTTCGCAGCCTGTTTTTAGTGTGTCTTCACCTAGAGTAAATGAAATACGAATCCAGCCGTCCGCACTTGAGCCAAAGGCTCCGGCATCGAGTACCGATACACCCGTCGCGTTGTAGAGTGCGTGGCAGAAGTCATGACAAGGCATTCCATAGGCTCTTATATCAGCCATTACATACATGGCAGCGTCCGGTTTTAATAGCGGTAGTTTTTTGGCCTTAGCCAGCTCACTACAGACTAGGTCGCGGCGCTTTTTATAGGTGTCTCGCATAACAATGCTTGCTTCTCGTTCATCGGTAAGGGCTAGTAGTGCTGCCTCTTGAACAAAGCCTGGAATACCGTAGAGCATGCACAGCGTTAAATTGTCAAAGTGCTGTGCTAATTGTTTAGGTGCAATTGTCCACCCGACTCTCCAGCCAGTCATGGCATGTGACTTAGATAGTCCGTTAATGGTTATGGTGCGTTCAGCCATATTGGGCAGTGCAGCAATCGAATGATGCTCACCGTCGAAAATAATATCGGTATATATTTCATCGGAAATCACCCAAAGATTATGCTTAATTGCGAGTGTTGCAATTGATTCGAGCTCACTGGGTGTCATCGCCACACCGGTCGGGTTGTTCGGTGTGGTGATTACGATGGCGCGGGTTGCTTTTGTGATGGCTTGTTCGACTAGTTTGATATCAAGTCGGAAGCCGTTGTCAGCCGGTTGTGCGACTTTCACAAGCTTCGCGCCACCTAGTTGCAAGGTTGCTTCGTAGCTCACGTACATGGGCTCTAGTGCAATCACTTCATCACCGTGTTCAAGCACTACGAGACTTGCTGAAAAAAGTGCGTTCTGCGTGCCCGCAAACACAAACACATTGTCTACTTCGGTGGCAAGGCCGGATTGTTTAGAGAAGTCATCGGCGATAGCCTGACGCAACTCTGTACGGCCAGCGGTCGCTGCATAGTGGGTATCGCCATTGTTAAGCGCGTTAATAGCGCAGTCAACCACGGGTTTAGGTGTTGAGAAATCTGGATCACCGATACTTAAAAGTATGACGTCTTCACCGCGCTCTTGTGCTTCACTTGCGATGATATGAATATCCCACGCCGCGGCACCGCTGCCACCTATGCGATCAGTAAACGAGGAAACACCAGGGCTATTGTTTTTCATTGTTGGTTTATATTCATAGGTAATATTGAGTGCGTTGGTATTCTTGCGAAGTCAATTGTTTACAACGCAGCTTTAATGAAGGTGACAGCTTCAACCAAAGACCGCTTCAATTAAATAAGGCCCGTCGCTACTCAGTCCTTTGTTTAATTCAGCAACAAGGCTTTTAACATCAGTAGCGCGCCCACCCTCAACGCCCATGCCGCGTGCCAGTGACACCCAGTTTAGATCGGGGCGATTAAGTTCCATCATGTCGAGCGCAATGTTGCCGGCGTTGTCGCCTGAAATTGCACCAACATTATTCAGCTCGTGCTTAAGAATTGCGTAAGCCCGGTTGGATAGCACAACAGTGGTGATATCCAGGTTTTCACGTGCTTGGGTCCAGAGGGCCTGCAATGTGTACATGCCACTACCGTCAGCTTGCAGTGCTACTACTTTGCGATCGGGGCAGGCAACAGCGGCACCGGTAGCTAAAGGAAAACCGATACCAATTGAACCACCGCAAATTTGCAGTAGATCATGCGGGGCGGCTTTGCTTGTCTCTTGAAGTAAGGCAGGTGCCGCTGTAATAGCTTCATCTATAACAATCGCATTGTCTGGCAATAGGTTGGCTATAGTCATTGCGATCGCTTGGTGATCAAGCGGCGCATTAGTAGGAATTGCTGCTACTGGCTCGTTTTGGATGATAGGGGTGTGCGAATTAGCGCTGAGTAGATCTGCGAGTTCGTTTAGTGCTTCAACGCAGTCTTCATGGGCGTGGGCAAGTACATGAGTTGCGCTATCGGCTGGAGCCAGGCTGCTTGGTTTGTTAGGGTAGGCAAAAAACGCGACCGGTGTTTTAGCTGATATTGTGATTATGTTTTGAAAAGGGGCGAGTTCTTTTATGGCTGCATCCACTGCATAAGGCACCATTTTTAATGGCACACGACCGGCACCGCGTTCAAGTCGAGCGTTGGAGGTTTGGCCAAATAGCTGTGCGCCAGTTGCCATAGCAATTCTGCTGGCTGTTTCCAGGGGCTTTGATCGTAGACTGAAGCCTGTCATCACGATGGCGGTAGGTTCACCACGACGTAAGACATCTGCAATGGCTTGAACACGTGAGCTTGGTACTTTTGGCGCTGTCGGAACCGTCGCTTTCTCAGCGGGTCCGGTAGATTTTTCCCATGCCGTGTTGGCCGGTAAAATAAGTGATGCCACACGTCCGGGGTAAGTGCTAGCTTGTGCGACCGCTTGTGCACCATCTGTTGCCACATCAGTGGCGCTTGTACTTGTTTTAACCCATGCAGAAACAGGTGCTGCAATGCCTTCTACGTCGGCTGTTAGTGGTGCATCGTGTTCTACATGGTAGGTTGCGTGATCGCCTACTATATTTACTATGCCGCTATCGGCTTTGCGAGCATTGTGTAGATTGGCGATACCGTTTCCCAAGCCCGGGCCCGTATGGAGCAAAGTGACTGCGGGTTTGTCTTTCATACGGTAGTAACCATCTGCAGCCCCGGTCACGACACCTTCGAATAGACCCAATACGCAGCGCATGCCTGCTATCTTGTCGAGCGCTGCAACAAAGTGCATTTCTGAGGTGCCAGGGTTTGAAAAGCACACTTCAATGCCACTATCGATTAATGTGTGGACTAAGCTTTCTGCGCCATTCATTTGATTGTCCGATGCATTCAAAATAGTAGCCTCCTAATGAATGGTCTTAAGCGATGGTGGCTATAGCACTGGCTATAGCACTGGAGATAGTTTTATCGGCGGTGTTTGTGCCAAATGTTGTAGTGATATGTTAATTACGTCGGTACTAACAGTACCAGAAGGTTGGTTTTTATTTCTGGCCTATGGTTGTTTGTCTCTTGTAAATACAGGTTCAAGTTCTGTCGACATTTTTTTATTGTATTTGTAACCCGCAGTATCGAAGTCGTGCAGATCAGCAGGTTTAAGTACACGGTTGTCAATAATGTAGCGTGCCATCATGCCGCGCGCTTTTTTGGCAAAAAAGGAAATAAGCTTATACTCGCCGTTCTTCTTGTCTTTGAATACCGGGCTAATAGTGTCTGCTATCAACTTGTTTTTATTAACCACTTTAAAATATTCATTAGAGGCTAAGTTGGCGACAAACGGTTTTTTCATGGCATCTAGTTCTGCATTCAACACGTTGGTGACGCTATCGCCCCAAAAGTGGTAAAGGTTCTGTCCGCGTTTATTGACGAACTTTGTACCCATTTCTAATCGATAAGGCAGCATTAAGTCCAGAGGTCTTAACACACCATATAAGCCACTTAAAATACGCAAATGTTTTTGTGCGAATTTGACATCGTTCTTTTTCATGGTCGCAGCATCCATGCCGGTATAGACATCGCCCTGAAACGCAAACAAGCTTTGCTTGGCAGTGCCAGGTTCCAGCGGTTGCTTCCATTCTTTGAAGCGCTGAGCGTTAAGTTGCGCCAGTTTGTCACTGATGTGCATTAATTTGCCTACCTTCGCGGGTGGCAGTTTTTTAAGCTGGTCAATCAGTTCTTGAGAGTCGTCCAAAAACAGCGGTTGCGTGTTGTCAGTAACAAGGGGAGGAGTTTCGAAATCTAAGGTTTTTGCCGGTGATACCAGTATTAGCATGCTCGATTGCTCTGAAAGTAATGTTTCAAGGTGTAGGTTACGTTGCAAGCTGTGTCGCCGCAATGCCTCTGGCGGCGCGTTGTTGACTAATTAATGACCAAAAAAGGCGTTTTTCGGCTGACATTGGGCGTCAGTTGGCACGGGAATTTGCTTACTTTTAAGGGCGTGGCGCCAGACCGAATTTCGGACAAAAATTATAGACGGCTTGAACCGAAAACATCGACATGCCGAAAAGTGTCGGCGCCATGCTTTTTCCCATTATTCTTAAATGCTCCTTGCTCCTAATTATCGACCGGCTATTCGGTCGGGGCGGGGTCGTTGTCAAAAAATTCCACCATCCCTGATTCAAGGCAATATTCAGCACCTACGACTTGCAAGTCATTGCTTGCGATTAGTTGCTCGAGAACTCTTGAGCCATGTTGCAAGTGAGATACGCAGGCTCGAACGTTGGAGCGCACGGCGGCGCGCTTGAGTTCTTCTGGGCGATTGACCAGGTCGGTTTCTAATAGTGTTTCTACTGCAGGCCGAATCCTGTTAACTATAGCGCTGAGATTTTCAGAGCGCTGCTCGGCAGGCAGTTTTAATTCACTTAAAGTAGCCTCAATTGCACCACAGTTTGTGTGGCCTAGAACTATTACCAGCTGCGCGTTGTGTTGCGTAGCGCTGTATTCAACGCTTGCTATCTGTGAAGGTGCCACTACATTGCCCGCCACTCTGATCACGAATAGATCGCCCAGACCTTGGTCAAATACTAGCTCGGCCGGAACTCGTGAGTCAGAGCAACCGAGAATAATCGCGAAAGGTTCTTGGCCTTTTGCTAACTCTGGTTGATGGCGTTTATTGGCAAGGCTGGCGTCAGCCGACTCACCAGCGACGAATCGTTTGTTGCCTTCACGTAAACGCTCTAGTGCTTCTAACGCTGGAATCATAGGGGGTTGGCCTCTTGGGGTGACAGGTCAATATTAGGGTGATTTCAATCAAGCTTATTTTATCAAATGCGCTAAGAATAGTGTCACTGTAAATACGGATCAAATCCATTGGGTGGCTGAAAGTGATTGTCGCACCAGATGAGCCGAGTAGGGCCAGGCATATGTTGCATGCTTTCAGGGTGTTGTTGGTCACCGGGGTAGGTAAGCGTTCGGTTGTTTCCTGACTTAATAACCACGGGTCTGATGTGATAAGTGACTGTGGTTTGAGCTGCTTTCAGTGCTTGGTCAATGTGTGTGAACCGGGCAAGTGCCAGTAGGGTCATGATCTGCGGTGGCGCAAGCACCCATTTATTCTTCGTGTACTTTGTTATTGCCTCTTTTGGCGTGCACCATTGGCTATCGGTGGCTTCCTGGCCGTCATGCTGTGCTGTTTGATTTGGTGGCATAACGGCTATAAAAAAACGTGCATCGAATCGTTTCTTCATGGTTGAGGGTTCGGTTGGTGTGATCCAGCGAGACCATGGATTAAGTGCGCTTGGAGCCAGAGTGACTCCGGTTTCCTCGTGTGTTTCTCTGCATGCCGCATAGAACAGAGCGCATGCTTCCTTGTTGCTAAGTTCTGGCTCGTTCAGCAATTCTGGCGCCTGTTGCTTGAGTGAGTCTTGAAGGGTGTGCGTACGATCGTAGTCGGTTGGGTCGACTTTGCCACCTGGGAATACCCAGGCGTTGTTCATTACTGTTTGGCTTTTACCACGACACAGCAACAAGGTTTGCAGTTCGTTAGTTTGCTTTGATTGACGGACTAAAATAACGCTCGCCGCATCAATAGGTGCAGTAGTTAAGGTGTCATCGATCAGTGTGCTCATGAATTACTGGCGCAGTTTGTAGCCAGTTTTAAACATCCACCAGATAATGCCCATGCAAATGAATAAAAACAGTAAAACAATCGCCATACTTAAATGGTGGCCAACATCGGAGACTTCAAAAAAGCTCCACCGAAAGCCGCTTATTAAATACAGAACCGGGTTAAACAAAGAGATTTTCTGCCATATGTTTGGCAACATATCGATGGTATAGAAACTGCCACCTAGAAAAACCAAAGGTGTAATAACTAACAAAGGAATTAATTGTAGTTTTTCAAAACTGTCGGCCCATATGCCTATGATAAATCCGAACAATGAAAAAGTGACACAGGTAAGAATAAAAAACGCCATCATCCAGAAGGGGTGTGCTATTTGAAGATCAACAAAAGAGCCAGCAGTGCCCAGAATAATAATGCCAATAATAAAAGATTTAGTGGCCGCCGCTCCCACATAGCCTAAGACGACTTCAAAGAAAGAGATGGGTGCTGATAAGAGCTCGTAGATTGTGCCTGTAAATTTGGGAAAGTAGATGCCAAACGACGCATTAGAAATGCTCTGTGTCAGTAGCGAAAGCATCATTAAGCCTGGAACTATAAATGCACCATAGGAGACTCCTCCCTCACCATTCACACCGCCAACAGATTCTATACGAGACCCAATCGCGGAGCCGAATACGACAAAATAAAGCACTGTAGAAATGACTGGCGATGCGATGCTTTGTGCAAGCGTGTTCCAGGTGCGCATCATTTCGCTTATATAAATTACCTTAATGGCATTCCAATTCATATCTTTAGTCTTTTATTGTGCTTGGTCGTTGTTGACCAAGTTAACGAAAATCTCTTCCAGTGAGCTTTGCGATGTGTGTAAGTCTTTGAGTTGCAAGCCAGCGTTGTTTAAGGCTTGCAGCAGTGACGTGATACCCGTGCGATTGCTTTTAACATCATAGGTGTAAGTCAAGTGTGTGCCATTTTCTGACAGTTCAAGGTTGTAGTCACTAAGGCTTTGCGGAATTTCTGTAACCGGTGCTCGAAGTTCAATGTTGAGTTGCTTGCTGCCAAGCTTATTCATTAAGTCAGTTTTATCTTCAACCAACAGTAGTTCACCGTTGTTGATCACGCCCACGCGGTCAGCAATCTCTTCTGCCTCTTCGATGTAATGGGTGGTTAAGATAATGGTAACGCCTGAGTCTCGGAGCTTACTGACAAGCTTCCACATATCTTTGCGTAGCTCTACATCAACACCTGCAGTTGGTTCATCTAGAAACAATACACGCGGCTCATGTGCTAAAGCCTTGCCGATAAGCACTCGCCTTTTCATGCCGCCTGACAGCATCATTAATACTGAATCGCGTTTGTCCCACAGGGATAGATCTTTAAGTAATTGTTCTATGTGTTCGGGATTTGGTTTTTTGCCGAACAGGCCGCGGCTAAACGCCAGTGTACTTTGTACTTTTTCAAACGCACCTAGTGTGAGTTCTTGTGGCACAAGGCCTATCAGGCCGCGGCTTTTTCGATACTGCTTTACGGTGTCGTACCCGTTAACGGTCACGCTGCCTGAGGTGGTTTTTATGATTCCACATATAGCAGAGATAAGGGTAGTTTTACCGGCACCATTAGGCCCGAGAAGGGCGATGATCTCGCCTTCTTCAATATCGAGGTTGATACTTTTAAGTGCCTGATGACCTGAGCTGTAAGTCTTGCACAGGTTTTTGATCGAAACGATTGTTGGCATGGCAATACGGTATTAGAGCGTATGCCAAGTGTAACCCGTGTTGCAGACTGCGTGACCTTTTTGTCGTTCGCTAAACGACGGTGCTTAGACTTTGGTGCTATCCAATACTCTGACCTTACTCAGTAGCGTTGCACGAGGAGGTGTTTTTGATGCGCTAGCAGGTGTATCGGTAGGTAACGGTGTCTGCTGATTTTGCTGAGCGTTGTTTAAGGCTGACTGCAAGCTTGCAATGCGCTTTTTGCTCAGTTCCAGCTCGGCACGCAGATCTGGGTCTGCGGCCTGGCTTGGTTCTTCTGTTGCAGAGGCTATCGCGGGGTCACGGTGCAGGTTATCGGTGCTTGTTTGGTTGTCTGGTTGTTGCTTGGGATATTGTGGCCGTGCGTCCGGTGTTGTGGCTTCCTTTCGGGCCACTGCGAGCTCAATAGCAGATTGCTTGCGAGTTTTGTTAGCAGCGTTTTGATCTAGCGGGTTGGTGTTGACCAGCGATATGTTTTTACGTTGGCTTGCATCGCTGAGTGCATGAACATTGGTAGCACCTTTGTGCTGTGTCGGGGTGCTTGTTGGATTTTTCTCTACACTGTTCGGTACGGCATTTTGAGCTGTGTTGCTCTGGTTTGTAGGTGTGTTATCTGTCGAGGCGGCGGCAGTGTTGCTCTGGCGTATAGGGTTTTGGTTCGCTGAGGTCGTTGCAGCGTTGCTCTGGTTGGTAGAGCTTTTGTCCCCAGAGGTAGGCGCTGTATTGCTCTGGTTCGTAGAGCTTTTGTCTGTAGCGGTGGTTGTAGTGTTGCCTTGGCTCGTCAGATTATTGTTCGTAAGTGTGTTGGCTGTATTACTCTGGTTTGAAGAGTTTTTGTCCGTAGCGGTGGTTGTAGTGTTGCCTTGGTTTGTCGGGTTATTGTTCGTAAGTGTGTTGGCTGTATTGCTCTGGTTTGAAGAGTTTTTGTCCGTAGCGGTGGTTGCAGTGCTGCCTTGGTTTGTCGGGTTATTGTTCGTAAGTGTGTTGGCTGTATTGCTCTGGTTCGTAGAGCTTTTGACCGTAGCAGTGGTTGCAGTGTTGCCTTGGTTTATCGGGCCTTTGTCTGTAAGTGCGTTGACAGGGTTGCTCTGGTTTGAAAAGTCTTTATCCGCAGCGGTGGTTGCGGTATTGCCATGGCTTATCGGTTTTTTTTCCGTAAGGGCAGTTGCAACGTCGCTTTGGTTTGTACTGCTTTTGCCCGGGGTAAGCTTTGCAGTGTTGATGGTCGAAGCTTTATTTAACTTATCGCTCCGGGTGTTGTGGGCTTCATCTTTTTTTGTTTCAGGCGACGTTGCTGCGTTTGCCTGCACAACTTTATTGGTTGGTTGGTTGCTGAGCTTTTGGAGAAAGTCATCTTTCTTTGCTGTTTCGTGTTTTTCGGTGCTTGATTTGCTGGTGTCTGTCGCAGGTCGAATAGACGGGTCTGTGATCTGCAGTGATGCCTCGTGTCGTATTGATGCACGATTAGATTTCGCGGCAGTTTGATACTTCTGCTTTTGTTGTTTTTTATTATTGTCTTTTTCAGTGCTAAGTTTCTGTGTGACTGCAGCGGCTTTGTTTTGCTCCAGTCTTTGTGGTGCGTGATCGTCTGTTGTCTCTGTTGCTGCTAGTTCTGGTATGCGTGCGGTCGCAGTCGGCCGAGTGTGTGTCTGGCTGAGGGTGACTGTAGGTGTAGCGGGTCTTGTTTCTTTTCGAGTGGCGACAACCGCTGCGTTCGCACTAGTACTTACGTTTGTATTAGTACCGCTGGTTGAGCGATCGGAATTAGCCTGCTTTTGATTGGTCGGTTTTGGTGTCTTCAGTGCTTGTGATTGATGCTTTGCACTGGCTTGAGCTTCACGGCTCTGACTACTGCCTTGTCTGTCATCGCTGCTGCCTGCGTTATGAGCGACGAAACCGGTCGGGGCTGGCTTTTCTGTATAGCGAGTTGGCCTCGGTGCTGTTTGTCCGTTAAGGTTTTGCTTTTGCGCTGTGTGATGCTTGTTAGTGATGGTTTGGTCTGAGGCAGCGGGTGCAGCAATTTTTTCAGCTGTTCGTTTCAGGCCTAAATCTGCAGCTGCAGTAGTTTGTTCTTCGACACGGCTGCGGGTTGGCAAGCTGGTTGGTGGCAAGCTGGTTGGTGGCAAGCTAGTTGGCTTGTTAGCATTGCGCTTGGGGTGATCTATTGGGTCGTGAAATGGTGCTTTAACCTTCGCAGTACTTGAGTTGTTGACAACGTGTTTTTCCGACTCCTTTGGTCGAAAGGCCCATTCAACTGCAAGCCACCACCCGATCAATCCAACCACCAATACCAAAGTAGCTACTAGCGTGGGCACAACAAAAAGATCGAGCATGCGGAGTCCATATCTACTGGAGAATTTGAGCGAATCATACCGCTGCACGATCGCGCTGCGGTGAGTAAAACGAGATTGTAACCGTCTAATTCGTCTCGTTTTATTGCCATCCGGTTGTAACAATTTTGGTTTTATATGTGTGTCGAAAATGAGACAGGTGTAAGTTGGGAGTAAGGGTTAATAGTGGGTTGGTGCTTTTTTAATCAGTTGGTTTATTGTCGTTTTTCATTTTATCGGTAGCTAGATTTGGGTAATCAATCCGGGGAGATAGATCGTTTTGACTAGCGCTTTTGTTGTACTAGCTAGATTGTTGAATTGCTTGGCTCTTATTGGCAATGTAAAAATATCGTAATCCGTTTTTTGATTTGTTTTGCTGTCCGATGCAGTTTTTTGTCGGGGTTTTCAATCATTATGAGTCTTCATATTTTGAGTTTATAAGTGAAGAGGTTTCATGTTAGCTCGTCCATTGTTTATAACTTTAGTTTTAGCGATCTCATCGGCGTGTGATGCTGCACCAGTGTGTCAAAACTGGAACAGTGATATTGACGGTGATGGGTGGGGTTGGGAGCGCGGACAGTCGTGCGCCATGGCAAGCTCTTCATCATCAACGGGCGCTCTGCCTGGTTGTAGCTCAAGTGCTTCAGACCCGGATGGTGATGGTTGGGGCTACGAGAATGGTTTGAGTTGTAGGGTGCAGGTTCAGCCGCAAGCGCAATCGGCAGTATCTTCTCTAACGCCACAATGCAGTAGTGCTGCCGTTGATCCTGATGGTGATGGTTGGGGGTATGAGTACGGTCGCAGTTGTTTGGTTGGGGGTAATGCAAGCACTACAATTATTAGCACCAGTGCGAATGTGCAAGTGTCTGCCACAGGTCAGCGCCCGGTTGGCGTTAGGTTTAACTCATCAACGCTTCGTCGAGTCGGAGGCAAGGGCGATAACTGGTGTCAAACGTGGGCCGCAGATGGAAGCGTAATTACAGCAATGGACGATGGTGATTGGAATGGTTCGGGTAATTTCAAATACCACAGCCGCCTGTATAAAATTTGGGGCGATGCCAGCGGATTTTCTAAATCGGAAATTCAGAACTATCCAGAGTTTCATGTCGATGGCGACGGATGGTTTGCTTATGGTGTTGTGTCTGTAAATGGAGTGTTGTATTCACTGGTTTCTAAAACGCAAAATGGTGCATGGTCTGAAGGGCCTTTTCGAGGCATGAAAATGCTGCGCTCATATGATGCGGGTAACAGTTGGTATCGGGTTGATCGCGAAAACAATGATCGCTATTTAGGGCGTTCGGATAACGCCCGTGAGTTGCTTAATCGCGATGAAATGTTCTTTTCAGATGAAAACGGCAGGGTCGGAAAAGGTAAAACTGCATACCCATTTAGCTTTGCGTCGTTTGTGCAAAGTGGGCAAGATCATCAGGCGTCTACTGATGGCTATGTTTATATTTATTCGCCAGAAGGTTCTAGTAGCCACCAATTGCAACTAGCGCGTGTGCCTGAAAATCAAGTGGGTCAGCGCAGTGCTTGGCAGTACTTTACTGGTTGGGATAACGATACAGCGCGTTGGAGTTCTAACATCGAAGCACGTCAGCCCAACTTAACGCTGCCTTCCCGCAATGCTGCCGGTGAGCATTTTGGATGGTATTCCTGGTTGCCGTCGGTGGTTTGGAATGCAGGTTTACAAAAGTACATTATGGTTAATGGCGGAACCTATGCGGGCAATGGCTTAAGTGGCTCAAGCAGTGACTATTATAGTAAGTGGATGCACACAAAAACCGGTAGCTTAGGTTTGTGGCATTCCGATACACCTTATGGCCCTTGGAAGCAGTTTTACTACAACGACTACTGGACTGCAGATAACAGCCGCAATCTAACCTACCAGCCTAAGCTTTCACCCAAGTGGATCAGTGACGATGGTCGTAAAATGACCTTGATCTGGTCAGACGCTATGCGTAATGATCAAGGCTATAGTCACTCAGTTAATTACACTTGGAACCAAATGGAAATTGATATCGTTACTGAGTGATAGGTTGATAGTTTGTGGCTAGAGAGATGAGGCGGGTGTTTACCCGCCTTTTTTATATTGAGTATTTTAATTCCACTATCTGCCAGTGTGCTTGTTTCCTGAATAGGTTTTTTGCGTACGCGACGTGGCGGTTGATTTGCCTCTGCCTCTGCCGCTTCCGGCTTTGGGTCGGCCAGAGGTTTGCGCGTATGGTCGGCTGCTTTTGCTGCTTCCTGAGGCTGAATTTCCTTTGGTATTAACACCAGCCCGTGGCGGTAGGCCTGTGTGCTGACTTAATAGCGTGCCAGGCTCTGGTTGTTTGTTACGATTCTTTTTTCGTGCTGCACGATAGCTGCCGGGCTCTGGTTGCCAGTGCGGTATCAAGTGTTTTTTTCCATTGCCAATAAGATCAGCACGCCCCATGTTTTTTAGGGCTTCGCGTAGCATTGGCCAGTTGTCTGGGTCGTGGTAGCGCAAGAATGCTTTATGTAGTTGGCGCTGCTTGCCTTTTTTGGCAGTAGGAACGCTTTCTGTTTCACGTCCTACTTTGGCAAGCGGGTTTTTACCCGAGTGATACATGGCAGTGGCAGTGGCCATAGGTGATGGGTAAAAATTTTGTACTTGATCTGCTCGGAATCCGTTGTGCTTTAACCAAACGGCAAGATTCATCATGTCTTCATCGGTGGTGCCTGGGTGGGCTGCGATAAAGTATGGAATTAAATATTGTTCCTTGCCGGCTTTCTTTGAGTATTTTTCAAACATTTGTTTGAATTTTTCATATGAGCCAATGCCAGGCTTCATCATTTTATCAAGTGGACCGCGCTCGGTATGTTCTGGTGCTATTTTAAGATAGCCGCCCACATGGTGGGTCACCAGTTCTTCAACATACTCCGGCGACTCTACCGCTAAGTCATATCTAAGGCCTGAGCCAATAAGAATTTTCTTAACGCCTGGTAGCGCTCTTGCACGTCGGTAGAGCTTTACCAATGATGAATGGTCGGTATCCAGATTCGGGCAAATGCCCGGGTATACGCATGAGGGTAGGCGACACGCAGACTCTATGGTTTTAGACTTACACGCGAGTCTATACATGTTGGCGGTGGGACCGCCTAGATCAGACACAACACCCGTAAAGCCAGGTACGTCTTTCATTAATTCGATTTCACGGATTATAGAATCTTCTGAACGGCTTTGAATAATTCGGCCTTCATGTTCGGTAATAGAACAAAAAGTACAACCGCCAAAACAGCCGCGCATTATATTGACTGAAAAACGAATCATTTCATACGCGGGTATGCGTGCATCGCCATAGCTTGGGTGTGGTACACGAGCGTAGGGTAAGTCAAAAACGTAGTCCATCTCTTCTGTACTGAGAGGGATCGGTGGTGTATTGATCCATAGGTCTCTATTGCCATGGCGCTGAATTAGCGCACGTGCATTGCCTGGGTTGGTTTCAAGGTGCAGTACCCGGTTAGCATGTGCGTACAGTACGGGATCATCGCGTAATTTTTCGTAAGTGGGCAGGCGAATGGCTGCTTTGTTTCTGCGCTCGGTGTTTAAGCGAATGCGTTGATCTTTGGTTAGCTCTGACTTCTTCTTAAAAGTGATAGCTACTGTTTCAGTAGAGTTTTTATCACTTAGGGATTCCTTGTTGGGTGCACTGTTAGAGCTGCCAGATTTGCTGTCAGTGGATTCATATGGATTGAGATGTTTGTCTACCTTACCTACTGCATCAATGCTGGTGGAATCTATAATCTCTAAATCTTCAGGTAATTGGCTTCGCATAAACGCGGTGCCGCGAACATCAGTAATGTCTTTTACTGATTCACCGGCGGCCACTCGGTGTGCAATTTCAACCAGTGCGCGTTCCGCGTTGCCGTAGAGGAGTATGTCCGCTTTGGCGTCAACCAGGATAGAGCGCCTGACTTTATCTTGCCAATAGTCATAGTGTGCAATTCGACGCAGTGATGCTTCAATTCCACCTAGTACTATTTGTGAGTCTTTATAAGCTTCGCGACAACGTTGTGAATACACCAATGAGCAACGGTCTGGTCGTTGACCGCCGATGTCATTGGGTGAGTATGCATCGTCGCTGCGTATTTTTCTGTCAGCGGTGTAGCGGTTTATCATGGAATCCATGTTGCCCGCCGTCACTCCAAAGAACAGATTCGGTTTGCCAAGTGCTGTGAATGGCTCAGCGCTATCCCATTGAGGTTGCGCAATAATGCCGACTCGAAAGCCCTGTGCTTCAAGTAGGCGACCGATGATAGCCATGCCAAAACTGGGGTGATCTACATACGCATCACCGGTGACAATGATGATGTCGCAACTATCCCAACCGAGTATGTCCATCTCTGCGCGTGACATCGGTAAAAATGGGGCTGCGCCAAAGCACTCAGCCCAGTATCGTGGGTAGGCAAAGAGCTCGCGTGGTGCTGGTGGATAGACTTGAGGTGTTGGCATTTCAATCTCACGGTACGCGGTGGTTGCGCACGGGTCTTTATTGTACAGGAATGGTGGCTTGGGATGTGTGGGGTGGCTTTGTTTTTTGGTGTGCTCTTTATTGTGCTGCGCACGGCGAGTGGTTTGAGCGCTTGTGTTTGACCTGTGGACGGCTTACGAGCGTTGCAATGCCTTGCTAGGCGGCTACGAGCGCTGCATGCCTGCCGGCGGCCTTCATTTGGACAGACCCAAACAGAAGCAAAGGTCTTCTTGCTGCTTTGTTGTTTTTTTAACTGGGAAGGGATGGCTGCGCCATTTTTTGAAATCCAGCAGCAAAGGGTCGCGCGGTATGCACAACCATGTGCACAGCGCTCAAAGCGCCGTCCCTGACGCTTTGACCCCACGCAGCAGGATTTCAAAAAACAACAAAAAGCGCGGGTAGAGCATCACTTCGTGAGTGTCGGCACTCTACGTCAGCTATATGGGATATTGGCAATTGATGGGTTTGTGGTTCGCGACGGTAAGTACGGTTCGGGGTCTTGGATGTTTTTCGCGCTCGTTTTTACAGCTATTACTGATGCTTTATCCAACTAATTCACTTACTAAGTCACCATGCTGTGTCTAAAGCGCGCTCGTTATGTTTTTCTTTTAGGAGGCCCTTAAGCGTAAGCGAGGGATTTTATGCCCCGATAATTAACTTTTATGTGATTACTAAAAAAAGACGCAGTCATTTCAGTTATATTTTTAAAGCTAGCGAATACCGAAGCGCCACCTTATTTAAACCCTCGCTCACGCTGGCGGGCTTCCCTTGACGAAATATGTTTTAAATACGTTTTCTTGCTACTTCATTGCCCTTTTTTAACTGGGAAGGGGGGGGGGCTTCGCCATTTTTTGAAATCCAGCAGCAAAGGGTCGTGCGGTATGCACATCCATGTGCAGCGCGCTCAAAGCGCCGTCCCTGGCGCTTTGACCTCACGCAGAGTATTTCAAAAAACAGCAAAAAGCGCGGGTAGAGCAGCACTCGTGAGTTGGCACTCTACGAGGGTATTTGTGTGAACTAGGCAGGTTTGGGTATTGAGTTGGTTGGGGTGGTATTGGTTTTATCGCGTAATTGATGTGACTTAACATATGCAGAATATTTAACGCCCACTACTTTGTTAGTAAAACGAAAGTATCGTCGTTTGGGTTGAAGCTTTCTCTTAGTGGTTTGGTTAGGCGGATTGCGTCTTCTTTTTGTTGGTAGTAGTTGCTGACCCTTTCGAGTTCGCCGTAACCGTGTTGAAGATAGAACTTGCGGGCGTGGTGGTTTGTTTCTCGGAGTTCTAGTTGGCAAGACTCTAAGCCTGCAGTGATAGCGCATTCTTCCAGCCAGGTAAGTAGTCGGTGGCCTATGCCGTATGAGCGCCAGCTGGCGTCTACACCAAGAAGATTGAGGTGGGCTTTGCTTTGACCGTATAGCATGATGCCAAAGCCTATGACTTCGCCGCCGTTTTTGGCGGTGACGACATTGATATCGGGTGATAAAACACAGCGGCCGACGCGTTCCGGTGTCCAGTTCCAGCGTAGGCCGTGTTCGATGATATCGCGCGACATGGTAGCGATGCTGTAAGCATCATTTACATGAGCTAAGGCTAGTTCTGTTTGTCTGGTATCCATAGTTTCGTTACTAGGTAGTGTTTGTGTGAGCTTGCTGGGTGTGTCGTTCCTGGTTTGCTACTGAGAATAGTGGTGACTACTACCACTTAAAATTTGCTCCGGTTTAGTGGGTATCGACGCAGAGCATTTTTAATTTGACGGTTTATCTGACTCACTTCAAGTTTTCATTTCACTATCAGGTTCGTGTTGTGGCGCTTGTGAGCTATCAAGTGGTTTGCGCAAAGTTCACGATTTTATGGTTGGTCTCAGCGATATCAGCACTTTGTGCGCGGTTATATAGATCTCAAAGCCTTCTTTTTATAGCCTTACTTTATTGATCATTTTGGCTGTTTGCTTGATCCAAAGCGGAGTTTTAAAAGGCTCATTTGGCGCGATCCAGTGAAGCCTGTCACTAAACACACACGCCAAAGTGTCAATATGTTGACGTAAAATGTCATTATCGATACAGTCGCCCCTTGAACGCATCTAGCGTCAGATTTCACCAAGTGGAGTGATTTATGAGAATTTGGAACCTGGTAGTTCGAGCTTTGGTAGTAAGTACTGCGCTCTTTTCGTTGGCGTCAGTGGCTCATGCTGGCAAATTCGGAGTCCGTGTTTTAGACGCCAATACTGGGTTGCCTGTGGCCAACGCCTCTGTTTGTTTAGGCACTGTGGCGAATCGAAATTTGTACGGTACGGGGATCACCTCTTATTCCGGTGTTGCGCTGTATGACAACGTTCCGGCAACATCGGTTTTAATCACCGTCTCTAAGAGTAATTACCGTGGTATTGCATTACAAAATCCCGCGACTCGAGATAATGTCATCGCAGATGTATTGGTGACTGAAGGCTTATCGAGTAAAAAGTGTCGTGCGATGAAGTTTGTTGATCTAAAGCCAGGTATTACTGGTGGTAAGCAGAAAGCAGAGTGGCCTTTAGAGATTACATCGCTTTCTTATTTCCCTAGTGGCAATGACGGTTTTGCGTTTTTATCTTACAGCAACGGTAAGCCAACACACTATCGTGTAAGTACTGACCCTGAGTTTAAAGACGCAGAGTGGAAATCGTACAGTGATGTTTTTCAGTTCTCTCCAAAAATGGCGGATGCCGGTAAAGGAATGCTGTACTTTCAGCTGCGTAAAGAGATACGTGCAAGCGGTGGTGTAATGGAAGCGTTATCAAAAGTAATGAGTCAGCCAGTTAAGATTTAATCTGTGCCGCGGCTTCTATAGCGATTAATAAAGTCAGTTGATCCACAGGGTCAGCTGACTTTTTTTGTTTTTGACTTGCTTATTTTTTTAGTGACTCTATTTCTTCTTGGCTTAGTGGTCTTGCATCAGACTCGATCATCACCGGGATCCCGTCATTAATGGGGAATGCTAAGCCTGCTTGCTTACTCCACAGCTCATTGTCTATTTGCACCAGCTTGCCTTTGGTTACCGGGCAGACCAGTATGTCGAGGATTCTTCTATCTAGTTTCACGGGGTTGCTCGTATTGTTCAGGCTTAAAAAAGGGTGGTTTTTACGTAATACCAAGCCGCTTGTGTAGCTCGGTGCTAGTGGTTGTGTACTGCAAATGTAGCGGTTTGTCTGGCCGCATGCGCGCGGTAGATGCAAATGCGGCAAGCGTCGCCTCATGAAAACCACACAATATAAGTTTGCGTTTTGCAGGGTAAATATTTATATCGCCAACTGCAAATACATTCTCTAATTTGGATTCATAATTAGCGGTGTCGACCGTTACATGTTTCGCTGTAGTGCTAATACCCCAGCTTTCGAGGTCGCTTTGTTTTGGGGAATTGCCGAGTCTTACCAGTATCTGATCAACCGCGTATTTTTCGGTAACGGTGGAGCTCTCTTTTATAGAGATTTGTTGCAGTTCAGGAGTGCCCTGGTAGGCGGTTATCTTGCCTTTAATTTGTTGAATATTACCTTCGCTTACACACTGTTGAAGGGCTGCCAGGTTTTCAGTTGACGCGTCTAGTCGGCGCTTACGGTGCACAAAGATAACGTGCTTGGCATGTTCGCAGGCGTTAAGGGCGGTGCTAACAGCGCTGTTGTTATCACCTACTACCACTACATTTTTTCCAGCTATGTTTTTCACATCAGTGTCAGTGTAGTGAAGCTGGGTGCCTTCATATTGTTCTATGCCTTCTAAGCGCATTTTTACAGCAGTGAATGCACCAGCGCCAGTTGCCAGAAATAAATGCTTTGCTTTGAAGGTGTTGCCTTTATTGGTGGTGGCAATAAAAAAATCGTCGTCGGTTTTAATAATACTTCGAACCGTTTGATTCAAGTGAATGGGGGTATTGAACGGCTTGAGCTGTTCTAGCAATTGATCAATTAAGGCTGACGCCACCGTATATGCCGTGCCGGGTATGTCGTAGATCGGTTTGTCGGGGTAGAGCTCTGTGCATTGGCCGCCCGCTTGATCCAATGCCTCGATAATGTGGCAATCAATGCCAAGCAAGCCGAGCTCAAAGGCTTGAAATAGCCCAATGGGTCCGGCACCGATAATAAGTGCTTCTGTATTCGTATTTGCTTGCATTGCCTGTGCTGCTTTATTGCCTGCTGCAGTGGATTGAGTCGGATCTTGGTAGCGCTTGATTGTATCTCACGGAGCGGTTCTGCGCAGGCTGGCTGGCAATATTTCAGATTTGATCTATTTTACTTGATCTAGTGTTTTAGTTTTTCATCAAACACAACATTCTGTGAGTTAGAAAAATAAGCATGCTTGACGCAAATGTGGTTCTGGGGTTGATTTGCTTGCTCGTTGGTGGGTTTGTAGGGTGGTTGTGGTGCACCGCCCGAGGCAGCGCGCGTGACCAACAAGCGATCATTAATGTGGCGCAAAGTGAGTCGCTAGCGGCAGAGCGGCTAGAGCGTCTTTATGATGCAGAGGGTCGATTACAAGAATGCGCCGAAAACCTTGAGTTAGCAGTGGCAGAAAAATTCTCCCTGCGCAGTGCCGTTGACACAGCGTGCGCAAGGTTGCAGCAGCATCAGATTGCCAGCCGCCAACAGGTTGAGCTTTTACAGAATCGAAACCAGGAATTGAAAGGCCAGATTGAGAGCATCTCTGCACGTGTGTTTGCAGATAATAGTCATCGCATGACCGAGCAGACTGACGCGCATCTGCAGCAGCTGTTAACCCCTCTGCGTGAGCAAATAGGAGAGTTCAAGCAGCGCGTTGAAGATGTATACAACAACGAACGTAAAGATCGCTATTTGCTAAAGGCTGAAATTAGTCAATTAAAAACACTGAATGAAAGAATTAGCACTGATGCCGTTAATTTAAGCAATGCGCTCCGCGGGGACAATAAAACCCTAGGCAGTTGGGGCGAGTTGATTCTTGAGCGCGTGTTGGAGCGTGCCGGTTTGCAAAAGGGTAGGGAGTTTGATCGCGAAGTGTCGCTTGAAAATTCCGATGGTCAAAGGTTTAGGCCTGATGCAGTTCTTAATTTGCCCGGTAAGAAGTCGATCATTATCGATTCCAAGGCATCGATAAAGTGTTATGAAAAATCGCTTCATGAATCATGCGATGAAAAAGCGAAATCTATATTGTTAAAGGATCATGTGAGATCAATTAGAAAGCATATAGAGGGTTTGAGCGCGAAAGGCTATGAGTCTCTGCAAGGGATTAATTCATTAGATTTTGTTTTAATGTTTGTGCCTGTGGAAGCTGCGTTGCAGGCAGCCCTAGAGTTTGATGAGTCGCTTTATAAAGATGCCTATGATCGCGGTATAGTGTTGGTTGGGCCGGCCTCTTTAATGGTCACTTGCCGTACCATACAAAACGTATGGCATGCAGAGCTACAAAACAAAAATTCTGCATTAATTGCTCGCAAAGCGGGGGAACTAGTCGATAAATTTAATGGTTTTGTGGCAGAGATAGATTCAGTGACGCAGGCGCTTGAAAGCGCAATGGTCAGTTGTGAAAGTGCAAGGAGAAAGCTTAGTAGTGGTCGGGGTAACTTGGTAGTAAGGGCGCGGCACCTACAAGATTTAGGTGCTTGTAGCGGTAAGAGTGTTGTAGGCAAGAATGCCGGGAGTAAAGTGTTGGTGAGCGAGACTTAAGCCTTCGCACTTCCAACGCGCTCTGATCTAGGGGTGCATTGAAATTGTTCTCGATAGCATTTTGTAAAGTGCGATTGGCTAGTAAAGCCAGAGGCAATAGAGACATCTAAAATAGGTAGGCTAGTCTCCATTAGTAAACGCTTTGCATGTTGCAAGCGTAAGTTCATATACTTTTGCTGTGGCGTGCATTGCAGGTGGCGTTGAAAAAGTCTTTCTAATTGGCGTTGTGAAACTCCAATGCGTGCAGAAATTTCACCGGGGGTTAATCTGTCCTCTATGTGAGTTGCCATTACTCTAAAGGCGGCTGCTAGTTTGGGTGATTTTCGGGCCAGTGCTGTTTGCTGTGCGATGCCTTGTACATCAGTTGCCACTCTGATGCGATCATGAAATAGCCATGTGCAAACATCAGTGACGACTTCATCGCCATAGTCATCTGCAATTAAATGCACCATCATGTCTATAGCACCAGTACCACCGCAGCATGTGTAGCGATTGTCTTCAATGACATAAACAGATGGATCGGCCTTTATATCTGCAAAAGCCTCGCGAAATGCATCGATGCTTTGCCAGTGTATGGTGCATCTATGTCCTTGCAGTAAGCCAGCATGGGCGAGCAACCAGGCACCGGTGCTGACACTCCCCATAGCAGTGCCGTTTTGTGCTTGTTGTTGCAGCCATCGAACTGAATGGTCTGGCTTATGCGATTGAGTGTTGACACCACCGCAAACAAAGATTCGATCAAACCTGAAGTCGCTAGTCGGTTTTGAGTCCGGGGTTAACGTGATACCGTTGCCAGCGGTTATCGGTTGACCATCGTCAGTTATAAATGTCCATCGGTAGAGTTCTTTGCCAGAGGTGACATTAGCTGCCCTGTAGGGCTCAACAGCCGAACCGAATGCGAGCATTGCGAGTTCAGGCGTCAGCAAAAAACCAATTTCGATGGGCGAGAGATGGGTGTCCATTAGCAACGTATCGCAGAGTCCGAATGTCGAATTTACGATAAAAATGCCTTTGGCGATGTGCCAAATACGCCGGATAAAAGTTAATAGCTCAGATGTGATTAAATACTCAGCAACGAGTTTCTGTAACCTAAGCTGCTGATTTATTTCTCAAATCTGTTTGTTTTTTACGATTTTGCCCATATAATCTAAAGACCGCGCAGAGAAGCGTGGGTTTACAGAATCGTGTAGTTTGCGTGTTAACACTCTTTGCTGCTCTTGATCGTCAACTCCATTGCTTAATCTATTCGGTTTTCATCGCCGGTGTACCGGCGCTTTAAATAGTTAAGCGTGTGAGAGCACGTGCAAGATAGAGATCTGATTTAAAATGTCTGAAAAGCAGCAAGGAACCGTTAAGTGGTTCAACGATGAGAAAGGCTACGGCTTCATCTCACGTGAAAGTGGTAGTGATTTATTTGTCCACTTTCGATCCATTATCGGTGAGGGGCGTAAAACCCTGGTCGAAGGCCAAGCCGTTTCATTTGTAGAAGTAGATGGCCAAAAAGGCCCTCAGGCTGACGAAGTTACCCCTCACTAGGGAATAACAATAGTATGAAACAGAGCGGCCGGCATTTTGCTGGCCGTTTTTGTTTGTGTGCTGCACACTCAGAAGCGTTGCTCAATTGCTTCTCTCCACAAGTACTACCAGCAGTCTGTGGCAGCGGTGTCAGTTGAATCCGTAGCGCTGGTAATTCCAGCTGCGTTTATTGCCATTGTTTTGCAATCTGTGTCGCTGGCCTGTGCTTTGGTGCTAACCACGGTGGCCGTCACTATAAACGCTGAGCTACTTCGACCTGATACAGCAATGCTGTAATAGCCATTGTCTGAAGTAGTGCTGTTCGGGCTGCAATCTGCAAAGGTGAATGCTTCCGTTCGGCAGCGTTCCATTTCTTGTGCGGAAGCGCGCAATGCAATGTGTGCATCGGTTCTGCGTGATTCCCTCATGTACTTGCCATACGAAGGTACACCGATACCTGCCAGAATTCCGACAATTGCTACTACTATTAACAACTCAATAAGTGTGAAGCCGTATTGCCGATTTTTCACGCCATTCTCCTGCCAATTAAAAGTTATGCCAAAACGAACTCATGTGATGGCTTGCTATAAGGAGTAGATCGGCAGGTCTGCGGAATGTTTAAGTCTGAGAGTTGGCCCGCATTTCGTTAGTAACATCAAGCGCTCTACGCGCCTGGTGATACATGCACTGGTTTAGTTTTAGTAAGTCAGGGTGAAGCGCGATTGATTCACAGTCCTTTGGCGTGAGAATTGCGATTTCATTGATTCTGATTTGCCCCCGAGATAAATCTCCACTTTTCATGAACTGCCGATTTAAAAATAGAAATCGTGGTGTTTCCCTCATTGAGTTGATGATTGTGCTAGCAATTATCGGCATCTTGGCGGGTCTCGCTGGCCCACAATATAGGGATTACATGAAGCGGCAATCGTTGCTCTCTGAGTCCCGCCGAATTACGTCTTTGCTAAAGCTCGCCCGCAACGAAGCGCGATCACGCGGCACGTTTGTTTCAGTCGCAGGCAGTGGTAGTGATTGGAGCGGTGACATAAGTATCACAGAGCCGCGAGAAACCATTCGCACTGCAACCAGCTCGGGGCGAATCCTGGTAGCCACCGGAAGTATTAGCGACATGCTTTTTACATTCAACCCCAGAGGCTGGCCGCAAAATCAATTTACCATTGCAATCTGCAGTTCACTCACAGATTCCACTGATGGGCGTTTGATTAATGTTAACCGCGCAGGAAATATCACGGAAGGGCCTATCGGCAATGCAGCCTGTCAGTAGAATTGAACATGCAAGCTCTCTAAAAAACCTTGCAGACAAAGAGCGGGGTGTCAGCCTTATTGAAGTGCTAATTGCGCTTGTAGTGTTTGCGCTTGGTGTTGTTGGAATTGCCGCGCTGCAGTTACGCACTATAGCCATGACTATGGATTCGTCGCAGCGATCTTATGTTATCTCTAAGTCACAAGACCTTGCCGATAGAATACGGGGTAACAGTCTTCCGGCAAAAGATTATCTCAATGCAGGTGATCCATACAATTCTGATGGCGATTATTGTTTAGATGTTACAAAGGTATGCTCCGATACAGAGTCCCTGGATGTAGCGTCTTGTACTGCTACCGATATGGCTGCATTTGATCTCTACGATTCGTTTTGTGTAGGTGACGGTAGTTTGCAAGATCAAGTGATGGATTGGCAGGTTGATGTTAGTTGTGCTTTTCCAAATGCTGTCGGTGTAATGACGGATACCACTGAGTGTAATGAGTTAGGCGCGACAGTATCAATAACCACTACATGGTTTGCTCGCACAGCGCCAGATGGTGTCGAGGCAGATGATCCCGGACAGGTTGACACAATGACATTGAGATTTGTGCCATGAGAAATAATTCATCAAAGCAGTACTTTGCCAGTCGTCAGTTGGGATTGAATTTAATTGAATTGATGATCTCAATAGTCATTGGGCTGTTTATCAGTTTAATGGTGGTGCAATACCTTAGTACCTCTTCAAAACTATTTAAGCAGCAAGGTGTAGATACGACACTGGAGGCAAACGGTACTTTTGCTATTTCCTATCTATCGCAGTTTGTACGTCAAGCGGGAACCAACAACCCGATGGGTACTGATGTGCCTTTTTACGTCGGAGAATGTGGTGACGCTGACCCGTGTACTTATAATTCAGATAACGTCGGTGAGTCAGACCAAATAGCTATACAGATGTTTCCACAGAACAATCAAGATTGTGTCGGTAACGATGTGCCAGATGGCAGCAGAATAGCCAATGTTTTTTATGTCGATACGGCAGCGGCAGGTGGGCAAATTTCATCTTTGTATTGTCAAGGTTATGACATAGCAGCTGGTGAATGGTTAGGAGATGCCGTCGCATTGATTGATGGTATTGATCGCCTGCAAGTGCTTTACGGGGTGAGTGACCCTGCTACTGGTCAGGTAAATAGATACGTTGATGCTTCGCGTGTAGCGCCTGCTGGCGCTACACCTAATGAGATTCAAGATGCATGGGATGGTGTGCGATCTACCAAGGTAGCTTTGTTGGTTTCTGATGGTGCAGATACCACATCGGAAATTGCTGGAGATGTACCTTTTCAGCTGCTTGATTCTCCGCAAGAAACATTCAGCGACAGGATTTCAAGAAAGGTCTACTCGACCACGATCACAATCAACAACAAGTTGCCATAACAAATGAATTTGCCATCGACAAAACAAAATGGTGCAGCGCTGCTGGTCGCGTTGATCGCGTTGATAGTGCTGACCGTTCTTGGCGTGACCACCATGAGCGATATCATGAACCAATCAACGGTTGTGCGTAACGAACAGTTTAGACAAACTGTTTTCTATGCAGCCTCTAGTGAGTTGAATGTTCAAATAGACGATGTTAATCGCAACGCTCAAAGTGAAGATGATCAGATTATAAATAGCTTGTTAGAGTCAAGCTGGAACGGCGAAAACATGAGTCTGGTGATAGATAGAGATAGTGCTCAGCCTCTCATGACTACTCCTGAAAATGTTATTTTGCAAGACGCAGATATTACCGGTAATCGTAGAGATGCCTTTGGTTGCCCGGGTGAAAGTATTGGTAAGGTGAAAGTAATGGCGGGAGATATCAATGTCACTGCAACATTGGATGATGGGCTCGGAAGTATTCGGTCAGTTCAAACGCAGCGTTATGTTTATTGTTGGCCATAGGATATAGAGAGATGAGTTCACCCTTCAAAATACAATCTGCACTTGCTGGCGCCACTGTGTCTGCGTGGTCCTCTGTTTGTCATCGACTTACTATGTTCGTTACAGCGGTTGTTGTGACTTACTCAAGCGCACTCGCCGCTGATGACACGGAGATTTTCTTCTCTCGAGAACCTTATATCCCTAATGTTCTGTTTGTGCTCGATACTTCTGGCTCAATGGATGAGTTACTGCCCAATGGTCAATCACGTATTGAAGGTATGAAGAGTGCGCTTGAGGATCTGATTTGTTCGGCTCCGGACAATTCTCCTGACGGTTGTGCAGATGGCGCTAATTTGCAGGGGGTCAATATTGGATTAATGAACTTTGCTAATACTGTCCTGGCGACCAGGGTGATCACAGAGATTGGATCTGTTGAAGATACTGATCATCAAGCTGAGTTTTTAACAGGCCTCAATGCACTTCAGGCAGGTGGCGGAACACCGACAGTAAGAGCATTATGGTATGCAAAAGACTATTTTAAAGGTGACTTGCACGAGAATCCTACCGATAGTTTATCGTCTATATTGCCGTCTCCCATTGAGAATGAGTGTCAGCAAAATCATGTTGTTTTGCTTACTGACGGAAGACCATCCGGGGAGTCAGATGCGTTTAATACTGAGTTGAATGCGTTGGTCGGTGGGGAAGGCGGGTGTGCTTCGAATCCGCTGGATCAAGGCACAGATGGCGATACTAGTATTTTGACTAACGGTTTCTGTGGGGCCGAACTTACAAAATACATGTACGACGTGGAAAAAATAAAAACTCATACAATAGGATTAAGTTATGAACAAGACTGGTTACAGTCTTTATCACAGTCCGGTGGGGAAGGTGTGCATGCGACTGTCAATAACACCGAAGACCTAAGCGCTGCTTTCAGAGAGATTTTTGAAGGGTTTGCTTCAACCTTTGCGGCACCGACTGTGTCCGTAAACTCGTACGCAGAAAGTAGACATCGCGATGAGCTTTTTTACTCGCTGTTTCAAACACGTGGTTCCGTTCGTTGGGAAGGAAATGTAAAAAAGTACCGCATATCAGATGAGGGTATAATAGTTGATAAAAACGACATCTCCGTAATAGATGATCAGGATCTTATTGATCCAGCCTCACGTAGCTTTTGGTCTGATGCTAGCGATGGTGAAGCCGTGAGTGCTGGTGGTTTTGCAGCTAAGTTACGAGTCAATACAGATCGCAACTGGTATACCGACTACAATGTTGCACCCGTGAATGGAGAAATTACACCGGTAGAAATCACTGTGGACAACCAGGCTGACTTTCCTCTGACTAATGAGGAGTCAGACTTTGTTCGAAGTGGTTTTGTGGCGGATACTCTTCACAATAGCCCTGTGCTTTTGAGTTACTGGGCAACCAAAAGTACTGCTGTAACTCCTGCCAGAAGCGAAGTACTTTTTACCGCTAATAATATGGGTATGTTACATGCGCTAGACGCAGAAACAGGTGATGAGTTGTGGGCGTACACACCGTCAGAGCATATGCCTACTATTCAAAGTTACTTTGCTGATGCCACATCAGTAGATCATGTTTATGGTTTGGATGGCAACTTTACATTGCATACAGAAAGAGACCCGCAACCCAATGCAGCCAACAGTTATGAGGTTGATACCGCGTGGCTATTTATGACCGAGCGTCGCGGTGGTAACAGAGTGTATGCGCTAGACGTCTCGAACGGCGATCAAGAAACAAACCCATTTAAAGTGATGTGGAAGATAACAGGTGGTGAATTAGCGGGTGAGCCATTTGACATAGATACGGACAACGATGGTGTGAATGATCGCCATTACTTTGCAGATCTAGCGCAAACGTGGTCAAAGCCGCAAATGATTACTGTCAGGAGTGGTTGTCCAGATGCATGTGCTAGCCGTGAGTTACTAATGTTCAGTGGCGGTTATAACGCTGATGTATATGACAACAAAGATTTGGAATATGACCAGCTAACCACACCCAATACCGGTCATGGTAACGCTGTATATTTGGTCAACCCTGAAACGGGTGCATTGGTATGGTCTGTAGGAAACGGTGCACATCATTCATTGAATCTACCAATTGAGCACAGTGTGCCTACCACACCAGTTGTCATTGATAGCGATGCTGATGGTAATGTTAATATACTTTATTTTAGTGATATCGCAGGCAATGTGTGGCGTATAGATTTAGATCAACGTGCCGGTTCGAATGATGAATTGCACTTGTCAGGTGGTCAGATAGCGGCCTTGTCGCCACCTGATCAGAACTTGCGCTTTTTCAATCAAATTGATGTGGTTCGCAATGGCACTAGTGTCAGTACTGCTTTTTATAACTTAATGATGGGGTCGGGTATGCGGTCTAGTCCGTTGTACCAGGAGCCACATTTAAACAAGTTATTCGTGTTAAGGGATAGATGGGTGTTCAATACACCGCAAAGTGAAAATCCATCTGAAGCCTACCAGTATGTTAAGCACACTGATGGTAGTAGTGACATCATTAGGGCTACGTCAGATATTATGCGCGATGTTAGCGATTCAAATACCAGTACCTCTGTTGAATATGGTTTCTACCGACCATTCGAACAGGGCGAGAAAGTATTAGAACCGACCTTCATAACGCGCAACAGTGTGTTCACTGTTACCTATATGCCCCCTGCCTCTGATGTTCCCGATGAAGGGTGTGTATCACCTTTGGGTTCATCGCGTCTGTACATAAACGATCTGCCCAGTGGTGAAATCCGCCTTCGTGAAAATGGCGCTGAATACGAAGAAATAGGGTCTGGACTTAAAAGTGGTCCGCAGTTAATTGATACGGGGTCTACCAGCGCGCCATTCATAATAACGGGTAATACGGCTAACTCGTTAGAGAGCCTTCTGGGTGGCTCGGCGGCTGATGTAACATTCAGAAAATTTCAACGCACCGGGTGGATAGAGAAAGATGGCTTTACCGCACCACCGACACAAAATGGCGCTGCAGCAAGTGGCTACGGAGAATAAATTAATGGTTACTAAAAACCGCGGCTTTTCACTTATAGAGCTTTTAATTGTGGTTGCAATTATTGGCATCATAGCGGCGATCGCGTACCCGTCTTATCAAAATTACCTGACAAGGGCGGCGCGCGCGGAAGCTTCTGCAAAGTTGCTTGAGGTAATGGAGAGACAAGAACAATACTATAGGCGTGAGCTTAAATACACTGCCACGCTTACCGACTTAGGTTATGGTGCCATGGTCGAGACGGGCAGCCAACGGCATGTGATCACTGCAGAAGCTTGTGGTACTTCGATCAGGCGATGTGTGAACCTTAAGGCAACAGCGCAAAATGCATCGGCAGGTGATGCTACTCTTGAATTAAGCAGTCGTGGTGAGAAAGGAAACTGGGATTAATCTCTGTTACTGGATTTAGTGAAAGTCTTGCCTTAAAGGCAAAGCTTTTGTAAAAGGTGGTTATGTGGTGGCTTTTACAGGGCTATAGTGCAGGAACAATTTTCAGCATGCCGTGAACAGTTCTGGTGGTAGATGCGTTGGCGTCACCGGTTATCTGTCCATCAGATGTAATAGTGAATTGTTGGCCTACGACAGATCCAATCGATGCCCCTTCAATGACGCTTTTGCCAACGTAGGCATACCGCACTTTGGCAGATGTGTTTTCAATATTTGTTTCTATGTCGATTTGACCCGAAACTGGCGCGTCGCCAAATATGGCTGTCATATTTTCAGTGTCTTTAAGGCTTGTTATGGCGGCACTTTCAGACGCCTGAAAGGAAAGGTTCTTTTGGTAATCGCTCGACGATAATTTCTCTACAACGGTAGCGCTCTTAAGCGTAGCAACACCAATGAGTGAGATAAGCACCAATAGAACAAGAGCTACAAAAAGTGTTGCGCCGCGCTGATCGCCTGGTAGCGAATTCAGTTGCTGTAAGTTATGCATAAGTCCGCCTTAGTTTAAACTTAAGTTGCGATTTCGCAGCTGTATTGTGCTATTGAAACTGGCTCGCAAGCGTCGATCCCCCGCATGTGCACCATTGCCCGTTGATCCAATTGACGTGCCTGCCAGGTTATAGGTTCGTGTATCGTTTGAGTTGCCTGCAGAATCGGTGGTGGCAATCAGCAGGCCTATTTGTACGCTAGCTACATTTACCCAATCACTAACGTTGCTGGCAGAAACATATCGAACGGTGCCTGATGCTGGTAGGGTTTCACCGTATAAAATCTGGATATTCTCGACACCTTCAATCAGTTCGGTCGGGGTACCAATTGTCGCTGCTGTTGTGTCAAGGGTGAATAAAGAGTAGATATCTTCCCCTGCGGCGTTGTCGCGACCAGTATCTCCTACAAAGTAGGCGTTTGCATTGAATCCCATTACACGTAAAGGTTGTGTGTCTGCTGTGCCTGTGTAAGGTTTGCTTAAATTTCCACTGCTGTTGACGGTGCCTCCGGCATGAGTCAGTACAGGATTGCCTGCGGTGTCATCAGCTACGCCTGATGCACGAAATATATCGGCAGTAGTGCAGTCGGAAATCACTACCAGTTCACCGGATTTAATGTCCGGGTTGTTGTTTAACACAAGGTTATCGCTAGCGCTAGTCATGTTGGTAGCAAGGAAAGTTGTTCGGCCACTGCCATGTTGTAGATAGATTACGTCAGTGCCTTCTCTAACTCTGTTTGTGAGGTTGGCTAACTCTGCTGGGCGAGTGGGTGACCAGGTTCCACCAGCTGTATATTCAGAACCCCAAATTGCTGTGTCCGGTAGTACGTAGTCGGGTGCCCCCACAGCCAGCTGTGATGGAGAAGCTTTTGTTTCTGACCGGCACCCTGAGTAGCCTGCCATTCGAACGCTATTGCTAATAATATCTAATGCGACTCTGCCACTGTCTTGTAGGCGCGCCATGCCGTTAGACATAGAAGAAGAGGAGCTGTTACTTGAAAAAATGGTCACAGCGCCCGCTAGAATAAACAATCCAATAACCGATGCGATCATCAGTTCGATGAGTGACAGACCCGCTTGCTTAACAGGGCTGTGTCTGAGTGTCTTTAATGTGTTCATTAAAGCGTTACCCCGATGTTAATTTCTCGTGGTTCCGCATTTTTTCCTTGAACATGATCGCTCCATTCAATATGAATGGTATGCTTGCCGGTAGCTTCCCTTGTTATAGTGCCTTTCGCACCAGGTGGCAGTGCCGTGCTAATGCTTTCATCTGCTGCTAAACCGCCGAAGTGACGAGCCCACATCCGTAGATCAAGATTAGCGAGCTGCGCTGATGTGCAACCTGTTGCAGTGCATCCTGGGTCTGCGGGGATTGTCTCGGTTGACTTGCCGTCATAAGCACCCGCGGCAACCCCGTCAGGGTTGAGCCTCATGCGATCAATAATATCGCTTGCCGCCAGCGCTGCGTGCGAGCGTGACATAGCACCTTGAGTATAGTGAATACCAAGGATTTGCATTTTTGAACCTGCCAGTAAGCCAATAGCTAGAATCACTACAGCGAGTAGTACTTCTATTAACGCGAACCCGCCAGTAGAATTTTTACTGTTGATCATAATATAAGACTCTTATGTGCAACTGACGTTGTTTGTATCAGCGCCTTCAACGATGGTATCCGTATCATCGGCGCTGTCTGTTGCCAGCCGACCTAAACCCGTGACCCATAGATTTAATGCTTTTGCTGTAGTGGCATCAGTGCCACTACAGAAAACGAATGTGCCTTCGCTGGTTAAACGGCCTCTTGGGGCAATAGTGATCGAGTTAGTGTAATCATCGGTAGCGGACTTGATAGTGATACCGCCTGATGCCGGTGGCTCGTAAACCAAAATTTCTTCTGGTGGAGTATCAGAGCCGTCTCGAATGCCGTCGCGGTCTCTATCAAGGAAAGCTATATATCCGTCCGACCAATTGTCACTGGCTTCGGTCGAGCAACTTGTTTGGTCTTTGCTAACACAAACGGTAATCGAGACTCCACGACTAACCGCCTCTGCACGAGCGGTTGAAATCACCCCTGTGAAAGTGTTGTAAGTGGTTTTTAATTGACTGTTTTTCATCAGTGAGCCGAAATTCGGTGCAGACAGCGAGGCAATAATGCCTACTATAGCCACCACAATAATGAGCTCAATGAGTGTCATGCCGCTTTGTTTTTTCATATCCTGCTCTATAACGACCTGATTTCACTAGGATTGAGCTGGAGGCTCGTAATGTATTCGCGAAGTTGCTTTAACTTAAGTAGCCTAATGAATTGAAAAGAAAGGTCTTATGGGTGGTGTTCCTGGCCAGTAAAATCACTTAGCGGCATGCCCAAACTGTGAAGTGGATGGCATAGACAATCGGTTGTCGTTTGGAGGGAATCTTGCCTCCGTCAAGATGTCAGTATTCGCTGGACACGTTGTGGGAGACCACAATTCCTATTGCTATTTAGAGTTAGGCTTTGCGATGAGTTTGCGTCTTGGTATAGATACAGGTGGTACGTACACCGATGCCGTCTTGGTAGATAGTGAGACGCAGGTAGTCGTCGAGAAATCAAAGTCTCTTACTACGCGCCACAATCTAATAGAAGGAATTGCAGCATCGATTGGTAAAACTTTAGGTGCACGTAACCCGGCAGACGTTTCATTGGTGTGTTTGTCCACTACGCTTGCCACCAATGCCATAGTAGAGAGTCATGGTGCAAAGGCCGCGATAGTTCTTGTCGGTTACCGGCCATCGCAACTATTACTTGCCAATCTTGATGAAGCGGCGCGGGACATGCCGTTGATTATGGTTGAGGGTGGGCATGATGCAGCGGGGCATCAGAGCTGCCCGCTGGATCTTGATACTGTTGTTAAGCAAGTGCAAGCGCTGGGTAATGGCATTGCGGCAGTGGCGATCTCTGCTATGTTCTCTGTGCGTAACCCGGCGCATGAGGTGGCATTAAGGGACAAGCTTCGTGAAGTCACCGGCTTACCAGTCACCTGTGGTTATGAACTCAGTGCCTCTTTAGATGCGCCGCGACGAGCGCTAACCGCACTTATAAATGCCCGGCTGATTCCGCTTATAAAAGACCTTATTGTTGCCACCAGGGCAACGATGGCGACGCACGGAATTGAAGCGCCGTTAATGGTGGTGCGCGGCGATGGTACTTTAGTAAGCTCAGACTTCGCAGAGCACTCACCGGTTGAAACGATTTTGTCGGGGCCTGCGGCTAGTGTAGTGGGGGCGCAGTTCCTGGCTGATCTACCGGAGATGCTAGTATCTGATGTTGGTGGAACCACGACGGATGTTGCGATAATAAAAAATGGTGAGCCCTTACTGAGTAGCGAGGGTGCCAGTGTGAATGGTTGGCGCACGATGGTGAGTGCGGTAAAAATTGATACTCACGGCTTAGGTGGTGATAGCGAAATCCGCTATGACAGAGAGCAGCGCAAGTTTACCTTTGGGCCGCACAAAGTAATGCCGCTATGTGTACTGGCTTCACGCTACCCGAAAGTGCTTGTTGAATTACAAGCCTACATTGATGAGCCATGGACTAAAACCAATACCGCAAGGTTTATCGTATTACAGGCAGAGCCAGATGAATCCGTCAGGTTAACAGCCCAGCAGCGTGCATTGATTAATGAAGTTAAAAATCACCCGCAATCGATGCAATCTGTTTTTGCAGAGCGGCACTTCTCACTAGCGATGAAGCGTCTAATTGAAATGGGTATTTTAACGTTGGCGGGATTCACGCCGACAGATGCGGCCCACGTATGTGGCTCGCAAGCCGACTGGTCACCCGAAGCGTCACTAATGGGGGCCACTCTCTTAAGTCGCTATAGTAAATTCAACTTAGGTGAAAGCTGGCCTGATGCTGAGGCGTTTAGTACAAGCATGTTGTCGCAGATGTCGAGGCAATCGGCCATGTGCCTGATGACCGCCGTAATCAACGATGCAAACGGCGTGTTTGGTAAGCCGATGCATCCGCGTAACCGTGCGCTGTTAGAGGATATGTTTACGAGTGGTGAGGCGCGAGCTGATACAGACACTTGGCTGGGTATGTCAGCCAGACTCAATGTGCCTGTGATTGGCATTGGTGCGCCGGCACTGAGTTTTTACCCGCCTATCTGTGATTTTATGCAGGCAGAAATAGTTGTGCCAGAGCATGCTGAAGTGGCCAATGCCATTGGTGCTGTTGTGGGCATAGTCAGGCAATCGGCGCAGATAACCATTTCCCCTGTATCGGGTAATAAAAGAGTATTGGTGCACGCACCTCAAGAACAGCGGGAGTTTGATGGTCTTGAGCCAGGTGCTGAGTGGGCTATTGAAGTGGCAACAGAGCTAGCCGTGCAAAAAGCCACTGATGCGGGAGGCACTAGCATTGAAATAAAAATAGACCGACACGACAACGCTGTGGAGGAAGGTGGCCAGGTGACTTTTTTTGAGTCTGTTATCGTGGCGACTGCAACAGGCCGAGTGGCCTGAATGGTGGCCAACTAAATAGTGGTCCAGGTGCTAAGACAACTCTGCTATCCGTGCCTATAGAGCGCTGATCACACTTTAATTCTGGTATAATTTTACTTTGAATTCTAAGCGCGGAAACTGCCACTAAGTGCTTTTCTGCTTGGCGGATCACCGGAGTAAAATGCTTCACGTACATAGCAGCAATCATTTAGAAAGTTTGCTGGCTCAATTGCTAACACAGATCAATACGGGTGATCCGTTTGATGCTGAGGTGATTGTGGTGCAAAACCCAGGAATGTCGCGTTGGCTTTCGCAGCAGATTGCAGAGCGTGAAGGTATAAGCGCAAACTTTACGTTTTCGACGCCTGGTGTTTTTTTATGGCAAGCGGCACAGTGTTGGTTGCCTGAGTTACCAGATTCGCCACCACGTAATGAAATGCGTCTGCAATGGCAAATATTTAATCTGCTGCCCGAATTCTTATCGCAGTCAGTTTTTAAAGAACTAGAACATTATTTGTCTGATGATCAAGACAGCCTAAAGCGATTCCAGCTAGCTGGAAAAATAGCTGCAACCTTCGAACAATATTTAAGTTACCGCGCTGACTTAATAGAAGAATGGCAGCAAGGTAAAGAAGTGCATTGGCAAGCTGTTTTGTGGCGCGCACTTGCCAGTAATGATGAATCTCAAAGTTGGGGTGATATCAGAAAGCAATTGTTTTCAATGACGGGTACAAAACCTACCAACAAACTGCCGGCAAGGGTGTCAATATTTGGAATATCCAGTTTGCCACCGTTATACCTGGATCTTATGCAGTGGTTTGCACAGCACACAGAGATAACTCTTTACTATTTGAATCCCTGTTCTGAATATTGGGCTGATATTCAAGGCGAAAAATCACAAGCCCGGCGTCGAGCAAAGGCTTATCGTTTACTGGGTAGTCAAACCGACAATGCAGACCCAGTCGGTTTGCTTGATATTGGTAACCCAATGTTGGCATCTTGGGGGCATGCAGGGCAGGGGTTTCTAGATCTGTTGCTTGAGCGTGAAGTGGAAGAGTCAGAGTCTTTTGTGCAGCCTGTGTCGGAAAGCCTGCTTCATAGTCTACAAAGCGACATCCTGGAGCTATCGGACAAAAGCGATGGGTCGGGAGCCGCCATTGCCGCAACTGATCACTCCGTTGTAGTTCATAGTTGTCATAGTGCATTGCGCGAAGTACAAGTGCTGCATGATCAACTACTACATCTTTTTGAGATCTTACCCAAGTTAGAGCCGCGTGATGTCATTGTAATGTCTCCGGATATTGATCGTTATGCGCCTTTTATAGATGCGGTGTTTGGTTCTGTGTCCAGCAAGCAACGCATCCCGTGGTCGGTGTCTGATCGTCGTTTGCGATCTGAACAACAGTTGCTTGAAGCATTTTTATCATTGTTACAGTTGCCGGAATCCAGATTTGAATCGACTGATATCATCGAGCTCTTGCAGGTGCCGGCTATACGCCGTCGTTTTAAACTAGAGCTATCAGACTTAAATCGCTTGCGTCAATGGATAAGTGAGAGCGGCATCCGTTGGTCACTTGACGCAGACATGCGTGCCGAGCTTGGTTTGCCAGCACTTGGTACTAATAGTTGGCAATTTGGTCTTAAGCGCATGTTTGTCGGCTATGCGCTACCGTCAGAAACAGACCTATACGAAGGTGTTGCGCCTTATAGTGAGGTAGAAGGCACCGATAGTGATCGGCTTGGAATACTTCAACATATTATTGATCTGTGTCGGCAATGGCGTAGACGCTTAAAAGCGGAACACCTGGTGACAGATTGGCTGACTGAGATAGATCAAATTATCGAGGCGTTTTTTGATCCTGATCACAGTGAGCGTCATGCGCTGCAGTCTATGCGTGAAGGCTTGTTAGCATCGTTAACCGAGGCCAATATGGCGGCGGAATCAACTCAAACGGATACGCCAGTTAATATAAACGTACTACTTGAGGTTGTTAACACGGTACTCGAAGACACCAGCAACGTCCGACAATTTCTAACGGGCCGTGTATCGTTTTCGAATATGGTGCCAATGCGTTCAATACCATTTCGAGTGGTGTGTTTGCTCGGTATGAATGCAGATGATTTCCCACGTGACCATAGACCTATGTCATTTGATCTGATGGCCATGCACCCACGGCGCGGGGATCGTTTATCCGGCAATAATGACCGTTATCTTTTTTTAGAGACGCTGTTATCTGCACGTGATGTGTTGTATATCAGCTACACCGGTAGAGACAGTCGTGACAACTCACCGAAAGCAGCATCTACAGTCGTAACAGAGACCCTAGCTTACATTAATTCAAGTTGTCAGCGTGCAGGTGAATCGTCTTCTGAGGCACTAACAGTGCTACAGCATCCTTTGCAGCCATTTAGTGTGCGTTACTTTGATCATTCAAATGAGCGTTTATTTAACTACAAGGCGCATTGGTTCGATGCAGCTAAAGCCACACCGGCCAATGAAGAGCCGCCGTTCGTGTCAGGTAATAGTGCACTTGCAGAGCCATCTAAAGTGGTTTATCTGCACGATCTAATCGCTTATTACACAGATCCGTCAAAGCACTTTTTAGTAAACCGCTTAGATGTGAGACTGCCCTACGGTGAAGACGAGCTTAAGTCTATAGAGCCATTTGATTTAACCGGCTTAGATAAATGGCAGTTCAACCAACAAGCACTGCAACTGTTTAAAAACCAACCAAAGGAAGATGTAAAGCAAACGCTCTACGCGCAGGGAATAACCCCTGATGGGATCAATGGAGAATTATTGTTTAATGCTACGTTAGATAAAGCCATTACACTTGATGCACGTGTCTTAAAACATGAGTCAGCCCTTGTGCAACCTCTTGAGGTAGCGCTGGAAATAGATTCATTTTTACTTCAAGGTCATCTCACAGGTTTACAACAAAACGGACTTTTCAGGTGGCGCTTTGGTGCCTTGCGAAGCAAATACATCATCGCACTTTGGATCGAACATCTGTGTCTTTGCGCACTTCAAAACCCGGGGGTGAAAAAACAAAGCGCTTATGTTTTTGAAGGCGAGACTTTGTTATTTAAAACTGTCGAAAACCCGCTGCAACTCCTGCAGGTGCTATTGCAAGCGCGACATCAGGGCCTGGTAGCACCACAGCCGTATTTTCCTGAATCGTCCTATGCGTATGCAAATAGTGATGATCCGGATAAGCGTTACTGGAAGGCGTATAAAATATGGGCGGGTGATTCGCGCTTTCAGCGCAAGGAGTGTGAAGAATATGGCAACACCATTGTTTGGCGTGGGGTGTCTAACCCTTTAAACGAAGACTTCGAAAGGCTGTCACTAGCGGTTTTTTCCCCCTTAATTGAAAACAGAGAACTAATAGCGGCTACAGACGACTACGTTGAAGAAGAGGGCGAAGAATGAATGTGCTTAAGCCTCTGGAGATAAATTTAAACGGCTCGACACTTATTGAAGCGAGTGCGGGTACCGGTAAGACTTACACAATAACCACTTTATTTTTACGCTTGGTGCTGCAGCGCCGTGTCAGTATTGAGCGTATTTTGGTGGTAACCTTTACCATTGCCGCAACCGAAGAGTTACGCATAAAGCTGTCAGAGCGGCTTATGCTTGCTCACCGATGGTTGCGTTATCCCGATACTATAGTGGCATCTGAAGATGAAATACTTGCCGACATAATAAAATCGGTAGATGCGACAGACGCTTTAAAGCTAATCGGTGATGCAGTGGCACGCTTAGATGATTTATCTGTCTATACCATTGATGCATTATGTTTACGTGTATTGCAGGACTTTGCCTTCGAAAGTGGCCTGCCTTTGCGCATAGAGCTTATAGCAGATGATTCTGAGATTCGGCACGAGGTAGCACGCGATTACTGGCGTCATGTGGTCGGTAATGGCGACGCTTTGCAGGTAGAGAATCTTTTAGCTTTGGCTAGTTCGCCAGATGCATTGCTAAATACGCTTAATACAATCCTTAGAATGCGTGACGCTGTCTTTATTCCTGAATACAGTGAGTCCGCTTTCAAAGAATTAGCAACTGCTTTGAAAGCGCAGTATCAAGACATATCTCTTTGTTGGAGAAACAGCTCAAAACGTATTCAAGAGGTGTTTAAAGACGATGTGGGCGCTTTAAATAGGGGCTCGTACAGAGTTGACTCAAAAAAACAAATAATTGATTGGGTGAAGTCAGTGATGTCGTCCGATCAATTGCCCAAGAGTTTACCTAAAAATGATAGATTTAAACTGATCACGCAGGAGTGGTTAACCAGTAAAACTAACAAAAATTTTGATCCCCCTGTGCATCGTTTCTTTGGTTTGTGTGATGGATTTGAAGACCTGTTTAACCGCTATGTTAAATGGCAAAAGATTGCCGCGATCATTCAAGCTCGTGAGTTTTTAATCAACAATCTCGATCTCTACAAACGAGACCGCGGCCTTATTCATTTTGAAGATATGCGAACGCGGCTTGATCAAGCACTAAGCTCTGAAGGTGGCGAGCGCCTGGCTATGAAAATCAGAGAACTTTGGCCATACGCGTTGATTGATGAATTCCAGGACACCGACTTAGAGCAATACCGAATCTTTAATACCGTTTATCAAGGCCAGGTCGATTGTGGTTTTTTCATGATTGGTGATCCAAAGCAAGCGGTTTACTCCTGGCGTGGTGCGGATGTGTTTACTTATATGGCGGCCGTGCAAGAGGCACAAAATCGCTATACATTATTAACCAATTGGCGCTCAACACCGGCTATGGTAGAAGCGGTTAATTGCCTTTTCAGCAACCGTGATGATGCTTTTGTATTTGATCAAATGCCTTTTCGACCGGTTGGTGCCTCGCAAAGTAATGAACGTCATGTGCTGAATATTGAGGGTGCTGACATAACACCTATGCAGTTTCGTCTTGTTGACTATAGTGAGGAGCGCCGGACTGATGAGACTATAGCAATGGCTTGCGCATCAGAGATCGCAGCGTTACTGAATAAAGGTGCTGCAGGCAATGCTGTTATCAATGATCGCCAGGTTAGCTCTGCCGATATTGCAGTGCTGGTGAGATCTCATAAGCATGCCAGTATGATGCAGAGAGCGCTTAGAAGAGTCGGTGTGCGCAGTGTCAGTATGCCCAATCAGACTGTTTTTAATACTATTGAGGCTGCAGAATTATTGTTATTACTTGAAGCCATGGCATTCTCCGGGCGTGAAGGTCGTGTGCGCTCTGCATTGATTACCAGTCTGATCGGGTATGATTCCAGCGCAATGGAGCAGTTGCTGTCTGATGAAATCCAATGGGATAAAACCATCGGCGTTTTTATTACAGCCAGAGAACTATGGTACGAGCGTGGTTTTATGCATGCGCTTCAGTACCTCATGTTAGAGCTTGAAGTGACTCAACGCTTACTGCTGAGTCCGGATGGTGAGCAACGTATCACCAACTTATCGCAACTAGGTGAGTTGCTGCAGGTGAGGTCCAGAGAAGTGGCGTCGATTGAAGAACTCTTGAATTGGCTTAAGCATGAAATAGCTTATTCAACCCCTGGTGAAGAATCGCTTCTGTTGCGCTTAGAAAGCGATGAGGGTTTGGTGCAGATAGTCACTATGCACAAAAGTAAGGGATTAGAGTATCCAGTGGTCTATATACCGTTCCCGGATTCCTTAAAGCCCGGGCCATCATCTTCGATAGTGAGCTTCCATGATCCGGAGAACCTGCGCGCGATAATAGATCTCGGGTCAAATGATTTTGCTGATCATAAAGCCATTCAAGAGCAAGAGAAGTTAGCGGAAGATTTACGTTTGTTGTATGTCGCGCTAACTCGCGCAAAGTCCCATTGTGTAATGTATTGGGGTGATTCGAATTATGTTAATAAATCTGCACTTTGGTATCTAATTCACGGGGAATTAGATAGCAAGAAAAAGGCGGATTTCCAACAGATGAAAAATGATCTGCAACTACTCGCTCAGCGATCAAAAGGCGTTATTGAATTAACCGACATTGACCTTGGCATTATCCGTTTTGAAGAATCACACGTGACCACTGAGCTGAGTCTGCGTGAATTTAATACGCACATAAACAGTCGTTGGGGACTCAACAGTTATACTGGTCTTTTACGGGGTGTAGATGCTGATTTGCCAGACCACGATGAATTGGCAACAGAAGATACTGAGCTTGAAGTACCTGCTACTGTCACAGAAGCTGATGCGCAAGAGAAACTGATTTCATCTTTACCCGCAGGTGCTAGAACGGGGCAGTTGTTGCATGAAGTGTTCGAGTTTATGGACTTCACAGATACTGCCAATTTAGGCGAATTGATGGAAGCCTCACTGCAGCGTTATGGTCATTTGTCGACAATGCACAGTGACAAGAAAACGGATTGGACACCAGCCATACTGCAAGTTATTAATAATACACTTGCTGCAGATCTTTCAGGTAACGGGGAGCTGGTTTTACAAAATATAAGTCCGCCAGACCGACTCAACGAAATGGAGTTTTTCTTCACTGTAAATAACCTTGATCCGGAATCACTGCGGCAGGTCATCTCGCCGCATGCGAAATATAATGGTGTTGCTGACGGACTTAATTTCAAAGCTTTTGAAGGTTTAATGCAAGGTTTTATTGATATGGTGGTGCGCAAGGATCAGCGCTATTACATTGTTGATTATAAATCCAATTGGCTTGGTGAGACAGTGGAGCAATACAATCAGGCGGCCCTGGCTGATTCTATGCGTTCGCATCGTTATGAACTGCAGTATCTTATTTATACATTAGCGCTACATCGCTATCTTGCACAGCGACTACCCGATTATAGTTATGATCAGCACTTTGGCGGTGTGTTCTATTTGTTTGTTAGAGGTATGCGCCCGAACAGCAATGTTGGTGTGTGGAATGACAAACCACCGTTTGAACTTATTGATGCACTAGATAAAGTTATGCAATCTTCGCGGTCCGCAGCCTAATGAAAACCTTCTTAAGGCACGCGCAGTTGCAAGGTGACTTACGTCTTTTTGATGTTCAGTTTGCCAGATACATGATAGAGGTTAATGGTGAAGAAGTACCAGAATTGTTATTGGCTGCTGCATTGGCCAGTAACGGATTGTCGCGGGGTGATACCTGCATAGCACTGGATTCGGTAAAAAATAACTCGCTCTATACAAACCCGGATCTTCGTGTGGTTAGGCAAAAACTACCCAAGCTAAATCATTGGCGCCGGGTGCTGTTGTCGCAAAGAGTGGTAACAGAGCCAGCTAAGCTACAAGCAGATAATCAAGCGCCACAGGGTGTGAATGAACAGCCTGCCAGTAGCGATAAAACCGAAAAAAACGATGCACTAAATGAAAAGCCATTGGTAACACCGCTTATACTTGACGATAAAAATCGACTCTATCTCGCTCGCTATTGGATGTTCGAACAATCGCTAGCCCGTTCAATAAAGAAATTAATAGACGCAAAAAAACCAACGGTCGATACTGAAAAATTAAAAGAGGTACTCAATGTTCTATTCAAAGTTTCAGAGCAACCTGATTGGCAAAAAGTAGCGGTTGCCAATGCTGCTATGAATAATTTTAGTGTTATTACCGGTGGGCCTGGTACTGGTAAAACCTACACAGTTACTGCACTTTTAGCGGTGCTGATAGAGCAGGGGGTTGATGCACGTAAGATTGCTCTTGCCGCCCCAACAGGTAAAGCGGCAGCAAGGCTAACGCAATCTATTCAAAATGAATTGGCCGGATTGTTGGCAAAATTGAAACTTGCAGACGATACATTTGAAGCGGTCACGTTACACAGTTTGTTGGGTTTTCGTCCTGGCCGTGTAGAGCCAATTCACTGTGCCGAATTCCCGATGCCGTACGAGGTTGTGATTATCGATGAAGCATCAATGATTGATCTACCGTTAATGGCACGTATGTTCGAAGCTGTATCTACAGATACCCGGATCGTATTAATAGGAGATAAAGACCAACTGCACTCTGTTGAATCTGGCATGGTGCTTGGCGATATATGCGGTGGTAGGTCGGTAGCTGAGTTTAGTCAGGTGCATTGCAGCGAGCTATCACAAGCCGGTATAAGCAATTTGCCAGTCACTGAAAACCCTGGCGGAAAAATTTCCGACCGCATAGTGTATTTGCACAAGAGTCATCGAGCCAAAGACGAAGGTGGGATTGGAAAGCTTGCAGCAGCGATTAACACCGGTGACAGCGAACAAGCATTACATCTGATTAATTCAGACGAGTATCCAAATCTTTCACTGTTACCGCACAGCACCGGGCACATTGATAAAATTCTACGGGAACTTGTTGTGCCCGTGTTTGCCAATATTGCGAGTGCAGAAACGCCAGCAGCGGCGCTTGAAAAAATGTCAGAGATTGGTGTGTTGTGTGCGCTAAGGCGTGGCAATACAGGTGCCATAAAGATTAACACCATGGTTGAACGGCATTTACAAGATCAACGGCTTATAGATCTAGAGCAGCATTATTATCATGGACGACCTGTGATGATATCGGAAAATAATCACCCTTTGCGCTTATACAATGGTGACCATGGTTTGGTATTGCACAACGAAGAACAAGTCCCATTGGTGCATTTTGCATTTGATGATTTGTCTGGCACACCAAAAACGATCAGTCCCTCACGCCTGCCGCTGCACGATACCTTTTATGCGATGACCATTCATAAAAGCCAAGGCTCAGAGTTTGATACGGTTGTGGTGGTTTTACCAGATACTGATAGTCCTATACTAAGCCGGGAATTGCTTTATACCGCCGTCACAAGAGCAAAAAGCAAAGTGGTTGTGATTGCCAACGCGGATCAGTTTATCGGGTGTATAGACAAGCGATCGGTGAGGCAGTCGGGCTTGCGTGAAATGTTTTGGCAGCAGCCGAACCCTGAAAACAAAAAGCTCGTCACACAGCCTGCGGTCAAATCAGCTAAACCGATTCAAGCTCAGTGGGACTTCTAAACTAACCATCAACAGCTTATTGGTTTGGCTTGTGGAAAATATTTAGTTCACAGGTATATTCGGATCTGTAATCGGTTGTTCCGTTGGTGCCAATGGTTGCGCACCTGGTGCCGGCATTGCTTGCGGTTGATCGAGTTGTGGTTGTTCTAATTGCGGTTCAATCGCAGGTGCAGGTTGCCCGTTAGGTAAAAAAGAGGAATCCGCCCCACCGCCGCTCGTGCCCGAATCGTTGGGAATAATGATCAGCTCTTTAATGACCTTTTTACCCTGTTTGTCTTCATGCACAATCATGTGATTCGGCGTAATCTTACCGATGGCGTTTTCAACCGATGTTAGCCCCACATTTAAAGACACCCGTTCATCAGTATCGGCAACAAACTTGACTGGAATGCCAGTGAGTCTTTCTAGTTCCTGCAGTAATTCTTTAAGGCTGGCATTGTTTGCCTGGACAGCTATTTCTGTTTCGCTAACATCAATATTGAAGGTGTTCGCGAGTGTAAGAGATGACGCAAGACCGATAGCAAGGCTTGCAGTGACAGCCAATGGCCATTTGCCGGGTTTTCTTGCCGTTAATTCGCTGGGCCATTCGCTACGCTTGAGCAATGAGCGAGCATTAGTGTTTCTGTTCATTTCCATGTGTGAGACTCCCATGCGACGGTAAGACAGAGTATAGCGTGAAACCTGAAAAGTGGGATCGATGTGCAGCCTATGCTTGTCGCGCCTGTGTACTCGCGAGCCCCCGTATTTGTTAAGCTAGGGAGATTAGTCCTTTGAATTTAGTCAAACTTGTCACGTAGGAGAATAAATATGAGAAAAGCCAGTTTCTTGTTTTGCGCCATAGCGGCCAGCGAAGCATCTTTTGCCGGTGGATTCGCTCTGATTGAGCAGGGAGCTTCTGGCCTTGGCAACTCTTATGCTGGCGCTGCGGCGGTTAGTCAAGATGCATCAACCGTGTGGTTTAACCCTGCTGGCATGTCTGAGCTCAAAGAAAGAGAGTTGTTGGTAGCAGGTCATGTGATCGGTGTGAGCAGTGAATTTACCGATAGAGGTACAACACTAAACCCGGCGTTTCTGCCAAACTTCGGGCAGCAATATGTTGATCCGGATTTTGCCACTGCAGAAGCAGTTGGTGCTAATGGCACAACAGGCTTGCCGAACCTCTATTACGTGCATCCGCTAAAGCAAGGAGTAACCTTAGGCATTGGCTTAAGTGTGCCGTTCGGTAACTCAAGTGACTATGACAGAGACTGGGTAGGTCGATACCAGGCGATAGAATCTGCAGTCGCAGCGCTTGATATTAATCCTTCAATTTCCTACAGAGTTAACGACAACCTGAATATTGGTGGTGGTTTAAGTATCCAAACCATGAGTGCCCAGCTAGGCAGTGCTGTTGATAGTGGCGGTACTTGCTTTGGGTTATCGGCAAGCCCCTTAATAGATTCACTTGATTGTCTTAACGCTGGTCTAAGTGGGCCCGGGGTAGCCGCGACTGATGGTTATGCAGATATCGGTGGCGATGGCGCAGCTGTTTCTTTTAATCTTGGGTTGCTATACAAACCAAGGCAAGGCACTAAGCTGGGTGTGGCGTATCGGCATGGAGTTGATCATGAGCTAGATGGCACAGCAGATTTCACTAACCATCCCGGGTTTGAGGCGCTTCTTGCGAGCCTGCCACTGCCTCTTGAAGGTTCACCAACCGTGATACCTCAATTTCTTGATCAGGGCGTTACCGCAAAAGCAAGCTTGCCACCAACACTAATGTTCTCTGCTGCTCACAAAGTTAATGATCAGCTAGAGCTACTTGCTGATGCAACATTTACCGGTTGGAGTAGCTTTCAAGAGCTACGGATTGTTTTCGATCAACCAGAATCGCAACCAGATACATTCAACACACTCAAATTTGAAGATGTATGGCGAGTGTCTGGTGGTTTGAACTATAAATACAGTGATCAGTTAACGTTGCGAGCAGGTGTTGCCTACGATGAAGATCCCGTTCCATCACCTACCTTTAGAACCGCACGAATCCCTGGTAACGAGCGTGTTTGGGCCTCTGTAGGTATGGGATACAAGTTTAATAGTCGCGTCTCTATGGATGCGGGTTTTGCACACTTAATGATTGACGACACACCGGTAGACAACGCAAGTGAAGCTCCTGGCGGTACGCATTTGCGTGGTGTATTTGAAACCAGCGCCAACATAATCAGTGCACAAGTTACTGTGCAATTTAACTAGTACTGGAGAATGAAAATGAATCTTAAAGTATCTCTACCGTTGCTAGTATCTGCGCTTGCGCTGGGTGCTTGTTCTGATCCAACGGATTATAATTTTGACCAAAGTGTCATAGATGGTTTTACCGATGTGAATGCGGCAATTGCCAGTGCGGAATTAGCCAGTGCAAATCTGCCTTCTGAAGCTGTGTTTGATCCCGCCAATGGATTACTGCCATTTCCCAATGCACTTTTGTTTGGAGGGTCTGAAGATGGCACTCTTAACATTCCCGTGGCAGAAGATGTAGCAGGAAACTTCGGTGACCCATCGGTAGCACTCAATACGCTTGACGGATTTTCAACCACGCAACCGATGAACGCATCTTTCGGCAAAGCGCTCGACCCTGCGTCTGTGCTATTGGGTGAGAATGTATTGGTTTATGAAGTGACAACCGATGCAAATGGCCTGGTCACAGGTGTGGTGAGTGAGTTGGGTGCGGGGCAGGTGGCAGCTGTAGCGGTTGGTAGCAGCATAGCGATTCTGCCACTAGCTCCACTTAAAGAAAGCACTGATTATGTAGTGCTTATCACTAACGGCGTTTTAGGTGCAGATGGTCAGGCGGTTACTGCAAATAGAACGTTTGGATGGGTGGCTGGTACTGTGCCCTTAACGGGTGCCCCGGTTGCACCTTTGGAGCCTTTACGTCGCTCTGTTAATTCAATGCTGGAAGCGGCCGGTGCGCTGGGTGTTGATCGAACTACAGTCGTTCAAGCGTGGTCTACTAAAACTCAATCTATCACCCCGGTGATGAATGCGGTTAAAAATGCATCGCAGTCAGGTGGTGCAATAGCAGTGGCACCAACCGGTTTAACGACTAACAACATCAACGAAGCCTTGCCAGGTATCGCAGATGTTTATATTGGTACGCTTGATGTGCCTTACTACTTAGCTCAACCCGAAGGACCTAACGATGCAGCAGCCATTGCAAGCTTTTGGCGTGGTGAGGGCGGCAGTTTCCTTACGCGTTTTAATCCGCAGCCAATCGCGACCAGTGTGCAAACTATACCGGTACTGATGACACTGCCCAACGCGAACTCCGGGCAAGCAATGCCGGAAGCCGGTTGGCCTATTGTTATTTTTGTCCATGGTGTGACAAACGATAGAACCAATATGTTTGCAATCGCTGATTCCATGGCACAAGCGGGCTTTGCCGTGGTAGCGATCGATCAGGCAATGCATGGAATCACAGATGCAACCAGCCCGCTAGCTGCTGCCAACACGCCTTTTCCTAATGATCGAGAGCGTACGTTTGACATTGATTTAGTCAATAATGAAACGGGTGAAGCTGGCCCTGATGGTATTGTTGATCCCAGTGGCAGGCATTACTATTCTCCCGCACAGTTGCTGAATACGCGTGATAACTTGCGTCAAAGTGCTGCAGATTTACTGGTATTGAGTGCAAGCCTTGGAAGCATTCCTGGTGTGGCTGTTGATGTTACTCGCAAGGCTGTGATTGGCCACTCTCTTGGTGGATCTACCGCTACAACCTTTGCAGCGTTCGATGACTCGGTAAACTCGGTAAGCTTAGGCATGCCAGCTGCAGGTATGGTGCAAACTACCATCGCCTCACTTTCGTTTGGACCGCCGATTAAGGCGGGTTTATCAGCGGCAGGGCTTGAAGAAGGTACACCTGAATTTGCCCGGTTTGTAGTGGCTGCGCAAACGATTGTTGATTCGGGTGATCCGATTAATTTCGGTGCTCAGCTTGCGTCAATGCACCCTGTGCATATGATCGAGGTGGTTGGTAACGGTACCGAAGATTCACCTGCTGACACTGTTGTGTTTAACGCTATTCCAGGTGCACCTTTGGCCGGTACAGAAGCTCTTGCCAGAGTGATGGGTTTGACTACTATTACGGCTACAACCAGCGGATCAGGCTTGGTAAAATTTACTGGCGGTGATCATGGTTCTTTATTGTCACCGGCGTCGAGTGGTCGGCTTGATGTCACTACAGAGATGCAAACGCAGCTGGCAACATTTGCGGCATCCGGTGGTACGTTGATTCAAGTGAGCAACACTGATGTCATAGTTACCAGCGAATAGCTGGTAACTTATTTCGAAGGGTTTGATGCATGGGTAGAAAAAAGGAAGCCACAAGCTGGAAATTTAAAGCTTTGGCGGTGCTACTTTCTCTGGCAACAATAGTTGGAATATTCGGTTTGAATTTTTCAGCAACTGGCAATGAGCTGCGTTCGGCAACCAACGCTGCAATCCCGCTGATAGTCGGTGTAGTTATAGCGTTTTTGCTTGGTAAGATAGATCGGCTAAGTGATAATAAGTGGCAGATTTATCTTGCCGGTTTACTTATCGCTGCAGCTTATATTTTGTTGCGTATGTATCGAATTTTATAGTGTCAGTGGCAACTCATGGTTGCTATAAAAAGTGATCATGCAAAAAAAACGCGGCCTTCAGGCCGCGTTTTTTTTTGAGCAATTTAACTGCAAGAAGCATTATTTCTCTAACGTTTCCTGAAGCTTTTTAGTGCCTTCAAGTAGGGCAGATTTCGCCTTATCTTTTGCATCGTCAGCTAGCATCTTAGCGCGCTCAACTGCTTCTGAATCTTTAATCTGCGTGGCTACTTCGGAAGCCTTCGCTTTGGCTTCGGCAGCTACTTCTGTCGCTTTCTCTTTGGCTTCGGCGGCTACTTCAGTAGCTTTGTCTTTTGCTTCAGCGGCCATCACTTTGGCTTCTTCAGCAGCTTCGGCGGCTTGCCTTTTTGTTTCATCGGCGCTGTCTTTAAGGACTTCTTTGCTAGAGGCAAAGGAGGCTTTCATCAGATCTTTCGAGCTAATGGCATAGCCGCCTAGAACCATTTCTTTGGGGGCTGTCTGGTAGGCCTCTTTGTTGTTTGGGTCGACAGCGAATGTGCAGACGGCTTCGCTTGATTCACCATTGCTGGAATACGGCAGCGTGAGGTGCATTTCGTTTTTGTTCTTAACTTCTGATATCTCACCATATTCGACAGAACCAGGAAGTAAGTTGCCAGCGATTTTTTTGCACATATCTAACTGTGGATTGCCAGTCTCGCTGCAAGCGGTTATAGCGAGTGCTGCGGCGACTGCTGTACATAGTGCCAGAGTGTTGTGGGGAAAGTTCATCGATAACTCCAATGTGCGTGTAGTGAATAATAAAGCGGGAAGCTAATTTATCATGCACACCGGTGAGGCGGCAGGTGCTAGTGAAATTCTATCCAGAATATAATAGCCTGCTATCAGCGAAGCGTGTTCTGAGCAGCTGCGATTGTCACGTGTACAGTTTTTGATACGTAAGCACCGTAAAGCGCGTTAAGCTATACCTCTACTCAAATGGATTTATCTCGTGGATAAACGCTACTTTATTGTTCTTGGTGCATTCTTAGTACAGGCGGTGACCATAGGCAGTGTTTTTGCCTATGGGGTATTTTTCACGGTGCTCGAATCTGAGTTTGGTTGGTCAAGAACCATATTGTCAGTGGCCACTTCACTCGCGTTTTTGAATATGGGTATATTCGCGATCGCAGCCGGTAGGTTAAGTGATCGATTTGGTCCAAAAGGGGTGTTGATAGTCACCGGGCTCTGCACGGGCACTGCCTATATGCTGATGTATTTTTTACAAGCGCCATGGCAATTGATTACTATTTATGGTGTGTTAGTGGGTATCGGCTTAGCAGCGCACGATGTAGTAACGCTTTCAACGGTGGCTCGCTGGTTTCCCAAGCGTCGTGGCATGATGAGCGGCATCGTTAAGGTGGGCACAGCACTAGGGCAAATGTCTATACCCATAATTGCGGTTGCACTGATTGCAAGTATTGGATGGCGTGGTGCGTTTGTGACTTTAGGTGTGGGTGCGGCTGTAATACTTGTGATAGCAGCGTATTTAATGGGTATGCAGCCAGAACAGCCTGCGGCACGATCAAATAACACAATCGCGCCACTTCAAGGTTATACCTTTAAACAGGCGCGTCAAAGCAGATCACTTTTAATATTAGGGGGTATGCAGTTTTTCTATTTTGGTAGTTTGATCACCATTCCAACGCATATAGTGCCGCACAGTATTGATAATGGTTTATCAACCGCGGCAGCTGCCACTGTTTTATCTACCATTGCTGCCAGTAGCGTGGTGGGGCGTCTGTTGGTGGGTGGCTTTATAGATCGTGTCGGTGGTAAACGTTGTTTTAATATTTGTTTGCTGTTGTTGTTTCTTAGTTTGGTGTCTTTGCTGGTAATCAAGAATCCAACGCACTTGTTTGTGTTTGGTGTGGTTTATGGTTTTACCCATGGAGCGCTTTTTACTGTGGTGTCTCCGACTATCGCGGAGTACTTCGGTATGCGAGCGCATGGCGCGATATTTGGTGCTATTGTATTGTGCGGCACCATTTTCGGCGCGCTGATGCCTATCGTTACAGGGCTGGTATACGATCAACGCAATAGCTACGACTGGGCATTCTCGTTACTTGCCGCTATGGTATTTGTAAGCCTGTTATTGTCACTGTGCTTAGCTTCAAATGAAAAAGCCAAGGTAGCGCTGCGTGCCGCAAATCAAAGTGCGTAGGCTGAATAGCATCAAAGTGCGTAGGTTGAATAGCATCAAAGTGCGTAGGTGAATAGCCTCAGGGTGTGTAGAGTTGAAAGGCATTAAGGTTGAAGGTGCAGTGAACCCTTTTCAATAATATAGTGCTGATCGGCCACTGCCGAGCAGTCACGTAAGTCATGAGTCACCATGACAATAGCGCGTTGTTTTTCGGTGGCAAGCTTCCTGATAAGTGTAAGCATAGAGTGGCGTGTTTGTTGATCAAGTGCGCTAAAGGGTTCATCAAGTAAAATCACCTGTGACTGCCGCAAGATCGCGCGTGCA
>CALGKA010000034.1 GCA_937927895.1 uncultured Granulosicoccaceae bacterium | reverse complement strand
TTGGCGGAGCGGACGGGACTCGAACCCGCGACCCCCGGCGTGACAGGCCGGTATTCTAACCAACTGAACTACCGCTCCAATATAGTGGTGGGTGCTGAGGGGATCGAACCCCCGACCCTCGCCTTGTAAGGGCGATGCTCTCCCAGCTGAGCTAAGCACCCAACATATCCGCTCTAGTTTATAGACTCTTTCAACGCTTTGCCAGGTTTAAATCGCGGAACATTTGAAGCAGCAATCTGAATCTCTTCACCGGTGCGTGGATTGCGACCTTTCCGAGCTTCTCTGTGACTAACCAAAAACGTGCCAAAACCGACTAGTGTTACTTGATCATCTTTTTTAAGTGCATCACCAATGACTTTAGTCATTGAATCTACAATTTTTGCTGCATCAGACTTCTGTACATCTGCTTCATCAGCAACCGCGTCTACAAATTCAGTTTTGTTCATTCAGAGTTATCCTCGAAGATAATTGCAAAATGCCGCAGCCGCCATTCTGACCAATAATTATAATCTGAAGTAATGACAGATTATTAAGTTGTACCAGGTGGGTGCATGCGTCAGTAAAAAGACTACTACAGGCAAGCAAAGTGTTGCTAAAACTGTACGCGGGGCGGTCAGCCCCGCTTCAATCATGCGCCCACTTTACCACACTGCTTCCTCATATCGATAGCGTTTCAGCTAGTGATGCCTGACTGATTGGGAAGGTTTTTTCTTTCTGGACTTAGATTTACCAGCAGGTGCCTCAGGCGCAGAATCGCCCAAAAGAGGTACTGGCGAGCTCGTCAATGCGATCATCAAAACATCGTCTATCCATTGCGCCGCTTTGACTTCAATTTTGTCTAGCACCTCTGACGGAATATCAGCCAAATCCTTTTCGTTGTCCTTAGGAATGATGACCGTTTTTATTCCGCCACGATGCGCTGCCAGTAATTTCTCTTTAAGGCCACCAATCGGTAAAACCTCGCCACGTAAAGTAATTTCGCCAGTCATAGCCACATCGGAGCGAACAGGTATACCAGTAATAGCGGACACTAGAGCGGTGCACATACCAATACCGGCGCTGGGTCCATCCTTAGGTGTTGCCCCCTCAGGAACATGGATATGAATATCTTTCAAGGTGTGGAAATCGTCTTCTAATCCGAGGGACTGAGCGCGACTTCTGACTACCGTTTTGGCAGCCTGAATGGACTCTTGCATCACATCACCCAACTGACCTGTGTAGATAAACTTGCCCTTTCCAGGCACAACTGCGGTCTCAATTGTTAACAATTCCCCACCAACTTGAGTCCACGCTAGACCCGTAACCTGGCCGATTTTGTCTTCGAGATCAGTTTTACTGACTCGATATTGCTGCACGCCTAGATAATCAGAAAGGTTCTCTGGAGTCACAGTGATAGCTTTGGTGCCTTTTTCCAGCAAGATTTGCGTAACAATTTTTCTGCAGATCTTTGAGATTTCACGCTCAAGACCACGCACACCAGCCTCGCGGGTGTAGTGGCGAACAATCATACGAACGGTATCTTCGCTCAGTGTCATTTCACCTTCACGTAAGCCGTTATCTTCTACTTTTCGTGGTACGAGATAATTCATTGCTATGTGCAGCTTCTCGGTTTCGGTATAACCAGGTATCCGAATGACTTCCATTCTGTCGAGCAAAGGTGCCGGGATATCCATGCTATTCGCAGTGGCCACAAACATTACATCTGATAAATCATATTCAACTTCAAGGTAATGATCGGTAAAGGTGTGATTCTGCTCAGGGTCTAACACTTCTAACAATGCAGAGGATGGATCACCACGAAAGTCGTTAGACATTTTATCAATCTCGTCTAACAACATTAATGGATTACGAGATTCGGCCTTGGTAATGTTTTGCAGAATCTTACCTGGCATTGAACCAATGTAGGTTCGTCTATGCCCTCTAATCTCTGCTTCATCACGCACACCACCAAGCGCCATACGAATAAATTTTCTGCCGGTAGCACGCGCAATAGACTTACCCAACGAGGTTTTACCTACACCAGGCGGTCCCACCAAACACAATATAGGACCCTTGGCTTTCTTCACCCGTTTTTGTACAGCGAGATACTCAAGGATTCGCTCTTTAACTTTTTTAAGGCCGTAATGGTCAGCCTCAAGCACTGATTCAGCTTCAGAAAGATTCGACTTTAATCTTGTGCGTTTCTTCCAAGGCAAGTTTGTCAGTGTTTCGATGTAGTTTCGAACCACTGTGGCCTCAGCCGCCATAGGCGACATCATTTTGAGTTTTTGTAATTCTGCTGTGACCTTTTCTTTAGCCTCAACACTCATACCTGCTGATTCAATTTTTTCAGCTAAATCTTCTAATTCATTAGGCACATCATCAAGATCACCCAATTCTTTTTGAATGGCCTTCATTTGTTCGTTGAGATAATACTCGCGCTGACTCTTTTCCATTTGCTGCTTAACGCGGCCACGGATTCGCTTTTCAACCTGCAGCATATCGAGCTCACCTTCCATTAAGCTCATGAGGTGCTCTAACCGATCCGCTGGATGTTCTATCTCTAGTATTTTTTGTTTTTCATCAATTTTTAATGAAAGATGTGCAGCTACTGTGTCAGCAAGTCTAGATGGATCTTCTAAGCCACTCAGTGATGTAAGAATTTCCGGGGCTAATTTTTCTTTGAGTTTTACATATTGTTCAAAGAGTCTTGTTACCGATCGCACCAGCACTTCCATTTCTACTTCATCGTGCCCTGCATCTTGCGGCACTATTTCAGCACTGGCCGCAAAAAAACCATCTTCGGTTTTTTCTATGTTAGATATTTTTGCACGCTGGCTACCTTCTACCAACACCTTGATAGTGCCGTCTGGAAGTTTTAATAATTGCAGTATGTCGGCCAGTGTACCGAAGGTACTAATGTCTTCAACTTCCGGGTCTTCAATGTCAGCGCGGTTTTGCGCTGACAGCAATATTTGTTTGTCACGAGACATTGCCTCGTCCAAAGCCAGAATTGATTTTTCGCGACCAACAAAAAGCGGAATAACCATGTGCGGATACACCACCACATCGCGAAGTGGTACTAACGGTACCCGATCATTTGACTTTGCTTTTTCACCCGATTCATCATCGAGCTTTGCCGCGGACTTCCCGCTAGCTTTAGTCGCTGTGACTTTTTTTGATGCTTTGCTAGAGGGCTTTCCGGCTGGCTTACCGGAAGAATTGGAGTTATCGGCCATGGTGCCTCACTGATAATCAGAACAGCAAAATCGCCACTCTGATGTGTTTAGTGTAAGGCCGGTGAAGGATTTTACAAGCTCAACTACGATGAATATACGACGTTAGGCGTGCACATCTCTTTGGCGTGTCAGAAATGGTCCACCAAATGACACAACAGTTTACGGACAGACGCCAAACCTACACAAAAGTATTGCTTAATGGAAACGACTCAAATCGACAGTGTTGATATCAGGACAGATCCCTCAATGCCTACGCCCGGAAAATCGCGATACACGACAATTCACATGTATGGTGCTGCCAACATGCGAATCGATATTCTAGTGAAGCGACCGTGGCGCACACCGTAAATCTATGCAGTAAATTTATTAAGACACAAAAAAGCCCGCATGCAGCGGGCCTTTTCCAGTCAAATATTAATCCAAATATTCTATTCGTCTGAAGCGGCTCGACGAAAGTCTTCTTCGCCGTCAGTACTTTCACCGGTGTCGTCGTTACTCGCAAGCAACAAATACGGTTTTGCCTCACCACGAACTACTGCGCCATCAACGATGACTTTCTTAACACCTTCCATCTGTGGTAGGTCATACATAGTATCAAGAAGAATGTTTTCTAGAATAGTACGCAAGCCACGAGCACCGGTTTTACGCTCAGTTGCTTTTTCAGCAACTGCATAGAGTGCATCTTCACGAAATTCAATCTCGACGTTTTCCATACCAAGCAGCTTTTCATACTGCTTAGTGATAGCATTTTTAGGCTCGGTAAGAATTCGTACCAATGCCGGTTCATCAAGCTCTTTAAGAGTAGCTATCACAGGCAGGCGTCCAACAAATTCTGGAATTAAACCGTAGCGGACCAGATCCTCTGGCTCAACCGTTGAAAGCACTTCACCAAGCTTTGCTGTTTCATCTTTCGTTTTCACTTCAGCGGCAAAACCCATACCGCCTTTGTCTGAACGATCACGGATGATTTTATCAAGCCCTGCAAACGCACCACCGACAATAAACAAAATGTTTTTGGTATCAACTTGCAGAAATTCTTGCTGCGGATGCTTTCGACCACCCTGAGGAGGAACCGACGCTACCGTACCTTCAATTAATTTTAGTAGTGCTTGCTGCACACCCTCACCTGATACATCGCGGGTGATTGATGGGTTATCAGCTTTGCGGGAGATTTTATCGATCTCATCGATATAAACGATGCCGCTCTGAGCTTTGTCTACATCGTAGTCGCATTTTTGCAGTAGCTTCTGAATAATGTTTTCTACGTCTTCACCTACATAACCGGCTTCGGTAAGAGTAGTAGCATCAGCCATTGTGAAAGGCACATTAAGCAAACGAGCTAGAGTTTCCGCTAGCAAAGTCTTACCACAACCGGTAGGACCCACTAATAGAATATTACTTTTAGCCAGCTCTACGTCATCGCCTTTGTCGTTTTGGCTTTGATACTGTAGACGCTTGTAATGGTTGTACACCGCTACTGCCAGAATTTTCTTGGCATCGTCTTGACCAATAACATACTGGTCTAACGTGTCTCTTATTTGTTGCGGTTTTAGCAGCTCGCCGGTGGCGCTGGCCGCTTTCTCTTGCATCTCTTCGGTGATGATATCGTTGCACAAGTCAACGCATTCGTCACAGATGAACACGGATGGTCCCGCAATTAGCTTGCGTACTTCGTGTTGGCTCTTGCCGCAAAAAGAACAGTAAAGCAGTTTACTGTCTTCCGGATTTTTGTTTTCGCCGTCACTCATTATACAGATTACCCTGTTTTGCCACTGTCACCTTGCCGTTTTTCGCGAAATTTTGCAAGGAGATCCCGGTGTTAATATCGCCTATACCGCAGTCTTACCGGTGTTTTCTTCCGATGTTGCTGGGGCAACCGCAATACAGCGATTACGCTGGCTTATTAGCTTTAGGAAGAAGCGATTTCCGCCTCGCGACCACGATTTTCAACCACCCGATCAATCAAACCATATGCAACACCATCGCTGGCAGTCATAAAGTGATCACGATCAGTATCTTTTTGAATTACATCGATATCTTTACCAGTATGATGCGCAAGCACTTCATTCAACCGGTGTTTAATAGATAAGATTTCTTGCGCATGAATTTCAATATCTGTCGCCTGGCCTTGAAATCCACCCAACGGCTGATGAATCATCATGCGGCTATGAGGAAGCGCAAATCGCTTGCCTGATGCACCACCCGCCAGCAACAACGCCCCCATGCTGGCAGCCTGACCAACGCATAATGTGCTGACGTCCGGCTTGATAAACTGCATGGTGTCGTAAATAGCCATTCCAGCAGTGACAGAACCACCTGGGCTATTGATATATAAGGAAATATCTTTATCAGGGTTTTCAGATTCAAGGAACAACAGCTGAGCTACAACCACATTGGCCATGAAATCTTCAACCTGGCCTACCAAAAACACAACACGCTCTTTGAGCATGCGCGAGTAGATGTCGTAGCGCATTGAACCACGAGGCGTCACTTCTTCTACGCTCGGGATATAACCCGTCGCTTGCGGCGCAATCATGTATGGGTCCAATGGGCTTTTGATCATGTTCATATTCTCTGTATCTACCGCTGTTCTACAGGCTCTGTTTATCCGGCCTGCTTATTTTTATCTGGATTCATCACTTCCTTGAAGGAAACGGTCGTACTTTCAACCGCGGCTTGCTCCATAGCCCAATCCGTTACTTGCTGTTCCAACACCAGGCCTTCAATGTTTTGCATATATTCCTGGTTACTATAGTAGTAATCGACCACTTGCTGTGGATCTTCATAGGACGCAGCCATCGATTCGATAGTTGAGCGAACTTTATCTGGATCCGGCTTCAATTCGTGCTTTCTGATTATCTCAGCAACTAATAGCCCTAATTTCACCCGACGCTCAGCGTCAGACTCGAATAAATCGTCACCAAGCTCAGGTGCGGCGCCCTCTGGCGCTTGCATTTGCTCAGTCAGCTGCTTTCTCAAACGGCCGATTTCTTCTTTGATTAAGCTCTTTGGTACTGGAAAATCATTTTTCTCAAGCAAAACATCCATAACTGATTGTTTGTCACGATTCTCAACCGCTTGCTTAAGTTCGCGCTCCATATTCTTTTTGATATCGGCACGAAGGGCTTCAACTCCACCCTCTTCAATGCCAAATTCCTGTGCAAACTCGTCATTTACCTCTGGAAGCTCAGACAATTTGACGGCCTGCACAGTTATTTCGAACTGCGCCTCTTTTCCAGCGAGCTCTGTCGCACGATAATCATCAGGGAAATTGACGGAAATAGATTTCTGATCACCCTTTGAGGCGCCAATCAGCTGATCTTCAAAACCAGGAATCATAGAACCAGAACCCAGAACCAATGGTGCTTCTTTAGCGGCGCCACCAGGAAATTCTTCGCCATCGATGCTGCCGACAAAATCCATCACGACTTGATCGCCATCAGCCGCTGGTCGATCTACTTCGTTCCAAACTTTTTTCTGCTCACGAAGCGTTTCTATCATTTCGTTAAGATCGGAATCTTCAACAGAGCAGTCGGTCTTGACGACCGTGGCGCCCGATAAACTTGCAAGCTCTATTTCCGGGTAGACTTCAAAGGTTGCCGTGTAGGCGAAATCTTCTGTGTTTTCTTCTTCGTCAGTTTTGACAGGTTCGATCGAAGGCATACCTGCCGGTCGATATTTTTCCTGAGTGAGTGCGTTGTGGTAGCTCTCGTTTATCACATCACCAAGCACCTCTTGGCGCACTTGGCCGCCAAAACGCTTTTTCACAACCTGCATCGGGACTTTGCCAGGGCGAAAGCCATTTAGACGAACTTCTTTCTGAAGTGATTGCAGTTTCTTTTGAACTGCTGTGTCTATGTCTTGCGACGGCACTTGGATCTTGATTGTGCGCTCAAGGCCGTTTACGGATTCTTCTGTAACCTGCATATACCCTCACCAGCAACCAGGCTGTATGGATTTTGTTAAATTAAACTGAACGCGGAAGCTATATCTGAAAGCGCTTGGTTCGCGACCTGGCCTGCGGCCCGGTTGCGGCCTAATGCGGCTGCTTTGCGGTAAGTTACGCCAATGTTATTTGGATGGTACGAGAGGGGAGACTTGAACTCCCACAGGTTACCCTACTGGAACCTAAATCCAGCGCGTCTACCAATTCCGCCACTCTCGCTTAATCCAAGCCTCGCATTATAAACGAAGCTGACCGCTCGCTGCACTTTCCTGCTGGAAATATTGTGTTCAAACGGACGTTTAAATCACAATAAAAGCACAGATTGTAAAAGTTGGGGTGGACGATGGGATTTGAACCCACGACCACAGGAATCACAATCCTGCGCTCTACCAACTGAGCTACGCCCACCACTAAACTTTTTTACTACACCAGTCAGGCGCTGTGGAAGCGTTCTAACTGACTTACATCAATTTGCTGCACATCATTCTGCGAACCCTACTTTGCGAACCTTAAAAGGCCGCAACAAGACCGCGACGTTCTAGCCACAAGCTCGGGATGGTACGCCCGGCAGGACTCGAACCTGCTACCCTCGGCTTAGAAGGCCGATGCTCTATCCAGATGAGCTACGGGCGCTTTAACCCTAGTTCGCTACCTAGTACTCTCTCAAGCCCTGTGTAATCTGATTGTCCGGCTTAGAATCAAGCTAGTGCCATTCTGGTAAGTGGCCATCAAATTTACTGGGTATTGCCAGCACAAGTGCCAACAAAAATAGTGGTCGGGGCAGCAGGATTCGAACCTGCGACCCCCTGCTCCCAAAGCAGGTGCGCTACCAGGCTGCGCTATGCCCCGAACATTGAGCAGGCGAGTCTACGCGCGCGCTGCTTAATCGTCAAATATTAGCTGCTTTTTTTCTTCCTGCAGAAGCAATTTCAGCCAATTTTATTGTAAATCTCGCTTTGAAGGCTCTCTAGCCCTACTTTTTGGCAGCATTCGCTGCCCGAATTTCTTACTGATGGTACGATTTTGCCTAATCCAGCTCATCTATCCAGGTCATTTGGATAGCTTCAAGAATTTTTTCGTTCGATTTTTCTGGATCATCGTCAAAATCAGGTAATTCAGTGACCCAGCGATGTAGATCAGTGAATCGCACTTGCTGTGGATCAACATCGGTGTGCGTATCGACAAGCTCAATGGCAATATCGAGTGTGTCTGTCCATTTAAGCGACATTTTTTAATCCAATAGAGTAGGGCCGAAATTCAAATACAGAATCCAGGCTGGCTAATGCGGAGCTTCAGAAACCATATTAATGGTGTACTTCGGAATTTCAATTGTTAGATCTTCGTCTTCCACCATTGCCTGGCAGCTCAAGCGCGAATCAGGCTCAACACCCCAGGCGCGATCAAGGTAATCTTCTTCTTGCTCGGTAGCTTCATCCATTGAATCAATACCGGCCCGTACGTACACGTGGCAAGTCGTGCAAGCACAGGATTTCTCGCATGCGTGTTCTATGTGAATATGTGCTGCAAGCAAAGCATCACAAATTGAAGTTCCGGACGGGGCTTCAAATTCCTTTCCTTCCGGGCACATTTCCGGATGCGGTTTTACAGTAATTTTTGGCATTACGTTGGACTGTCCTGTTTTTCATAACTATCGATTGTTTTGCCCTTCATGGCCTCACCTATAGAAGCATTCATTCGTCGGGACACATACACTTCACTGACTTTTTCAAGCACTCGCAAGGCGCTTTTAATAGAATCTGCATCAGTGGCAGTGCTTGACTGCACCACCGCCTCACGGGCATCTACTATTTTTTGTTTTTCATTCTCATCAAGAAATTCATCAGCATCTTTTGCCATCGCGGCATCAAGTGCTTCAACAGCACGCTCAGCCTCTACTCTTTGCTCTTGCAGCATGCGCGCTGCTACATCTTGTTGCGCATTCGTCATTGAATCCCTAATCATTGATTCAATTTCAGAATCCCGCAAACCATAAGAAGGTTTAATTTGCACTTCCGCTTGCACGCCGCTATCGCGCTCTACCGCTGACACCGTTAGCAAGCCGTCAGCGTCTACCTGGAAGGTCACTTGAATACGTGCCTGCCCCGCCACTACCGGGTTGAAACCACGTAGTTCAAAACGCCCAAGAGATCGACAATCACGCACAAGATCACGCTCACCTTGCACTACATGCAGTGCCATCGCCGTTTGGCCATCTTTATAGGTGGTAAATTCTTGTGCTCGTGCTGCAGGTATAGTTGTGTTACGTGGAATAATTTGTTCTACCAAGCCACCGTGCGTCTCGATGCCGAGTGACAGCGGTATTACATCTAACAACAGCATATCGCTGTCTGGTTTGTTGCCTGCAAGTACATCGGCCTGCAGCGCTGCACCTATCGCGACAACTTCATCTGGGTTTATATCGGTCAGTACTTCACGTTCAAAAAACTCACTCACGGCGGCTCTTACAGCCGGCACGCGTGTTGAACCACCCACCATTACTACATTATCTATTTGGTTCTTTTTAAGCTTTGCTTGTCTTAATGCGTTGCGACACGACTTCAATGTATTTTGTATTAGCTCAGCGACTAAACTATTAAACGTTTCCAATGACACAGTGGAATTAATTGAAAGCTCGCCATGCTGAATGGAAAATTGCGCTTGATCATTAGTTGATAGTGCGTGCTTGACCACCCTTGCTTGATCTAACAGTGTTCTTTGCAAGCCGGCATTGCCACCCACCTCTACACCATGCTGCGCCACCACCCAATCGACAATAGCGTTATCTATATCATCGCCGCCAAGGGCTGTATCACCAGCCGTTGACAACACCTCAAATACACCCTTTTCCAGTTTTAATATAGAGATATCAAAGGTACCACCACCAAGATCGTATACGGCTATAGTAGAATCTGCGTCGGCTCTATCTAGCCCGTAAGCGATGGCTGCAGCTGTCGGCTCATTAACCAATCTATAAACATTAAGCCCGGCCAATTTAGCAGCATCTTTTGTTGCTTGTCGTTGGGTATCATCAAAGTACGCTGGAACGGTTACCACCACCCCGGTTAATTCACCGCCTAAACTAAGTTCCGCACGTGTACGCAATGCACGCAATATATCTGCAGATACTTCAATGGCGGTCTTTGCACCCGCATCAGTGGCAATTCTTGGAACACTCGAGTCTGTTTTCTCAAGTTTGAACATCATCCCCGCTGATGATTCTGTTATATCTTCAGCACTCAACCCTATAAGACGCTTAACAGATGAAATAGTATTGTAGGGATCTTCTGAAGCCTGGTCGCGAGCTGCTTTACCGATCGCTGCAACTCCGTCTTTGCCATACCGTACAACAGACGGAAAGATCACCTCGCCTTGATCATCGGGCAACACACTGGCTAAACCACTTTTAATAGTCGCGACCAAAGAATTAGTGGTACCCAGATCAATACCTGCAGCTAATCGATGTTGATGAGGTGCGGTTGATTGACCAGGCTCAGATATTTGTAGCAACGCCATTACACTACGCTCCGTGTTAGTGTATTGATTATTTGTCTACTGACTTGATCAGCAACGTAGCTCTGAAGGCAACACTTCTGTATGTTAAGCGTCATCAAGTTGCGCTTCAATTGAGTTTGCTTCATCACCTAACTTCTCTAAAAACTGCCAACGCCGAATAAGATCGCGAGCATCGACATACTTTTTTTCATTGATCGATTCATTTGCCGCAACCGCAGTACTATCGATCAACTGATCAATTTCCTTTCGCACCGAATCAAGCGACTTGTAAGGGTCAGTTGCAGCAGGGACTTCTTCTAGTGACTCACGAAGTTCCATTTGCTGCATTAAAAACATGGGATCCATTTTCGCATCGGTTTCAGCATCTGTACTAATACCTGCCAGTTGCAAACAGTACTCAGCGCGCTGTAAAGGTTGTACCAACGTTTGATGCGCACTATTAACATGCGCGGTTACCTGAACAGCTCGCAGGCGCAGTGCATCTGAGGCTGCAGCATACCGGTCCGGGTGATACAGTCGTTGCATATCCATAAACTTTTCACGCAACTGTGCTGTGTCTATGTTGCAGCTTACTGGGAGTTCAAACAGATCAAAGTAACTCTGCTCAAAATTGAAGTGTTCGATATCCAAGGTACTTATTCGAATTCGCGATGTGAATGGGGTTGTGTAACTTCCACAAAGTGGCGTTATTCTCCACTTAGCAGCGTTACACGAGCACTAAAAAACAGCTAACTAATAAATGACCGCAACCATTTTACACGGCCAATTTAAAGAAAAGTCTACGTTTAAACGGTGAAACTCTCACCACAACCACACTCATCTTTAACGTTTGGATTATTAAATTTAAATCCTTCGTTCAGCCCTTCCTTGCCAAAATCAAGTTCAGTTCCATCCAGGTAGACAAGACTTTTCGGGTCAATGATCACCTTTATTGAATTGTCTTCAAACACCACATCGCCTTCATCAAGCTCATCTGCGAACTCAATAACATAGGCCATGCCCGAACAACCGGTGGTACGAACCGCGAGCCGAAGCCCGAGTCCCTTACCCCGGTTATCCAAGAAGGTTTTAACACGATCCGCTGCCGCGTCTGTCAATGTAATTGCCATTTAATTAAAGCGCTTTACGCTGCAGATTCCGCTTTACCTTGCTTCTGACGAATGTCAGCGATCGCTGCTGCAATAGCATCTTCTGCAAGTACAGAACAGTGAATCTTCACAGGTGGAAGCGCTAGTTCTTCAACAATTTCCATGTTCTTAATGGCTGCTGCTTCATCAAGCGTTTTACCTTTAACCATTTCTGTTACCAGAGATGAAGAGGCAATCGCAGAACCACAACCGTACGTTTTGAATTTGGCATCTTCGATTACGCCGTTTGCATCTACTTGGATCTGCAGACGCATGACGTCACCACAAGCTGGCGCTCCAACCATGCCAGTACCTACGTTTGCATTGTCAGCATCTAATTTGCCAACGTTGCGTGGGTTTTCGTAATGATCAATTACTTTGTCGCTATAAGCCATGATGTATCCCCTAAGTGTTACTTCTAAGTGTTACTTCTAAGTGTTACTTCAAAATATAATTTAGTGTGCAGAGCTTAGTGTGCAGCCCATTGAACCGTGTCTAGATCAATACCATCTTTGTGCATATCCCACAAAGGCGAAAGGTTACGCAAATGCTCTACCGCTTTGCGAACTTCTTTGACCGTAAAATCTACTTCTTCCATTGTGCTAAAACGGCCAAGCGTGAAACGTAATGAACTATGAGCTAGTTCATCATTACGGCCCAGGGCTCTAAGCACATATGAAGGCTCAAGGCTATCACTAGTACATGCCGACCCACTGGATACGGCAATGTCTTTTAGAGACATCATTAAGCTTTCACCTTCAACAAAATTAAAACTAATGTTCATATTACCGGGGATGCGCTGCTCGAGATCACCGTTAAGGTATACCTCTTCCATATCTTTCAAGCCATCCCACAAGCGATCACGCATCTTTTCAATGCGTTTGTTTTCTTCTTCCATCTCTTCGTGCGCTAAGCGAAAGCACTCGCCCATGCCTACAATCTGATGAGTTGCCAACGTGCCTGAACGCATACCACGCTCATGACCACCGCCGTGTATTTGCGCTTCAATACGCACTCGTGGCTTACGACGAACATAAAGCGCCCCTATCCCTTTAGGGCCGTAGGCTTTATGTGCACAAAGTGACATTAAATCTACATTCATTGCCTCTACATCGATCGCAACTTTGCCTGGGCTCTGCGCTGCATCTACATGAAATAGTATTTTCTTGGAACGTGTCAGCGCACCGATCGCGGCAATATCTTGTATAACACCGATCTCGTTGTTTACGTGCATCACCGATACAAGCGTTGTATCTTCGCGAATCGCGTCTGCAAGCTTAGTAATATCAAGTAAGCCGTTATCTTCAGGATCAAGGTATGTCACTTCAAAACCTTCACGCTCTAGCTGGCGACAAGTATCAAGAACGGCTTTGTGTTCCGTTTTGACGGTGATAATGTGCTTGCCTTTGCTAGCATTGAAATGTGCAGCACCTTTAATAGCAAGGTTATCGGCTTCTGTAGCACCCGAAGTCCAAACAATCTCCTTAGGGTTTGCACCAATTAATTTTGCTACGTTTGCGCGCGCTTCGGTGACAGCATCTTCTGCTTTCCAACCAAAAACGTGTGAACGTGATGCCGGATTACCAAAGTTGCCCTGCACTGTTAGGCAATCCATCATTGCCTTCGCTACTCTTTCATCCACTGGTGTGGTTGCTGAGTAATCCAAATAAACAGGTATATTAAGGTTTCCCACTTGCTCTCTCACTTATTGCTGCGCCTTAGTTTTAAGGCGGACTGTTTACCTGCGGCTTTTGCCACAAGCTGGTTTTTTTTAAAATTAAAAGTACTTACGTTACGTTCGGTCTGAAGTGCACCAGGTTATCTTGCCGCTCAGCGACTTGCCTAACCTGTTCGCGATTTATTAGATCTTGCAAACTAATACCACTTAAAAAACTATCTATTTGTTCGCTTAATCCTTCCCAGAGATCATGAGTTAAACAACGGCCATGCTGATGACAATTTTTTTGCCCACCGCATTGCGTTGTATCGACAGACTCGTTTACTGCACGAACGATATCGGCAATGGCTACCTGATCAAGCGGACTCACAATTCTGTAACCGCCACCAGGGCCGCGGGTACTAGACACTAGGTTTCCGCGACGAAGCCTTGAAAACAGCTGCTCAAGATAAGACAGCGATATCTCTTGACGCTCAGAGATTTCTGCCAAACTAATCGGCCCCTGCTCAGTGTGCAGTGCGAGATCGAGCATGGCTGTAACAGCATACCTACCCCGTGTTGTGAGCTTCATAGAATTACCTCATCGATAAGGTGCAGTGTACATTTCCTACAAAAACAGTCAAGTATTACCAACAGCTTTTTAAAGCGCTACAAATCAACCATTCACTGCATCTTTTGAGAGATCGGTTGAATTATCAACGACATTCTGATTTATTTGCGCAGCATCTGCCTTGGCTGCAACATCATCCCCATTGATACCCTGCGCCTGACCCCCACACTCCGCGAGCCAGCTGTCCATTTCCAAAGGCTCTATCGTGTCAACGTGCTCACCAAGCTTGCGCAATGCACAGCGCATTTCTTCGTAGCGCTGATCTGACGTATGAATATGATCAAGCATCTTGTTAATTGCCTCGATCATGGGATCGGGCAAATCAGCAGTGACCCCGTAGGCATCAAATCCTATTTTATTGGCAGTCTCGCGACGAACCTCCTCGACACTGGCTTGCTTGCCTACTTGTCGAGCTGGAATCCCAACCATGGTCGCGCCGACTGGCACATCTTTAACCACTACAGCGTTTGAACCGATTCTGGAATTTTCGCCCACCACAATTGGACCTAGAATTTTAGCTCCCGCCCCGACGATGACATTATTGTGGACTGTCGGGTGCCTCTTACCTTTGTTCCAGGTAGTTCCGCCCAGTGTCACACCATGATAGAGCGTGACATCATCGCCAATTTCTGTAGTTTCACCAATCACCACACCCGTACCATGATCAATAAAAAATCGACGACCAATGGTGGCGCCAGGGTGAATTTCTATTCCCGTAAACCAACGACCAATATAAGCAAATGCTCGAGCCAGCCATTTCAAACGCTTAGCCCACAGCCAGTGCGACAGGCGGTGGATCAATAAGGCGTGCGTACCCGGATAAGTGGTAAGAATCTCAAATACCGTCCGTGATGCCGGATCGCGATCAAACACACAGTAGATGTCTTCCTTAATTTGCGCGAACATAGCTATTACCCGATTATTTTACTCAAGTATTATAATGCCTCTTTTCTGAAAGCAAAGGGGCATTGCCTGATTATCTGCCCAGAGCCATCAGAAAGTATTACCGCAACTCCCTTAAGCGCTTGAATTGATCCTATTTATCGCTTTTTGCAACGACCCTAACAAACCGCGTATTAGCTGAACTTCACTACGATTCATACCAGTGCGATTAAACAATCGCCGCATTCGCGGCATCATCATGCGCGGATTACCAGGATCAAGGTAGCCTGTGTCGATCATGGTCGATTCCAGATGCTTATACATATGCTCTAGTTCCTCATGTGTCGCAGGCAGCTCACCGGGCGCCTTTTTAGTGGGTGTTGCTACCAGGGCCGTTTCGGCTTGCAGGCTCACACGCCGTACTTCGTACGCCAATACTTGCACTGCGGCGGCAATATTTAGCGAGCTGAAACTCGCCACGGAAGGAATCACAACCAATTGCGAACAAAGGGCAAGTTCCTCGTTGCTAAGACCACTGCGCTCACGCCCAAACACCACAGCGATTTTGCCATCAGCACCAGCCGCTTCAAAGGAGGTGCTAAATTCATGCGGTTCAATTTGCGGCCAACTGAGAGTACGCAAGCGCGCACTGGTCCCAATCACTAGTGTGCAGTCGGCAACAGCCGCTGCAAGGGAATCAACCACCAACGCATTATCGAGTAAATCTTCAGCACCAGAGGCGCGTGCATACGTTTCATACGTTCTGTATTCACAAGGGTTTACCAAAGCAAGATCAGACAAGCCCATGGTTTTCATTGCGCGCGCAGCAGCACCGATGTTGCCACCATTACTTGTTTCAACCAGAACAAATTTAACTTTATTAGTATCCAACGTTACTCGCTCTTTGCAGCACTACTGCACCTTAAATTGAAACTTCCCGAACCTTCACAACCAAATCCACACAATAAAGTGTATTCTTGCTGGCTAACTATTTATTTTTACCACTACCTCTGCCCTTCCAGGAGCGCCACTTCATGCATCCGATGCTTAACATCGCCATTCGCGCGGCGCGCGCCGGGGGCCGGGTACTGACCAAGTATATGGACAGACTCGATAATGTTACCGTTGAAGTCAAAGGCAAAAACGATTTTGTATCAGAAGTAGACAGACTTACCGAAGCTGAGATTGTCTCTGTGCTGCAGCGTTCTTATCCCGACCATCAGTTTATCTGCGAAGAGGCAGGCATTGTCGGCAACGAGTCCTCAGATTTCAAATGGTACATCGATCCCTTAGACGGTACTAAGAATTACTTACATGGCTACCCTGCGTTCTGCGTATCGATAGCAGTGGCTGAAAAAGGCCGCATGGAACAAGCCGTTATTTACAACCCTGTCAGCCAAGAGCTTTTTACAGCTACACGTGGTGATGGCGCTACCTTAGATGGCAAACGTTTACGGGTAAGTAAAAGAGCAGGACTTGAAAACGCACTGCTCGGAACCGGGTTCTCCAATGACGGTGTCAGCGACTTCGCCGCCTACAAGAAAACCCTGGATCACTTTACCACCCAGTCAGCAGGTGTGCGCAGACTAGGATCAGCGGCGTTGGAATTAGCCTATGTTGCAGCGGGCCGACAAGATGGTTATTGGCAGTACAACCTTAAACCTTGGGATATCGCCGCTGGTGCCTTAATTGTACGTGAGGCCGGTGGCCTGATTGGCGACCCGAATGGAGAAGATAACTGGCTGGAATCAGGCAATGTAGTTGCCGCCTCCCCGCGAGTATTCGCACCCATGGTAACAAGCTTAAAAGCACTTAAGGTGGCGTCAATCTAGAAGACCTTGCCCAAATAATTCAGGGCAAGGCTTAACTTAATACTTCAATAAATCAGATGGCATTCTCAAGGAATGTCATCGAGCGCTGCATTTTCAACTTCAACAGGAATCATGTCTTCACGCGTAAGGCCTAAGGCCAATACCGCAGAGCTTGCGACATAAATCGAAGAGTAAGTACCTACAATTACACCAATAATCAATGCCACTGAAAAGCTCTTGATTGACTCACCACCCAATAAAAACAACGCCAATAAAACAAGCAACGTGGTGAGTGATGTGATGATAGTTCGCGATAACGTCTGATTAATTGAAATGTTCATCAGGTCAATTGGCGCTTTCTTTCGCACTGACCTGAAATTTTCACGTATTCGGTCAAACACCACAATGGTGTCATTCAATGAGTAACCTATTACCGCCAGAATCGCAGCGAGCACACTCAGATCAAAATTGATTTGTGTAATAGCAAAAAAGCCCAACGTAATAATCACATCGTGCACAAGCGCGGCAACAGCTCCTACAGAGAATTTTTTCTCAAAGCGAAGCCAAACGTACACGACAATAAAGGCAAGCGCGATCAAGACCGCAAGGCCGCCCTGCTCTCGCAGCTCTTCCCCTACCTGCGGACCAACATACTCAACGCGGCGCATAGTGACGTCACCTTGACCGACTGAGTTTAAAACCCGATCAACCTCAGTATTAACCTTTGCACCATCAAGCCCTTCCGTAGGTGGCAAACGTACCAATACTTCATTGGTGGTTCCAAAGTGCTGAACAATAGCGCCTGGAAAACCGTTGCTATCCAGGGCCGCTCTTAACTCTGGCAATTCCGCACTTTGTTCAAAGCCCGCTTCGACGACATAACCACCAGTAAAGTCGATACCAAAGTTAAGCCCACGTGCTATCAAGGCTCCAATCGATATCAGCAATAAAATCGCTGAGAAAATTGCCGCGGTCTTGCGCAGACCCATGATATCAAAGCGTACATTTTCAGTTTGATCAGTCATATTGGTAAGCTCTCGAGTTTCTTGCCGCCATAACGCCAATTGACAATTGCACGGGTTCCAAAAATTGCAGTAAACATTGAAGTAACAATGCCTATAGACAAAGTCACCGCAAAACCTTTAATTGGGCCAGTACCAAACACAAATAACACCACCGCCGCTATAAGCGTTGTGACGTTGGCATCAGCAATAGTAATAAACGCTTTTTCATAGCCTGAGTTAATGGCGGCTTGCACGGAGCCGCCTAAACGCAGTTCTTCCCGTATGCGTTCAAAGATCAACACGTTGGCATCAACCGCCATACCAACGGTTAGTACAATACCAGCAATACCGGGCAACGTTAATGATGTCGGCAGCATCGATAACAACGCCACTATAAGCACTAGGTTAGTCACCAGTGCCAAGTCAGCAATCAGGCCAAAAGATTTATAGTAAATAGCCATGAATATCAACACTAATGCCAACCCAATCATCACTGACATTTTACCGCGATCAATGTTTTCCTGACCAAGGCTTGGGCCAACCGTACGCTCTTCAACAATTTCAACAGGTGCTTTTAACGCACCCGCACGTAGCAATAGCGATAAGTTTCGCGCTTCGTTAGTATCAAGACCTGTCGTTTGAAAGCGATGGCTTAATACATCACGAATAGTGGCAACGTTGATGACTTCTTCTACGCGAGTGCGCTTCTTAACGTATTCGTCGCCTTTCTTAACCGTTGTCACCTGATTTTCTATAAATACAACCGCCATAAGGTTGCCAATGTTGTCAGCGCTTATTTTCTGCATGCGCTTCGCACCAGCACCATCTAAGCTTATAAATACCGCAGGCGATCCGCTCTGTGTGTCTATACCTGAAGAAGCATCTTTGATTTGATCACCGGTAACGATCACTTGACGCTGCAACAACACTGGGCTGCCATCGTCACGCATAGTGTAGAGCTTAGCGTTTGGTGGAACACGGCCAGATTCACCTGCTGAAAACCAATCTGCCGATGTGCCATGCACCATTCGGTATTCAAGCGTTGCCGTAGCACCTAAAATTTCTTTCGCTATAGTTGTGTCTTGCACTCCAGGCAACTGCACAACAATTCTTTCACGCCCTTGTTGCTGCACAATTGGCTCGGCAACTCCAAGCTCATTCACACGATTACGCAGCGTAATAATGTTTTGGTCTATCGCTGCCCGGCGTTCATTTTCACGCGCCTCTTCAGTTAGCTTCGCATTGATAAAGAAATTACCGCCTTCATCAAAAGACACCAATTCCAGATCACGGTATTCAGCTGCTAATAAAGGAACTGCTGCATCACGCTTGGCGATATCTTCAAAGCGCACCTTAACGCCGTCTTCTGTGTGTTGTGCGCCACGGTGCCGCATGTCTCTTTCTTTTAGAAAGGTTCGGAAGGCATCGATATAACCCGCTTCTGTTTGAGCCACTGCCGAGGCGATATCAACCTCCATTAAGAAGTGCACACCACCACGCAGATCCAGACCAAGCCCCATTGGCTTCGCAAATGAACGCAACCATGCGGGTGTAGCCGGCACTAGATTTAACGCGACAGTATTTCGGTTGCTGTGCTGTTGTTGAATCAGGTCTCGAGCTTTGAGCTGGTTTTCACCGTCTTCAAAAATCACCAACAGGCGATCTCCGTCAGGGCGAAAACTAAAGCCATCTACTCCGCCACTTTCAAGCGTTTCAGCCACTTGCGTGGTGAGTTCAGCCGGCAATACACCGTTACGCGGCGAAATTTGCACCGCTGGATCATCGCCGAACAGATTGGGTAGAGCGAACAAAAGGCCCGCAGCTACCACCAGAGCCAGCAACAGATACTTCCACAGAGGATATTTATTGATCATTGACTAACCACAAAGGGAATTGAAAGTGCGCAACACTCAAGGATGCACGCGCATTTTTTAAAGTTGAGCGTTAAAGATAGGCATAAAAATCGAGAATGAAAGCCCGATCAATCATACTTTTTTCAAAGTGCCCTTTGGCAGTAGGTTGGCAACAGCATTCTGCTGCACAGTGACCTCAACATTTTCAGCGATCTTGACCTGAAAAAAGCCATCATTCACTTTAGAAATTGTGCCACCAAGACCACCGTTGGTAATAATCTCGTCGCCTTTTTTCAAAGCCTCTACCATGGCTTTATGCTCTTTCACACGCTTTTGCTGAGGGCGTATCATCAGAAAGTAGAAAATAGGCAGCAGCAAGAATGGCAGCAGCAGACTGATAAAGGAACCCTGTGCACCGGCTGCCTGGGCATGGGCGTCTGAGATAAAAAATGACATCGCGATTCTCCGTTGTTCGACTCAAGCCCTCGATTATGACACATGCTGATGTCAGTCTCACTAACAGCATGACCCACCGTGCCAGTATTGCTGCTGGCAATAGGTAGCGGCAATTACTAACAGCACAAGATTTTTTCGTAAGCGGCGCTCTGCCCGCTACAGGCTTAACGAGTCAACCAGGCCCTTCTGCCTCCAGCGCATAGAAGTTTTGCGCAAATACTTCGAATTGGCTGGTCTCAATGGCGCTGCGAATATCTTCCATTAAACGCAAATAAAACCGTACGTTGTGGATACTATTGAGCCGTGACCCCAGAATCTCCTTGCACTTACTTAAATGATGCAAATAGGCTCGCGAGTAGTTCTTGCAGGTATAGCAATCGCAATCGCCATCGAGAGGGTTGGTGTCAATTCGAAATCTGGCATTGCGCAACTTCAGCACACCGCGACTAGTAAAAATGGTGTCGTTGCGAGCGTTCCTGGTCGGCATGACACAGTCAAACATATCTATGCCATGGCGCACCGCTTCAATAATATCTGCAGGCTTGCCAACACCCATTAAGTACCGCGGCGCATTCACAGGCAAAAAATGCAATGATTCCGACAACACACGCTCACGCTCCTCTTTAGGCTCACCCACCGCCAGACCACCCACTGCATAGCCGTCAAAGCCAATGTCAGTCAAAGCTGCCGATGATTCCTCGCGTAGAGGAATATGCATACCACCCTGCACTATGCCAAACAGCGCATTAGTATTGCCCAGCGCATCGTGAGCAATTCGACCACGCTTAGCCCACCGCATTGAAAGCTCCATAGATGCACGCGCTTCAGACTCAGTGGCGGGATACGCAGTACATTCATCAAAGCTCATGACAATGTCAGAACCAAGATCATGTTGCACCTGCATAGATACTTCCGGGTCGAGCCAGACCTTACTGCCATCAATCGGGCTATGAAAAGACACCCCTTCCTCAGTGATCTTACGCATCTTAGCTAAGCTGAAAACTTGAAAACCACCTGAATCAGTGAGTATCGGGCCATGCCAATTCATGAAGTCGTGCAGATCACCGTGCTGCTTGATAACTTCTGTTCCCGGGCGCAACATCAGATGAAAAGTATTGCCGAGAATAATTTGCGACTTCGCCTCCCAAAGTTCTTCCGGGCTTAATGACTTAACAGTGCCGTAAGTACCTACCGGCATAAACACAGGTGTTTGTATCTTACCGTGTGCGGTAGTCACCTCTGCACGCCTGGCTGAGCCATCGCTATGAATCAAGTTAAATTGCATGAGTTTTGGATTCCAATTAGTTACTGCGGCCAAATCAGCATGGCATCACCGTAGCTAAAGAAGCGATACTTTTCATCGATAGCCGTTTGGTATGCATCAAGCATTCTTTGCATACCACCAAACGCACAGACAAGCATTAACAACGTAGAGCGTGGTAAGTGAAAGTTGGTTAACAAGCCATCTACTACGCGAAAAGAATCACCGGGCTGTATAAAAAGCCGCGTGTCTCCCTGATAAGGCCCTAACTGACCTTCTCTGGCTGCCGTCTCAAGCGCTCTAACAACTGTTGTACCCACAGCAATCACACGACCACCGTTATCTTTGGTTTGTTTTATTTTCTCGCATATAGCAGGGCTAACACTTAACCACTCTGCATGCATTATATGATCTTTTAAATCATCACCCCGCACCGGCTGAAAGGTACCAGCCCCCACGTGCAAGGTAACAAAGTCTATATCAGTGCCTGCATCTTTACAGCGTTGCAAAAGGGAATCGTCAAAGTGCAAGCCGGCAGTGGGTGCCGCCACGGCACCCATATCAGTGGCATAAACCGTTTGGTATCGTTCGCCATCAGTATTCTCTACCTGACGCTCTATATAAGGCGGTAACGGCAACGCACCGTACTCTTGCAGGTATTCAAGCAAAGTCGTTTGCAGATCAAATTTTATTTCGAATAAATCATCTTGGCGCCCAATTACAACAGCGCTGTGGCCGCTATCTAAAATAATTTTAGTATCAGGCTTAGGTGACTTACTGGCTTTGCATAAACACAATGCAGAACTGCTATCAATTATATTTTCCACTAACAATTCAAGTTGTCCGCCAGTGGATTTTTTACCATCGAGACGCGCGGGATAAACACGAGTATTGTTCATCACTAAAAGATCACCAGCACGCAACTGCGAAGGCAGATCTATTATTTTCTTGTGCGCCAGCTCATCACCTAAGCACAACAGCCGCCCACCACTTCTGGACACAGGCGGATGCTGAGCAATAAGCTCAGGAGGTAATACGTAGTCGAAATCGCTGGTTTGCATTAACGGGCCATAGAAGCGGCATTGCCACTGTTTGTCTTGTGCTTTCTAACTTGTGCAGTTTCGGTAGCGCTTCCAGATTTCCATAAAACCACTGGTTAAATCCTGGGAATCGCTGTGCACATTATCTTTTATTTTACTTACTACTTTTAACTGACTAAGCAACCACTCATCTACTTGTTCAAACGTATACCAACGCAGTTCATCAATTTCATCTTCAGCAGGCACAAAAGGTCCTTGGTTAACGACAGAATAAACCATAGCGAATTCATGACCGTTATCAGCGGTCGGGGTCATTTTAAACAAAGACTCTAGAGCGCCTACTGTAATGCCAAGCTCTTCTTCAAGTTCACGCGGTGCGGTCTCAAGGTAATCCTGACCTGCCTCAACATGGCCTGCACAAGAGGTATCCCACATGCCGCCACACTGATCTTTTTGCATCGAGCGTTTCTGTAGCAGCACCGAGCCCGCTCCATCAAAAACCAACACATGAATAGACCGGTGCGTCAAACCACGCTGGTGGATTTCACCGCGAGTGGCCGCGCCGATCACTCGATCTTGATCATCGACAATATCAAGCAATTCGGAAGAATCGGTTTGCAAGTCAGAACCCGTTAAGCCAAACAAGTATTGTAACTCTTTTTTCACCAATACGGGACACGACAACAAGGCCATAAAAGTCCATAGCTCAAGAAAATCATATCGCCGCCGATACCCTCCCCGCTGTGTTCGCAGCAATGGGCAATAACACGGAGAAGTAAATCATGGGACATACAAAGACCATTTTTAAATCCAGCACAGCAATAGCGATTGCCATCCTTAGTGGCTGCGGTAGTGACAGTGCCCCGGCAATAAATCACCTGACGGCAGTTGCAGACCCAGACCCTCAGACACCGTTCTTTAATGACTCAACCATGCAGTCACTCAATGAGCTTTCAGCAAGCTCAAGCAGTTGGATAGCAGATCTTTCTAAAGCACTTCCAATAGATCAAGCAAAAGCCTCTGCACCATCGAATAGAGCTCGCACGATAATGGCAGTTGATCAGACCCAACTAGACTGCGGTTCTGGAAATATTCGCGCGAGCGGCAATAACGACCCTGCAAACCTTAGCGCGACAATAAGCTTTAACAAGTGCGCTAACGATGGAGTTGTCACCAATGGGGCAATACGCTTGAACGGCGCCTTTAGAGAAGGTTCATTGGAAACAAGCTACGTTTCAGCTTACTTCAACGTCGATATTGACAACCTAACCCTTAGCGGCCAAGAATCAGCGACCATTCACGGTGATATCGCTATTGACCTGATTGAAAATCCCCAACAATTTGTTCTGAGCGTCGCCGGTGACGCACTCACAACCGTTGCCGACGGACAGACAAACACCCTTAGCAACTACCAGTTTTCAATTTCAGAAGCTCAAGAAAAAGTCAGTGCGAGTCTTAACATGACGCTTCACAACAACCAGCACGGCAGTCTTGTTCTTAGAACCGACTCACCACTGAGCAGCGATATCAACGCCGAATATCCGGCATCAGGTAAACTCACGCTAACGCATAGTGACGGCAGCTATCTGATTATAGATGCGGACAATGGCAATCCAGAGTCATTCGCCTACACGATCTTCAACGGATCAAGCAGCACCAGCGGCAACACCCTCTGGACTGACATGGCCCTGCTGGATTCGCTTGATCTCTCGCCTGATCTTTCGGCCTTGTAAAGACCAGCAGTGATTGACAGCGGCCGATCTGGCTAGACCAGATCGGTGGCGCTTGTCTGCATACAAGCAAAGTTCAAACAGTCGACCAATCTGCCAGATTCCGGCTACTCGCCTATTCGAGGTTCAATATTTTTAAGCACCTCAAATATCGCATTGACCACTTGCGCTTCTTCTTTAAAATGCGACCACCGCAGATGATCCGTAAGCGTCCGCGTAATACCCACTACTAAAACAAACCGATAAGGCAAACACTGGTGTCCACTTAAAACAGGTGGACACCATGCAAGAGACAATAAGCCACAACGAAGCGGTACCAGATACACCAGCAAGAGTGCGACGCA
>CALGKA010000033.1 GCA_937927895.1 uncultured Granulosicoccaceae bacterium | reverse complement strand
TAGTGCCCATCCATAAACGAACGCTACTGCGGTCGCCCCAGGTAGGCAATCTTTTACCGACTACATGTAGTTATTTAGAATGACTAAACGCCTACATGTAGTAGGCAAAATCTCACGCACCTGGAACAACCTCGCTACGCGCTGTTTATGGATGGGCACTAGCTAGATGTTGCAGCTTTAGCGAAGTTTGCAAGTGCACCGGTTACCTTTTCAAGTACTTTTTCACAGCCTTGTAAATCGTGGCGTTGTGCGAGCGCTGCCGGGTCATTGTATGCAAGCCACACATCGCCGGAATAGTCTTGCCAGATTAATGCTTTTTGTGGTAGGTCGATGGCTATGGTCGGTTGGCACTTCATTAGTGGTGTACCAATTTTGGGATTGCCAAAAATGACTACCTCGGTTGGGTTAAGCTCCAGGTCTGCTTTTTTTGCGCCAGCGGCGTGATTCACGCGGCCAAATATGTTCATGCCCTTTGCTGCAAGGATTTCTTCTAGCTTATTTGCCGTATCTTCTACGCTGTGCGCGCTCTTAACTTTTATTAGCCCGTTGTCTGCCATTGCCATGCCTGATACCAAGGTTGTCGCTAACACTAGCGGTGTAAGTAACTTCGTCATCTAATTTCTCCAGTTCGAATTGGGTGCTGCATGCCTAGGACAGGGAGTTTCGGTATTAGTTCGGGCGAAGTTGCGCCAGCAAAGAGGGTTCTAGCGGTAGTTTCGTACTGGATTTCCTTATTCATATGAAACATTTGTGCTGGTATTGTTGTAGAAATCAGTATTGATAATCTTGTTGTCAGAATTGATCAGGATTCCTCTTAAGTATCGCAATAGACTTTGCCCCTACGTTGTTTAGCAGGTAGTCCAGGCTTACGTTAAGTATCAGGACAACAAGGATCAGCAAATAGAGCAGCGCCAACTCGGGCTGTAATTTTAAAAAGAGCTGGGGGTGGCTTCCCTAGCCGTCTTTGACGGCTAGGTATACTGAGCCCCTCTGGGGCAAACTCAAGCCCTTGCACTCCGCGTCGGGATTTTTTAGTACTGTCTTTTTTTAGGCCACCCATAGAAGTTAATCATCGGGGCATAAAGTCCCTTGCTCACGCTAGCGGGCTTCCTGAAAAGAAGACGAGCGGGAGTTTATTAGCAGCTGCGCTGCGTATTTTATGCGTTTAGTATGTCAAGGGAAGCCCGCCAGCGTGAGCGACGGATAAAAGAAGTTGTTGCTTCGGTATTTAACTGGCTTTGAAAATATAACTGATGTATCGCCGTCAACTTATAGGTATCCATACCAAAGATGAAAGTGAAAATGATACTCCCGGCATTGCTGGAGGCAGAAAGCCCGGCATGGCGGCCGGTAAAATATTCTTTGTTCCCGCCACTGGGTTTAGCGTCATTGGCGTCTCATTTTGATGTTGATGATGAGGTCACGCTTGTTGATCAGCATGTTGAAAAACTAACGTTAGACGATCAACCGGATTTAGTGGTTATTCAGGTGTATATCACTAACGCTTACCGTGCGTACGCGATCGCTGATCATTACCGAGAGCGCGGAATAACCGTAGTGCTAGGCGGGTTACATGTGACGTCTTTGCCACAGGAGGCAGCGCTTCATGCAGACACCATTTTTATAGGGCCAGGTGACTCCACCTTTCCCGAGTTTCTAAAAGATCTTAAGCGTGGCAAACCGAAGCATGAGTATAGATCTGTCGCTCGTAGTCTTGATAACCTACCACCCGTGCGGAGGGATCTTATCAAGCGCGGTTTATATTTAGTGCCGAATTCCATAGTGGTTACAAGAGGGTGTCCTTTTCATTGTTCTTTTTGCTACAAAGATGCGTTTTTCAAAGGTGGACGATCATTCTATACGCAGAGGGTAGATGCGGCCTTAAGTGAAATTGAAAGATTACCCGGTAAGCACCTATATTTCCTAGACGATCACTTGTTAGGCAATCGAAAATTTTCAACGCAGCTTTTTGATGGCATGAAAGGTATGGGTAGGCTCTTTCAAGGGGCGGCGACTGTTGATTCTGTATTGCGTGGTGATCTAATTGAAAAGGCCGCTGATGCTGGATTGCGCAGCTTGTTCGTGGGTTTTGAATCGGTCAATAGTGCTAATCACTCTGCTACCGGGAAAATTCAAAATATTAATCGTGAATACAGTGCGGTGGTTGAGCGCCTTGATGATCTGGGTATTATGATAAATGGTAGTTTTGTATTTGGCCTGGATCACGATAAGCCAGATGTATTTGATCGAACGGTGGATTGGGCGGTAAGTCAGGGCATTACCACCGCGACCTTTCATATTGCTACACCGTACCCTGGTACTGAATATCATTCAGAGTTAGATCACCAAGGTAGAATAGTCAGTCAAGATTGGGATAAATACGATACTCGGCATGTGGTCTTTAAGCCAAAGCTCATGGATAGTGAGACTTTGGTCAATGGGTATCACCGCGCTTACCGTGATTTTTACAGTTGGCGTAACATTAGCGTGGCTAGCCGCCAGCATAACTCGATTAAACATTGTGTAAAGCACTTTGCATACTCCACCGGGTGGAGAAAGTTTGAGCCTCTATGGGATATTGTGATTCGTGCTAAGCAGTTGCGATTTATGACGTCAGTGTTGGAAGGGGTGTTGTCCAAGGTAAGCAAAGATAATAAAGGGGAATCACGCTCGCAGTATGATCAACCGCCTATCACCAGTGAAACTAATGAAGTTGGCTTAGATTCACAACCTATAGTGATGCAGCGACTACACAAGAGGGATTTGACGCGCTCTTTAGGAAGCCCTTAAGCGTAAGCGAGTGACTAAAGGACTTTGAACTTTAATCTAGCTTAAAAATATCACTGAAGTAAGTGCGTATTTTTTTCGATGAAAGCAAGGAGCCTTAAGCATCTCACCAGAAAGTCCCTCGCTCACGCTAGCGGGCTTCCTAAAAGATGACAAGCACTAATTGAGTCCGGGTGACTAGTCGAGGAGCTTCTCGCGTTGGTATAACTTTGCAGCAACAAACAACAGAATCGCGGTGGCGATCAGTGTTCCAGTGACTGATAACACCACGTGTAGCCAGGGAATAGTATCGCCAAGGACGGCGCTTTCCAGTAACTGATACTGGCTTAGCATTGGCAATGGCATAGAGGCTGTGCTTGAGCGTATATTGAAAAACTGTAGCAGGAAAAACGGTGCCATTGGAATCACCATTAATATGCCCAGGTAGGTTTGCGCTTGTTTGGTGCTGCGTGTAATCGCAGAGATAGTAATTAGCATCGCAGAGATGAACGGTATTAACGGGCTAGCCAACAGGAAGGCACGTGTTACCGATGGGCCGTCGAAGCGAACTTGACCGCCCATTATTTCCATTGGGAAGAATCTAAACAACGTGTAGATGCTGATCGCTGTTAATACGCTGGATAACAATACAAAACATACTGTGGCTGCATACTTACCCATAACAACAGATGTTCTGGATAGTGGCAGGCTTAGTAAAGGTTCTAGTGATTGACGCTCGCGTTCGCCTGCTGTGGCATCAATAGCAAGATAGAATCCACCCATTACCATAGACATAATAAAAAGAAACGGCAGTATTGATGCGAGTAATTGCCCGTTGGCCCCTTCGTTTGATACATCATTTTGTATAATATTTAAGCTATCAAAGGTGGTTGGGTCTATGCCGCGATGCTGGAGTCTTAGGCTACTGATTGTTTGTTCGTATACATTTAGTACCGCATTGATACGGCGAGCGGCTTTAGTGGAATCTTTATCAGAGTTGTTAACGTGTAGTGTTAGTGGTGCAGGGGTGCCGTTGCGTAAAGCGTGGGCGTAGTCATCACTGATCTCGAGTACTACCAATGATTCACCTTCACGTACGCTTAGCTCGACGTTTTCCGGTGCCTCTTTAGTGTCTATATTTTTACTGTATAGAAACTCGATTAAAGTCGGGGCTTTGTTGGCGTTAACTACGCTTAAGGTGGTGACTTCGTCAAAGTCTATGGTCATCTGTTTGAATGATGCGACCAGTGATCCACCAATTAGCAGGGGCAGTAGAACCGGTCCAAACAGTAGAGCGTAAAATACCGTTTGTCGATCACGCAGGTTATCGATGATTTCCTTGAACATAACGATGAACATACTCATTCGTTATCTCCGGCGATGCCTTCGTTAGACAAAGATTGTGTGGCGTGCACAAATGCATCTTCGAGGTCGTGCTGGCCGGTGTGCTGCAGAATACCGTTAAGTGAGTCTTCCATGACGACAGTGCCATCTGTAATAATAGCGATGTGATCACACAGTGCTGCCACCTCTTGCATGATATGACTAGAAAAAAGAATACAGTGCCCTTGCACCGCAAGGTTTCGAATAATTTCTCGTAGCCCTCTGGTCGCCATTACATCTAAGCCGTTAGTTGGCTCATCAAGCATAATGGTTTGTGGGCGATGCACTAATGCACGCGCCAAAGCAACTTTAGTTTTTTGCCCTTGTGAAAAACCGTTCGCGCGTCGATCAGCAAAGGTGAGCATCTCAAGTTGTTCTATTAGTTCACCAGTACGCTGTTTTGAATTTTTTCTATCGAGCCCGCATAGGCGTGCGTAGTAGTGAATGTTCTCACGAGCGGTAAGTCTTGGGTAAATACCTGCATTGTGTGGCATAAACCCGAGGTGGTTTCGTACCTGTAGAACATCTGTGGCGACATTGTGACCATCAATGGTAGCGCTGCCACTTTCTGGTTTAATTAAAGTGGCAAGCATTCTTAAGGTGGTAGATTTACCAGCGCCGTTGGGGCCGAGTAGTCCGGTGATTCTTCCATCTTGTGCACTAAAGCTGACCGATTTAACGGCGTGTACATACTGCTCAGACTTGGCTTTTAGGCGCGAGGCTCCCGGGCGTTTAAAGCTTCGTTGTAGTTGCTTCGCAATGATCATGGTTGCGGGCCATTGGCGTCTATAAAAAACGGTGGCGAGCGGAGCCGCTTTAAGCAATCGGTATTTAGCTGGCTGACATCTTTTGATTCTACAAATTTGGCTAGCAGTACTGGCATGCAACCATAGGGGGCCTGCATATGGCCTTGATCCGGGTTGATGATATGTTTTGCATTGCTTAGATCATCAATCAGTGAATCACCGTATGCCGGTGGTGTAATAGGGTCTGCTTCACCTGATAAAATCAAGGTAGGTGTATCTGAGACAACGGCTTCTTTGAAGTCTGAATCTATTTTTCCCTGTGGCCAATTTTCGCAACTTGCCATTAATGAAGTAACAACTCCTTCACCTAAATAGGTATCTGCATCTCCAGATGTTTCAGTATTGTCGATAAATGGCGCGTCTTCTGTGCACAGTATGGCGTGGTGCATACCTGTTGCAAGTGCGCTACCGAGCGACCTTGATTGTTGTTCTGATTGTCTGGCTAACGGTGCAAAATTATCGTTCACGATAGCGTCGTGTAGCATTGATGGCAGAATGGCTGCCGTTAGTGCGCTGTATGACATCAATCTGATGGTCACCGCTAAGTGTTGTCGGGTGAATTCCATGGTTGATAATTTGCCGGTCGCAATATCTTCAAAGCTTACCGTTCGTGGTTGCGCCTCTAAAGACTCCAGTAATTTCATCGTAGGTGTTGATAAATCACCAAAAGCTTGAGTACAGCCTTGAACCTCAAGGCAACGTTTGAAAATTAGATCAAGTGAGCGTTGTGATAGAGCGGCGATATCAGGCCCTAGCGATTTATTCGGCGGTACCACAGCATCAAGTACGAGGGTCCTGACAGAATCCGGATACCGTCGTAGATAGTGTAAAGCGACACGCGTGCCGTACGATATACCGTACATATTCCATTGCTCAATGCCGAGTTTTTGGCGCACATTTTCAAGATCGTGCACGGCCATGCTGGTGGTAAACCAGCTTGGGTCATATTGCAATGAGTCTCGACACTCGCGCGCTAGCTGCGCCATTTTTTCGTGATCGACTTCTGCATCCAGGCCCATGGAATCGGGGGCTTCTTCGCAGACCAGTTTTTCAGATTGCCCAGTGCCGCGTTGATCAATCAAAATAACATCATGGTTTCGCATGATGTGCCGGAATGCAACAGACACAGATGGAAAGCTCTCTATGGCAGATTGGCCGGGGCCACCCGCAATAAGCGTGAAGGCGTCTGTGCGTGCGGATTGCCTGCGTGCAGGAATGCGGGCAATAGATAGGTCTATATGTGAAGGTTTGTCGCTGGGTTGGCTTGCCTGATGGCTGAACTCTGCCGCGTTTAGAGGCACGCTGACGGTGGCGCATTGCGCGACTAAAGAGGCGGCTCCTGTGCCAATTGTGCATTCGCTGAATTCAATGTCGGTCGCGAGTGTTTTTTCCCCTGCGCCATACGCTGCGCTAAAAATGAGCAAGCACACCATGGCGCATGCGTATCTGCAGCCTCTGTACCCTGGCAGGGCCCGAGTTACCGATGTACTTTGACGGGTTGATCTCAAGTCTTTGCTGGCTCAGAAGGGAAGTTTGTGCTGATCTTAATGAATTGCAAAGGCTGCGCCAGCACAGCGCTTAAGGAGCCGTCCGGGGTAATGTTGCTATATCTCGAGGCGGGTCATAAGAAGATAGCAATGTATGACATGAGGCAATAGAATATGCTCACGAGGAGCTACAACTTTCTTGTAGAGAGGTAATAATGACTGTATCTATAAGGTTACTAGGGGCCATCGAGGTAACGGGGCCCGAGCAGGAAAATCTGACACCGGCAGGCCCAAAGATAGCGGCACTTTTATCTTTGGTCGCGGTCGCCAATGGAGAGGTATGTACGCGAGAGTGGCTACAAAAAAAGCTTTGGAGTGATCGTGGGGTTAAGCAGGCCCAGGATAGTTTGCGGCACGCCATTAAAACTCTAAAAAACAGCCTTGGCCGCTATGAACAGGTGCTCGTTGTTACAAGAAAAGGTCTGTCGTTAGATAGATCGGCTACATACATTGATCTGTACGATAAACAACTGTTGCAAAAGTCGCGAACGCCGGGTGTTTTTTTAGATCGATTAAAAATTCAAGATAAGGCGTTCAATCAGTGGCTGCAAGAGAAGCGATCAGAGTTTGTTAGCGACAACAGTTCCGCTCTTGCTTTGTCGGCGGTAAAGCCAGTCACGGGCATTAATGTTGGTATTCTTCCACTAGTGGTTTTGAATACAAAATTGGATGCTCAAGTAGTGGGTAATGCTCTTATTTCCAAGTTAGGTATGTCGCTATCTAATCTTGGCTTTATCAATATATATGACTACTCTGGTCAAACCAGTGTTCATAGCAGCGATGAGAGTGTTATTGAGCAAGATGCCATGCTGTTAGTGAGGTGCGCATATCTTAAAGGTTCTTATGTTTTAACTTTGTCTGTAAGTTGCGTATCAAGTAATAAAGTATTGTGGGGCACCGTAAATACGGTTCCTGCTACTGATGAATACATTGAAATAATACCGAACTTAGTTATACGGTTTTCAGATCAAATAGCGAATACGTTGTCTAATCCGAGTGTGTTTGGTGATTCTACCAGGCACAGTGCAGCTAAGTTAGTCGTAAGTGCTATTGACAAAATGTTTTCTTCATCTGCCTCTAGTTTAGATGAAGCTGAAGTTGCACTTTGCAAGGCAATTGAATTGGAAGGTAAGGGTGTGTACTACGCGTGGTACGCCTATCTTATGGCTTTTCGATTTGAAGACCTTAAGGACTTATACAAAGGTGAATATAAAGCTAAAACACATTACCTATTAAACAAGGCGGTGGCCGAAGATGAAAACAATCCGCTGACGTTGTCTTTAGTTGCGCATGTTTATTCTTTTGTGTTCCGAGATTTTTATAAAGCAGAGGCGCTCTTGGATCGAGCGTTAGTTATTGATCCGCACTCGATTCTCGCTCTAGATGGCTATGCGATGTTGAATTTCTACCGCGGTAATCTAGAAAAAGCACGTGCTCTGGCTTTACAGGTCTTTCAAAAGTCGATGTTTAACCCCTACCGATTTTGTTTTGCCACATCACTTTGTATGATTGATACTGTTATGGGAAATTATACTACTGCAGCAGAGTATGGTGAGCAGGCTATTGCTATCCATAGGCCAAATCAGACGCAAATATTCGCACCTACACTGCGTTATTTGTCTGCGGCTCATGAAAGCATTGGCAATCGAGAAAGGGCGGCAGAAATATTTGTGGTATTGAAAAAGCAAGATCCCAAATTTGAAGTTAGATCTTTGCTGCAAGAAGATTTCCCGGTTCCCAACCGCAACGCTGCATCCATTCTTAATAAGGCGCTTACGCCTGTCGAGGTAGATGTTGGCTATAGAATTACCTCAATCGTTTAGGGGCCTTTATGCTTTGGTATAGCAATCTATATCGACAGTAGCATTGCCACCTGTAATGTGGGTGATTCCCTTATGACTGTAGTCATTAAGCGACTGGATTATTTATAAATAACTCTTTGGGGAATATTAGATTGGTTGGCGTGAATCAGTGTACCCGTTGCGTGAATTCTTAATTCCCTTTAGCTTCCTGCCTCCTGTTGTTAATTTGTAGTCTCAATTTATAAAGAGGGATTACTTATGAAAAACATCGTACTGATCGAAAATAAAAAAACTACGAAAGAAACAAAGGTGAAGGTTCAAGCAACTCCAGCCTGCTACCAAAACATTGTGACTATGCGAATCGGTGCACGAAGCTCTGCATTTCGTCCCAAGCCAAATAAGTAGGTCATATTTATAGGTCTTAGTTATTTGTTGTCGTAGTCGCTTGTTGGATTAAGGATGTTTATTAATCTACAAGTTTTTTTCTAGTATTTGATTGTGAAAGGGAGGGGGCTTATGAAGTTGGTAGGTATTAACGAGCCATTGGTAAAATTCCATAGGATACTGCCTTCTGCTAAGCCTCCTCGGCGTAGTCATCGTGCTGTTGGGGGAATAATACCCGCGCGCGCGTCGCAGTATTGTGAGCCTATATGTACAGCTTCAGCGTTTGGGTATCACCTGTTCCCGCCAATGGACTTTAGTTTAATCTGGGATGGCACAGATATTATTTGGAAGCCCGACAGTGCTGATATTTGGTACAACTTAAACTCTGTGCAGTTGCCTGATGCTTACGAAGCATTCAATTCCGCTTGCCCTGCTGCGATTGAAAATCATATTCCACCGGTTGTGGCAGCATGTGATGAGCCTGGAATCATAAACTTGTGGAGCGGTTTGTTTGCAAGAACAAAAAAGAACTGGAGCTTACTTGTTCGACCACCGGCAAATTTGCCAAGGTCATCTGGTTATGAAAGCTATGAAGGTATTGTAGAAACAGATCGATGGTTCGGGCCGCTGTTTACTAATATACGGTTAACCAAAACGGATGTGCCAATAGAGTTTCGAATGGACCGGCCATTTGTGCAGGTGCAACCAATATTCCGAGATCACTACCAAGAGTCTTTGCTTGATAACTATGAGTTTATTGATGATGTTTCAAAACTTGCAAGCAGTGATTGGACCGATTACGAGCGCACCATAATATCACCTGGCTTAGCCGATGATAGAGAGCCTGCTAATTACGCAAAAAATACTCGGCGCAGGAGAAGGGAAGGTGCGTGTAAAAAGGATGCTGATTTTATTGCTTAGCAGCAAAGACCTAAGAATTTGGTGCTTCACACACCCGGTGCTGCAGGCACTAAGCCATTGCAACTAAGCCATTGCATTAGGTACTAGCAAGCTGAATTCTCTATTGGCGCAATAATATAGTGCATAACGCTATTAATTGAAGCTTTTCACAGGCATGGTGTTTTCGTTAGAGGGGGAGTTGAGAGCCTGTGTAAGCATTGCAGCAATGCACACATCCAACTAGTTTGTCATGAGGCCATGCTATTTTCGCAGTATAGATAGCTTGGTAGTGGGACATGTGATTTCCTAGCGAGAACTGGCTGATTTCCTCAGGCATGTGTTCACAAGGAGCGCTAGCGTTGTGGATTACCCGCTCACCGGTGGGTTGCTTACTAATGCTGATTATGAAATTTGGCATATTACGGGCGCTTATTTCCGAACGGCATTAGAAGTTAAGATCCGTATAAAATCATTTGGTCTTAGGCTGTGTAGCGGGGTGAGCCATCGGAGAACGTTGCACCGACTGCCTGTCGCTTACTAGCATAGGAAAGTGTAGCGCTAGCCGTGCGAATTTAGCGTGAATTCTTGGTGCGGGAGCGTGAATTTTTGAGATTGTGATCTTCAAATGCGTGAAAGCAGATGGACGCTTTGGGCTGTGGCGACTACGCGACAACCCTAATCTCTTGAGAGGGTTCTCCAGGTGAGTGTGCTGAGCATGCTTCCTGTGTGAGGGTGCAGTAAAGCCTTTTTATGGGCTCATCAGCGTGGAAACTGTAACTAAAAAGGCAATGCTTAGTGCTCTGGTTCAACTTCTGTTTAATATGAGCGAAAGGTGAGTCAGTTTTCCTGTGCGATGGCCGCTTGAGGACTATGTTAAGGGAATAAAAGAGGTCTTAGAATATGGGTGGGGCGCGGAAGTACTATGTCTACTCAAGCGGTGAAATAGTGGCCGGGTTTGCAACCCAAGAGGTAATAAACGCGTTTGCAGCATTATTCAAAATTTCTCCGGAAGAGGCGACTGAATACGTCAAAGCCAAAAAGCTTATTGGTAATGCGCTATCTTCATCTGAGGTTACTGATTACACCAACCAGATCAAAGCGGTAGGTCTTGTGACTGTTGTGGTCGGCGAGGATGCTGTTAATGACCCCCTTACACCCGCGTCTGAAGTGCGCGCTGAATCCATTCCCGTAAACGAGGACACAACACCGGTTGACTCTGCGCAAAAGAAACCTGAGCCGATAGAGCCTCAAGCGATTTGCCCAAAGTGCGGCACTATGCAACCCAGGGCAGATGCTTGCAAAAAGTGTCACTTAATATTTTGTAAATACAGCGATCCGAATTACCACACTAGAGATAAATCAGAGCCTGGTGATGTTGTTAATGCAAATGATGCTGGCCGTGGTATCAAACTTTCTGTTGGTAAGTATAAAAATGCTATAGCGTTTATGTTAGGTGTTGCATTGGTTGTCGGTGTTTTTAATGCGATGAAACCGGCCGCTAATAGCACTGCTGTCAGTGGCGCTTCGTTTGTACAAAAAAGTCAAGCTGGTCCGAAAGTTAATCAGCTGATGCAGACGGCAGGCTTAAATACTATCTTTATAGGTTTTGGTAAAGAGCTGGAACAGCTGTTTCGCGAGAAGCTTCCGCAAGGTGTTAAGGAACGAGGCGGTACTCCAGAGAATGCCGCGTACGCTATATCTATGGTGCCTAATGCATTTAATGAAGAAGGTGCTACAGTGGCATTGGCTAATTGGCTGCAAATGACTCTGAAGGAAAATGAGATCGATACTCTAATAGAGACATACAGTCTGCCAAAGGTAGGAAACGCAATTGAAGCGGCTGCAAGTGCGCAAAATGGTACCGCGCTGCACGACTCTTTTCTGGCAAGTTATGAAAATAAACCACCCGGCCCAAGGCGTCGAAGTGCGCTTTTGAAACTAGTTGAAATATTATCTTTGGATGAATTAGGGGTGATGATTTTTACGCAAGGTCAAAAAAGCGTAATAGAGGTCGCGGCCTCTACTGTAGTGGACTTCAAGAGTGATGGCGGGCAGCAGCTTACCAGACGCAATACAGATGATATGCGAGATATGCTGCCCCACGTAAAGCCTCATATTAAAGAGGAGATGATTAAAGGATTGGCATGGCAATTTGCAGACTACACTCTGTTTGAACTTCAAGATTTAGCCATAGATCTCAACACGCCAGAGGTACGTAGGTTGCACCAGCAGGTGGGGCGCGGCATTGAGAACTATATGTTTGATGCCACATCATGGCTTGTGACAATTAGCGCGCAGAACGCAGGTACTCTGTAGATTTTTTTAGTTAAATATTTAGGGTTCTGAGGTTAATAGTAGCTTTTTGGTTAACAAGACGCTTCGGTTAACAATGAAAGAATCAATAATAGACGCAGATGCTATAGTAAAGATTCACTAGCTTTGGCCTTTGGAAAATCGTTGAATCCTGTTCGTGGTATTGCCCTGAAAGTATCGTCGGTATTTGTGTTTGTTACCATGTTTGGATTCATAAAGGCTACCGCACCCGGGATTCCCGCTGGTGAGGCTGTGTTTTTCCGTTCTCTATTTGCGATCCCTGTGCTTATTTTGTGGTTGGTTCGTAGCGGTGATTTTCCCGCTAATCTAAAAGCCAATGATCCAATGGGGCATGTCTGGCGAGGCTTGATGGGAACGCTTGCCATGGCGTCTGGCTTTATGGCTATTGGTTTATTACCGTTGCCTGAAGTTGTGTCTATTGGCTATGCGGCACCGTTGTTGGTCACTATGTTGGCTGCGATGTTCTTAGGCGAAAAGATCAGGCTGGTGCGGTTCTCAGCGTTACTGCTTGGCTTATTCGGGGTAATGTTAATTTTATCGCCAAGGCTCACGGTGTTTGATGCAGAACTGACTAACCGCCTTCAAACAATCGGCGCACTGGTGGCTCTAATGGGTGCGATATTCTCAGCGCTTGCACAGGTGTTCGCAAGAAAGCTTGTTGCCACCGAAACGACTGGTTCAATCGTTTTTTATTTCTCAGTCATGTCTACCTTGCTTGCGTTACTGACTATTCCTTTCGGTTGGAAAGTACCCAGCGGCAATGAAGCCTTGATGTTGATAGTTGCCGGGTTGCTTGGTGGTGTCGGGCAGATTCTATTAACTGAAAGCTATCGCTATGCAGAGGTTGCCGTTATAGCCCCGTTTGAGTATTGCTCCATTATTTTGGCTCTATTGGTGGGTTACTTTGTTTTCGATGAATTTCCCACCGGTATTATGATGGTCGGCGTTGCGTTGATTATTGTAGCGGGCATTATCATTATCGAAAGAGAGCGCAGGTTAGGTATTAAGCGCACCGGAAAAGCTCGAAGCACTGTGCCAAATCAGGGGTGAGTCCGGGTTAGGTGGTTTTAGTAGTTGGGTGTGTTTTAAAGCGTTTGTCGACTAAATCTAACCCTCTGGTGTACTGTCAATATACTTACTTTCACCGATACATTGGTAAACTGGTGTTGTTGCAGCAGAGAATTTTCTGCTTGGCAAGCTACCAAGGTGTGTTTGATATGAAGTGGTTAAAGAAAATAATTGCGGTGGGTTTGTTCTTATCGCTGGCTGCGTGTAGTACTACCGGTGTAATGGGTTCGAATCAACAACTGGAATCCGGCTACACGGTGAAGGTAGGCGAGTTACAGGAAAATCGGCGGAGTAGGGATGATGACTTTGTTAGGGATATCGTTGCATTTCCATTTAAAGCGGCAGGAGTGGTAGCGTTCGGATTAGGAGTCGCCGCGATGGCTGTCGATGATTTTACTGATGATGTAAATCGATACAACAGTTACTATGAAGAAGATCATAGTCTGGCTTTATCTGGCCTGGGATTGATCGGGGCCGGTTTTCTTATGTATAAACTGGGTGAGATTATTGCCGACTAGGGTATGCCAGTGCGGAACTCTATTCGCACTGGCACCAGGTTTAAGCCGTTAAGCCCTTTTTAGGGTAGTCGGCAGGAAGCGCTACCATCCCAACCCCAACCGTCGCCATCGGTATCGATACATTCGGTCGCAATTGTGCTGATTGTGCTGATTGTAGTGCTAACCTCGCAAGAATTAGTACCGTCCCAGCCCCAACCGTCGCCGTCTGAATCAATACATTCTGAAGTGCGCGGTGCACATGATTGCCGTGTTACTGGATTCCACCCCCAGCCATTGTATAGATCAGCACTACTGTAGTCGCATGAATCATTAACAGTGATTGTGTTGCCTGTTGGTTGTATGTTGTAGCATTGTTCATAGTTATCTGCGTCATGCCAAACCCTGATGCCATTGCCGACTAACTCAACGTACTCGGATGAGAAAATTGGATTAACCAGGAAGCTGTATTCCCACGCCGCAGCGTTATTAACCTGTGAAAACTGTAGCGTGTTGTTCGTAAGTGAATAGCTGCCGACAATGGGAGACAATCCTTCATGGCCCGGGTTGAGTCGGTAATGGATTCTATTTTCTGAATCAGTGTAATGGTACGGGTGTGTTATAGACTTAAAGCCATTCAGCTGATAGGTTGAATTGTAAGTTGCGAAGCTGCCTGATTCACACTGAATTTTTTTTCCAGCAATGTCAGTGTTGTAGTTCCAGTGTGCTTTTATAAGATCAACTGCCTGGCCAGTCTCTTGATTAATTAGCGCACCAGGTTGGGCGGCATCTGGATTTGGAGAAACGCTAAATTCAAGATTAGAAAGCGAGGCAGGATTAGTCGTTGGATTTCCCGCGGTGCCTGTAGGCTCGAAGTTAGCACCTGATAGGTCTCTGCACTCGTAGTATCCAGAGTTCTCAAAGCCTACTTGATTGTTCCTTCCAAAGGTAGTCCATGCAGAGAACTTATCGCTTAACCAACGACGTACCGCTTTAGAGCCGTCTGCTTTTGTAATGAGTTCGAAGTAGGGTGAATCTAATGGTCCACCGCCCTTGTAGACACCGTTCTCAATTGACCACTCCGAGAATTCATAGGCAAGGTTATAGTCACTGTTGTTTGTAGCGATGTATGTTTTCCACCCATTGAAAGGTGCGGTTGGTGATAATGACAGATGTTGTAGCTGGTAGCGTCGACGAACATCGTTGGCGTCAAGCTGATATTGTTGCTGCGCGGAGTCAAACTGGTATAAATCGCATTGAATAGTACGGTTAGCTATATCTGCGTTGCCATCCCACACAACAGGTGTTAATTCAACTGCTGTGCCGAGCTCTTCATTGATCACCGGGTCACAAGATTGTCTAAGAGTTGGGTGCCAACCATAGCCACCGTACAGTGCGGAATCACTGTAGTCACAGCCAGGTTGAAATGTCTCGGCTGCATGTGCTGTTGGTGGGGCGGCATTCACCAGTACAAGTGCGCTTAACAATAAGGTGATTTTGTTCATATCTGACTTCGCTGATGTTACTTATTTATCAAACTAACGATATTATCTGGTTTCGTTGTGTCATGACAATATAGCACGTTCTCTGCCACTGTAAGTAGGCAGCAGTGCGCTATTTTGTTAAAAATGGTCTCTTGTAAATGACATCGCAACAAAGTCTTCGGTTGGCAAAATCAGAGTGGGTGTTTTATCCGCCGGCAACACCCTGGGTATTCACGAACAGTGAATAGACCGATGTGCTGGCTGCCATAAATAATCGGTTGCGATGCAAACCGCCAAAGCAAACATTGGCGCATCGCTCTGGTAGGTCAATTCTACCAATGCGTTTGCCGGTATTGTTAAACACATGCACACCGTCAAGGGTGTCTTGGCCCATGCCCCAGCCGCACCATAAATTGCCATGGGTATCAACGCGGAATCCATCGGGTGTGCCGTTTGGCCCTGAGTCAATAAAAACACGTTTATTGCTTAGTTCATTTTTATTACTGACATCGTAAGCCAGAATATTTCTTGGTTCGCTGCGTGATTCAACAATATATAAAACTGATTCATCCGGTGAAAATGCTAAACCGTTGGGTTGATTAATACCTTCTGCCACAATGGATATACTGCCATCAGTATCTACACGATAAACATTTGTCGGTAGTTCAGGCTCTGCCACGATACCTTCGTAGTTACCCAGTATGCCGAATACCGGGTCAGTAAACCAAATTGATCCATCCGATTTACAGATAACATCGTTAGGTGAATTCAGGCGCTTACCGTTATAGGCATCTGCAATCACAGTAGTGTTGCCATCGTATTCGGTGCGTACTACCCGCCGGTTAAGGTGTTCGCAAGTGATTAGCCGCCCGTGGCGATCTCGAGTGTTGCCGTTACCGTTGTCTGAAGGCTTTCTAAAATCTGAAGTCTGGCCGCTTTGTTCATCCCACTTATACATACAGTTGCCTGGTACATCACTCCATATAAGTTGGCGGGTATCACCGAACCACACCGGACCTTCACACCACCTGAAGCCTGTTGCTAAGCGTTCTACTTTTGCTAATGGCAAAATCAATTTGTTGAACTCAGGCTCTAGTGTCACTACACGTGGATCTGGATATCGTTGGCTTGGTTTCCAGTCATTTTGGTCTTTATGTGGTGGCAACTCGTATCTCCGAACTAGTTATGAATTTATTTAATTTGACGCTTTTTGGTATCAGCACATTGTGCAAATGCTAAGCATGCCTGCACGTTATCAACTGAACCCGTAGCGGTTGCGGCCCGTAAGCTGGCAGCGGCGGCTGCGTGTGCAAGCTCTAACGATTTTTCTATAGCCCAGTTTTCATGTTGTCCGTATAGCATACCTGCGGCGAAGGCATCACCAGCACCTACTGTGCTTTTAACCCAGGATGAGTGAACATTGAAACTCTCTTTGGTGGTGACTGTGCCGTCAGTGGTGATTGCAATAGCAGCTTGTGGAAAGTGCACAACCATGTATTGCATTGCGCTCTTTTGCATTAATGATTCTGCCGCCGCTGTACACAGTGCCGTGTCTACTTGACCATTAGCGTTAGAGACTGGTTTATTGGATAAAGCACTCAGTTCATATTCGTTGATAATCAGAGAGTCCAGAAAGGGTAGGCACGGCAGTGCTATATCACGAATTTTTTGGCTTTCAATTGAGACAAGCTCCAGATTGGTTTTTATGCCATATTCCCTGGCGGCAGCAAGCACCGCTACCCAGCCGTTTTCAAAGTCCTTCCAGGGCGAGTCCATGGTGTTATGCAAGCCGAGTAAGCCTAGATGCAACTGTCTGCCGCTGCATTGGCTAAAATCGAAATGATCAGGTGAAAGTAAGTGGCTGGTGCCTGGGTAGTGAAAGAACGTTCGCTTGCCAGTATTGTGATCACTCATGACATCTGTATACGATGTGCGTTCATTTTTGGTTTTATGCAGTTGGCTTGTGTCTATGCCTTTTTTTGCAGCAAGTGATAATAGAAAATCACCGTCGGTATCGTTTCCCACCAGGCCAATCGCTTGTACGGGTAGGTGAGGGTCGAGGCATGCAATGTCTACCGCTAAATTGTACCCGGAACCACCGCCTTGCATATCGGTTGCTATAATTTGTGCTAAGTGTTCCTCTTGAGGCCAGCAGTCAATTAATTTGATTCGATCAAGCGCCCACGTGCCAGCGCTTATAATGCCTTTTCGTTCTGACGTTAGCATATGCGTGGCCAGCCTTGGTTAGTGTAATACCTGTTCAGTAATCAAGTTGTCTTCTTTGAGTGTTCGCAGAGGCGTGATTAAAAATTCAGCCAGGTGATCGTGGTAGGCAATAACCGCTTGTGATGCGGTAAGGTCGCCTTCAATCACAGACCTCATAAGCCTTACTAGTTCAATGGGAGATTCTGCAAGGTTTATTTTTCGTCCAAACAACGCTACACGTGCACCTGCTTGTTCTGCCTGTTGTGCAAGCTCGAAGGTGTCGCGGGTGGTGCCTGCTGACCCTCCAAGGATACCAACAATTAAATTACTTGGGTCATAAGCGCACAAATCAGCCATTGCTTGTTGACCATTGAATTGCATTTTTAGAAACAGCGGCGCGTCTATTTGGGTGACACCGGCAAGCGTTTTTAAAATCATGTCGTTGATGTAGTCACCAGGTGATGCATTATTAAGCTTTATATCAAATGCCGGATTAAACACCTCTAGAAAATGTTTAATGCCTGTGTCTCTGATAGCTAGCCGAAATCGCGATAGCTTTCAAGGGTCGCTTTATCTGCTTTTAGATTATTGCTGAATGTTATCGAATATAACCCTAGTTGGCACAATCCCTTGATTGCATCGAGGTCGGCAGTTGCAAAAGGCATAGAGGGACTTTCACGGTAGTTTGAACCGCGTGCCGACCAGATATCGGTTGTGTCGTTTAGTCTGACTGCGGGTGTGACCTGTACTTGTTTGAACAGGTTGCGTGAATGGAGTGCTTCAGCCGATGATGCAGACATTAAAAGAATATCGATAAGCTCACTTTCTGCCATGGCAGACATGGCGGTTAGGTAGTCTTCACGGGTTTTGTAGTGAGTACCGTTGGCAGCTGGTCCAGGGGCAGCTATTCCGAATGCCATATCAGCATCTTTGGCATCGGCGATAATAAAATCGGTGCTCTTATACTGACCGGATTTGATCTTATTAAGCTTGTGTTGGAGCTTTTCGGTAATCATTGGTGTTCCCATTCCCTACGGTGGATCGTACTACATTTATATGAATAGGTGCGTTCTTGGGTTGTTGATTAAGGGTATGGGTTAAGAATTTCGCTGAGCATTTTTATCGGCTATAAGGAATGCGCCACTTCGTCTGCCAAGTATGTCTATTTATTGGCCTGGCGTGCTAGCCAGCGATCCAGTTGATCGGCAAATGCTTTTATTTCTGTTTGTCCTAATGCTGATTGCCCGCCTGTTTGAATACCGCTGCCGCGTAGCGTATCCATGAAATCACGCATACTGAGTAAGCCGCGTATATTTTGTTTGTCTAGTAATTCGCCGCGGCCGTTAATTACTGTTGCGCCCTTTTCAATAGCCTCGCTGGCAAGGGGGATGTCGCTGGTGATAACAAGGTGCCCTGACTCTACCAGGCGTACGATTTCGTCGTCGGCAACATCAAATCCCTGCGGCACTTGTCGCATGGTGACTAGTGGTGATGGTGGTACTGATACCGCGTGATTGGCGATCAGTGTTACTTGTGTGCCCGTGCGTAGCGCAGCTTTGAAAAGAATTTTGCGCATCGCCACGGGGCACGCATCGGCATCTACCCAGATTTTCATTTTGCGGTCGTTGTTGTTGATGTGAGGATCATTGAATGATCTTACACGAGATTTACGATAAGCAGCTTGTAGAAGCAAATAGGCACTTTTACTGAGTAAAGTACTAGGTGTCTGACTGATCGCTCGTATAACATTAAGACAATGAACATTAACAGAATAAAAAGTAAGCGGCATCAAGCGTCTGGAAAATATAAGGGGCGCGAGCTAACCCTTGCTATTACCGCTCTCACCAATGCTGGAGATGGCTTGGGGCATCTGGATGAGCAGGTAGTTTTTGTACCGTACACCATGCCCGGTGATCAGGTACGTATAAAAGTGCAGCAAGATAAAGGCTCTTTTTTGATCGCTGAGTTGCTAGAGGTGGTAGAACCAAGTGCGGATCGCATAGAACCGTCGTGCAGCTACTTTGGTAAATGTGGTGGCTGCGATTGGTTGCATATTCCGTATCAAATGCAACTGGAGGTAAAGGTTGCAGAGCTGCGTGAAACGCTGGCCCGCATTGGTGGGCTGGCTGATATTGAAATTAAGCCGATCATCTCTTCACCAAAGCCGACACGCTATCGGAATCGAATCCAGGGTCAAATTCGTGATGGTGGTTTTCACTTTATGCGTAAAAAGAGTAATAAGCTAATTGCTATAGCTAAGTGTGAGATCGCGGATGATCTAATTAACCAGCGGCTTGAAAAAGGCTTTGCAGGTATGGCGGCTGCTAAGGTAGAAATTGGGGTGACCGAAAATAAAGTGTCTGTGGAGGCGCTAAAACCTAAACAGACAAGTGCCTTGGGTTTTCGGCAAGTCAATACCGAAATGGGCCAGGTACTGAATGATATTGTTCTTGAAGCGGTGAGCAATAGCGATACTACAATCGTGAATGATTTGTACTGTGGTCGTGGTGATTGGACAAATACGATAGCAAAAAAATTGCCTGAAGCCGCGGTGTTGGGTATTGATGCAATGCCAGACAATATTACTTTGGCTCAATCTCGTGCAAGGCAACAGGGGTTGCAGAATGTTAAGTATCTATTGGCGAAAGTAGAAGAGGCGTTAGATAAAATCAAGGTTAAAAAAAGCTTTTGTATTGTTGATCCACCACGGGCAGGGCTGGATACTGCTGTTTGTGAAGCGTTGTGCAAGCGCCCGGCAAAAGAACTAATCTATGTTTCTTGTCACGCGGCAACTCTTGCTCGTGACCTTAAGTTGCTTGTCAATAATGGCTATCAAGTAGGCTCTGTGCAGCCGCTTGATATGTTTCCACAGACTTCGCATTTAGAATGTGTTGTTAAGCTTGAGGGTTAGCTGCATTGCAAGTGTGGGGTTCCTGTGTAGTAACATAATCCGTAGTATTGAATTTGGTATGCCCCTTACGTGCTCTCCCTTACTTGCTTTCTCTTACTTGCTTTTTCTCACTTGCTTTCTTAAAGGACTCAAAGGATCGGTGCTAAGTTCGTGTTATTCTGTGCGGTAATTATACAATTCTATAGCGCCTGCACGTGATATCCCATCTACTCAATACCGTCGGCCCAGTATTTTTATTGGTACTGGTCGGCTACATAGCGGTTAAGCGCTCTTTATTCGATGCGGCCACTATTGATGCATTGATGCGTTATGCAATTAAATTTGCCATTCCGTGCTTACTCTTCAGAGCAGTTTCAACCATTGATCTGGGGGCAGCCTACGACTGGCGCTCGCTTAGCTCTTTCTATGGTGCGGCGTTTGTGTGTTTTACCGTTGGTTTGTTGGCGGCATGGAAGGTTTTTGATCGACGCCCGGGTGAAGCGGTGGCGGTAGGGTTTGCAGGTTTGTTTTCAAATCTGGTATTGCTTGGTCTGCCAGTCATTAACATGACCCTCGGTGAAAAGGCCATGCCTGCCGCTTACGCGATTGTCTCCTTGCATGCGCCGTTTTGTTACCTCATTGGTATCATTGCCATGGAGTCTCTGCGTGCTGATGGGCGGCCTTTATTAGACACCATTGCTGTTGTTTTTCGATCTATCTTTAGTAACAGCATTATGGTGGGTATAGGTCTGGGGTTTTTATTTAATTTTGCGAAACTGCCATTGCCAAGCGTGGCAGCTACTGCATTTGATATGGTTGCCAGCTCGGCTTTGCCGCTAGCGCTTGTTGGGCTGGGTGGTATTTTGACTCGTTACAAACTCACTGAGCGAATCGCGGAAACTGTGACGGTCGCGATCATTTCGTTATTGTTACAGCCGCTGCTAGCACTAATGCTTTGTGCAGCCTTTGATGTGGAAGGGATGAATCGCACCATTGTTGTATTGTTGGCTGCTATGTCGCCGGGTGTTAACTCCTATATGTTTGCGAACATGTATGGTCGTGCGGAAGGTACAGCTGCTGCAACCGTGTTACTCAGTACTTGTGTGGCGGTGTTTAGTGTTAGTTTCTGGTCGTGGTTTTTACTGCGTATGGGTTAACGTGGTTTAAAAGGGTGGGGCAACTATAAAGTAAGCCGTGCAGTAGTGCTCCAGGTATTCAAGTATAATTGCCTATTACTTAATAATAAGAATATGCTCGCGTGCAAACTATTGCAGAATTAAACGCAGGCGCTCTAAATGGGGCTGCCCGTGTAAAGATTTCAGAAAACCTCACTGAGTTTCCAACTGAAATATTGGATCTTGCAGACACTCTAGAGATATTAGATCTTTCCGGTAATAGCTTAAAAGCGTTGCCAAAAGAGTTTGCTTGTCTGAAGAAACTTAAAATACTGTTTTTGTCCGATAACCAATTTGAAGTGTTGCCAAGTGTATTGGCTGAGTGTTCAGCGCTTAGCATGATTGGTTTTAAAGCTAATGAAATACATACAGTGCCTGACGGTGCTTTGCCGCCTGCCACCCGTTGGTTGATCTTAACCGATAATAAAATTTCCGCACTGCCAGATTCGATGGGTTCGTTGGCTACGTTACAGAAGCTAATGCTTGCTGGTAATAAGCTTACAGAGCTACCAGATTCTATGAGTCAGTGCAAAGCACTAGAATTGCTAAGAATTTCAGCTAATCGATTTGATGCATTGCCTGATTTTTTGTTGCACTTGCCAAAGTTAGCGTGGTTGGCATTTGCGGGTAATCCCTTTTGCAAAACGTTTGAAAGTAGTTCTCTTCCCACCGTTTGTTTTAGTGATCTTAAATTGGGTAAAGTATTGGGGCAGGGAGCTTCAGGGGTGATCAGTGAGGCTGGTTGGGTGAATACCCCGCAGGGAATAGTAAATCAGCCCGTTGCGCTAAAAAAATATAAAGGTGAAATCACCAGTGATGGTTATCCACAGGACGAACTGAGCGCCTGTATTGCCGCTGGATCGCACGCTAATTTAGTTAAGCTAGTAGCAAAAGTTGAAGAGCCTCAACAGCTGGGGTTGGTGATGGCATTAATTGAGACGGGTTTTAGTAATCTCGGTGAGCCACCCACATTTGAAAGCTGTACTCGTGATCATTTTTCCGAAGAGTTTGTGTTAACCGTTACTGCATTAGGGAAAATAACATTGGGCATAGTACACACCATGTTGCATCTATACGAGAAAGGCATTTCTCATGGTGATCTCTACGCCCACAATATATTGTTTAATAGTAGCGGTGATATATTGTTTGGTGATTTTGGCGCGGCGTCTAACTATGCGTCCTTAAGTGAATCGCAAAAGCGTGCAATGCAAGCAATAGAGGTGCGAGCCTTTGGTTGTTTGTTGGAAGATTTACTGGGCTGTTGTAGTAGGGCCGTGGAGTCTCATGAGCCTTTTGCAGCACTAGTGTCACTCAAAGATTCTTGTATGCAAGCGAATGTTATAAAGCGCCCCTCTTTTATGGAAATAAAAGAAAGGCTTAACGCAGTCACCTAATCAGTGGTTGGTTCTATTTATCCGGGCGGGCAGCTTTCCCGGGTTGTGGCATTCCAGCCCCATCCGTTATAGATGCCTGCATCGCTGTAATCGCATTGACCCGATGCCGATGATTCGGGTATGCAAGTGGCAAAGCCATCCCAGCCCCAACCGTCGCCATCAGAATCGATGCACTCCAGTTCGTTGCCGGGTTGTTCTGTTGCCGGATCAGTGGGTTGTTCTGTTTGTGAGCCTTTTGGTGGGCAGCTTTCTTTTAAATAGATATTCCAGCCCCAGCCCTGGTATAGATCCGCGTCGGTATAGTCACAGCCATCACTCACAGTGTCACCAGGGGGTAAAGGTGTTGCACCCACGTACTCTGGTTTAACGTATCGATAGTTGTCGGTGCCTTCTTCATAAATGCAGGAACCATAGCCATCCCAACCCCAGCCGTCGCCTATGGGTGCAGAGTCGTCACATCTCACAAAGTATAGATCGGTGATTGTATTGGTTGTGGGAGGAAAGACCCAAGGCCATAGGAATTCATTCGGATCAATAGGTTTGCACGACCAGAACTGCTTTGATGAGCCAAAGCGCCAGATACGTATAGCATTGGTATTTGGGTTGTCGCCTTCTATTAATTCGACATAGCGTGAATCACCAAATGGCCCGGGACCATAGTAGTAGCCATTGTCTAATTGCCAATATTGGTCTGCTGTGGTGGTTGCGATATTGCGTGACGGTTCATTGTAATCTTCGACCACACGTCCAATGAAGGCGTCGCCATCAAAGCCCCATTGCAAGTGTGTATAGGTGGTGGTCCAATCGTAGGGAATATAAGCGTTTTGAAAACTTATCCAGTCATACAGTTGGCATTCAATAGGTTTACTCGCTAGATCTGATTCTGTCCAATAGGCGCGCAATGGCAAGATGCTTTCGCCAGTTTCGAGGTCAGTTATTTGCGGTGGTGGACGTGATTCTACGGTCACTAGACAAGAGGAACCAGCGCCACCAAATCCATTGCCATCGTGATCATCTGACTGAGCATCACAAGGCCATATTGGGGCATCGGCTGCGGTTGCATTAAAACTACACAGCAATAGCAGTACATGAGCGGCTGCTAGATATTTTGTATGCTTGCAAATTAGCGTGTTCATATTGAATCACCAAATTTATCGTCATGACAATTAATTTATAACGCCGCTGTCCTTCAATTGCAAGTTTTAGTGCGGTGTAAAGAGAGGTCATCGTTATGTTTATTGGCGGGTTAATGCGAAATGGGAATGAACGTTGGTAGTACTGCTGGAGTCTAGTGCAGCCTCTAAGTGAAAAAGGTTTCGTGCATGTACAGTCGGTCGCGAGAGGTCGTGTGGCAATAAAACTATGTGTCCATATTTATGCTAATAATGGCCTATGCAAAACACTGGCTACAAAAAGCGCCCGCTCTCGCTAATAATTCTGGCGGCGGGCAGGGGCTCAAGATTCGGAGGTGACAAGCCGTTGGCCGCCGTTGGACCTAATGGCGAATCACTGTTTGAGTACAGCGTGCATGATGCCTTTAAGGCTGGATTTAACCACGTAGTGTTTATTGTTAGTGAAGAGCAAAACAGCAATGAATTTTCTACAAGTTTAAGCGCTTATGGTGAGGCGCTTAAAGTTGAGTTTGTCATTCAAACGCAAGCGGCCTTTGTGAAGCCGTGCCTAAATCGTGAGTGGCGTTCCAGAGTCAAACCATGGGGTACAGCGCATGCGGTGTTGGTGTGTAAAGAACACATTCGCAACCCATTCTTAGTGATTAATGCTGACGACTACTATGGGGTGGAAAATTACCAGAAAATGGCAAAATACCTTTTAGAGCATGTGTGCTGTTCTAAGGCATGTGCTATGTCTGGCTATAAATTGAAGAATACATTAAGTGGTACTGGCGGGGTAAATCGGGGTATTTGTACAGTCAGTAGTGACGGTTATCTTGAATCAATAAAGGAGGTCATTAATATTTCAGCTGGTCCGTCAGGGGCTATACGAAATGGAGATGCTGATAGCAGTGCTGTGATAAGCGCTGATTCTATTGTATCAATGACCTTTTGGGGTTTTGTGCCGTCAATATTTGGCATACTAGAAAAAGAATTTCAAACTTTTTTAAAAAATACACCTGATCTAATTCAAGATGAATTCTATCTTTCCGATACGGTAAATGCCGCTATAAAGTCTGAATTGCTACAGGTGAAGGTCATTGATTCGTTTGAAAAATGGATGGGCATAACTTACTCCCAGGATGTAGCCGTTGTAAGAAACTCGTTGTTAAAACTAGCCGCGCCTAAGGGAATTTAGCACTACAAATTTAGCGCTAAAATAGAGTGGCGAATTTAATAGAGTGGCTAATTTTCTTTAGAGCGCTTGAATAACATATAAATAATTTCTAGTGCGTAGATAATCAAACCGGAAATAAAGCCAATAAGGTGACCATGAAAAGATATTGATGAGGTATCGTTTTGCACAATCATCAGGCTTACCATGTTCTCCCAGTAGATCATTATTATGCTGAGGCTGACAAACGATACCCAGAAGTTGGTGGCTATTGCAGTAGATGCTTTTAAGGAGTACTTGGTTTTCATCTCTTGGTATAGATCAATGTTAACGATTATACGCAAGCAAATGTAGCCCAAAATGGCGAATATTAAGCCTGATGCACCAAGAAGATTGGTGTATTCGTTTTCTACTGGATGAAACATCCATGTAAGTGCACCAGACAACAACGCACACATGCAAATAATAGCGATAAAGCGCGTCGATATTTTTGCCAAAATAATCATAAATATAATCAACATTGAAATATTCGAAGATAGATGTAGATTATTTAGATGGTAAAACTGCGAGGTGATTATTCCGAACGGAATCGATTTGAAATTTTGCGGGTAGAGCAGTAAGTAGTTTATAGCGCCGTTGGGTATTTTTTGAATCACCATGGTGCCATTGCTTGAAAATACCGGGAATAAGTAATTAACCCATATCATTGTGGTTATTACGGCAGAGCCGAAAATCCACTCACGATTGGTGATTTCATTTTTGAATTTGATCATACCTACCCATTATTTCTATGCTGATGGGAGGAGTGATAGTCTCATATTACACGTGAGTTCGTCACTAGAACTGCTCGTTTAGTGAGAGCTTATTGGTGCATCCAGGGAGCTTTTTGACACAGCGCGGCTATTGCGCGCGACGATATTTAGTAAACAGCTTTGTGTGACTAGAAAAACCTTAGTTCTACGCGTCGGTTAGTACGGCGTCCGGTGGCGGTCTCGTTGCTGGCTATTGGTCTTTCACCGGCAAACGCTCTGGCTTCGATTGAGTCCAAAGCAAACCCTTTGCTTTCAAAGTACTTTGCTACAGCTCTGCCGCGGCTAATTGATAAGGCAAGGTTTTTGGCTGGGTCACCTCGGTTATCGGTGTGTGCGTCTATTTCTATGGTGCTCACAGGCCAGGTAGCCAATGCATCTGTCACTCTGTCTAGCGTTCTGAAAGCTTCTTTTGTTAGCTTGTCTGAGTTTATAAAAAAGGTAACTGCCAGTTGCGCATCCATTGTTAAAGTGCAGCCACCGTCTTCTAATGGTTGTAGTTCTGCGATATTCGGACAGCCAGATGTAGTGCTTAATGCGGATTCGTTAGCACTGATCGTTACTTCACTATTGAATTGATCATTATTGAATTTATCATTGCTGGGCTGGCTTTGGCCTATGCTGCTCAGATCTATTATTGGGTCAGCGGGTTGGTTGATGACGGTGCTTTCGATCAATGCTACTTCGGGTACTACCGCTTCTGATGTAGATGCTTCTGTTGCAGGTTGAATGACATTGTCGGTGACTAAGGGTGATGCTGTGTTTAGAGTGTCGATAGAGGAACTAGTGTCGGTAGTTAAACCGTTCGGCACTGTGAGGTCGTCAAACTGAGGTGTGACTTGCAGTGATGGCTCTGGTAACTGTTGTTCTGGTGAGGGAAGTGCTGTCTGGTTTGTCGGGAGTGCTTCTGGCTCAGGCGCTGCAATAACTGGATCGAATTCCAGGGTCGTTGGCGCATCGGGTAGGTTAGCTGTACAGCCACTGCTTAACAACCACGCAAAAAACATTGGTGCAAGTGCAAAACGATTAAGTCGATCTGATGCCACTGGCAGCTGTTGTCGCATGATGTAAGTGTCTCGCGGTTGTGTGGATTTTAACACCGTAGTACCCGTGTCCATTTGAATTATAACGCTAGTTTATCATGTGTTGTGTTTGCATTCCCTTGCCAACGAATGAAAGTTCGGATACTGAAATGAGATAATGAATGTTGTTGAAAACAGTTCGTACAAAACGCCGTCTATCCAGCACGATCCGCCAATTTAAATTGTCAGCTAATAGATACACAAGTTCGATGTATTAGAAATTTTGATTCTTAAGCAATGCTGTCGAATGGGTCTGGGAGGTGCCGGACAATATTTGTGTTTGATTATCGGTAATTCAATAGTTACAAAAAAGTACCAGTGCCTACACGCCTTTTGATCGTTCTACTTTTGAAGTGAATAAGCCTCTCAACATTATCTATCAGGTTTCTTTTTGGTAACGAATAACGGTCGGGTTTTTGTGAAGTGGTGTGAGTACGTGTAAGCGTTCGGCTTCTATGGTCGTGCACTATTTGTGAGTCTTGCTTTTGTATTAACCAGCACGACCACAGCACGCTTAAATTAAAAATGGTATTTGTTGTTATGAAAATTAGAACAGCAATAAGTGCAGTTATATTTTCTATTGGTACCGCATTAATCCCAGTGATCTCCAGTGCACAAAGTGCCGGGGAATGTGTAGACACAGATGGTGATGGCTGGGGGTGGGATGGCCAGCAGTCGTGCGTCATGCAAAGTATCGCGCGAGCAGCGACCACAGCCTGCATAGATACAGATGGTGACGGATGGGGTTGGAATGGTGTGGAATCTTGTCGTGTGGGCTCAGGTGCAACGGTCACAGTTCAAGGCGCTAGTCCAAGTAGTCAAGTTGCGCAAAATGCTGAGTACTCTGTTCCTTATGAGCGCCGCATAGAACGCCTGCCGCAAGCAATAGATCTTAATGGCAGTCTGGCTTATCCAAATAGAACGGGTTTTGATATTAAATCGGTTAACACAGATTTTTGGCCAAACAGCCAGGAGCTACTTGATGCCAACACGGCGGGTATAGGTGTTAACCTTGTATGGGAGAGTTGGCAGCCCTCGCGCTCGAATAATTGTACTTCGTCGCAGATAAAGTTTGACGGCGCTTGCTTCACTGTGCAATCACCGTTTGATCAAAAAATTAAATATTGGTCAGCGCAGGGCAAAACCGTCACCGGTATTTTGTATGGCGTGCCAGCCTGGGCGCGTAACAATAATGTGTGTACTGCCACCAGCGAATCAACTGAAAAGTTTTGCAGTACCAATAATGCTAATGACTACGCGCGCTTTGCGGCAATGATTGCCGAGCGCTATAACGGCTTAAATGGTCATGGTCGAATAGCAGATTTTGTTATCCACAACGAAGTCAACATGAACCAATGGTACAAGGTTGAATGTGGATCTGGCGTGCCGTGTGATACAGAAAAATGGATTGCAGATTATTCAAATAACTTTAACGCCGCTTATGATCGAATTAAATCAATTCAGCCTGCGGCGCGAGTTTTAATTTCACTGGCTCATCAATTTGATACCACCTTTGATAATCCTACCGGTAGTAACCCCGTTTTATCAGTTAAAACGTTTATCCGTGGTCTACATGCACGCGCCGCCGGGCGTAAGTGGCGTATTGCGTATCATCCTTATCATAAGCGACTTGATAGTGCTGCCGCTTCGTTTGATGATCTGCCTTATGTGACATTCGGCAATATCGGTGTGTTGTCAGGGTGGTTACGTCAAGAGTTTCCGTACCAACCAGAGTCATGGGAAGTTCACTTAACAGAGAATGGCGTTAGCTCAGCTGGTTTGTCTGATGAATACAGTCAGCGTATTGCTGTTTGTAATTCCTATAGAAATACTTTGGGTACGCCAGGCATTGAAAACTATATTTACCACCGCATGAAAGATCATCCGCTGGAAGCAGTGCATGGTGTGGCACTTGGTTTGCGACGTGATGACGGTTCTGCAAAACCTGCCTGGTATACTTGGGAAAGTATGAGTGGTCGTGGGAGTCAGCGCGATAACCTGGACTGTGGTTTTGAAAATCTACCTTATACAAAGCTTGTGAGTAGTGTTAATGCGAGTGGTGATTATCGTGCATCTACCCGTGTTGTAGGGGATTCATACTCTACAGTTGATCAATGGTTTCTGTTGCGTGACTATCAGCCTGGTGCTTATATGGCTTACGAATGTCAGTCGGGGCAGAGCTCTTATATTAGTACCGATGTTTATTGCAGTGGTGCTCGGTCTTATGGGCCAATAGGGTATGTTTCTGAGCACGGCTCTGCTAATACCACAGCATTGTTTACGTGCAGAAATGGATCGCAGGTGTATAGCAGCGACGAATACGGGTGTGGTAATGATGCAGTAGTAGAGTTTATTGGCTATGTGCGAAAACGGCTGTAGATACTGCGCTTGACTAGCTGATTTTTGCATGTTGAGCTAGTGTGACTGTGCTTTTTACATCTGCCGTTGCCTGGGTCACGCGATAATAAAAGGCACTATCCGAGGCGCATATCGCTGCCACCTATTCAAGCCACCTATTCCGGGACGAAGTACTTTGCAGATGCTTGTTATACTGCAGTCTGCTTGAACAGACTTTGAGGTATTAACCATGGCTACTGGCTTTCTGTATTTGGTATTCAATAGGTGATTGAATATTTAGTAACCTTATCGGTTGGCTTCTCTGTGGTGGCGGCCGCTCTGCTGCTGTGTATCTACGTTTGGCTTTACAGAGTTTGGAATAAGCCTTGGCGGTCAATAGCCGCGGCTACTGTTTTGTTGCTTAGTTTTGTGGCATTGCAAACCATGCATTGGCACTGGTTTGCTGAACCCGCTGAATTGTATGCCTCTAAATGGTATTCGTTTCTGGTCATACTAACCGCGCCAGCATTTTATTTATTTGTGCGAGATTACATTCATGCGCAGCCAGAGAAGCTGCACTTTATGCCACTGCATGTGATACCTCTAGTGGTTAATCTGTTTCTACCGAACCGTTGGAGTATTCCTGCTTCATTTATTTTGGGCACTGTATACGCCGGTGTTTGTGTTTATCAGATCGTACTGCTTCAAGGTCGGCGTAAGCGTTTTAAGATTGAGATCATTGCGATCTCGTGCTTTTTACTGTTAGCCGTTATCGTTGGGGTGCTTGCGGCACTTGTATCGGTGAATCCTTACTGGTTTATTACGGGCTACACTTTTTTAATTGGGCTTTCATTTTTAGCGGTAGTGGCGCTACTGTTGTTGGTGCCTGAGACTGCGCAAAATATTAGTGAGGCGGCAGAGAATCGCTATGCGCGAAGTACACTGACACAGGTTGATCGGGCCGGGGCAGTGTCGCGGCTTGAGATTCTTATGCAGGAAGAAGGCTTATATCGGAATGAGGGTTTGAGTCTTGCCGATGTGGCTGAGCAATTAGGGCTTACCGCGCATCAATTGTCGGAACTGATCAATGCTGAATACGGCCATGGATTTTCGCAATATATCCGTGAGCATCGAATTAATCACGCCAAACTGCAACTGTTGGCTGAGCCTAAAGCGAGCGTGTTGTCTGTGGGGTTGGCATCTGGCTTCACCTCACAATCAAGTTTTTATACAGCCTTTGGTCAGCTGGTGGGAGAGTCGCCGGGGAAATACCGCATCCGCCACCTTAAATAGGCCAGCATAGCGACTCGAAAGCCAATTTGGATTCTCGAATGATCATTCCGGAATAAGGTAAGTCGTTGTTTATAAGGCGATATTAATAAAACTGTTCAGGAACGAGCATCGCGGAAGATAACCACCCCTGCAATGCCGATACTTGGCCTCAGTTACTTAAACCTGAGGAGTATTTCCATGACTGCAACAACCTATATTGCCTATATCGTCTTAGTTATTTTGATCACTGTTTTAGTGGCGCGAACCTTAAGTAAAAATGGTGTGTTATTTTTAATTGATGGATTTAACGGCAATGAGCCGCTGGCAAGATCTGTTAACCATTTGTTGGTGGTTGGCTTTTATTTGATTAATTTGGGCTTTGCCTTAATTCGGATGGATAGCCGTCGAGCGATAGAAACGCTGGAGGCGGCGATCGTGTTTCTGACCCAGAATATCGGCCTTGTTTTACTGGTCGTTGGTGTGATGCATATGTTTAATTTGTTTCTGATTGGGCGTTACAGAAATGAGCAGATGAACCGAGATAAAAAACACGAGCCTGAAGATACCACGCCTTTGCCGAATACCAGGAATAGGGCGAAAGCGTAAAGTTTGATTGTTCACCTTAGTGACGCGAATCATCGCGTCACTTTCTGCCTTTCACAAGGCAGCTTGCTGTATTCGAAATCAAGCTAAATATTCAGTGGTGCATGTAAATGCGTTTGATCTGTAACAATGCCACCACGATTACCAATTTCTATTGATCCATAGCGTTCTTTAAAGCACTCTGGCAATGGCCTATCGCCTTCAATTGACAGCCACAGGCGCAGTAGGTGTCGGCGATCTTCAATGGCTGGCCAGTCTTCAAAGCCGGTACGATCATGCAGCTGTGAGTGGTTGTAAACAAATTGCATATCACCAGGCTGCAGGCGCATTTTAAAATGCAGTTCTGGATCATTCGCTAATGAATCGAATAGATCTAGCGCTTCAATCTGTTGAGTTGTTAGTGGTGCTACACCCTCTAACCGTTGTGCACTTTCAATATATTGTCTTTGATAAAATACAGATAAAAACCCGTGGTGCCAGTTGAATACTGGTATTTGCATGTAAGGCCTGGCGCCTGCTGGTATCTCACCACGGCGATCGGTTGCGATTGGCTCAAACAGAAGTTTCAATAGATCGGGGCGGGTGCGATTCATGCGGTTATAAATAGAAAGCGCACTTACTAACAGCGAATCACCACCAGCCTTTGCTTCTTTTAAGCACAACAAACCGACGACATCGGCGCTGTCTGTATGGAAGCTTTGTCTTTCGGAGGTTTGATAAATTCGAGTGTTTGGGTCACTGGAGCTTAAACCCATATCGCGAACATGACCGAGTACATGGCCTTGTGCATTCTGCGATCGTGCGCTACCAAGGTGTGAGCCTATTCCGCAAAATATGCAAGCTGATACCTCTAGTGAGTAGTCAATGGCAGGCAGTCCGCGAATGACGGATAAACCGTTTCCATGCAATAGTTTATTTTGTAGGTCTTTAAAGTAAGGTGCCAGTGAGGGTAGGGTAAAGTCCCTGGCGGTAATTTCGCCTATGTCTTTACCGCTAGCCAGATAGCGCTCTGCAGCACTGTGTAGTTCTGTGACTTGTGCATTAGTTAGAGTGGTAAGCCATGCGTCTGGCTGTGTTGCCAGATCTGCTGCGATCCAGGTTGCAGGGCCTTCGAAACACTCTGGTAGGTTTGCACTGTTGTTCATCTGAATTCATCCGTTAAATATTCGGCCAGCTTGCCAATTAGATCCTGGTTGGATCCTTTAGCGCAGTACATCACTATAGAGTGCTCTGGTAGTACAGGCAGTTGATCTTCATGATTGACAATTTCGCGTTCTGGAGTCGGGCCGCTACTTTGGCTCGCGGCGTGTTCTAGTTCTGCTGTAACTGCAAGATCAGCTGACACCATTGCAAGACCAGCGAGGTCGTCGTCGGTGTCTATGATATTTTGCCATGCGATGCCTTTGTTATCTAGCTGTTCGGTGACTTGTGTGCGGAAAAAGCAGTTCTTAGAAATACTTATAGGCAGCGGTCGTTGGCGCCATGCTTCACCATTAATAGCACCGGTCCATACGACTCTTTGCTTTGATAATACCTTACCATTTTCGCCCGGGTGTACTTCAGTGGTCAAGACTATATCGTGTAGGCCTTGTTGAAACTCTTCTAGTAGTTCGAGTGTTCGGGATGATTTTAAGTTGACTCTGACCCGCGGGAAGCTGCGATTAAAAGCGCATAATACTTTGGGGATGTATGGGGTAATTATATCTACCGGCACCCCTAAAGTGATTTTCCCTTCGTACTCTGGCGACGTCATTTTGTTCCATGCTTCATCGTTCAGTGACAATATCTGGTTGGCATAGCGCAGTAGTTGATCACCGGATGATGTAGGTGCCATGCCTTTTGCGTTGCGCTCAAATAAAGTGATATCTAAAACATCTTCCAAGCGTTTTATTTGCATGCTAATAGCTGACTGAGTTTTATGTAGGTGGTTGGCTGCGCGCGTCATGCTACCAACTTCTGCAATGGTAACGAAGCTTCTTAAAGCACCTAGATCTAGATCACGGCGGGCATTCATTTTGGTGGTCCCCAGGTGGGTATCAATAAAAGTGTAAGGCGCTATCAAAATTATTCGATTCAGTTGTATCGCCATTAACCCCTATAGTCAATGCATCAATTAAATCTATACAGAGATCAATAGCATTGATAGGGGACATCATGAAATTTGATAGTAACGGAAAAAGCGTATTGCTCCATAACTTGGGTTTATCGCCGCTTGAGCTGGTGTTAGCTTCAGTGTTGCGCGTTAAGGCTTACGTTTATGGGTGTTTTGAGCGCTACTTGTATCGTTGTGCCATTAGTAATGAGCGTAAGGTTCTTGCTAACCTTACTGATAAAGAGCTTAAAGATATTGGTATAGATCGCGTGCAGGCCATACATGAGAGTCAACGACAGTTTAGTGATGTACCTATTAACCGGGGAGACTAATAAAATATTTTGTTAGCTCGGTATTGTTAAAAAATTTGCAAGAGTTTGTTATGCGTTTCGCATTGGATTTTGTGGTAAAAAAATGGTCAGGCGATGTTATGGCTTTTATGCAGTACAATGTTTAATCCGATGAAATCAGGCGGCAGATGTGAGCTCAAAAGATCCATTGCATGGTGTGACCCTTGAAGCGTTACTGACAGTGCTGGTCGATCAAATTGGTTGGGATGGTCTGGCGCAGAAAATTAATATCAATTGCTTTAAAAATGATCCATCGATAAAGTCTTCGTTGAAATTTTTACGCAAAACCCCGTGGGCCAGAGAGAAGGTAGAGGCGTTGTATATTTCAACGCTGTGACTCAAGCGGCGGTAGTACCTTCCATTTTTGATTTTCGAAAAAGAGCAAGGCCCAGGCCCCAGGTAGTGAGCCACAATTTATTGCGCCTTAATCTATTGCTCAGTAGATTTTGAAGAAGTAAGTACAGTGCTGTCTGCCCATTCGCGCGGACCATCGCCACTCTCGCTTTAGCGCTCTCTTATCCTTTCACCGCCACGCGGTTTTGGGTATTAAATTTTGAATATTTAGTCGGCTTATTGATTCAAGGTCTTACGTATAAGCGTTTTTGAGTTTGAAACGTCGATCTTCTAAGTAAACGCTAATATAATAGGTAAGCTCAAAATGGGCATATTTACTTTGAAGTGCAGTGCTTCAGAATCATCTAAGCTATTGTTATTGCTAGTTATTAGTGTTACGGTTTCAGGCTGAGGCGTTAGTTACGCTGGTGGGGCCGGCGTGCCGACAGAAAGCCCGAAAGTAAAAAAAGCCGATCTGCGAAATAAATGTCATACTTAGTGCGGCGAGCAGTTTCTGTAATTTCCGCTTTACGTGTTGAAAGCTGTAATCGAGCATAAGCAGTAAGATAGATTTTCGAAGAGTTCGGCGAAGGTTACTGAGCTCCTTTTTTAAGCGTGGCTGTAGTTCATATTTGAGCGAATATTTATTCACACGCGGGTCAACCCGATCATAATAATTCTGACACTTTACTGTTTTGCACCAAGCAATAATCCAGTGTTGGGCTGGGCATTTAAAATGGGCACTAAGCATTTTGCGGGTACAGACCGTGAACGTTAAGTGTCTAATAAAGAGGATGTAGAAATTAAACCTACGAAAAAAGTTGAGTGGATAGCAGGTCTTAAAGTTGCCTTCGCATCATTGGGTGCAAAGCAAAAAGGCCAGTACTCATGGGTTGCGAAGTCGGAAGAGAGCTACGTATTTACCGCTGAGATTGATCACGTAGATAAAGAAAATAATGTCTACAACCACGGTGAGGGCGTATTTACTAAGAACGTGCCTCCTACCAGTAAAGAAAACGGAGATGCCACGGTAAGCATCAGTCATGCGCAAGATTTGTTTGATGCGGTTACCGATGCACTTGCAAATGAATTAAGGTGCAGATTACTTTTAGTTAAGGGTACAAAATCAGGGAAAGATATTGGCGGAATAAAAGCCGCAGCTGATGGTGACTCGTGGCAAGTAAGCAAGGTGGATGGCACGGTAGCTGAAGGTTTTGGATTTACCATTATTCGCGTTGAGTAATGATTGGTAGTAGTTTTTACTGACGATTTTTATTGGTAATTTTTTATTGGTGACTTTTCATTGGCATGTCAGTGGTATACCTCTTTGCGGTCGGTACCAGTACAACAAGGCGAACGGCATAGCTTGATCTGCACAATGCAGATCAAGTTTTTTTGTTTTAGCGTGTGAATCGTCACCCAACGCTTCACCCTATTCAGCGTATGAAGATTGGCCGCACATGTGTGCAACACATGTTTCCGCTTTTACAGCAACTTTATCTCCCGCGTAGTTTGTGACAGCGCTGGGTTGTTGCTCTGGGCTCCCGCGGTGGTTGTCAAAGTAATCTAGCAGCGCCTGTTCTAGCAGCCCGGCGGCCAATGTGCGCTATACTTTAGCTTGACAAAGCAACTAAAGGTGGGCCATAGAAACGCTTCATCTACACGCCGTACACAATCACTTTGTTAGTTTAATGCCTCAGGTTGAATGCCGACTTGTAGGCTTACGCACCGTCATAGCTTACGACTGCCAACGACAATAATAAATATGACTGAATCAGTAATAGAAACACTAAAGCGAACGTTTGCGGTTGCAGACAGGTTAACAGCAGAAGATCTGGCCAGTATATATGCGCCAGATATTACCTTTATTGACCCTCTTGGCCGTATAGATGGGCTGGACAATCTTTCTCACTACTTTGATGGTGTGTATAAGAATGTCACCAGCTGTCGATTTGATTATCTTGATGAGATAACTACAGAAACAAGCGCTTCTATTAAGTGGGATATGTTTTTTAAGCATCCACGACTTGCCGCAGGTAAGGAAATTAAAGTCCGTGGCGTATCGCTGCTAGAGTTTAATGAGAAAGTCCATGTTCATGAAGATATTTATGATGTTGGAGCTCTCATGTATGAAAATATTCCTGTGCTTGGTACGCCGGTCAAATGGCTAAAGCGACGTGCACACAATGTAGCGGTTAAGGCCTAGGCGTCCATACCCTCAGGTATTGTTGATAATCAATGACAACTAAAAAACGAATTTGGATTACAGGCGCTAGCTCCGGGATTGGTTCTGAGTTGGCATTGCAGTTGGCATCTGAAGGGCATTGTGTCGTAGTGAGTGCCCGTAGCGAGGACAAGCTAACTGCCTTAGCGAAAAAATCGAGTGCGGTGTCCGGGCAATTGATACCTCTGGTCTACGACGTCACAGAAGATAGCAAGACAGAATCGATAACTGCGCAACTAAAGGTTTTAGCGGGAGGGCTAGACATGGTAATTATCTGTGCGGGCCGCTGTGAATACGTTGACAATGCTGTGCTCGAAACGAACATGTTTCGACGCGTCTTTGATGTGAATGTTTTTGGTGCAGTTAATTCTGCAGCTGCGGCCTTGCCTTTGCTTGAGGCGGCGGCCGCTGATGTGAATAGAATCAATGCGGTTGGCAAGCCTCAAATTGTCGCCGTTGCTAGCTTGTCTGCAGTGACAGGGTTGCCGCGTGCTGAAGCTTATGGTGCATCGAAGGCTGCGATGATTTATTTGTTTAATACGTTAAGGCTTGATTTACAAAAGCGCATTGATGTAACGGTGGTGAATCCAGGTTTTGTTGCCACAGAAATGACCAAACAAAATGACTTTCCAATGCCTTTTATGATGCAGCCACCCGAGGCGGCAAAATGTATTATCAAGGGAGTTGAGAAAAGAAAACTCACGGTAAATTTTCCGTTGCGACTTTGGTTGTCATTAAAAATTCCATCGCTTATACCTGCTGTATGGTATCGCTGGTTAGGGCCCAGGTTGGTTAGGTCTCAATAGCCAGGCAATACTTGAAAATACAAAAAAGTTATAAAAATATGAAAATAATTAAGGTGAAAATAAGTTGAAGATAGCCATAATCGGAGCGGGTATCTCTGGGCTTGCTTGTGCCTATTATCTTGCGCGTGATCATCAAGTGACTGTATTTGAGTCTGAAGAGGAGATTGGTGGACACACGGCTACCAAGTCGGTGACTGTCAACAATGAAACCCACAATGTAGATACTGGCTTTATTGTTTACAACGATTGGACTTACCCAAATTTCATGAAGTTGTTAGATGAAATAAATGTGCAAGCGCGCCCATCCGAGATGAGCTTTAGTGTCACTTGTGAGCAATCGGGCCTGGAGTATGCTGGCAGCAATCTAAATACTCTGTTTGCTGATCGAACAAATCTATTGCGCCCAAGTTACTGGCGTCTACTGAAAGATATTGTGCGTTTTAACCGTAACGCCATTGTAGATCTTGAAACTGGGCATTTGTCACCAGAGCTTACGTTACGTGACTACCTGGCAGATAAGAATTTCGGAAAATTGTTTGCCGAAAAGTATCTTGTGCCTATGGGGGCCGCTATTTGGTCTGCTACCACTGAAGAGATGAATGATTTTCCGGCCTTATTTTTTGTAAGGTTTTTTAAGAATCATGGATTGTTGTCTATAAAGAATCGCCCCCAATGGCACACCATTGTGGGTGGCTCAAAGAGTTATTTACCAGCGCTTACGGAGTCGTTTAAAGATTCGATTCTAACTTCTGTTGATATAAGCCGTATTGTAAGAACAGACACTGATGTGATTATTGACTTTAAAGATGTGCAAGGCATGCAACAACGGGTTTTTGATAAATTAGTGTTTGCCACCCACAGTGACGTCGCTTTGGAATTACTCAGTGATGCCACAACAAAAGAAAATGAAATATTATCAGGCATTGCCTATCGCAATAATGAGGTGGTTTTACATACCGATACCACGCGTCTTCCATGGCGTGAGCGCGCATGGTCTAGTTGGAACTATCGACTGCCAAAAGTGAAAGATAGTACTGAATCACTTGCAAAGTTAACCTACAACATGAATATTTTGCAGGGCATACGCTCCGATACAGTATTCTGTGTGAGTCTTAATCAGACAGATGAGATTGACTCGCAAAAAATTCTTGGTATTTACCACTATAGTCATCCGGTTTTTACAGCGAATGCCATCACTGCACAAAACCGCTGGGCGGAAATAGCCGGTATAAAGAATACCTGGTATTGCGGTGCGTATTGGGCTAATGGCTTCCACGAAGACGGTGTAGTAAGTGCCTTGCGCGTGGTTGAGTCAATAGGCGGGGTGAGCGCTCAAGATCGAAGTGTTCAGGAAGGCGCTGAAGTTGCCTGAGCGAAGTACATTGCAAAATAACACCGCGTTGCAAGTCGAAGCTGAAAAGCCCGATAACTTGCACAGTGCGATATACCAGGGCTGGGTGTGGCATCACCGATACTTGCCGAAGTCGCACAAGTTTCGCTATCGTGTTTTTATGATGTACCTCGAGCTTACCGAGATCGATTCTGTGCTTTCATTGAGCAAGTTTTGGGGGCGTCATTGGTATCACCTGGCTCGCTTTAAACGTTCTGATTATTTTTCAATAGATTCTGACTACGCGCAAAATATTGATACTGCGGTCAAGCAGGAGGTTAAGCGGCAGTTAGGCTTTGACGTAACCGGGTCTATATGTTTATTAACCAATCTGAAGTACTTTGGCTACATTACTAATCCTATCAGTTGTTACTATTGCTTCAACGCGGATAACAGTCAGTTGCAGGCGTTACTGATTGAAGTTACCAATACACCGTGGGGAGAGCGGCATCACTATGTGCTCGATCTGCGAAAGCATGGTGTTAGCCGGGCTGTAGAGTTCGAAAAGAAAATGCATGTGTCACCGTTCATGCCAATGGACAGAAACTACCGTTGGCAAGGTGAAATGCCTGCGCAAAAATTACGTTATACACTGGCGTCTTTGGTCATGGGTGATGCTGCGAGCAGTAAAACGGGTAGTTCCGCGCAGTCGATTGAGAATCAAAAACATTTTGATTCTGGTGTGGTATTCGATCGCCAGGCCATTAATGCGAAGGCGCTTAACAGTGTGTTGTTGCGATTTCCGTTTATGACCCTAAAGGTGCTGTCTGCCATTTATTGGCAGGCACTAAAGATATGGTTAAAGAAAATACCGTTTGTGCCACACCCTAATGCTAAAGCAAACACGTCACAGTAGGTTATGAGGTGAATGCAATGGCAGGCAGGATTTGTATAGCCTTAGTGGACCGGTTAGCTATGAACAATAATGTTGGTGAGTATTAGATGAGTACATCAGAAACTGAAAGTAGAGGTAATTTTGTCAACACGCAGCGTGAGCGGCGCGAGTATGGTGTGGCGGATACGGCCTTGCCTGAAAACGTTAGGCGTTGGTCTGATTTGTTTGGTGGTTTTGGCGGTGGCAAGCGCTCAGCTAAATCTTCAGGTTCTGGTAAATGGTTAAGGTCATTGGTTCATCGCCACCTCAGTACAATGAACCGTGGCGCTCTTGAAATAAAAGAGCAGGGTGAGACTTTCTACTTTGGCGCCAGCTCTGATGCTGATGTTCATGAATCGGTCGGTAGCGATATCAATGCGCATATTGTAGTGACTGATCCCGCCACTTATAAAATGATAGCTGTTAATGGTGTGGTTGGTGCCGCTGAAGCTTATATGGAAGGCTTCTGGACTACGCCTGATCTGGTTGCTGTGATTAGGTTTTTTGTAAGTAATATTGGGCAGCTTAAAACTATGGATGGAGAGCGTAGCTGGTCAAATAAATTAGCGTTAAGTTTGCTTGAACGCGTCACTAGAAATAGCATCAGCGGCTCAAAGAAAAATATCTCGGCCCACTATGATCTTGGTAACGATTTTTTTGAATTGTTCCTTGATCCAACAATGATGTATTCGTCAGCGCTGTTTGCGGACGATTCAATGACTCTTGAGCAAGCGTCTATCGCAAAGCTTGATGCGCTTTGTAAAAAGTTACAGCTACAATCAACCGATCATTTGGTTGAGATCGGTACCGGCTGGGGTGGAATGGCGATTCATGCCGCGACCCACTACGGCTGTAAGGTAACCACCACTACCTTGTCGAAACGGCAGATGGAGCATACCAGGCAACGGGTGCAAGCGGCTGGTTTGTCAGACAAAATCACTGTGCTAATGAAGGATTACCGTGAACTTAAAGGTACCTACGACAAACTAGTATCAATCGAAATGATAGAGGCCGTCGGGCACCAGTACTTCTCTGAATATTTTGCTAAGTGTTCTAGCTTGCTCAAACCAGACGGCTTGATGGCATTGCAAGCTATTACCATTACTGATCAGCGTTATGAGCAAGCAAAAAAATCTGTCGATTTTATTCAGCGCTATATTTTTCCTGGGGGCTGTTTGCCAAGTGTTGGTGTGATCGCCGAGCAAACAGCAAACCATACTGATATGAATATTGTCTCGCTGACCGACATGACCCGTGATTATGCGCTGACCCTTGAGCGCTGGCGTGAGTCATTTACAGAGAATCTGGACCACATTCGAGCGCTAGGCTTTGATGAGCGCTTTATCCGTATGTGGATGTATTACCTTTGTTATTGCGAAGGTGGCTTCCGTGAAAGAGTGATCGGGGTTTATCAAGTGGTCAGTGCTAAACCAGATTACAGAGCCGCGTATTAAATGCTGTAAGTCTTTGCTTTAGTAACTGGCGAACATGAAAAAAACAATCTATAACGCAGTGGTGTTTAATATAGCGTGGCTAGTATGCGTGCTGGGTGGCAATGGTATTGCCGTGCTGGCGGCTATTGTGGTTGTCGCTGTTCACTTAAAATATTTTTCTGATAACCACAAGGAAATAGCTTTTATAGCGCTAATAACGTTTATTGGCTTTATGCTTGACACTACACTGATACGTTCTGGTTGGCTTATTGCACCTGATGCAAGTCTGTGGCCACCGCTGTGGCTTGTTTCACTTTGGGCGCTATTTGCCACAACGCTTGATCACAGTATGAAATGGTTTCAAAGTCGCCTGCTGGTATCGGTCGTGATGGGGGGTGTGGCTGGAACGTTAACTTATCTTGCAGGTACCAGGCTTACTGATTTTTCGCTTAAACTCCCACTTCTCAAAACACTGGCGGTAATCTTTATAGTGTGGTGTGTGGTCTTTCCGCTGTGTTTAGCAATTGCTAAGAAAATGCTATCTGCTGAAATGCGGCCGAAAGAATAGCGGTATAGAATAGCGGTATAAATGTACAGCTCTATTTGCAATACTCCCGCTCTACCAGAGCGATCCGTGTTGTGTAGTCTGAATACCACTTAGCCTTGCCCATGGCTTGGGCGCGTTCGTGTTCAATATTTTCTTTCCATTGCTTGATGGATTGCAGATCGCGCCAATAGGAGACCGTGATACCCAAGGTGTCGCGAGCGGATTCAATGCCTAAATACCCCGGTTGCTGTTGCGCGAGTGACTCCATTTTGGTGGCCGTTTCTGCGTAGTCAGATAAATTGTCCGTTTGGATATTCGTGAAAATCACCACGTAGTAGGGCGGTTTTGGGGTTTTTGCAATGCCCATCAGGCGTATCCCTTGGTTTAGTGTGATCGAGCATGGTCTTGTGCTGCACAATGTGGATAATACTCACCTTCTCAGAATATTCACAGACTTTGATCTTCCTTGCTGTGAGCCCTTGAAAGATGCGCATATGACTTTGCTAGATCCAGAACTTGTTCGAGCCGCATTCGGCCACTTTGCTACGGGTGTGACCATTGTTACCTCTACCGATGCCAATGGTGCACAGCTAGGAATGACCGCCAGCAGTTTTAATTCGGTCTCTCTTGACCCGCCCATGGTGTTGTGGAGTGCCGGAGCTCAGGCGCCGGAGTTTGAGGGCTTTGCGGCCTGTACCAAATTTGCCGTGCACGTACTCAGTGACGCCCAGGTTGCGCTGTCTAATCGTTTTGCGACACCTGGCATTGATAAATTTGAAGGTGTGCAATGGGATACTTCTGAGCATCAGTTGCCGGTTATTGCTGATTGTTCTTTATGTTTGCAGTGTGAAACCGTGGATTGCCACGATGCAGGCGATCACAAAATTCTTATTGGAAGAGTGCTTGCGGTTGATATCAATCCAAACAAAGCGCCGTTACTTTACTACGGCAGCGCTTATCATCAATTGGGTGGTAAGATATAGAGTCTGCATAGGCTTGGCATAGATTCCTTGTTTTCTGCCCATATGCTTAGTTGAACCATGACGTTCGTGCCCCAGCCTTTCACGGTGACCTTAACTTCCTGACCGCTTATATTGGCCGCTCACATATGGCTGCTTATATTATTAGTGGTTAGTGATATTCGATGTGCTGGCCACAGTTTACTTTTATCTCAAATAGATTTTCACAGGAATGACCAGTGTCTGACGATCAGATTGTTACCGAACAAGCTTCTGAAAAAGCCAATGAACTACCCAAGCTTTATCTCAAGAAAAACGAAGAGCGTAGGCTGAATGCTGGCCATCTTTGGGTATATAGCAATGAGGTAGATAACAAAAAAAGTGCCGTAAAAGAATTAGAAGCCGGGTCTACCGTGGCCTTGTTTTCCGATCGCGGCAAGTTTTGCGGCAACGCTTATGTGAATCCGCACTCGTTAATATACGGTCGTGTATATAGCTTTAGGCAGGGTCAGGCGTTTGATAAAGAACTTTTAGTTAAGCGTTTAACGGCGGCGCTTAAGCTGCGTGAATCACTCTATACTTTTCCTGCCTATCGTTTGGTGCACGGTGAGGGAGATCTGCTTCCAGGGTTAGTAGTTGATCGTTATAACGATGTGCTGGTGGTGCAAATTAGCACTGCCGGCATGCAAGCGATGGAAGCAGAAGTAATAGACGCATTGGTAGACTGCATAAAGCCAAAAGGTATTCTTGTTCGAAGCACCAGCTCTATGCGAAAACTTGAAGGCTTAGAGCCACGAGAAGAAGCTGTATTTGGTACTGTGCCTGACGTGGTACGTATCAAAGAAAACGATCTTGAATTTGATGTGCCCATACAAGCCGGGCAAAAGACCGGTTGGTTTTATGATCACCGAGACAATCGAAAAACGCTACAGGAGTTCTGCGAAGGCAAACGTGTGCTTGATGCATTTAGTTATTTGGGCGCATGGGGTATTAATGCTTTAGCTGGGGGCGCTAGTGAAGTGCTTGCCATTGATAGTTCGCAAGCTGCCTGTGACGGTGCTGTAGTGAATGCCGGGTTAAACGGTTTTGGGGAAGATAAATTCAAGGCAATGAAAGGTGATGTCGCCGACTGTTTAGCAAAGTTACGTGATACCACCACAGATAAGTTTGATGTAATTGTATTAGACCCGCCAGCATTTATTCAACGTGCCAAAGATAAGCGCAAAGGCACTGAAATGTATCGCAAGATTAATTCACTGGCCGCTCAGCTGTTAGCTGAAAATGGTTTGTTGGTTTCGGCTTCTTGCTCGCATCATCTAACAGATGCAGAGCTTCAGCGCGTGGCTTTGCAATCAGCACGTGGTGTCGGGCAGGGCTTGCAAATTCTCGCCCGCGGGCATCAGGGGCGAGATCATCCAGTGCATGCGGCCATTCCTGAAACGGAATATCTGAAGGCGGTTTTTGGTCGTCTGCTGCGATAACTCGGCCGCTGTATAGGCCGCTAATGTGGCTTGCCCTTAATGACGGAATGACAACGCCAAAAGAGCTTAATCCACTGCGTCTTTGGCTGTCGGCAATGTATAATCACGGCACGCCCTGCACTCTATGGAAACCAGATGCTTCAATATCCGAATATCGATCCAGTGGCCATTTCACTGGGTCCGTTTTCCATTCACTGGTACGGGATAACGTATCTGATCGGTTTTGCAGCGGCGTGGTTTTTAGCCGGCGTGCACACCAAACGATTAAATCTGCCTTTTGACAAAGAAGACCTGGCCGACCTGGTTTTCTTTTGCGCGCTTGGGGTCATACTTGGCGGGCGCCTGGGCAGTGTTTTGTTTTACAACTTTTCAGCCTTCCTTCAAGACCCATTAATGATTCTCAGAATCTGGCAAGGCGGCATGTCGTTTCATGGTGGCTTTATTGGCGTGATCGTCGCCATGTTTGTTTTCGCCAGACTGCGTGGGCGCGAGTTTTTTCAAGTTGCCGATATGGTGGCGCCGGTAACCGCCATTGGGCTTGGTGCCGGGCGGATCGGTAACTTTATTAATGGTGAGTTATGGGGCCGCGTGACTGAAGTTCCCTGGGGCATGGTGTTCCCGTTTGAAAGAGCAGGCAATTTGCCTCGCCACCCGTCGCAGTTGTATCAATTTTTACTTGAGGGTGTGTTGTTATTTCTGGTTATTTGGATTTACTCGCGCAAGCCACGCCCGACCATGGCAGTGTCTGGTATGTTCTTATTGTGCTACGGATTATTCCGCTTCTTTGTGGAATTTTTTAGAGAGCCCGATAGTCACTTAGGATATGTGGCTTTCAATTGGATGACTCGTGGGCAACAGCTGTGTATACCAATGGTATTATTAGGTGCGTTTTTAATATGGCTTGCCTATCGCCGCGCCGCTAGTAATCCTGCAACTGCCCAAAAATCTTAAGCGTTTATGAATACTCAAGCTCACCCTCAAATTCATCCGGAGCAACAGTACCTGGATCTATTGCAGTTATTGATCGATCGGGGTGATGAACGTGTTGATCGAACCGGTGTCGGAACACGGGCGGTGTTTGGTCATCAAATGCGTTTTAACTTAAGCGATGGTTTTCCAGTATTTACCACTAAACAAGTTTATTGGAAAACGGCATTCAAAGAGATGTTATGGATGTTGAGCGGTGGTGAGAACATTCGTGAGTTGCTACAGCAAAACGTAAAAATATGGACTGACTGGCCACTTAAAAAGTATCGCGAGCAAAATGACTCTGACATATCACAAGCAGAGTTTGAACAATGCGTACTAGACGATGAAACCTTTGCAAAAAAATGGGGTGATCTTGGGCCTGTATACGGTAGTCAATGGCGGCGTTGGAAAACCAACGATGGCAGAGAGATTGATCAAGTACAGCAAGTCATTGATGATTTAAAAAATAACCCAACTTCTAGAAGAATAATTTGGGATGGCTGGAACGTAGCGGAGCTTGATCAAATGGCGTTGCCACCTTGCCACAAGCACTATCAGTTTTACGTTAATCAAAACACCAATACATTAAGTGGCGCCATGGTGCAGCGTAGTGCAGATGCATTTTTGGGTCTTGCATGGAATATTGCCAACCTGGCATTAGTGACTCACTTGCTTGCTCGTCAATGTGGCTACCAGCCAGGTGAGATAGTCTGGTTTGGAATGGATGTTCATTTGTACTTGAATCATATAGAGCAAGCAAAAGAACAGCTGCTGCGTGAGCCAATGCCATTTGCAGAACTTACGATTGATCCGTCAGTGAATTCGTTGTTCGACTACAAAATGGAACATCTTGATTTAGTTAATTATCAATCTCACGGTGCGATAGCGGCCTCAGTGGCAGTGTGAGTGCGGCGCTTTTCACGTTACATCTTGTGAATTAATCGCAGCGTTTTTTTGCTTTTTTCAATGAAATTAACTACCTACAAAAACTGATGCTATTGCGGGAATTATAATCGCGTCAATAAAGTGGTCAGCGCGCCGATAGTTGGGTCTCGTTCCTCCAATAGTTGTCTGTATTATGTTGTCATTGCTACAAAGTAACGCCGGAAATATCATCGTAGCCAGTTCGGTCATTGGCGGCATGTGTATTGTGGTTATTTCCAGACGCGGCAAATGATAAGTGTGGCCGTAATCGCTGGATTATTATGAAGTTATCTACAGCATCGGTGTGGTAATCTGAGCGGCAAATAGCTAGCAGGCTCGTGAACCATGCTTGAAACCGTAAATTACGCTGATGCAGACGCCCCGGCACGATTCGTTAAGTCGCTTCGAGAGACCGGATTTGGCGTCCTTCGCAATCACCCGATTCCGCAGGCCCGCGTCGATTCTATCTATCAGAATTGGCTGCAATTTTTCGGCGATGAAACAAAGCACGATTTCCATTTTAGCGCTGAGAAGTTTGATGGTTTTTTTCCAGCGCAAGAAGCCGAGGCTGCAAAAGGCCGGTTGGTTCGAGATATTAAGGAGTACTACCACTACTACCCATGGGGTCAGTGCCCGGGTCACCTGAAACAAGAATTAGATGACTACTACCAATTTGCCGGAGAATTGGGTGGCACGTTGTTATCGTGGATCGAGGCACACAGCCCTGATGATGTTAAGGCGGCTTACAGTGAGCCGTTACCTGCAATGATGGAAGGCAGCAAGCAGTCTTTGTTGCGTCTGTTGCATTATCCGCCATTGAGTGGTGATGAAACTCCAGATGCGATACGTGCAAGTGCACATGAAGACATCAACCTTATTACTATATTGCCCGCAGCCAATGAGCCGGGTCTGCAAGTAAAGGCACGCGATGGCAGTTGGCTTGATGTACCTTGTGACTTTGGCAACCTGATTGTCAATATAGGCGATATGCTGCAAGAGGCGTCGGGCGGTTACTTTCCGTCAACCACGCACCGTGTGGTTAACCCTGAAGGCGCGTCGCACAATAACTCACGTGTGTCTATTCCGTTGTTTTTGCACCCGCGCCCGGAGGTGGTATTGTCTGAGCGTCATACAGCAGGCAGTTACCTTGCTGAGCGATTAGCAGAGCTTCGAGAAGTAAAAGAATAAGCGCATAGTAGTGATGGCTTTTTTTCTCGACAGCTGCATCTATAAAAGAGGATCTTAGTGTGCGTATCTCGATGGTTATGGCTATGGATAGCAACCGCCTAATTGGTAAAGACGGAGGTATGCCGTGGCATATATCTGCCGATCTACAATACTTTAAGCGCATCACCATGGGTAAGCCCATGATAATGGGTCGCAAGACTTATGAATCTATTGGTAAGCCACTTCCCGGTAGGCAAAGTATTGTTGTTAGTAGAAACCCTGACTGGGCGGCTGCGCAGGTTCAGGTTGCAAGCAGCCTTGAAGGTGCCATAGAACTCGCTCAGCAACATGACGCTTGCGAGATGATGGTCATCGGTGGTGCCGCGCTGTGCCAACTAGCTATGCCACATATTGAGCGTCTTTATCTAACTGTGATTGATCATGAGTTTGAGGGTGGGGATACCTGGCTTTCAAGTTTTGAAACCAGTGATTGGGTCAATATTTCCCAGCAGTCAATAGATGAAACAGACCAGGGTGGTTATCGATTTACTTACCACGTCCTGGAGCGCGCAAACGCTGAAGCGACTTAGTAGGACTTAATTTAGTAAGAAACCTGGTTTAGTAAGTAAACTGGCTTTAGCTTTCAGCGCTTACCGATACGATGGTGTTCTCTTCAAGGTTTAACGCGGTAAGTGAATTGCCCCATGCGCAGCCGGTATCAAGTCCAACAATATTATTGTGCTGGTGATAGCCAAGGGCCGCCCAGTGACCGAACAATACGGTGTGGCTGGCAATGGCTTGATTGTCTAGTGTAAACCACGGTACAAAATGATCTGGCTGGCTGCCAGGTGGGCCATTGTGCTGGTACTCAGGGGTGCCTTGAAAATCGCAAAAACGCATTCGGGTTAAGCAGTTCATTGCGTAGCGCGATCTTGTTGAAGAATTTTCAGCGTTTGCCCATGGGCCTTCAGTGTTGCCGTAGAGGTCGCTTAGTGCTTCTTTGCTGCTTACTTTTTTTATTGCGGGCTCTAGTTCTTGCTTGAGACTTTTTAAGGTCTCTAACGACCACTGCGGATGAATGCCTGCGTGTACCAGAATTGTTTGATGTTCGATATGTATTATTGGCCGACTTTGCAACCAGCCCATTAGGGTTTCTGCATCGTCTGCGTCAAGTACTTGAAAGATCTTGCTGTCTTTTTCTTTTCGAGCTCGCAGGCCGTAGTGTAGTGCTAGTAAATGGATATCGTGGTTGCCAAGTACCGTAATGCAGCTTTCGCCAAGTGACATAACAAGTCGAAGCGTCTCTAGCGACTGTGGCCCCTTATTGACCAGGTCACCGGTAAGCCAAAGTTGATCATTGGCTTCATTGAAATTGATTTTATTAAGTAACCTACAGAGTGGTTCGTAGCAGCCGTGAATGTCACCGATAACGTAAGTTGCCATGATCGCAAAAACTACGTTTAATGAAGTGTGTGGGGTGTTGCTAACAGAAAATCTGGAATGGTTGCATCAAAGTGATCGCCGTTATCGCTGATCATTTGGTAACTTCCACTCATGGTGCCCATCGGAGTTTCTAAAATTGTGCCACTGGTGTACTGGTAGCCTTGCCCTGGTTTTATCAGTGGTTGTTCACCGACCACACCTTCACCTTTGACCTCCTGTGTTTTGCCATTGCCATGGGTAATAATCCAGTGGCGCGTTAGTAAGCGTGCTGGTGTATCGCCGTGATTCGTAATGGTGATGGTATAAGCAAATACAAAGCGTTCATCTTCGGGGTCAGAATCTGCCTCTAAATAGCGAGTAGCGACTTCCACTTTAATGCTGTCGGCGGTGTCTGCGTGCAAATTATCTGGATATTCGTTTTCATTTTGGTCTGAATCAGTCACTGGGTACCTGTAAAGCTAAGTGAGGTTCATGAGCCACCCACACATAATTTGCGATGGGTGGTTGGACGTTGTCCAGCTGATTTTATTGTATCTGCTTTTTGCCTCGGGTGACGCCTTCGCTGATGTCGGGTTTGCAAGCATTAAATACACGACAGCGGTATTAATCCTATACAGTGGAGCCGGGTTAATCTTTACTCGATCAATTGGTTAAATGCTATTGACGCCGACGCAAAGCTTGAACAAGAACGTACTGATGCATTGCGATCAGAGTTTGATGTTGCCCTGGTCGCTGAGCGCTTGGGAATAGCGGCGGTAAATAATGAAAATTTGTTTGACGAAATGGTGTCTAATCTCAGTAATGTGGGGTATAGCATTCACACCAATGCGTTGCCCAATACCCTGGGTAAAAGCTTGTGGGTTCAATCCCATGACAGTGCTTGTTCATCTTTGAAAGCAGCGGGTATTGGTCGCCAATCTGACCTTAAGATCGATCAGTCAGTACGCTCAGATAAAATAGCCTGGATAGACAGTTCCACCAGCATTGGCTGTGAGTGGGTAGCGTGGGCGGCGGAGTTACAGCGCAAATTAAATTCAAGTCTCTATTTAGGTTTATTTTCTTTTGAAAGTCACTACGCCTTGTATCACCCGGGTGGATTCTATAAAACCCACGTTGATGCGTTTAAAGGCAGTAGAAATAGAATTCTCTCTTTAGTGATCTACTTAAATCACAGTTGGTTAGCGGCCGATGCCGGAGAGTTGGTTTTATTCACTGAAGGTGAATTAAAAGTGCCGGTAAAAGTGAAGCCAGAGTTCGGCACCGTGGTGGCATTTCTTAGTGAGGAAATACCCCATGAAGTGCTGGTGACCAATCGCGATCGGTATTCCATTGCAGGTTGGTTCTGCGCTAACCGCGAGATTCCCTAACGGGCTGCAAGATTGACACACGAAAGCGTCATATGTGAGTCAAGCTGTTGACAAAATCACATTTAAATTTGCAAGAAAAGTCACTAGTAAAAATTGTAAAAAAACTAAGCAAGGCCTGGTTCGGTTGGTGGGCTATTAAGGGTGACAAAATAGAAGCTTTTCTATGCCATTCGTCAAGTTAAAAAACACCCGGAAAGATTAGCAAATAGTAGTCTATGCATTGGCTGTAATACAGCTCAAAATCAATTCGTGGTAGCGACACAGCATGGCTGTGACAGGGCTGCAACCTGAGGTAATACGTTGCAATTTTGCTTTTCTGTCGGGGCTAATATACGCATCTGAATGGGCCTTAAGAAAAATACTAAACGTGTCTAAGTACCAACTTGATGATGTAGTAGAAGTAGAAGCACCCTTGCAAAATGAAGCGCTTAAAAGTCAGGGCGGACTGCGTGTGGCGGCCGTGTCGGATGATAGCGGCACTAGCATTTTAAAGGCTGCTTTGGCGTTCGTGCCGAAGACCGAGTCACTGTACCAGGAATGGTCTGAAACGGTCTTTTCCGGGTGTGTCGAAAAACACCAGCACTTCAAAGAGTTAGCCTTTACTCAGCCAACCAGGGCTGATTGGTCTACTGTTTACAGCGGCGTGCAGCTTGCCTTGTTAATGGGTGATACGGAACAGAGTCGCCTGGACACTATGGACGCTTGGCTTGCCGTCTGTAATGATAAAAACGCCGGTGCGCTGCGTTCTACGTTGGCATTTTTCGGCCACCAACCCAAGCTTGCAGTTGATCTCTACGAGCAGGCTTACGGGCTTGCGGATGGCGCTGAAAGTGCTCCTGAAGTCCAGCAGGGCTTATCGGCGGTTGTCTACGTTTTGTCACTTATTCAGCAAACTACCCAGAGTATGGCAAGCAACAGTGCCGGTGAGTTCTCAGAGTCTGATTGTGCAAGGCTTATAAAACTCATTACTAAGCTCAATACATTTGCAGGTCTTTATCAGCGGCAGTTCCAAGGTGATGTATTTTTACCTGTGTTGCATGTGCTGACAGACTTCGTCCGTGTGGTGGCAAAGACACGTGAAATAAAAGATACCTTTTGGCTGGGTGGTGTTCACATTGATGCCAGTCCATGGCTTGATCTGTTCTTAAATCTTATACACCACTGGTTGGGTGATAAGCCTGAAGAGTCGCAAGTGGCAAGATTGGCTGATCATGTCGATGCTGCATCAGTGGCAGGCTTGCATTGGTTTGTAGATGAAGGATTAACACTTCTATCTGCTTGTGGATTGCAGCGTGAGAATTGTGAATTTCAACCGCAAATGAGGTCAACCGGTTGGCTACTCACAGTCTATAAGCCACAAGCTGACTGGCGCGCTGGTTTAGATGCATTATCGTTAACGGTTAATCGGCACGCGCGCGTTGCTGGTATGGGCGCTAAAACAGACAACCGCCGTCTAACGTGGTGGGTGTCGGCTGAAGGCTCACGCATACTTGTCGAGCCACGTGAGCAGAGGTTACAGCGAAATAAAACCTGGGACCATGGCAAGCATTTTCCGCTTAAGTTACTGCTTGATGAGTGTGGCACATTAGATTTTCTTTGTGACTTTGACCTGAAAATATGTACCCATCTGCGTAACCAGCTGCAGCTCAATCATGCGCTACATTTTGAAAAAACCTTTACCTTTTCAGATGCAGAATCACTACAGTTAATACTTAATCATCCAAGGCTTTATAGGTTTTTGCCAGATGATGAAGAAAACGATCTTGAAGAGCTGCCAGAGCCAGTTCGGATTACCATGGTCGAATGTCAGTCTACGTTGCAAGTGGTGGCAGATCATTCAATGCAAGAGATCAATATATCGATGGAGCCGTACCCATCAACGGCCATAAAGTCGTCTAGCGATTTTCTATGTGAATGGCAACACGATAACGTGCTGGCTATTAGTAGCTATACCGAAGGGCAGCTTGATATCGCACGTGCGCTTTCCTATAACGGTTTAAGCGTACCGGATGACGCAGCGGAGAATTTGCTTGAATCATTGCGTGAGATGGCGGCGCTGGTTGAAATTCATTCGGATATAAATTCTATCGATAGCAACACAGTGGTTGCTAGTAGGCGCTTGGCCTTTCACTTGCGCCCGTTAGATAAGGGTCTTGATATTACGGCTTATATTTATCCGTTAGGTGAAGCAGGGCCGTGTGTGACACCGGGCCTGGGTAGGCCGAGTCTTTATGCCATGGTCGGTAATCAACCGTGTAATACCACGCGAGACCTTAGCGCTGAACGGCATGATTCAAAAGAGCTGCTTAGCACTCTACCGTTGCCAGAACTGAGTGCTTCAGACACTGATAAGTGGCAGTGGTTAGTATCAGAGGCTGAGCCTGCTTTAGAAGTGTTAGCGGCGCTGCAAGGTCTTGAAAATAAGGTGGTTCTAATGTGGCCAGCGGGTGAGAGTATTTTGCTCAGCCAGGTGATTGATAGCGACAATATGCACATTCACTTTAATTCTAATCTTAATGGTATCGGTGTGGCCGGTGAGCTTAAGCTAGAAGAGGGTGATCAGAATCTAGCCTCGGGGTCTTACCACGCAGGATCAGAACAATGTGCTTTTGCATCGAAGAAAATAGATCTTAAAAAACTACTGGCATCTTTAGATGTAGCAGAGGGTCGATTCTTAAGGCTTGATGACGGCAAGATTTTACAGTTGAGTTACCGTCTACGCATGCAATTAGATGCATTAAATGCGTTATCTGATGAAGGTACGGCGCACCATCTTACAGTGCCTGTGCTTGCTGAGGTATCTCGTGGCATGGTGTTGCGTGAAGATGCCAGCTGGGATGAACAACTAGATAAACTGCGTGAAGCAGAGGCGCTAATGGTTAACACTCCGGTAGAGCTACAGGCAGAGTTACGCGACTACCAGCTTGAAGGTTTTCGTTGGATGACACGCTTGGCGCATTGGGGAGCGGGTGCTTGTTTGGCTGATGATATGGGGCTTGGTAAAACCATGCAAAGCTTATCTCTAATGCTAATGCGAGCAGTTGACGGACCAGCGTTGGTGATCGCACCCACCTCTGTGTGCGGTAACTGGTTGGCAGAGGCTGAAAAATTCGCACCTGGTTTGAACCTGCACTGGCTAGGCGATGGCAACCGTAAGCAGAAGCTTGATGGCGCAAAGCCCTATGACTTATTCGTTTGCAGTTATGGCGTATTGCAAAATGAAATTGAGCTGTTGCAAGAGATTCAATGGAATACCATTGTGGCTGATGAAGCGCAGTCATTTAAGAATCCGGCAACCAGAAGATCACAAGCAATGATGTCATTGCAAGGCAATTTTAGAATGGCAGCCACCGGCACACCGATTGAAAATCATTTGGGTGAGCTGTGGAATCTGTTTCGCTTTATAAATCCCGGGCTTCTGGGTTCTGCCAGAAAGTTTAAAGATCGTTATGCGCACCCGATTGAACACAACGATGATGATATGGCGCGTCAACGCTTAAAAACGCTTATTAAGCCTTTTATCTTGCGTCGCTTAAAGCGTGAGGTGCTGACAGAGTTACCACCACGCACTGAAATAACTCACATGGTTGAGTTTAATGATGAAGAGAAGAGCTTTTACGATAGCTTGCGCTTAAGTGCACTTCAGCGCATTAGTGAACTGACTGATCTTGATCATGAGCAGCGCTTTAGAGTGTTGGCAGAGATCACTGTTCTGCGCCAGGCCTGCTGTCATCCGAAGTTGGTTGAAGAAAATCCACCGTGTGGCAGCGCTAAGTTGCGTGCCTTTGCGCAAATTGTTGATGAGCTCAGGCACAACGGGCATCGCTGTTTAGTGTTTAGCCAGTTTGTAGGTCATTTGTCACTTATTAGAAATCATCTTGATAGCAATAACATTAGCTACCAATATCTAGATGGATCCACTAGTGTTAAAAACCGCAAGAAGGCGGTAGATGATTTTCAAGCGGGAGCCGGCGAGCTGTTTTTAATTAGCCTTAAGGCCGGGGGTTCAGGCTTGAATCTTACCGAGGCGGACTATGTTATTCATATGGACCCATGGTGGAACCCGGCGGTGGAAGATCAGGCTTCTGATCGTGCTTATCGCATGGGGCAGAAGAGACCAGTCACTATTTATAGAATGGTAGTGAAAGATACTATAGAAGAAAAAATAGTAAAACTACACGAACAAAAGCGTGACCTAGCCAATGCATTACTTGAAGGCACTGACGGTGGTTCGAGACTCTCTGTAGATGAGTTAATAGGCCTAATAGATGATGAATCAGCGGAAGATGAATCTGAAAGTTAAAATCGAGTTAGGGACAGCTGTATGAAGCAAGGCGCGCGTATTGTTTTTGATCTTGATGGCACGCTAATCGATAGTGCCGCGGATATACACAGCACAGCCAATATTGTTCTTGCACAGCAGGGTGCTGGCTCTATAACCCTGCAGCAGACTAGAGACTTCATCGGTAATGGCGCTGATGTTTTTGTGACGAAAATGCGTCAGGCAGCAGGTATTGCTGATCAGGAGCACACGAAATTACTGACTGAATTTATTGCCCTCTATGAAGATGCAGTATCCCTTACCTGTATTTATCCAGGGGTTGAGGCTGCATTAGAAAAACTTACCGCCAACGGGCATGCACTTGGCATTTGTACCAACAAGCCTATTCGCCCGGCGCAGGCGGTACTGAAGCATCTTAAGCTTGCAAATTACTTTTCTTCAGTGTGGGGTGGTGACAGTCTCTCGGTTCGTAAACCTGACCCGGCACCTCTGCACGCGGCGTTTAACGAGTTGCCAGACGGTGTTGAGGTTTATGTAGGCGATAGCGAAGTGGATGCGGAAACGGCCGCGCGTGCCTCTGTGCCTTTTCTTTTGTATACCGAAGGCTATCGTAAACAAGCTATAGAGAATATGAGCTATACAGTGTCGTTTTCGCACTTTCGCGAGTTGCCTGCGCTAATTGAAGCCCTTTAAGTGCTGTTGGATTAATACGGTGTATTGGATGCCGTAGCATGATCGCCAGTGCGTGGGTTACACTTGCAAAAAATATAAGTGAATTCACTATGGCGTTAAGTGCCAGTATCCATAAAGTATCTCTCAATGTTGCTGATATGGATCGTCAATATTATCAGCAGCATGAGCTGACCATGGCCATGCATCCTTCAGAAAACGAATTTCGTTTTATTATTAAAGTTATTGCATTTGCGCTTAACGCGCACGAGCATTTAGCTTTTACTAAGGGTCTTTCTACAGACGATGAGCCAGAGGTATGGCAAAAAACATTAAGCGATGATATTGAGGTTTGGATTGATTTTGGGCAAGTAGATGAAAAACGCGTGCGCAAAGCCTGTGGGCGTGCAAAAGAAGTAATCATTTACACCTACCACGAACGTAAAGCTTCCGTTTGGTGGCAGCAGAGCAAGCAAAAGCTTGCTCGACACAATAACTTATCTGTCTACCATATTGCAGCAGAGGGCACGGAGGTGTTGGTCAGTCGAAACATGCAACTGCAGTGCAATATTGACGACGGAACTGTGTCGCTAAGCAATGATGATCATCACTTTTCAGTGTCTGTAACCCTGCATGAACCCTAGTCGGCTAACCTCTAGCTTGCAGCCTGCAAGCGAGGGCTGTGGGCTTTTATACCAAGCCAAAAACTCAGGCAGCTGCTGGCCAGAACAAAACAGCAGATCCACAGAAGCTTGGTGTACTTATGCGCCTCTCCCAATAGGCCGGTGCCAGCAGTTGTCTCAAAAAAGTACAGTGCCGCACCAGCAATCGCGACAGCAAACGAAAACAGATAACTTGTCACGGGAACATTGCGGTTGTTACCGAGCAATGAAAAAACAATAACGGGAAACAGATACATTGAAGCGGTACCGCTAACTGCAACAGCGCTAAATAGATCTTTGTTGTTCAGGAAAACAAAACCGAGCCCCATTAACATAAACAGTGCCATTACTACTCGACCATTGAATATGCTTTTCTTGGCAGCGCCCATATCGATGACCACAAGCTTGGCTGAGCTTGATAGCGTGCTGTCGAGCGTAGACATTGCAGAGATTACTAAGGCTGCGCTAAAGAATAGCATCGGGAACTCACCTAGCATGCGCGTAAGTGTAGTGGTGAGTTGCTCACCTTCCATCGCTTGAGAGCCCGCCACGATACCCAGCGAACCAAAGCATAGTATGCACACAATGCTAATCCAGGCTGCATGGTAAAAGCTTTTACGGGTGGTTTTTCGATCCGCTAGAAAACCGCGGTCCATCATGACAGGATCATGCATTGGGTAACTGACGACTTGCAGCAGTGCGACGAGCAATAAGATTGGCCCTGGATCACTAATGACAAATGGCTTAAACAGAATGGCTTCTGTGCTGAAGTGGCTGCCGCTTGCTGTGATCAGCATAAGGATAACGAGGGTTGCCATGAATAACAGCATTTGAAATACGTCTGTTCGAAGAGACGCTTGCAAGCCGCCCATCATGGCATACAGCAAGGTGACTACCGCAAATGCCACAATGCTTAAACTATAGGCAGTGCCGCCGACAGCGCCAAAGAGAATGCCAATTACCAACAGATTGGCAAATACTTCACTGATCAGACGTAGCGCGATAACGAAGTTGTAGCACCATGGGCCAGCGCTTCCGAATCGTTCGCGTAGAAAATTCTGGATTGAATCGTGGCCGTAGCGAAAGCGAACCTGATCAACAATCACCGCGCCGGTTAAAAATGATAGATAGTATGCCGCATAGGCAAGTGTGCCCCACAGTCCATAGTAGTAGCCAAGTATGGCGGCGTTCATTAAGCTGCGGGCGAATATCCAGGTGGTGGTTTGTGACAACACCAGGGTCCAAAGTTTTGGCGCGGCACCTGATTCTGATTTGCCGTCAAAGAATGAGTCGGTGCTTGAAGTTTTACGTGTTAGGGCAAGAGAAGCTAGCGCGACAATAGTCGCAAACACGGGTAAAAGGTAAGTCATTGGGTGGGGCGGGCTCTGGCACTGTTATTCGGAAATGTTAGGGAGATTACGCTAATACAGTGACAGATGCATAGAAGATTGGTTCACTGGCGGTAGCATACACACTGAATGAAGTCGTATTTGTAGTGTTATTTCCGGGTCGCATATTAGACCCAACGTGGGTGAGCGTTATGAAGCTTTCATATTCAGGTGTGTTGGATGTCTGCGGTGTATTTGGCTGTTTTTTCCTCGTAGCCTGCAATAGCAGCAGCGATGATGGCAACGAAGCAAGCAGATCTAATTCATCGCGAACTAATGCCACTGCTCCGGAAATAACAGGCGTCCGGGATATTAGTAGAAATAGAGCTGATGTCACCGGTATTGTAAAGTGGGACAACATTACCTCACGGTGTCGCAGAAATATTCTTTACAGAATTAGCATTGCTGAATATTTGTACGCAAATTCCCAGCACTGATAATTGAGCTTGCGCTCTGTGGCTGATAGATTGCTGGAAATCAATATAAGGGGTTGCGAGCTATGCTGACCGGAGGCTGTTTGTGTGGTGGGATCCAATTTCAAGTTGTTGGGCAACCAAATAAAATACAGTTGTGTCACTGCCAGCAATGTCGTAAAGCGCAAGGTGGGCCGTTTGCGGCAAATCTTGCGGTTAATACTGATGATTTTACAATCGTTAAGGGTGAAGAGTTTCTAAGCGAGTTTGAGTCTCAAACGATTGCGGGTAAGATTCGCATTTTTTGTCGCTGTTGTGGGTCACCTATTATAAGCAAGCTTGATTCATCGCCCGGTGTGGTTAGGGTTAGAGTGGGAACCCTGGATGAGCCTTTCGCGAGTGATATTGCATTACATCAGTTTGTAGCATACAAGGCACAGTGGTGGGATATCACTGATGAACTGCCAAAGTATGATGAAGCACGCCCTAAAAAATAGGCTTAGGCTGTAAGCTCAGCAAGTGCGGCATAGTTTTCAATGTTGAGTGTTTCAGCCCGAGCCCCCGGGTCTATACCAACATCTGCTATTTGCTGCTCTGTCAAAATGCCTTTGAGATTGTTGCGTAGGGTTTTACGCCGATGCATAAAAGAGATTTTGACTATTTTATTAAACCCACCATGAAGCTCTTTTTTCACTAGTGGCTCGGCTCTTGGTGTGAGGGCTATAAAACCTGATTCCACTTTAGGCGCTGGTGAAAAAGCGCTGGGTGGCACATTAAACATAGCTCTTGTTTCGCATAAGTTCTGCACCACAAGCGACAACTGCCCAAAGTGTGCATCACCTGGTTTGGCGCATAGCCTTGCTACTACTTCCCATTGCAACATAAAGTGCATGTCAATAATATTTTCGATGTTTTCTAGTAATATGAAAATTAGTGGTGTCGCTACGTTGTAGGGTAGGTTGCCGACCAGTCGTAGTGGTAAACCTTTGCTTAACTCAGAAAAATCTGCCCGAAGAGCATCACCTTGGTAAAGCTCAAATTGCCGATGGTGTGAAAACTTAGTTTGCAAAATTGGAATGAGATCTTTGTCGAGCTCTACCGCTGTGAGCGCTTGATTATTGCGCAGTAAAGCTTCAGTGAGCGCGCCTCTACCTGGGCCTATTTCAATAAGTGTGTGCTCATCAAGCACGGTATTATCAAACAAGGAAGCGATTTGATTGATAACTTGAGCGTCGACAAGAAAGTTTTGGCCGAATCGTTTACGTGCTTGGTGCCGTGACATGTAATTGCTAGCGTTGAGTTAACTGCGGGCGTAATCTATGCAGCGTTCGATATTGTACTACTTCGTGCCAGGCTAATACTGAGATCTATTGCAGCATGTAGGCTGCCGTCTTCCGCTTGGCCGCTGCCTGCTAAGTCTAATGCTGTGCCGTGATCAACAGAGGTTCGAATAATTGGTAGGCCGAAGGTTATGTTAACTGCCTTGCCAAAGCCTGCGTATTTTAATACCGGAAGCCCTTGATCGTGATACATCGCAAGTACCGCATCTGCATTTTGTAGGTGGCGCGGGGTGAATAGCGTATCTGCTGGTAGTGGACCGGTGGCGTTTATGCCGAGTGTTTTAGCATATTCAATGGCGGGAATTATGGTGTCTATTTCTTCATGACCTAAATGGCCCGATTCACCGGCATGTGGGTTTAAGCCACAAACTAAAATATGAGGCGATTCAATTTGATACTTTGATTTTAGATCGTTGTTTAAAATACTGAGTGAATCAACAATGGCTTCGTGTGTAATGGCCGCTGCAACATCTTTTAATGGTAGGTGAGTGGTTACCAATGCGACCCGCAATGAGTCCGCCGCCAATACCATCAAAGGTGTGGCATTTAGTTGTTCGGCTATGTACTCGGTATGACCGGAAAAAGGAATGCCTGCATCATTGATTACCCCTTTATGTACCGGCGCTGTGACCATCGCATCAAACAGACCGTCATGGCAGCCACTGACGGCGGTGCTGATAGACTCAAGAACATAGCCCGAATTTGCAGAGTTAAGTTCTCCGGCAACTACAGCAGCATTGGTATCAAGTGGCAGTACTGATATGGGTGCAGAAGTATTGGCGTCAAATGGTTGGAATTCGGTTGTGAGCCCTAGTGCAGTAGCACGTGCTTGCAGTACTTTTGGATCAGCGATGATCACGAGTTCTGCGTTTGTTCGGCCTTTTAAGGCGGCACATAAATCCGGGCCAATACCGGCTGGTTCACCAGCTGTAATTGCTATCCGAACAGCGCGAGAGTTACTCATTGATATTCTTTGGCAAAACCACGCAGCTCTACATAAGCATTGCTGCGTAGAGTACTTAACCAGCTCTGAAAGGCGTCTTCAGCCTTTTGTTGTCTGAGTTGATCACGGGCTTTATTTTTTAGTTCAGCCTGTGGGTTGTCGGGTAGTTGTTGCTCTAGTACTTCAACAATGTGCCAGCCGAATGCTGTTTTAAAAGGCTGGCTAATCGCATTGGTGGGTGTTGAAAATGCCACTTGTTCAAATTCAGCTACCATTTCACCCGGGCCAAACCAACTTAGATCACCGCCACGGGCAGCGCTTGCAGAATCATCAGAGAAGGTGCGTGCGATCTCGGCAAAGTCTGCACCGCTGCTGAGTTGCTGTTGAACATCTCTTATGCGTTGTTGTGCCTCTGTGTTGCTTCGACCAGAGCGCGTGCTAACCAATATATGTCGTGCGCGTACCTTACTTGGAGTGGCTTGGCTGATGGTGGTTTTAGTGGCTAATTTTAATATGTGGTAGCCCGCAACACTTCTAAGAGGTTGGGTGATATCGCCTTCTTCAACGGTTTTCACAGCTTGTGCGAATAGATCAGGCATATCTTTCAGGGTGCGAGTGCCAAGATTGCCGCCTTCGATATCGGTGCCGTTGCTGCGTGCACTGCGTACAAGGTCTACAAAAAGTTCATTATTGCGCGCTCTGCTTGCAATGTTTTGTGCCACTGCTAATGCCGCTGCATCTTGTTGGGAATCGGCTTGTTGCGGAAGCTTGACTAAAATATGTTCAAGGTTATAGCGATACTCACCTGTAATCGCTTTTTCATTATTCAGTAGGTCTTCAATCTCTGCTTCAGAGACAAATAAGTTAGATTCGATTTCTCGACGGGTGAGAGTAGATACGAGCATGTCTTTTCGGAGATCTTCACGGAACTGTAGGAAGTCGAGACCCTGGCCGGTAATGGATGCACGAAGTTGTGTTAATGACATATTGTTATTACGTGCCATGTCTTCTATGGCCCTTTGTAATCGGCTGTCATCAATTCGAATGTTTCGGCGCTCGGCTTCCTGTAGCTGAATAGAGCGTACTATTAATCTTTCTACCAGTAGTCTATTGAGCTCATCGCCGCGCGGTAGTCCTGGTTGATTTTGTTTAATCATCGTATCTCGTTCGCGAACAAATTCACTGGTGAGAATGATATCGTCGTTGACCACTGCGAGGATGCTGTCAATCTCGGATTCAGCATTAGCGAGCATCGGGGTCGCTAGTAGAGTTGACAATAGAAATGGCACGGCCAATATTATATTGCGCATCAATTTTGGAGCTGGTTGTCTGATGTTATTGTTCATGCGTGTTGTATTCGATTAGTGATCGTTGATTGTTACATTGCCAGAGTTATATAGCGCGACGATTTCATGGCAATATTAACTGCGTGAATGTTATTCGTTACTGTAAGTGTAGCCGCCGACCGCCTCACGCAATACCTCAGTGACATTTTGGCCGACCGGTGCCAGGCCTTTCAATACCAGTTGGAAAAAGAAGGCGGTGTTGTGGTCTTCGCCGCTGTCAGTGATATAGCGGCGCGCGGCGGTGCGAAAAGCCCAGCAACAGCTTTCGTATTCTACGCCTAATACGGTTTCGATCGATTTTTTATCATCCAGCGAATAGTTCCAGCCGCTGGCGACCTTCCAGTTATTTTTAATCGGCCATGCGAAAGACGCGCTTAAAGTTTCACCTTGCTCGTCGAGATATCGATGGCCAATGTTGACCAAGCGGTCTGAGCCATCACGGTAACGAATCGCGGCTGATGAGCGCTCTGTGGTGTTGGTATCTGAGTTCCACTGTAGGGCAGTTTGGCCGCTCCAGTTTTGATCAAATTCAAGCTTAAGTTCTGCCACAACGTCTGAACGTGAAGAGCTGACGGGCTCCTCGTCGGGAAGTGTTACTGTGCGATCCTCAAAATATAAAATTTGACCAACGCTTGCCTGGAATTTTTCTCGACCTTGTGGGTTTATCATTCGTGAGCTTAATGCAAAGCTCAGTTGGTTGGCGTCATTGATTCTATCGGCGCCTGCAAATCTATTTTCGCGAAATAGTTGTGAGAAATTAAAATCTAATGCGCCTGTATCAAACACTGGAATTTGATCTTGGTTGGTTCGTTTGGCGTATAAGTAAAATAGCCTGGGTTCTAGTGTTAATAAGCTGCCATCCGTTTCTCTAAAGCTATCCAAGTATAGGCCTGCGTCAGCTGAAATAGTCGGGACTGTTCTGCTGTGCGAGCCATTCGTAACGTCGTAGTTGGTTTGTCTTACACTCGCCGCTAGTGCAGAGAACCAAGAGGCGCGATTTTTTTTCCATTCTAATTTTGGATTGATGTCCAGGCGTGATCCAGTGACGGAATCGTCACGGTCAAAATAGACCCATTCAGAATCGACGGTCGCACTTAAACCAAGCCTTGGTTTTAATTTTCTATAGTTTAACGTTAGCTGTGGTAGCTGCTTGTATGGTCGCTGATCTGGAGCGATGGTGTCGTCAACTGTTTGATAGCTTAGTAATCTTGTTCGAAATTTGTAGTCTTTAGCGGTGTATACGAGGTCTGCTCGTCGTTGTAAGTGGGTGATACTAGCAATTTTTAAAGTGTCGCCAAGATCTTCAAAGTAGCTTTTATCACTGACGCTGCTTAAATCTATTTGTGTCGTCCAGCGATTTGATAAGGCGCCGTCGTGACGAAATCGACCAAAGTAGCGGTTAACGCCTGATGTGAATCGATCATCGTCACTCATGAACTCCTGGTTGATTGTCCACGTGCCGATGCGATTAAGATGCCGCAGTTCAGTTTGTATTTGTATGCCGCGTTCTGTCATGGCTCGTGCTACAAAAGTAGCGTCGGTATCGGGTCTTATGTTCCAGTAAAACGGTTGTCTGTATTCAAGGCCTGTTTTATCGTTTTGATCAAAACGCGGTGATAAAAAACCGGTTTTACGTTGGTTGCTTATCGGGAAGCTAAATACAGGTGCATAGAAAATGGGAACATCTTTAAATCGTAAAGTGATATCACGCGCAGTCCCAATACCGTTCTTTGGGTCGAGTTTGATATTATCTGAGCGGATAAGCCAGCCGTTGTCACCAGGTGGGCAACTGGAGTAGGTAGCGTTGTCTAAATTCAGGTTGCCATCGGCATCGCGCAATATGCCGCCAGCACGACCTTGTGAGATGACATCCCCGTTGCTTAATTCATAACCTGACTCACCGAGTTCAAACGTGCCTTCTTTAACATCGATGGTTGCGTTTGAACTTCGCACTTGAAGACCCGCTGACTCGTAAGACATCTCGCCACCAACGGTTGCGATGTTAGATTCAGGATCGTAGCGTGCGTTTTCTGCTTTCAGTGCGCCGTCTCGGTGTTTGATTGCGATGGTGCCGTTTAACAATATTTGTTCAGGGTTGGCTGGATCACTCTCAGCTGAGTCTGCAGATAACACGACTTCATCAGTGAGTGAGGTATCTGGAAAACTGTTCGAAGCTTTTGCGAACCGCAAAGTGCTTTCGGTTGCGCAGTGTCCGAACTTTGATAAGTCCTGGGTTTGAGCCAACGATTGCCCGTAGGCGCTGGCGGTGCCCACAGCCAAAGCACAGCAAACAGCCATGTGAATAACATGCGTTAAAATGCTTCGGCGCAAGCCAGCAGAGGAGGCTGCGCGATGGGGAGGGTCGGCAATGAGCAAAACTTTCAAGCGGTATGGCAACAGTATTTAGAATAGGTGCAAGAATAACGGGGTTTTGCTGCTGCGCGAAGGTCTACAACGTGTCAATCTATCTGGAATTGATCAAGAATGGCCTGCTGAATGGGCGAATTAATAGGGGTTGTTGGTGTCGGCTAAGACAATAAAAATGGAAGCAGGTTGGAAATCGCAGCTTATATCGCAATTTAACCAGCCGTATATGAAAGATTTGCGATCCCATTTGCTGGCACGAAGCAAGGCTGGAGCAACCATTTACCCACCCGCGGATCAGTGGTTTACGGCATTTAATTTGACCCCATTTGATCAGGTATCAGTGGTGATTCTGGGTCAAGACCCCTACCACGGGCCGAATCAGGCGCATGGCCTATGTTTTTCGGTCTTGCCCGGGGTGAAAATTCCACCGTCGTTGCGCAACATCTATAAAGAGCTGGATAGCGACTTAGGGCACAAGCCGGTTTCGCATGGTTATCTTGAATCGTGGGCAACGCAGGGCGTTTTTCTACTTAATAGTGTTTTAACGGTTGAGGACGGTGAAGCCGCATCGCATCAGGGGCTTGGTTGGGAAATATTCACTGATGCTGTCATTGATACGCTCAATACGCACACAGAAAACACGGTCTTTATGTTGTGGGGTGGCTACGCCAAACGCAAAGGGCAGATGATCGATCAAAAACGTCATTTAGTGCTGCAATGTGCTCATCCGTCGCCATTGTCGGTAAGGGGCTTTACCGGCTGCAAGCATTTTTCTAAGGCCAATGATTACTTGCTTGCGTGCGGACGTACGGCAATCGAGTGGCAGTTGCCAGAAAACATACTGTCTGATGGTGAGCCGGTAGTCTAGTGCGAACTAATCGTAAAGCGGCTCTATTTGGTTGTATTGGGTGGTTTTTTTTATCTGGCGCTTGGCCTTCGGCGCTGCATAAGGCAGTATTCAATGGTGGATAATCTCGCGTTGATCGCGAAGTTACAGTGGGAATCAGAGATTATTCAGTATTAGGAAAGGGTGAGGCACTTTTGCCCCAACCAGAAACCGCAGATACAAATAGTCTGTAGTTCGAATAACTACAATTTAAATTTATAGGCAGGGGGATTTGCTGATGGAGTTAATACCGGTAGTACTTGGTGTATTTGGGCTGGTCATGGCCGTGTACCTATACACGATAGTGCTGAAATATCCGCAAGGCGATGGTAAAGCGGCAGAAATTGCGCGCGAAATTCAAAAAGGTGCCATGGCGTTTTTGCTGCGTGAATACACTATTTTAGCCATCTTCGTGGCAATTGTTGCGGCAGTGCTGTTTTATGCATTTGAAAGCTCACACACAGGTATTGCTTTTTTAGCTGGGGCTTTTTTCTCAGCAGTCGCTGGTTGGTTCGGTATGTATACCGCCACGCGCGCCAATGTTCGTACCACCATTGCAGCCTCTGAAAAAGGCGCTTCTGAAGCCTTAACGGTAGCGTTTTTTGGTGGTTCTATAATGGGGCTTACTGTTGCCGCTGCAGGTTTGCTCGGGCTTGGTTTATTGTATTGGCTCTGGGGTGTTGAGCACGCGGAAGCGATTCACGGCTTTGGGATGGGGGCTTCATCGGTAGCGCTTTTCTCACGTGTTGGTGGTGGCATTTTTACCAAGAGTGCAGACGTTGGTGCTGACTTAGTCGGTAAAATTGAAGCGGGCATTCCAGAAGATGATCCACGTAACCCTGGTGTTATTGCCGATAACGTTGGTGACAACGTTGGTGACATTGCCGGTATGGGGTCTGATATTTTTGAATCCTATTGTGGCAGCATGATCGCCACTATCGCGATCGCCTCCACTATGTCGGTGGCTGAAATGGCCAGGCTAGGAGACGGTGCGGCAACAAGCACACTTAGCTTCCTGCCTTTGGCACTTTCTTCAGTGGGTTTGCTGTGCTCAATGATGGGAATTTATCTTGTTAAGCGAATGTCTGATGAATCGCCTGAAAAAGCGCTTCGTTACGGCACCATAGGTGCGACGCTTATTTTTATCGTTGCCGCTTTTGTGGTCACTATGATGAGCGGCATATCGTTATCGGTATGGGCTTGTGTGGTGGCGGGTGCAGTCGGCGGTATGGTGATAGGACTGGTGACCGAATTCTACACTGGTGGTGCACCGGTTAGACGTTTAGCCAAAGACGGTGAAACCGGCCCGGCTACGATAATGATCTCAGGCTTAGCGTTGGGGATGGAATCAGTTGTGGTTCCAGTCTTGACTCTTTGTGTAATCATCTACTCTACCAGTGCAATGGTGGGTTTATACGGGGTAGGTATTGCGGCAGTTGGTATGTTGGCAACCGTTGGTATAACCATGGCAATTGATGCATACGGACCGGTTGCTGATAACGCTGGTGGAATTGCTGAAATGGCTGGTATGGGTGAAGAGACCCGTCGCATTACAGATGGGCTTGATGAGGTTGGTAACACCACAGCTGCTATCGGTAAGGGCTTTGCGATCGGTGCTGCGGGCTTGGCGGCGCTTGCGATTATCGCAGCGTTTATTCAAACAATTAAACTCAGCAAACCTGACTTTGTCCTTGATATCGGCAATCCGGTAGTGCTTGTGGGTATGTTTATCGGTGGTATCTTCCCGTTTCTGGTCAGTGCTATTACCATGCGCGCGGTTGGTGCTGCAGCCTTCGATATGATCAAAGAAATTCGTCGTCAGTTCCGCGAGATTCCAGGGTTGCTGGAAGGTACAGGTAAGCCTGATAACGCACGGTGTGTTGCTATCGCAACCACGGCGGCTTTAAAACGCATGATCTTGCCGGGCATTCTTGCGATCTGTGCGCCGCCTGTTATTGGTTTTGGCTTAGGCCCGGAAGCGCTGGGTGGTTTCCTAGGTGGTGCACTGGTTGGCTGTGTGATGTTGGCGCTCATGATGGCCAATGCCGGTGGTGCCTGGGACAACGCGAAAAAGTATGTTGAAAAAGGCAACCTGGGTGGCAAGGGTACTGAAACTCATGCAGCAACCGTTGTAGGCGACACCGTCGGCGACCCGTTCAAAGATACTTCGGGCCCGGCAATGAACATTCTGATCAACGTGATGGCAATCGTCTCACTGGTTATTGCTCCGTTGCTTACTTAGTTCTTCCTTAAGTGGTAGATGGTTTCGAAAAACCCGGCTTTGGCCGGGTTTTTTTGTTGGTGCTCTTATTCGTCGCGTTGTAAGCCTGCCTGTACTGTTTTCCGGGCGCGTATAGGTTACACAACGGAAAAATGAAATAGCGAAAGGTAAAAAAGCCCGCCCACAAATTTTAAATATCGCATCATATTTGTTACATTTTTTTCGGTTGTGAAGTGGATGATACAACGCGCTCTGATTTTCTGTTTTTTGTGTATAAGTGTGGCGCATGCTGACTACAGTGCGCATCCAAAAGCGAAAAAGTTTGTTGCCAATATGGTGGTCGAGCACAAGCTTAATTCAGCTGATGTGATTGCGGCTCTACGCAAAGCCAAGCGCAGTGAAAGAGTGCTAGAGCTTATTACTACGCCGGCTGAGAAGCGCTTAGAGTGGAGTGGTTATCGTAAAATATTTCTAACCAATGAAAGAATAAATGCCGGTGTTGATTTTTGGAATGAACACGAAGATATTCTAGAAAAAGCGCAACTCCGCTACGGTGTTCCTGCATCGGTAATTGTTGCCATTATAGGTGTAGAGACGTTTTACGGTCGTATTAAAGGTGGGTTTCCAGCACTAGATGCATTGGCTACCTTAGCGTTTGATTATCCACCGCGTGCTAAATTCTTTAGCGGTGAGTTAGAGCAGTTATTTTTATTGGCGCAAGAAAATAAACTCGATATCAATGAGCTTGAAGGTTCTTATGCGGGCGCATTCGGCTTGCCGCAGTTTATCTCTAGCAGCTATCGTCGCTACTCGGTTGACTTTGATGATGACGGCGAAAGAGACCTGTGGCAAAGCATTCCGGATGTGGTCGGTAGTGTTGGAAATTATTTTTACCGTCATGGCTGGAAGAACGGCCAGGCGGTTGTTGAGCAGACGAAAATTACTGCCGCTGGCAAAAAATTAGTCGTCGATAGTCCGAAGCCAAAGACCACTGCGGGCGCGCTCAAGAAGGCTGGCATCTATCCAAAACGTAAAGGCACTGGCAAGTACTCCTTATTAAAGTTAGAGGCTGAATCGGGGGCTGAGTATTGGGTAGCGCATCACAACTTCTATGTGATCACGCGCTACAACCACAGCAACCTCTACGCTATGGCCGTGCACCAGCTCAGCCAAGAAATAAAATCGCGTAAAAACAATCGCTGACCAGGGCGAAAAGTAAGCGCGTTTCGAGGGTAAATTTAATGAAATTCAGCAATGCCGTTGTTGTTGGTGTCTTATTGGCGGGTGCGTCAGGTTGTGCCTTTATTCCATCGGAGTATTTGCCTAAGGGCTATCCGTCTAGAACCAACCAGACACCTGCCGATAAGCTGTTTATCTCAACCACAGATAGCCAGGTATCCGGCGGTACTTCTTCAACACCTGCTGCACCTGCTACAGGTTTGCAGATTAAAAAAAGTAAGCGTGGCAACATGGAATCATATGTTGTGCGTGGTCAGCGTTACTACACTTTAGATAGCGCTGAGGGTTACTCCGCGCGAGGGATGGCTTCCTGGTATGGACCAAACTTCCATGGCAGAACGGCATCGAATGGTGAAGTCTATGACATGTACCGGCTCACGGCGGCACACAAAACGTTACCGCTTCCGACCTATGCGCGTGTGACGCACGTAGATAATGGCCGAGAGGTGATTGTGAAAATTAATGATCGTGGTCCTTTTTCTGGTGATCGTATAATTGATTTATCATTTGCCGCGGCATTGCGTTTGGGTATGGTGAATGACGGTACCGGCCTGGTAGATATACAAGTGCTTAGCCCTGAAGAGATGGCGGTGATCAGTGGCCCTGAAAACACACTGGGCATTGAGTTCTACTACGCAGCCGGTGAAGATGAAACGCAAGAGATGCCCATTGCTGAGACGAATACTGATGACATAGATTCTAATGTGATCAGTGTGTCTGCCGTAGAGGTAGATGATAAACCTATTAGGCCGCAGCCAATTAGTAACACGGTGGCAGCCGTTGATCCGGATACTGCCGCGATTCAATCGTTGTTTACAGACGATGAGCCACCAGCTGTTGTTAAGCAGGTGGCAGCTGCGGAATCAGATGGCGGTATTTTTGCCGCCGACAATATTGCCAGTACCAACACGGCCGTTAGCAACATAGAAGTTGTGCAGGCAGCAGCAACTCCACAGGTAGTGCCAGTAGCTGATAATACGCCAGCGCTTGAAACCGCTGTGTTACCCGGTATTGTAGATGCAAATGTACAAGGGCTTGCGACTGTGCCGGCTGCTGTGCAATCGGTTCAGTTGCCATCGGATAAAGATCGCAGTGGTTACTATATTCAAGCAGGTGTGTTTGCAGACGTTGCAGACGCTGAGCGAATCGCTGTAGATGCGGTGCTTGCGGCACCAGGTGAAGAGGTACATGTGAAGCCACTTAAAGATTCACATATGTATCGCATTACTGTTGGCCCAATAGTAAGCTTTGAGCATTCTACAAAAGTATCTAAGGTACTCACGAAAGCAGGAATAGAAAACTTTACTGTCAAAGTAAAATAATCTAGTTCGCTGTAATCATTCCGGTGGGCGTTACAGCCCACCCTCCCGTTACGTTGTACGTATCCCGGAAGCTCTGTGCCAGTTCGATTCAAATCTATAGTTTTAGTATTCGTATTTTGCCTTTTTATAAGAGAGGGCTTTGCGCAAACGAGCGCCGCGATGCCAATACCAGCGCCGCCTGGCCTGGCTGCTAAAAGCTATCTGTTGATTGACTACCAAACTGGCAAAGTGATTGCGGAACACAATTCAAATGAGCGCTTGGAGCCTGCTAGTTTAACCAAGCTTATGACAGCGTATTTAGTCTCGTCAGAAATAAAGTTTCGCGGCTTAAAGCCAGACACCATGGTGCCTGTGAGTCACAACGCTTTTAAAGCGCCGGGCTCTAGAATGTTTCTTGAGATGCGAGACCCCGTGTCTATTCGGGATCTAATGTATGGCCTGGTTGTGCAGTCTGGAAACGATGCCAGTATTGCGTTGGCTGAGCACATTGGTGGCAGCGAAGACGGCTTTGTGTCAATGATGAATCAGATGGCAAAGCGTCTTGGAATGAACGATACCAACTTTACTAATTCAACTGGTTTGCCGGGGCCTGAGCACTACACGACAGCCCGCGATATGGCGGTTCTTGCACGCGCTGTTATCAGGGATCACCCGAATCATTATAAGCTCTATTCAGTGGGTGAATTTGAGTACAACGGCATTAACCAAAAAAATCGCAACACCTTGTTGTTACGAGACCCAACGGTTGATGGTATAAAAACAGGCCATACTGAATCTGCCGGCTATTGTTTGGTGTCATCTGCGAAGCGCGGCGATATGCGTTTAATCAGTGTACTGCTTGGTGCGCGTAGTAAACAAACGCGTGAAACAGAAAGTCTGCGTGCATTAAATTATGGTTTCAGATTTTTCGAGACGGTAAAGCTATCATCAGCTGAGAAAAAACTTGGTGATGTTAAAGTCTGGGGTGGTGCTTCAGATAATGTTGCAATGGCCGCAGCTGAAGATAAATTTGTTACCCTTACTACTGGTCAAAGTGGTGCAATAACACGTGAGATGCATCTATCACGTGATCTAGTAGCACCTATCGCTAAAGGGCAGGAAGTAGGCATGCTTAAGGTTAAGCTTGATAACGAACTACTAGCTGAGCTGCCGATAGTCGCCACCGATGGTGTGGAACGTGGTGGCTTTTTTACCCGCACCACTGACACCTTTAAGCGGTTGTTCGATTAATCTTGTGGTTGCTGATGCCTTTTATATAGGTTTGCCCTGTTATGGATGACGGTCGTCCGATTCGAAATTTCCCGGATGCCTACTCGATCAAGGCACTGGGTAAAGATCAAAATGATTTTGCAGCTCACGCCTGCGGTATTGTTGAATCTGTTATTGAAAGCAAAAAGTCGATCACGCACAAAACCCGTGAGAGTAAAGGTGGGGCCTACCTTTCTGTGACAATATACTTTACGGCGCTGGATCAAGACGAGCTAGATCGGGTATTCACCACCGTGAATGCTGATGAACGGGTAGTTTGGGTGCTATAGTCTGCACCGCTGGGCAAAACAACGTCCGTCAACAAATAAGGCTTCATGAGCCCACCTATTTTTACAAAACCAACGCTTAAACACTTAGGCCTTCAGCCCTACGATGTAGTCTTTAGCGATATGCAGCGCTTCACCGATACAAGAACTGCTGAGACCCCGGATGAAGTCTGGGTTTTGCAACATTCGCCTGTTTATACTCTGGGCCAGGCCGGGGACCCTGCGCATATACTAAATGCGGGAGCGATACCAGTGATCAAGTCTGACCGTGGTGGCCAAGTGACGTATCATGGCCCGGGGCAGCTTATTGTTTACCCGTTGATTGACTTACGCCGTTACAAACTGGGTGTTCGAAGTCTGGTTGAATTATTAGAAAATATCGTTATTTTGATGTTAAAAGAATACTCAATAGAGGCCAGTAATCGGCGCGATGCACCAGGGGTTTATGTTGATGGTGCGAAAATCGCAGCGCTTGGGTTACGCATCCGGCGCGGTTGTAGTTTTCATGGCTTGTCCGTCAACGTAGATATGGACCTTGAGCCATTTTCTCGAATTAACCCTTGTGGGTTTGAAGGACTATCAGTGACACAAATTGCAGAGCATGCAAAAGAACCCAATATTAGTAAAATCGGTGATCAATTAGCGAATTTACTTATTGATCAGCTTAGTATGGATCGGCCTTCAGTATGAGTGATCAACCCTCTAAAAAAACCACAGCACTCAATGATATTCCAATAGTCGTAAGCTCTGGCCAAAAGTATGTGACTGATATTGGCTTTAAGGCGATTAAAGACGGTATAAAAAATTCGGCATCAGACGATCCTTCAAACGTTTCTCGAAAACCTTCATGGCTGCGAGCACGTGTTCCGGGTGGTGGTAAGTATGAAGCTGTGCGAGACAACGTTCGTGAGCACAAGCTCGCGACTGTATGTGAAGAATCTAAGTGTCCGAATATAGGCGAGTGTTGGACATCAGGCACGGCCACCATTATGGTTATGGGTGCTGTCTGTACGCGTGCTTGTCGATTTTGCTCAGTTGATACAGGCAACCCGAATGGCTGGCTAGATGAACTAGAGCCTGCTAATACGGCCAAGTCTGTTGAGCTGATGGATCTAAAATACATAGTGATCACATCGGTTGATCGTGATGATCTGGCTGATGGCGGTGCGGCACATTACGCGGCGTGTGTTAAGGCAATAAAAGATCTACGCCCACAAACCGCTGTTGAAGCACTGACCCCGGATTTTGATGGTCGAACTGAACTTGTAGAGATGGTGGTTGATTCAGGGCTTGAAGTGTTTGCACAAAACGTTGAAACCGTACGCAGGTTGACTCACCCTGTAAGAGATATAAGAGCGGGCTATGAGCAAACTATTAATGTACTTGCGCATGCAAAAAAGTTTCGCCCTAAAGTACTGACTAAAACCAGTTTGATGTTAGGCCTGGGTGAAACAGAAGCTGAGATTATCGAAACAATGGATGATCTGCGTGCCGCGAAGGTAGATATATTAACCATGGGTCAGTACTTAAGGCCGACCGTTAACCATCTTGATGTGCAGCGTTATGTCACTCCAGATGAGTTTGAAAAATATAGAAAGATCGGCCTTGATAAAGGGTTCCTGGAAGTGGTCTCCGGGCCATTGGTACGATCAAGCTATCGCGCTGAAAGAGTATTAGAGCTTAATAATGTAGGGCTATAAGTGCACGTGTTGTAGTGGCGCCGCATTTTAGCTACTTTAAGTCGGGTTGATCACTAAGGGATCTTAATAAAAGGCCTATGCCGCCGAAAGACAGCACTAGCGTCACTATTAGATCAAATGCGGTCATGCCACGCAGAGTAAAGTTAACGCTCGATAAGACACCAAAAACAAGAGCGACTAAGGACCCAACCGTAAGTAGCCACCCCAGGGAGCTGCGGCGATCATAAAACACCATAGCGACCCCAAACAAAAAGGGGATCATGATCATGCCGCTGGTAATGCCATAACCACCAATGGAATACACCCGATAACCAAAGCCAAAACTGGCGCGCATTACTATTGAGTTTAATAGTAGGTAGAAGCCACCGCAGGCCATCACTAAGCCTGCTAAAAATGTAATTATTCCACCTGGTGTTCCGGCGGCGCCTTTCATTCTTTGTCCTTAAAGGTTGTTGTGTTTCCTATTAATTTTAATAAGTTATTAAGCGAGCGCTTGATCAATATCAGATAGTAGATCATCTAGATCTTCTATGCCTACTGATAATCGTACCAAGCCATCGTCTATACCTAGTTCCGCGCGTTGCGCTGCCGGTATTGATGCATGGGTCATAATGGCAGGGTGTTCAATTAAGCTCTCAACACCGCCTAAGCTTTCTGCTAGTGAAAATATTTCTACTTTCTCTAAGAACTTGGTGGCTGCCGGTAGACCGCCTTTTAGTACTACGGTCACCATGCCGCCTGGGCCGTCCATTTGTCTTTGAGCGAGTTCGTACTGTGGGTGGCTCTTGAGGCCCGGGTAGTAGACTTTTTCAACTTTTGAATGTGCCTCCAGATGTTTAGCTACTTCTAATGCGCTTTCACAATGGCGTTGCATTCTGAGTGCAAGTGTTTTTAAACCACGCAATGCAAGGAAACTATCAAACGGGCCTTGAATAGCGCCGACTGAGTTTTGTAAGAATGTCAGGCTTTCTTCAAGTTCGCTGTTATCACCCACAACCAATACACCGCCGACCATATCACTGTGGCCGTTAAGGTATTTTGTGGCGGAGTGCATCACCAGGTCAAAACCGAATTCTAAGGGGCGCTGAACATAAGGGCTTGCAAAAGTGTTATCACAACAACACAAAATGCCTTTTGATTTTGCGATTTTTGCTATCTTTTCTAGATCAGCTAACTTAAGTAGTGGGTTGGTTGGAGTCTCTACCCAGATCATTTTGGTTTTACTGGTAATGGCGGCTTCTAGTAAATCGGTGTTGGCAAGATCGACAAATGAAAATTCAAGCCCTTGAGAGCCACGCCTGACATTTTCAAACAGTCTGAATGAACCGCCGTATAAATCATTCATGGCAATAATGTGATCACCCGGTTTGAAGTGATCGAGCAGGGTTGAGATCGACGCAAGGCCTGAGGCAAAAGCGTAACCGCGCGTGCCACTTTCAAGGTCTGCTATGCAGCGTTCATACGCCATGCGAGTAGGGTTTTGTGAGCGACTGTATTCATAACCCTGATGCACACCCGGGCTAGATTGCACGTAAGTTGATGTTGCATAGATTGGCGGCATAATTGCGCCGGTCGACGGGTCTGGTGACTGACCTGCGTGGATAGTGCGCGTGGTAAAGCCGCGTCGGTTTTTTAAAGTTTTGCTCATGGAGTTCATCTGTTCGATTAACTAGTGATGAGAGTCATCTTAATAGTTTGTCGGTTCAGATGATAGCTGTCGCAGATATAGGACGTTTTAAGCTATTGTAAAGAGTAGAAGTGTTGAGCTGAACTTTATGTTCAAAGCAGTCTGCTGATGCTGTGCTTTGGTGGTACGCGCACCCTGATAGCCCGGGTGCGCAAGATTAGGCTTAGGTTTAGCCGTCTTTATTGATTTCAGTGATGAGTTCTCCCAGAACAACATCGCAGCGATCTGTGCTTACCTGGCAGGTACCAGCAGCCTGGTGTCCACCGCCACCATAACGTAGGCAAAGTTCGCCGACGCTGGTCTTCGATCCACGGTCTAAGATTGATTTGCCAATAGCAAATACAACGTTCTGCTTTTTGAGCCCCCACATTTGGTGGATTGATATATTGCACTCTGGGAAAAGTGCGTAAATCATGAAGCGATTAGTCGGGTAAATAATTTCCTCATCGCGCAGATCGAGAACGACAAGATTGTTGTGCACAGTAGCGCAACGCTTTATCTGTTCTTTCGCTTTATTCTTCATAGAAACGTATAGCTCTATACGCTCCATAACATCGGGTAGTTCCAGTATTTCATTTATGTTGTGTTCTGCACAGTAGTCAATAAGGTGCATCATTAGTTCGTAGTTAGAGACTGTGAACTCTCTAAATCTACCCAGGCCTGTTCTAGCATCCATTAAGTAGTTAAGTAGTGTCCAGTCAGTTGGGTCTAGTATTTCACTGCGAACGTATTGTGCAGAGTCTGCTTTGTCAACAGCTACCATCATGCCTTCCCATTCTTTTGGGAATGTATCAGCACCACCGAAGTAGTCGTAAACTACACGCGCCGCAGAGGGCGCGTCAGGGTCAATGATGTGATTGTCATGCGCACCGTTTCTTATTGTTTCACTGAGGTGGTGATCAAAAGCTAAGTAGCACCCTGAAACGTAAGGGACATTAGTAGTGATATCGTTTTCATCTATTTCGATCGTGCCATCTTGCATGTCTTTAGGATGCACGAATTTGATATCGTCAATAATGTCTAGATGCTTCAATAGTACTGCACATGCTAAACCGTCGAAGTCACTTCGGGTGATCAGACGATAACGTCTTGACGTATCAAGTGTGAAGCCCGACCCTGCGATTTGAGGAAGACCCATATTATTCTCCAGCGTTAGTGGTGTGGTCACCACTTTTGATTTGTTGGCCGGTGTAACGGCAAGAATTCAAAAAACCTGAAAATTTTGACCTTATTGCAGTGCTTAAAGGTGATTTTTTGGCGCTCTT
>CALGKA010000032.1 GCA_937927895.1 uncultured Granulosicoccaceae bacterium | reverse complement strand
TCATTTGGTTTGCAACAAGGCGAAGCTTGCAGGCAATAGTTATTCTCTTTTCAAGAGCTTCAACGCAGTTGCGAGCCCAATGCCGAGCTCCCGAAGGGGCGATTGATCAAAGTGCGCTCAGAATTCGTTACAGGCTCATTTATTAACTACCATCGCGATTTTTCTTATCAAATTAGACACTTTGATTGATCGACTCATATGTGCAATCTATTTGTTCCAGTACACTAGCACCGGCCGAAAACCAAGCGATTTTTGTAGCGGGAGGTGGCTCAACGGCTACGACGAATGGTCCGTGTATTCGGCTCCAGGGAATCTCGGGTGTGTAGCTGCCGGGTTCTACGACAAGGTGTTTGTAAAGTTCCTCACGGGTTGACGTATCGGGCTGTATTTCCATTACTTTTGATTGCAACCCGTAGTGGTCACCGGTACGAAACTCAAATCGGTTACTACCTTGGCGTAAAGATGGTAGTGATGCGGGTGCGAGCTGCACCCATGTGGTCATTTTCAATGAGCGTACTGTTGCTAGTTCTGGCTCGCCGCTGAGCTCAATTTTGAATAGGTAGCCATATTTACCAGCAACATGCTCTGTGAGATCAATAGTGGAGCCGGATACCGGTTGCCATGTGATGCCGTTGTCTAATGAAATACTGTACGAAGCATTAGCTGCATCCAGCTCGACTACAGATGCACCGAAGTCATCGTTAGTGGTGGAGGTCTCACCGACTGTTGGAACAATTACATAGGGTGTGCGTACTTCGAATACTGCATAGCCGTTACCTGAAGAGCTAAGGGTTAATCCATTAGCGCCTGGAACTATATTTTGGGAATCATAAACACCGTCTATGAAGTCGGTTGACTGCTGTCGCAGGTCTGGAGTGTAGCTAAACCGTCCGTTGCCATAGGTGTGTTCGGTAAATGATTCGTGCTTTGACTTAGGGCCACGTGGCTCAGATTCAATCAGTTGCTTCGTAAAAAAATCGTCTTCGTAGTTTTGATGGTGCAACCATCGTCCGCCTTGTGGTTGCCACCAGCGAGTAAACGTTTCACCTTGACGAAGGGTGAAATCCATAGTGTGGCCACTTTGGTTAACGTTGTAGCGCTTGGGAAAAGAACTGGCTTCATAGATACCGCGCATATCGTTGATGTTATCTTGTGGGAAGAATCTAGGTCCGTTTTCTCTATCCCATAGAGATGATTCGTTTTGCGATGCTTGAATTGAGGCGAGTGACCCGTCGTTACGACGAAATGTCGCACGTAGGTCAAGATCAAGGTAGTGCCAACTGTTGTCATAAAAAACCTCAGTAGCGACATGGTCAAAATAGGGTACGTCCGCCACTCGAGCTTTACCGAGGCCTGCACCTTCCCAGATACCGGCCATTACAGGGCCGAATACATCGCAATATCCAACACTATAGACATTGATCATTTTTACCGGATCACGCACTAAGCTATATTCGTATAGTTCTTCAGTTCCTTCGTATGCACCGAGCCCCATAGGGTACAAGCCCGTTGTGTAGTCGGTAAGGTAACTAAACATTTCCCATGCTTTTGTATCGCCTGAAAGATCTCGCCAACGTGGGTGCTCGGCAAAAGTTTTCATGCTATAGGCATCGGCGTTGTGTTCTGAGACTATTCGCGGCGCATAGGTACGGGCATCGGCGCTAGTGGTAATCAGTAATAGTGTGGCAAAGGCCAAACCCGCGATCGTCTGTATGTGGCTGTGCTTATTCCTGAGCATGATTCCGTTTTCACGTTAGTGTGGATATACGAGAGATTGCCAGCATAATTGCCTATTTGCTCACAAAATAATGTGTGCAACTTCGGGCTTTGATATTTGGATTATGTGGCCATATTGGTGTGGTAATTAACGCTGCATCACTATGTATTGTATTTGTTACATTTAACTTCTAATTACTGATATAAATCTTTGTATTGTCTAACCGATAAGGAGTATTAATTGACTGACAGGCAGACCGTACTGGTACTCGGGGCTAGCGGTTTGTTTGGAGAGCTTCTGGCGCGTCGAATAGTGCGCGAGGGAATTTATACACTAGTTGCCGCTGGGCGCGGTATTGGTGCACTGCAGGTTCTTAAAGACCAACTAGGCTGCCAAATAGAGCTTATGGATCGGGAAGATCCCACGGCTTGTGCATTGGCCCTTGAACGGCACTTGCCGTTTGCAGTAGTTGATTGTTCAGGGCCATTTCAATACTACGGTCAAGACCCTTATCGATTCGCGAGACAAGTGCTCGAAAGCAACAGTCATTACTTTGATATTGCTGATGCCAGTGCATTTGTCGGAGGGTTTAAAGAACTCGATCAGACAGCAAAAGCCTATGGGCTGGTGGCAATAACAGGCGCTAGTGCCACACCTGCAATCTCAAGTGCCGCTGCAGATGTGCTTAGCGCAGACATACAACGAATAGATTCGATTGAATCGGCAATTATTCCTGGTAACAAAGCGCGCCGTACGTTTTCTGTGATGAAAGCTATTTTGGGCCAACTAGGGCAGCCCTTTGAGATTACCCGTTACGGTGCAAAAGAAACTGTTTATGGCTGGGATGAAACGCGCCAAATTGATTTATCTATACCAACGCATGCACCCGTGACTAATCGCTTGGCATCATTAGTACATACGCCTGACATTGATTTGTTCCCACGGCGCTACCTCGCGTCAACAGTAACGGCTTCGGCCGGGCTTGAGCTCAAAACGTTTCATCGCGCTTTGCAGTTAAGTCGTTGGCTCGTGCGGTGGCGAGTAGTTCCAACGTTCGCGCCATTGGCTGCAGTAATGCGTTGGGTCGCCAGTGGGTTTTTACGAATCGGATCTGACACTGGTGGTATGCAAGTAGTGGTAACGGGTAGCGGCGATGAAGGCACAATCGTTAGGCGAAGTTGGGAGTTAGTGGCCAATAATGGCAGAGGGCCGGAAATACCCACCTTGCCCGTCTCAGTACTGTTAGACAAGCTACAAGATCAAACCGTTGAGCCAGGCGCGAGACCTGCCTTGGGGGAAGTGACACTTGATGATCTGCAATCTCGGTTTTCGGCGTTAAAGGTGCAAACAGCGATTACCGAAGCGCTTGAAACTCCAGTATTTAGAACGGTGTTGGGTGAGCAGTTTGATTCGTTACCGGTAGCTGTTCAGTCGCTACACAATACGGTAGGTCGAGCTGTTTATGAAGGTGCTGCAGAGTCACACGGACCGACCGGTTTTTCTGGTCGGCTTGCCGCTTGGTTGTTTCGTTTTCCGCCTAAGGGTAAGGGTGTGCCTGTGAAAGTGACGATTACGAGCAAAGGTTGTGGCAATACTAAAAGTGAAACATGGCAACGCGACTTCAACGGGGTAATTTTTAAGTCCCATTTATCAGTAGATGCTGAAGGTTTTGCGCAAGAGCGATTTGGCTTCATGACGGCGCGACTCGGGTTGCACGTTGTTGATAATCAATTGCACTTCCCGGTGCTTAAAGCGAAAATATTCGGTTGCCTGCCTGTTCCAGCACTATTACTGCCTACGAGCATTGCCCATGAAACAATAGACTCGCAAGGCCGGTTTGTGTTTGATGTTTTAATCAAAACCCCTTTCGGAGCACGTATAGCTCACTACCGTGGCTGGCTGATTCGCTGCAGTCCAGCGGTGTAGGCCAGGCAAACTTGGCTGCAGTTAAAATACTGGAGACAGACGTTGGGCATTTAGCCCCCTGAGCCCGACCTTTTGCTTCATTAAGTAATTTGGCCAGTAAACGATTGAGCAACAGCGATACTGGATAATTTGGTCTAAAATAATTGCAGTGGGTTAAGGCGACATGTGGATTAATGTAAACCATGCCAAAGCCGCTACTGGATTGCTTATAAATCTGGCTTCGGTCTGGCATTCTTGCAGGTTCAGAATGTTGGCGGCCCTGAAGCCGTTACTATTTGCATAAAAAAACGAAACGGTCCCAGGCGATTTATTAAGGCCGTTATACCAAGGTTATATCGTGATCCCTTATCTAGGTCGCGGCACGCTGGCAATTTAATGATCACAAAATCAGACATAAAACTAGAAAACATCATTTTTATAGCTCCCGGTGGGCATCACTGCCTGGGGCTGCAGCAAAATGGTAATGTGTTGGCGTGGGGTTGCAATGCGTATGGCCAGAGCACTGTGCCTGCGAATGTTAGCCGTATTACGGCAGTTTGTGCTGGCCGTTGTCATAGTTTGGCATTAACACACGACGGGCGCGTGATCGCCTGGGGTTGCAATCGATTTGGTCAGACGTCCATCCCTGATCCGCCGGGCGATGTTGTCATGATCACTGCCGGGCGCCATCACAGCCTGGCACTACGAAGCAACGGCAGCGTCTTCGCGTGGGGGCAGAACAAGTTTGGTCAGTGCTCGGTGCCTGAGGACCTTGCTAATACCGTAAAAGTATCAGCGGGCGAATATTATAGCGTTGCGCTTAAGAGCGACGGCACGGTGGTTACGTGGGGCAACACAAGCAATATCAGGTTGGGATCAGTTCGCGCCTAGGCAAAATTCTCGGCGATTGGTTGGCGCAGGCTTGAAACACAAAGAGCTGACCTAGTGTCAGCTCTTTAGTTTTTCAGGGTAGTACTTCTTTATTGCAGTGTGCCTATTCGGCGCTGGCCATTTTCTCATCAATTGGCGTGAGCTGGATCTCCACTCGGCGGTTTTGTTGTCTGCCCTCCGGGGTCTCATTGCTTGCGATTGGTTTCGTTGCTCCAAAGCCGCTTACGGTCATTCGTTCCGCAGCAATGCCAGCTTCTTCTGTGAAAAAATTAGCTGTGGCCAGTGCACGTGCCATAGATAAGCCCCAGTTGTCTTTGTAGATTTCACGCAGGGCCGCACCTAAGCTCATGTTGTCTGAATGGCCGCTGATCATAATTCGACGGTCTTGTATGGCATCAAAAGTACTGGCCAGATCTGTTAAAACGCGCATGCCTTCTTTACTTAGTCTCGAGCTGCCAACGTTAAACAACTGACCCGAACCTAACATTACGCCTATGTTGTTATCGTCGCTGACGTTAACTTGAACGTTTTCATGACCTGCTGCAACTAACGTTTTTTGGATGGACTCAGCTTGTGATTTTGACTTGCTAGCCATCACTTTGAATTCATTTTCAATCCGCTGTTTTTCAGCAACCAGTGCTTGTAGTTCTTCTTGTTTTTGAGCTAGCCGCTCTTCTGAATCGGCCATGTCAGAGCGTAGCTCTGTAAGCGCGGCTTCAGTGGTTTCACTGTGTGCACGGCTTAGGTTGAGAAGCGTTTTAAGAGTTGCTGCATCGCTTTTTGACGATTCTAATTTGGCTGCCAACTCAGAGCTTTTTGCCTCTGCGCTTTTCGTCAGGTTATCTATATTCGCTTGTAGGTTAACAGTATTTATTTTCTCATCGTTTAACTGAGTGCGAAGGTTATTGGTAACCTGGTCGAGTTCGTTGTTTTTCTGGCTGCTTTCTTCAGCGAGCAGCTTTAGTTCTTCGTTTAATGATTGTTGATTTTTTATTTCGTCACTAAGAGCTGTTTTTTCTGCGCTGAGTGTACTGATTTGGTTTTCAAGGTTTGCGGCCTGGTCTTTAAAGCCACGTGTCTGTTGCAGGTGTGATTCTTCGAGAGAAGTGATTTTTTCAATGAGCTCTACACGCTGGTCATTGAGTTCATTACGAGACTTTTCTATATTTGCGATCTCGTCTTCACGGGTCGCCAATGAGGCCAGTATCTCCTGATTCTTGGCTTGTGCTTGGCTGTTAAGTTCGGTCAGTGAGCTGACTTTTGCTATAAGTTCTTCGCGTTGATCGTTTAGTTCTTGACGAACCTTTGATAGATCGCTGAGCTCGGCATCGCGAACTGTCAACGTTTCAAGTGCTTCTTGCTTTGAAGCTGCCGATTGTTTGTTGAGCTCTTCTAGTGAATCAACTTTTGCGATAAGTTGTGCGTTTTGTTCTTTTTGGGATTTCGAAAGTTCTGAAAGCTCAGCTTCACGGGCTGCTAAAGAATTGAGTACTTCTTGTTTTGCAGCTTCTGATTGTTTGTTGAGCTCTGCTAGTGAATTAACTTTTGCGATAAGTTGTTCGCGTTGTGCGTTTTGTTCTTTTTGGGACTTTGAAAGTTCTGAAAGCTCGGCTTCACGGGCTGCTAAAGAATTGAGTGCTTCTTGTTTTGCAGCTTCTGATTGCTTACTGAGGTTCTCAAGTGAATTAACTCGTGCAATAAGCTGTTGGCGCTGTGCATTTAGTTCTTCTCTAGACTTTGTAGTATCGGCTAATTCTGCCTCGCGGCCATCGACCAGCGCCTGCATTTCTGTAAGTTCTGCTTTCGATTGAGTCTGTAGAGACATTTGTTGAATCTCTAGCGCTAAGATTTGATCATTCAACATAGTTGATTTTTCGTTTAGCTCGCTAAGAGCTGCTACATGGTTTTCATTTAGCTTATCGATATTTGTTTGCAGCTCTAGTCTGCTTTGTTCAGATTCACTAAGCGCTGCTTTGAGTTGCGAGATTTCAGTAATGCGTTCTTGCGCTATAGCGGCGTTATCCAGCATCTGTGCTTTCATACTGGCCAGCTGATTTTCAGCGTTGCTGAAGTCGGTTACCAATTGAGCATTTTCAGCGCTTAAGTCAGAGATTGTTTGCTCAAGGGATTTTATTTTTTTATTGAGTTCTGCAGTTTGTTCTTGCTGTGTCAGTTTTAATTCGGTGTTTACGTTTTCAAATTCATTGAGTTTGTTTTTTAATTCGTCTATCTCGGCATTCAACGTAAGGTATGACTCTGAGAATTTCTCGATGAGTTTATCGTTTGCGTCTATTTCATTTGAGCGGATATTGCCATCTTCGAGTAACCTGGTAAGTTGCTCTCTCATTTGGTCGCGGTCGGTTGTGACATTGTCGATTTGCTGTGCAAGATCTGCCGCACGTGCTTCAAGCCGTTGCATTGAGCTTTGTCTGGTGGCGAGCTCTTGTTTATAGGCTTCAATATCTGATTCTTTAGCCGCAAGGTTTGCTTCAGACTGTTTAATAAGTTGTTCGCGTTCACCCATTAGCTGATTTACAAGCCCGTTGAGATGTTCTACATCGCGGCTATAGCAAGAGATACGGGTTGTAATTGATTCGTTATCAAGATCAGTGCTGTCGCTCAAGCTTTGGCAAGCGGCGATATTGACTGAAGGTGTAGTAGGTTCAGATGTCGTTTGTGCGCTAGCGACAGTAATGCTCAGTGCGCCGAGCATGGTAGCGATGGAAGTAGCAAAATACGCGCTTGGCCTGGTAGTGTAAATCTTTCGTTCTTTCATTGTTGTTCCCCCGAATCGAAAGTGCGAATAAATAGTTTTATTGCGCATGTACCAAGTAAGTATGTACCTGCTCATAGCGCAAGTAAACTATTAGGTCGCTATTCGAATATAGCAAATTGGAAAACTGTCAGTTATTGATTTGTAAACTTGCTTTACGAGGTGAGTATTGGTATTTGATGTTGGAATACGGCGCAGTGGATTGCTGGCAAACAGCTATCCGAACTCGCTTAGTCATTAGGCGGCGTTACGCTTTAGGTAGTACAGATCAGTACTGATCTGCTGCTAAGGAAACAGAGCGATTTGATCAAGCGCAGTAGTTTCACGGTAGCCAGACATAATATTGAAATTCTGCAGCGCCTGACCAGACGAGCCTTTCACCAGGTTGTCTAGCGCGGCAATCAGAATCACTCTACCTGCGATCCGATCATCGTAGGCATTGACCATTACACGATTGGAGCCTCTTACGAATTGTGTTTGCGGGTATACACCATCCGGCGATACATTTACGAATGGGTCTTGGGCGTAGTGGCTATGCAAAAGCGTGCGGCAACTTGCGGCATTTTGATTGCTGCTTAATTTGGCGTAGCAGGTAACTAATTCGCCACGGCTCATTGGGATGAGATGGGGCGTGAAATTAACAGTGATGTCAGTGCCTGCGGCAATGGAGAGCTCTTGTTCAATCTCTGGTGCGTGGCGATGCTGTGCTACTGCGTAGGGTCCCATACCTTCACCTGCTTCACTGAACAGCGTATTTTGCTTTGGTGCTCGACCGGCACCGGTAACACCTGATTTTGCATCAATGATTAGATCTGATGGATCAATTAGGCCCTGCTTCACCAGTGGTAGCAACAGTAACAAAGTGGCGGTGGGGTAGCAGCCAGGGCAGGCAACTAGTCGAGCCGTGGCAATCTCTTTGCGATAGTGCTCAGATAAGCCGTAGACGGCTTCTTTTTGTAGTGCTAGTGCCGTGTGTGGGTTGCCATAGGTCGATTCGTAGGTTTTTTGATCACGCAGACGAAAGTCTGCAGACATATCAATGATCTTCAGATGTTTAGGTAGCTTATTTATGACCTGTTGACTGGTGGCATGCGGCAGACCGCAAAATACCGTATCGATGTTGTCCCAATCTACGTCATCATTAGTGATGAGTGTTGGTAGATTCATGCCAGATAGATGAGGAAATACCTGATCGACCTCTTTGCCTGCATGAGTGGCAGCAGTGAGAGCCGTAATGGTGATATTCGGGTGCCTAAGTGCCAGTCTGATGAGGTCAGAGCCGGTGTAGCCTGATGCGCCTACTATTGCGACTCGGTTTTTTTGGTCAGACATTGTTTTTTAACTAGTGCTTGTTGTTTATCAGCCTGAAGTGTATCGGTAAATTCGTTAGACACCAAGCATCGTATACACCAGAAATTGTACGGAATACGTTAATCTAACTAGGCTGACCGACCAGAGTGTGGCACAGCCATTACGGCGTCTGTCATCCAGCAGTTTTTAAACGGTGCCTCTTGTTGGCGTGATAGCCTGAATCGATACCAGTGCAAATCGCCAGATTGGTCTACTACACCGGCTAGTAGTTCGGCGGTATAACCATCATTGCTGACAGTTTTTATCTCCGTGCCACGATGATTTAGCATCGGCTTGTATTGTTCTGACTCAAACAGTCCAGAAAATTTTGATAAAGGGCCGGTCACTTTTTTATTGGCAGGCGATGCAAATCGAAAGGTTGCTTCAATGCCACCGTTCTCAACATTTTTAAGTGCCGTTAGTTGAAAGTCCACCACCTCGGTTGGAGTGAGTGAAGCTGATGGCTGTAAGTCCAGGTTTTGCGCTTGGCTTAAGCTGCTATAGACTAAAAATAAAAGTACCAGGAAGGCGCGATTTACGCCGTATCTGTAAAAAGACAAAGAGTATATTCTATTAATTTGCATCGGCTAGATCCGGTTAGGTCTATCGCTGTTGTACCAGATTGTTGTCAGCAATTAAAGTAGCTTGCAGGTGAGTTAGCAAAAAAGCCACCGAACGGACCGAACAGTGGCTTGTTACTTAAAAAATCAACATAGTTATGTAAGGCTATTTGCCCTTAGTACTCGGCCTGCTCGGACCAGAAAGTTCTTTTCGCAGGGCCTGGGTTAATTGAATTAATCGGGGTGAAATGAACTACTTCGTTAATTTTCCCTTCCGTGTCGAAGTACAGATAAGGCGTTGATGTAATGCCGCTACCTTCTATTTCAGTCGTGCGGCCGCTATCTTCGGACTCAGCGTCGCTTGACTCGTTTGCATGAAGTGGCGTCGCGTCTTCCAACTTGACTCGATACATTCTGCTAGCGCCGATAGCCGGTGAGCAGATATCTTCTCCGGACGCTTCTGGAAGGTAGGTGACAAAAGTTAGTGCTTTATTGAATGACAGTGAAGATGACAAAACCTTTTCTCCAGGAGCAGCCAGTTGCAGCATCCAGCCTTGTGATGTTGATAGAGATGCCATTGCTGCATCAGCAACGTCTGTATCTGTGCTTTCTATGTCGTTTGTGGTTGTATCGTACAGGTCTGCCTCGGTTATGGCTCGATAGGGGGACGTTTCATCTGGTTTTATACCGTATCCCGCAGGCGCGTTAAAAATATCAAATTGTTTGATCATATAAAATCGATCGTTGACAGCGGTGTCAAGAGGGTGGGCTCGGTTACCAGAACCTATAGAGATCGATAAGTAGCTTTTAGAGGGGTCAGCGCCCTTTATGTATGCGACATCCGGGGCGTAAAAGAAGCGTCTAACACCGTCTGTAGCATCAGTAGCGAGGTTGGCTATGACACCACCTGTTAATGAGGCAGCATCAGATTCATGGTTATTGAAATCAAATCTCCACACTTGTCCACCCATGTCTCCCACATAGATCTGGTCTGCCAGACCATCAGAGTTGATATCGATTACAGCTGGATCAGAAGGTATG
>CALGKA010000031.1 GCA_937927895.1 uncultured Granulosicoccaceae bacterium | reverse complement strand
GATCATTCTTTCCGGCCGACAGATTAACGATCAAATGGGCCCCTACATCGCTGATAGCGTCGTTAAAATGATGATCAAACGGCGCATCCACATAGCGAACGCTCGCATACTGATATTAGGCTTGGCGTTTAAGGAAAATTGCCCTGACTTACGCAACACCCGTGTGATTGATATCGTCGAAACTCTTGAGAGCTATCATGCCAGCGTCGACGTTTACGACCCATGGGTTAACCCTCAAGAGGCACTTGAGGAGTACAATATTCCCTTAGTAACTCAACTAGAAGATAACCAGTATGACGCTATTATACTGGCTGTATCGCACCATCAGTTTGTCGAAATGGGCTCTAAAGCTATTCGCAAGTTAGGAAAAGCCGAACACATTCTCTATGATATAAAAAGTATATTGCCTGCCGCGGAAGTAGACTCTCGCCTGTAAAGAGCAAAACTGCTTATCTGGTATTGTTACCACAGCTTTAGACGAGCTTATATTGCCGCTGACTCTGAACTAGAGTCATACTGCTCAACGGTTTGCTCTAAAACAAGTAGCATTTTATTAGCTGCCGCATCACGCGAGTAGTGATCGGCTGCTTTTAACGCAGATTGGCTTAAGTGCTGACAGTGCTCAGGGGCGTCTGCAAGTTCAGCGATGCTCTTAGCCATTTGTTGTGGATTAGAAGGCACGACCGTTTCACCGCACTGGGTGGTTTCAACAATACTAGTCGCTTCACCTTTGGGAACCGCCATCAATACCGGTAATCCCATTGCCATACATTCAAACAACTTTGAAGGAATCACAGTTGCGAACAGTGGCTCATCACGCAACGGTATCAGTGAAAGATCACACAACGCCAAATAATCTGGCATTTGTTCACGCGGGCGTTGCCCTATCATTCGAACCTGCTTTAATTTTTTCTCATCTACAAGCTCTTCGATAGTATCTCGCATAGCACCAACACCGACAAAAATAAACGCTATATCTTCCCGGTCCTGCAACTGCTCTATTGCTGCAACTACATTTTCAAGATCATGAGCCAGGCCGTGCGTGCCGATATACCCAACAATAAACTTGCCTTGCAATGCATGCTGTTCAATAAGCTGTTGTGGTTTTGGCTTAGGTGAAAATAAATCATGATTGACGCCATTCAGTACTACAGAGATTTTATTCAGATTAAGCACGCTGGGGCTTATTTCATCTTTAAACAAATGAGTTACCACCACAATTGAATCAGCTCTTCGATACAACAGCTTTTCCAGGCGCTCGAGTATACGAATGACCAGCGAATCCTTCATCACCCCTAGGGCCACAATAGACGCGGGCCAGATGTCACGAATTTCTATAACAAATGGTTTACGTCTGAGCGCAGATACGATCATACCTGCCAATCCACAAAAAAACTGCGGTGATGTTGCAACCACCACATCAGGCTTTCGGATAAAACAGGCCGCCACGGAGCCGGTGATCATGAAGGATATATAGTCTAACGAGCGCCGTAAAAAACGCTCATTGGCTGTCATGTAGGATTTTACTCTGACAACATCAATACCATCCATTTGCTCTTTGGAGTACCAACGATTCTTGTAGCCTTCAAACACTTTGCCGCTAGGAAAATTCGGAAAACAAGTGACAACAGTTACTTTATGACCAGCACGCACCCACCGAACAGCATGCTCGTAGGTACGGTTAGCTGGTGCATTACTCTCTGGTGGGAAATTGTCTGTAAGAAACAAAATGTGCATCGGTAACTACTAGCGAGTCCTTTGGTTAGTGGTATCGATTAAGCATTGGGTGCGTATAAATTGAATTTTAACCGGCAATCACCCTCGTCTGCCGCTTTAATAACTATACAGTGAGTGGCCTCCTCCGTTCCGAACTTTGGATACCACAATGCGGGTAAAATGTGACCGTCACCTCCTTCGATAGACCATTCTAGCTCATGACCGCTGGCCGTCTTCAGTCGGTGGCCCTCAATTGGCTGAATCGTTGGATGCATTAACCACCTCACAACGACCTCTGGCCGATAGCTTGTGCCCTTTAAGCTATTAACCTGATCGATTACTTGCAACCCACCCACATTAAGCCGCCATTGGCGAGTATGATTTGGACGACCGGGTAAATTGCGATAGCCATCGTGACAGGCATGCAAAAAAGTGGCCTTTTCATCGTTAGACCAGACTTTAACAGCAGTATTAGCGCGCCTGGCCACACGAAAGCCACCCCACACATCGCTAGAATTTTCACCATCCAACTCCAGGGTATTATGCGCAGCTGTCGAGCGTTGCTGATGGCGCAGATCACCGACAGAATAAATTGAGGTGCCTGCATTCACGAATACACGATCCACTCCATACGACACTTCACAACTCAGTGAGTCAGCATGCGTGTGACCCGGCTGATATGACGGAGCAACCGATGCTACTTTAGCGATCACGGTGAATCCACCCTTCGACATAACACCAAACCCTGATGCACGTAAATAGCAACTGTCCACAGCTGGTGAAGTGTTGTCATTGTTTAAACCCAATCTTTTCGCATAATCAGCCAACTCAGCTGGTGTGCGAGCAATACCGAATGCGGCATCATTGAAAAACGCGATTTCACCGTCTGGATGCAACATATCGTTTTGCCATCTCAACATACGCTCGGCAAAGGCACGCCATGCAGACAAAGCTGTCTCTGGAACTGCACCGCTAGCTACACTAGCGTAATTAATTAAATCACACACATCCTCTAATAATGTTGCGTGGTACATCGGACTTAGCTCGAAGTGGGCGCCGTCTTCAAGAATCTGCTCCTGCAACTCACGACTAACCAGTGCCACTCCTTTTGCTAACCAGGCGTCGGCTCTAGCTCCATCAAAAAACAAACCTGCGAATACTAGCGCTTTTGCATTGGCAAAAAGGTGATTAGCGAGAATATGAAATTCAAGCCGACTTGCTAACCATTGCACTTGTTGTGCAAGGCTACTTTGAGCAGCTAAAGACAACCCTGATGATTCACCGTGCCACTTGATCCAATTCACTATTCTCAACGAAGTTGGGTATGACTCCCACCCGGTTCCACGTACCGATATGTTTTGCGCTACCCATTCATCAATAAGTGTTGTGCAGCGTTGTTGATAATCGGTAAATACTTTTTCTGCATGAACAGAGCTAGATTCGATCATTGGCTCCGTTAACAGGTAATCAAAGTAATGCAAGTTGTAAAGCCAAAGTTTAGATGCACCAACTTGCTCCCATTGACCACTTGCAAGCTGAGGCCTTCTTTCATTTAGAAAGGTAAAAGCCTCGCCTGGCGCCCAACAGACTGGCTTAAGCAGCCAGCTTTGCACTTGCGATAAAGGACGGAGGTCTAGCTTTGGAGCAACAGGCATAGAACCGCGATAAAGGCGATACCACACCTGATAAACAATCTGCCGAAGACGCAAGTGACGAAGAGTATGGAACAGCCGTAGAGGGTATTTTAGCCGGCCTTGGAAAGCCACCCTCAGGTCTTAACAGTTGAAAGTAAATGAGCCACAATCCGATCACCAGCCTTGCCATCCCACTTGTCTGGAATACCTCCACTTTTCCAATCACCCGCCAACAGTCGCGACATCCAGTGTGCAATAGCATTCGGATCAGTGCCAGCCAACACATTTGTTCCAATCTCTATGGTCTCTGGACGTTCGGTTGAGTCACGTAACGTGATCGTAGGAATGCCAAGCACGCTTGTTTCTTCAGTGATACCTCCAGAATCAGTAATAACGCCCTTGGCCTCACTCACTAAATAATTAAACTCAAGATATCGCAGCGGTTCAACCAGAAACACATTGGAAAGATCAACAACGTGTTCACTTAGCACAGCTTTTGTACGAGGGTGAACCGGGAATATAACCTTAAGACCGTTCGCCGAGCTTGATATGGAACTTAAAGTTTGTAACAACGCTGCCATATCGTCTACATTATCAGGACGATGCAAAGTCACCACGAAATAGTTGCCGCTCTGAAGCGCTAAATCCACCCAAAGCGACGGTCGAACAAATTGCTCACGGTGTTTAAGTAGCGTATCAATCATGGTGTTACCCACAAACACCACGTTTTGTTCTGGCACGCCTGACTCGATCAGGTTTCGCGAAGCGTGATTGGTGGTGGTATAAAACCAGTTGGTAATCGAGTCAGTTACCACCCGATTAATCTCTTCTGGCATACCCCAGTCTCCGGACCGAATACCAGCCTCGACATGTGCCACAGCAACACCGCACTTACGAGCCGTTATCGCACAGGCCATTGTGGAGGTGACATCGCCTACGACAAGGCAGAGATCGGGCTTACTACTAGCAATTGCTTTTTCGTAACCGACCATTATGGCGCCGGTTTGCGCAGCTTGAGTCCCGGAACCCACCTGCAAATTAATATCTGGCGGCGGAATACCTAAATCACTGAAGAAGGTTCCGGACATTATGGCGTCGTAGTGCTGACCCGTGTGTACTAATCGGTAGCTTATAGTCGAATCTATTGCCCTTTGCTTCTCTAAAGAGTGGACCAAAGAAGCTATTTTTACAAAATTCGGTCTGGCTCCACCAATGATGTCAATCAGCATAAGCGTATCATATCGCTTAATTTACAGTCGTTGTTGAAAATAGGGTTTTGAATTGACTAATGGTCACGAGAAAATCACCTTAACAGGAACACTCAAATTATTGCAGACACACTTCTCTTACTGTAGCCAGAGTCACACTCATTGGCAACTGCACTCAAAGAACCACTTCACATTTATAGCTATAGCGGTCAAACAAACAATCTTTTCCCTGGCTACCCCCAAGCAGGATTCCTTGCTCAGGCAATAGTAAAGTGTAGATTACAATCTGAACGAAGTAAGTCGCAGATAATATAATTTGATCGCAGGCATTACAGAGTCACTGAATACCTATCAATCCAGATACTTAACATGAGTAATTTATAAATCATAAAACCGCGATTATTACGCCTTGCCTGAAATTCACGCCACAGATCTTGCAATGCCGCTCGATCAAATAACGCGTTCATGGTGGCATTATTCCCAAACAAACGGGCTTCAACATAAGGTACCAATGGACCACGCAGCCACTCCACATACGGCACACCAAAGCCATACTTACGACCACTGATCACCGAGTCAGGCAACACTCCCCGCATTGCTTTTCTGAGCAAATGCTTACTATTACCCTTTATTTTCATACCAGCTGGCAGCCCCATCACATAGTCACACAGGTCATTGTCAAGAAACGGAACGCGTACCTCTACGCTATTAGCCATAGTGGAACGATCGACCTTCTCGAAAAAATAGTCAGCCAATACAATCTGCATATCGGTGTGCAACATTGTTTGTTGTGCATCGCCAAGCACCTGTTCCGGCAATCCATTAACCACGGTCTCGAAGCGCTCTATTGGAAACGTAATGGCTAATGCATCACGAACGTGACCGCTCAACAGCGCTGTCACAGAAGCAGCACTTGGCTCCTCAGTCAACAACAAGGCACAGCGCTCGGCCGCGGTGCCAGCACCAAGAGCGCTTATCATTCTTTGCGCTCTCTTTAAACTTGTTCCTCGCAAAGGAGAATCCGGATTGGTAAACGGCAGCTTTGCTATCCACTGGCAAATTTTCGCATGTCGTAATAAACGATGGCGCCTGTAGCCACCAAACAATTCATCTCCACCATCACCTTGCAACACAACTTTCGTATCTGGCGGTAATTGCTTTGTCAGCAAAAACAACGGCATGTTGCCAGCATCTCCAAACGGCTGACCATGGGCGACTGTCAACTCCTCCAACACAGATTCAAGATTCCGCCAACCGATGCTAATCTCGTTATGTTGCGTGTTGAATCGCTGTGATACCTCACGCGCCAACTCTAATTCACTGTGCGCCGTCATGCCTTCAAAGTCGACCGAATAAGTTGCTAACGGGTTGACCGTGAGCCGGGAAGCATAAGCACACAATGTTGACGAATCGAGGCCTCCACTGAGAAACAATCCAACCGGCACATCACTGATTAAATGTCGTTTCACGCTTTCATGTAACAGATGCTGAATGCGTTCAATGGCCTCACTTTCAGTTGGCTCTGTTGGAATAACGCGGTCAACATTCCAGTATTCTTTAACACTTATACTGGGTGACTTAGCCATGTTTAGTGTGAGATAGCTGCCCGCTGGCAATTTACGGCAACCCTGAAAGAGCGTTTGCTCACCGAGTGAATTACCAAAAAACAGGTATTCATGCAGTCCATTTAAATTAAGCTTGGCGTCTACAACACCTGCGCTCACTAAAGCGTGGACCTCAGACGCAAATGCAAAACCCTGGTCCGATTGCACATAGAACAACGGCTTAATGCCAAAGCGGTCCCGGGCTATCAATAAAGTTTGTTCGTGTGTATCCCACAGTGCCAGTGCAAACATACCGTTGAAGCGCTCTAGTGCCGAAACACCCCACTCTTGTAAGGCTTGCAGCACGACTTCGGTATCCGATGATGAAACAAACGTACGACCGCATTGAATCAGCTCTTGTTGCAATTGCAGAAAGTTATAGATCTCACCGTTATAGCTAAGTGCATAACGGCCATCAGGAGAACGCATTGGCTGTGCACCCTGGACACTCAGATCAAGAATACTCAGCCGCGTATGTGCCAATACAACGCCATCGGCAAGAAACACACCGTTGGCATCTGGGCCCCTGTGATACAGCGCTGTTGTAAGCTGATCTGCTAAATTCTTGCGGTACCTTTCAGATTCAGGTCCAACGTACCCACCAATGCCACACATGAAGTTTTATACCGAGTAAGTGAGCGCAGCCGACGTCGACCGATTCACTGAACGCGGCATCGGTTTGTTGCTAAACTGCTGGATTATTGTAGCTTAGATACACTATCACAGCGACCCCACCCGGCAACTGTATGGGCATCGACTAATTAGGATTTTGTTTACGAAATGTGCGGACTAGCTGGCAGTATCAACTGGAGCTGCGATGATGTCCTGTCGGACATGATCAACATGCAAAACCATCGTGGCCCTGACGACAATGGTTCATGGATGCATACATCTGCAACGGGTGACCGTATTGGTCTGGCGTCTGCTCGACTCTCTATACTCGACCTCTCAAGTGCCGGTCACATGCCAATGAGCACAAGTGATGGCCGCTACACCATTGCCTACAACGGTGAAGTATACAACTATCCCGTATTGCGAAAACAACTTGAACAAATTGGTTATCAATTTCGTTCTAATAGTGACACAGAAGCAGTACTGTATATGTATCAGGAGTATGGCGTCGATTCAGTCAAGCAACTGAATGGTATGTTCGCGCTGGCTATTTGGGATGATGTTGAACAACGTATGTTCATGGCCCGTGATCACTTCGGCATCAAACCTTTTTACTACACACAAATTAATAATCAGCTTGCTTTTGCGTCAGAATTAAAGTCCTTGACCTGTCTGCCTGACTTCGAAGCAAAATTAAACTTCCAATCTCTGCATCAATACCTGACTTTTCTTTGGGTACCCGAACCCAATACCATGTTGCAAGACGTCTACAAACTGCCCGCTGGACACTATGCAGTCTGGAAAAACGGCCAACTTGAAACACAACAGTACTGGACAACTCGCTATCCATTAGCGTCAGAGAAAAAAAAGCACGAAGACGACTCACTTGCCGAGCAAGTGCGGGAACGCTTTAGCGAAGTAGTCAAATCACAAATGCAAAGCGATGTACCTCTTGGCGCCTTTTTAAGTGCAGGTTTGGATTCTAGTAGCATCGTTGCATGTATGGCTCAGCATACGCATGATCCGATCAGAACCTACACCATTACATTCCCCAAGAAATACCGACGCGGGGAATCTACCATTGATGATCCAGAAGTTGCAGCCAGGACCGCCGAACATTTCGGCTGTATACACGAAGAAATTCTTGTAGATCCAGATGTGGTATCACTACTGCCAAAACTAGTCTGGCACATGGACGACCCAACTAGCGACCCGGCATTACTCACAGCCTACCTTGTGAATAAGTCCGCAAGCAAAGATGTGACCGTTTTACTATCTGGTGTTGGCGGAGACGAACTATTCGGCGGCTACCGCAAGTATCAAGCACAACAACTAGCCAAACAATACCGTCGAATACCAAAGTCGATACGCACTAACGCGATAGAACCAATTATAAAAGCTCTACCCTCTTTCCGTGGCACACCTTTAAAAGGTACCGTTCGACTAGCAAAGAAATTCGCACGCAGTGGCTCGCTATTACCCAGTGAGCAGTTTATTGCCGACAGTGTTTATATGAACGATGCAATGAAGCACTCCTTATACACTCAAGAAACTCAACAGCGTATTGGATCATTTGCTGCAGACGGCATTCATCGAAGCCACTTTGAAAGTGTGTCACACAGCGACTTCTTAAATCAAATGCTTCATTTAGATAACAAAATGTTCATGCCCAGCTTGAATCTGAACTACAACGATAAAATGAGTATGGCCGCGTCAGTAGAAACGCGTGTACCTTTTCTTGATTGGGAATTTGCAGATTGGGTTAATAGTGAAGTTCATCCAACACAGAAAATCCGCGGCAATACCACCAAATACATTCTCCGTGAAGCCATGCGACCGTGGTTACCCGAAGAAGTAATGACTCAGTCTAAAGCCGGATTCTATGCACCAATAGACTACTGGCTATCCAACGAATTAAAACCAATGATTGACGAACATTTATCGGCCGATACCATCCAGCGCCGAGGCTTGTTCGATGTCGATTTCGTACAAAGCTTAATCCAACAACAACGCAGTGGTAGACAAGACTGGTCAATGCAACTGTGGCAGTTACTCACGCTTGAGTTATGGATGCAAGCATTTGATGTACAAACCGCATGAACATTTTATTGTTTATTGACAGCCTCGCCGGTGGGGGCTCACAAAGGCAGCTCGCAAACCTTGCTGTTGGACTACAGGCGCGCGGATACAATGTTACTGTCGCGACTTACGCTCCAATTGAAGATCATCTCTCAAGAATCACGTCGGCAGGTGTTAACTATATTTGCTTGAACAAGGGATCACGTTTCGATCTGAAACCTGCGTTCAAACTAGCAAAACTGATGCGTAAAGAAGCACCTACTGCAGCAGTTGCATTTCTACGTACACCTGCGATATACGCAGAACTTGCGAGAATACAAGCTCCAAGTGTGCCGTTAATTGTTTCAGAACGTGCGGGACTATTGAATGGCAACCTACGAGTAAGCGATAAAATCGGTAGCATCCTACATCTATTGGCAAACGGTGTAGTAGCAAACAGCCAAGCCTATGCTGATGGAATGACTGCATTTTTACCACGACTAAAAAAAAGTACTTCTATAATTTACAACGGCGTGGAAAACAATTTTTTTATCAATGGCCAAACACGAATTTCAAGAGATAAAAATACACCTGCTGCAGATTCATCTGGTAAAAGAACCCGTTTTTGTATCGTGGCAGCACGCCCGACCGAGGAAAAAGGCTTAAGAATACTTGCACAAGCGCTCGGAATAGTTGCGGCCCAAGGTCTGACAAACATCAGCGTAGACTGGATAGGACCTGCAGATAATGACGAACCCGAAGTGCAAGCAACTGACCTTATCCTTAAAGAACATAAACTAGTGTCAATCTGGCACTGGGTCGGACACAAGCAAAATATACTTGAAAGTTATAACGACTACGATGCACTCATTTGCCCCTCATTACACGAGGGCGTACCCAACGTAGTCTGCGAAGCAATGGCTTGTGCGTTGCCTGTTATTGTTACAGATGTAGGAGACAACAAACACATTGTAAAAGCACCAGACCAAGGCTTTGTATGTGAGGCAAATAATCCACAATCACTGGCAGAAGGTATTGTGCATTTCTTAACAACTGATCAACAGACCCGCACATCAATGGGTGAAAGCGCGCATCACCGTGCGAAAAAACTGTTTTCCATGCACAATTATCTCGACAGCTGGGAAGCTGTAATTAAAGGTGTTCAGTAAATGTGCGGTTTTGCAGGTCTGTGGGATTCATCGGGTGGCGACTTTACCGATACATTGTTAAGCATGGGTAAAGCCATTGCCCATAGAGGTCCAGACTCTGGCGACCTGTGGTGTGACACTGAAATAGGGTTCGGGCTCGCGCACCAACGATTAGCAGTTGTTGACTTAACTCCGGCCGGTGCTCAGCCGATGGCAACACCGGATGGTCGATACATCATAGCGTTCAATGGTGAAATTTATAACCATCTAACTATTCGCGCAGAGATTGAAGCTTCTCAAGGGCCGCACAATTGGCGAGGGACATCAGATACAGAAACACTATTAATAGCTGTGGCGACTTTTGGATTAGTCCCGACTGTAAACAAGTTGGTGGGTATGTTTGCCTTTGCTATTTGGGATCGTCAGAATCGCGCTCTTTCCTTAGTTAGGGATCGTTTTGGTGAAAAGCCCCTCTACTACGGCAGGCAGTCTGGCAAATTCGTATTTGGCTCAGAGCTTAAGTCAATTGAAGCGATACCTGACCTGGAACTTGAAGTCGACCACGATGCGCTAAGCCTGTATTTTCGTCACAACTATATTCCAGCACCTTATTCTATTTACAAAGGCATAGCCAAGCTTGAACCAGGCTGCATGCTTACTCTTCAAGCATCGAATGCTAAACCCGTTCATCTTTGTTATTGGTCAGCCGTAAAAAAGGCGGAGCAACAGATGACACAACCGTTCCAGGGGAGCTTAGACGACGCCACCGATGCAGTCGAATCAAAACTATGCGAAGCCATTCAAGGCCAGATGATAGCGGATGTACCAGTAGGTGCATTTTTGTCAGGTGGTATCGACTCGAGCACTGTTGTGGCACTGATGCAAAACGTTACAAGCACTAAGGTAAATTCGTTCTCGATTGGCTTTGAAGATAAACAGCTTAATGAAGCGCAGCACGCAAAAATTGTAGCTGCATCATTGAACACTGAACACACTGAACTGTACCTCAGCAATACCGATATAGAGCAACTAGTACAGACGCTACCAGCTCTCACAGATGAGCCGTTCGCCGATTCATCGCTGCTACCGACTCATGCGGTATCAAAGCTTGCTCGAAAATCAGTAACCGTCAGCCTCTCAGGTGACGGTGGTGATGAATTATTTGGCGGCTACACCCGATTCCTAACTGCCGCAAAAGTAATGGATTTACGAAAACGCAGCACCACGGTTGGTAGTGTTTCAGCCGCAGTTATTGCCAACTCACCGCTAATGAAAAATTCTGCATCAGGAACACCTGTATGGCGATTAAATGCACTGCAAAACAGTGGCGCCGGCTTTCAAAGCAGTATGCTGATCCATCTACTATCGCAAGAATCAGATGCATTGGCGTATCGCGAACTGTTATCGTTTTGGCGAAACCCTGACACACCAGTATTAAACCCAACTACGCCAATCACCTATTTTCACGATGAGGCCCGTTGGTTAAATAATGAGCACACGCAAGAAGCCATTAAAATGATGGACGTGCAAACCTACTTGCCCGACGACATACTCACAAAAGTCGATCGCGCGGCTATGAACGTATCACTTGAAACCCGGGTACCAATGCTCGACCACCGGTTTGCAGAATTAGTGTGGTCACTACCTAGTGAATACCGAACGCACACCAACAAAAGTACACCTAAGCGGATCCTAAGGACAATCGCTGCACAGTATGTTCCTCTAGAGCAATTAGACAGACCCAAAATGGGCTTTGGTGTACCACTAGAAAAATGGCTACGTGGCCCACTACGACTTTGGGCAGAATCCTTGATTGAGCCAGCCGCGATTAAACAGCAAGGCATACTTGATGAATCCATCGTTACCGCAACGTGGCAAAATGTGCTTTCCGGTCAACCACGCGCAACAGAGCTTATGTGGAGCATATTAATGTTTCAGCATTGGTTGCAACATAGTCCAGTAGGCATACGTAGCAGTGGCCGATGAATATTGAAATCAACCCAACCAGAACGCATGAAGACAAGACCAATACAGAGAAACGAACGGTACTGTTTGTAGGATCTTTTGCACAAGCTACAACGGTCACCACCGGCGGGCAGATGTTCGCTTGTAAAACGCTTCTGGAGAGTCGCCTGAGTGACAACATCAACTGGATTCTGGTTGATACAACTTCTGAACTGCCAGAAAAGTCACTGCCAATTCGCACCTTTCAAGCGGGCAAGCGCGTCGCGATAGTCGCCTACCACCTACTAACCAAAAATATTGATACAACCCTTGTATTCAGCGCTCACGGAGCAAGCTTTCTTGAAAAAGGCTTCATGTGCTTGTTATCGAGGCTAAGAGGCCGCCGTTCTATTATAGCGCCTCGATCCGGGCTGATTGTCAACGACATACATTCGGCGCTTAGACGCCGTTATATTAAGTTTATATTTGACAGAGTATCAATGGTTATTTGCCAGTCTCCGCACTGGCAAGACACGTTTAAGATGGTTGCACCCAATGCTAACTATGCAGTAGTGCACAATTGGATTGATCACACCGCATATGATCTACCTGACCCTGTAGAGAAAAGCAAAGAACCTGTTCGGATACTCTTTCTTGGTTGGGTTACAAGAGACAAGGGCATCTATGAACTTATCGAAGCCGTACTACAGGTTGCTAAAAACCATTCGGTAGAATTACACATCTGCGGTCACGGCGATGCAGTCGAAGAAGTAGAGGCAATTATCAGCTCCAACAACGCCGACTCGTTCATTACTCTGCACGGTTGGACAGGACCGGACGCTAAACTTAAGCAATTGCAATTGGCTGATATATTTGTTCAGCCGACCCACTTCGAAGGATTTTCAAATGCACTATTAGAGGCTATGAGCGCAACCAAACCCATTATCTGCTCTGATATCCCTGCTCTAACATCGCTGGTAGAGAACAGTGTTCATTGCCTACATTTTAAAGTAAAGAACAGCGATAGCCTGGCCACCACAATTACGAAGCTGATCAATGACGATTCGCTTCGTACCGACATTGCTCACAATGCAAGACGACTGGCACAAGAAAAATTCAGCATCGAGTACGGTGTAACGCAATTCGAATCTTTGTTATAACAGCTATAACAAGCGCCCCACAGCTTAAAAAACCAATCGTACAAAGCAACAACACCCGACCCTACTTGCCTTTCAATCGAAAATGAAACAGTGAGGCCTGGATCAAGACAAAGACACTACAAAGAGGTAGTATCGTAAACTGTCAAACTTAGTCGTGTAGAAATCATGGGAAACAATGCCCTCCGCTTTACAGATTTTTATAAAACTGCGGTAAAACTTGGCCTTTACACAGAGCCAGACAGACTTGCGTTTTATCTTCAACAACGGTTATTTAAAAACATAGACTTTGAAAACCAACGGGTTATTGATATCGGTGGTGGATCAGGTCTATGTGGATTCTACGCAGCCCTACTAGGTGCGGCCCGCGTTGGGGTCCTGGCTCAACGTACTTTTTCGAACTTCTTCAAGCGACTGAGTGATGCATCCAACAACGACGCCACACTAATAATTAGTGACTGTAAAAACCAAAACCTGTTTTATTCACTCGGCATAACGAATCCGCTAATGAAAACAATCGAATGGGAGAAACACCAACCACCAGAAGTATGGGCAAATATTGCCGGTAAGTTTGGTTACAAGAAAGTTCGCACGGATTGAACATCACAGAATGCATTGCACGGCTTGGGGCGGGTACTGATTGGAAATCGACTCATGCCTTACTTCACCCTTTGTCACTTTCGCCTACAAATGAAGAAGTCTAATGAACTACCTTCATATGCCTACAATCTGGCCTGATATCACAACCCTAACATCAATGGTAGAGAATTATGTACACTGCCTGCATTGTGAACTAAAAAATAACAATAGCCCACCTGATATACTCGAGCAATTGATCGAAGACCATTCACTTCACAGCCGTATCTCTCACAACGGACAACAACTAGTGCGAGAAAAATTCAGCATCAAGTACTGCGTCACCTCACTCTGACACTAATGAGTAAAACCCATCATCCAAGCAATTTAGCCCGCAAAGCTTATGCCGGCTTCTTCTGGCAAACACTGGGATTTTCACTAAATTCCATACTTAGCATTGCACATATTATTATTATGGCACGTCTACTCAGCCCAGAGATTTTTGGACAATTCGCTATACTTAGTATAACCGTTGCACTTACAGCAATTATTTGTGAGTTCGGATTAGGACCCGCACTAGTGCAAAAAACCCACATAACAAATGAAGACGTATCATTCGTATTTATATTCAATGTGATTAGCGGCATCCTACTATATATATTTTTATTCGCTTTCTCTGACACTATAAGCCGCGCTTTTTCAGATGCGATCAGCCCTTTGATGATTAAAATTCTGTCGCTCAGTCTATTAATTCAACCGTTCGGATTAGCATCCAAAGCCTTGCTTTTAAGACAAATGGATTTCCATAAAATATTCGTGGCTACCAATTTCTCTTATCTTGTTGGGATGCTCCTAGCCGGCGTATCACTTGCAGTTTTAGATTACGGCATTTGGTCATTGATTTTCGGATTCATCGTTACTGACATCGTGGCTTGCATCTACTTTTTACATATCTCTCCTATCTCACTTTCATTTAATTTTATTCGCAATAATGCAAGCTACTTATTTCGATATGGGATAGGCTTGACGGCAGTGCAAGGAGTTAATCAGTTTGCACTAGCCGCAGACAAGCTTATTTTGTCTCAAATATCCTCCAACATTTTTCTAGGCCTTTTCGAGCGCGCTCAAAGACTCCAACAAATGCCAGGTATATTTATTGGCGGAGTGCTTGATACTGTCCTGTTCTCCACACTTTCAAAATATTCAGATGACAAGCCACAGCTAGGCATTCATTTTTTCAACTTTGTCATGATTACCTTTTTAATCGGTGTGTACTTGAGTGTGCTTTTATTCACTTTCGCTGAAACGATCATCCTTGTTTCTCTCGGAGAACGATGGCTAGATGCCACCGTCATACTACAAATACTATCAGCCCTTCTTGGATTCCAACTACTAGGCCGTATGGGTGATACCTATATACGTGCCACTGGTACATTTAAAAAAGCACTAACGGTTAAGGTACTTTACTTAATCACTTTATTCGCACTGTCTTTAATTGGCTATCGACTAAATCATGTCAACGGCGCACTTGTGGGGTTAGTACTTGCTAGCGCGGCACATTCAGCAATGATGATTAGAGCCTGCCAAAAAGACTGCGGATACCCCATTAATGAACTTTGGCACCGCATACAGCCAGCGATCTTACTTGCGGCTATTTTATTATTAAAAAATACTGCTATTTTAAATTGGATACCAGCGCTGCCTATTTTGTCTATCTCCCTGGTTTTACTAACTGATTTAGTCGTAGCCTACATGATACTGCATTCCAAGTTTCTACTCGGAGCGGAGAACAAAGAGTTTATCTTTGCAAGAATAACCGAACTACTTTCACTAGTAAAAACCAAATTACAACGGTAGATACTGACGGCGCTTCTCGAATGAAAACTACTAAAAATGCTACTAATCTATCAGACAATAAGCGGATTATAGAGCTAGATGCACTACGAGGCTTGGCTGCGATTGCCGTGGTGTTCTCGCATATACTAATAATGCTGCCTGAAGTCGGTGGTGGCTCAGATCATGTTTCAGTACCCATACAACTGCTTTCAATGCCGCCATTCAGAATTACTTGGGGTGGCTCAGAGGCAGTAGTGCTTTTTTTCGTGTTAAGCGGGTTTGTATTGTCCCTGCCCTACCTAAAGGGCTCCGTTAATACAAAAATATTCCTCATAAAAAGGTTCTTACGGATATACCCCGCGTATATAGCTACTGTTTTAATATCTCTTATTGCTTACAGATTATTATCAGGTGAAACGGTCCTCGGATTCAGCGACTGGTTCTATCAAATCTGGCCTGAAACCCTCACCATAGGCACAATTGTCGGCCACGTTCTACTCATTGGAGCCTTTGACAACGACGCGCTGAATCCCGTGCTCTGGACGCTAGTGATGGAAATGCGTATTGCGCTTTTATTCCCTCTCATTATGTGGGCTGTACTTCGACTGCATTGGCATTACTCTCTAGCCTTTGCGCTGCTTATATATATCGCCGGCAGAGGGTTTCATTGGTATTCCAACAGCGTATTAGGATATGAAAACGACTTATTCCTGACCTTAATGTTTGTATATCAATTTGTGGTGGGTGCTCTAATAGCAAAGAATTTCTTGAGTATTACCACAGCGCTAGCAGAACCAAAAGCAGTGTCGCAATGGGCAATATTTTTACTTTCTTTTTCCTTGCTTCAATACAGTGCATTTTTTTCACCTAGTTTCCAACCAACCGCGGAGCGGTTTTTAGGCCATTTCCCTACCACGCTTGGTGTCGCAATTCTCATTCCCATGGTTGCGAGCAATGATGCGATAGGTTCTGTCTTGAGAAATCCAATATTACAATTTCTTGGGAAAATATCTTACAGCTTGTACTTAGTACATGCCATAGTTCTCATATCTATTGTTTACTTATTGCACCACTCAATTCCTTACTGGCTCATCGTACATATCGCCATATTCATTTCAACACTTACAGCATGGCTGTTATTTATATTGGTCGAACAACCTAGTATGGCGCTGAGTAAAAGAATGAAAACAAACTTACTGAAAGGTATTTGCCGCTCCAATTAAAAAGGCATGAGGACGGACCCGATGCCTACATACCTGAACAGACCGATAAATAAAAACGATAATCCGTTGCACGTTTCAGACGACGAATTGAATTCGCGATGACAACAACGAAAATAAGCAAAATATTTGCAATCCTAGTTAAAGCCGCTGATATTGACGAATTTGATTTGCAGCCTCAATCGCCACACGAGACACCTCTACTATTTCAGCAAAATCAATTGGTGAGCCCGTTCCAGCGTTGACGCCATCAACGAATGCATTCACACAAGCTTGCTGACCTTTGTCTTGCTTAAAAACACGTTTAGACCTAAATTTCGAACCCCCAAATCTTTTTAAGCTACGAAAGTTATCGAGTTGGAATACAGAGTCGGCTACAAACACATCAAAGCGCTCTTTCGCGAATGCCTTACCACCATTCGCAAAATACTGAATAGAGCCGATAGAACCATTCTCAAATTGAAGCGTGATAACCGACTTATCTTCAACAGTCTCATGATATTGATTGTGCCCCATCCCCATTGCCTGAATCCGGACTATAGGTGAATCAGCCAAAAAACGCATTAGATCAATGTGATGGCAAGCCTCACCAATGATACGTCCACCCCCAGTGGTAGGAGACTGCACCCATGAGTCAGCAGGAATAAAACCGGCATTCATAGTGAAATTAAAGCTCATTGGCTCGTTGTGCTTAGCGAGTTCATACTTCAAGGCTTGAACTAGCGGGGCGAAGCGGCGATTGAAGCCCACCATCACTGGGTTTGTATACGGCAGCGACGCAGACGCGACCGCGTCAACTATGCTGTTGAGTTCATCTATAGTTAACGCCAATGGCTTTTCAACAAATGGTATTTTCCCCGCTTGCAAGGTTTTTATTACTAATTCTGCGTGGGTATCGTGCTGTGTTCCTATAACTACAATATTGGATGTAGAGTTAGCGAGCGTTGCACTAACATCAGTTGATGCGTTAGCAAAACCTTGTTTTTCACCGTGTATAGCGCCACTAACACCGCCGTTGCTCACCACAGTATCTAAGTTGATACCGGTGCTTTTGAAAGCAGGCATCAACACCCGGGATGCATAATTACCTGCACCGATAAAAATCACAGAGCTATCAGTTGACTCAGCACTTCCACGAAACGCTGAGTTTTTCAGCGCGACAGTATGCTCGAGATTATCATGTCCACCCACATCTTCTTCGTCAGTAGAGCCGTACTCCAGGATAATGCCTAACGCTGCAGCGTTATCGCTAACCTGCTGGTACGCATCAGTGGCTTGCTCGAATGGAAATACATGACTTACCAGTGGCTCTATAGCCAATTTACCAGTGGCCATTAATTGCAACACCGCATCAAAATTTCTTTTTTCAGTCCAACGAACAAAGCCTATTGGGTAATCATGACCTTGATCTTCATGAAACGGATCGTAGCGCCCTGGCCCATAAGAGCATGACACCTGAAATGACAGTTCCTTCTCGTAAAAATCTGATCGCCTAAGATCTAAGCCGATTACACCCACAAGCACTATACGACCACGCTTACGACACACCGATGCTGCTTGATGGATCGCATCCGAGCTTTTGGTAGATGCTGTAATCAATACAGCATCTACACCTGAGTCGTCGGCATGCGAACTAATTTCACCTGTAACATCAGATACGCTGCTTATGTTGATTCCTATCGCACCAAACGACTTTGCGAGCTCAACCTTACTATCATCAAAGTCAGTACCGATTACCTTACAGCCTTGCGCAACCAGTAATTGCACTGTAAGCAATCCAATTAACCCTAACCCCATGACCACCACAGTTTCACCGAGAGTAGGATTGGCCAACCGGATACCCTGCAGGCCAATAGCAGCGGCAGGTGTAAAGGCTGCATGCATGTTTGAAACACCGTCAGGCACTTTCGCTACGAGGTTTCTTGAGACTGAGACTACATCAGCATGGTTGCCGTTCGACACGACCCGATCTCCCACAGCAAATTCACTTTGACCTGGGCGCAGCACAACACCAGCAGCGCAGTACCCTAGTTGAATAGGCTGGCCAAGCTTACTGGTCACAGCATCAATGGTGGTTAGCACCCCATCCACAACGGCTTTCTCCAATACCATTTTGACCTTATCAGGCTGCTGTCTTGCTTTTGAAACTAAACTCCCTTTGCCGAAGTCAATCATCATTCGCTCCGTACCTATCGATATAAGTGAGTGAGTGTTTCGGATTAGAACATTCGGGGAATCAGCGCTGTGCTGAGGTACAGGGGCGCTTTGAAGAACGGTTTCCCCGTTTTTGAGGTTTTGGGTTAAGACTTTCATTGATTTAGTAAAAAAGTTGTTAGCGTCTTACTTATGCATGAGCAAGAAGCTTAGAAAAGGATGAGTTTGAGCCGATATGTAATTGTAACGCTGAAAGGATTCGAACATGAGTATTCTCGTCGCAATAATTCGATATCGCTCACAACCACCGACAGTCAACTTTATCAGAACTACATTTTACAACCTTTTTCGACAGCCGAGAACAAATGCACTAATGCACCATTGGATTTTAATACTGCCTACGCTCAGATGATTCGTTTTTTTACGAATAGCCTTGGCACTTACCAATCGGCCTCACCCTCACCCATCCTAGTATCGCCGACTCCAATGTCTTAATCTTGCCAAATACACCACAGAGTCTAATATTAAACTTTGATAATCGGTATTTACCCACGCTTTTGAGATTATCCTTGCGGTACACTCGTTCATAAACAATACATTGGTCCAGCTCAACCCATGTCTAAATCGTCCCATCGATTTTCCCTATCGAGACTTCGTCACTCGAAGCGCTCAATAAGCCATCGAGAGGCAGTTGACACTGGCATGGCGCTGGTTCTCATATGCCTGGCTATCGCGCTCTTAAGCAAACACACACAAGTCGCAACGCTTGTTGCTTTGTTCTGCTTACTCGTTACCATGATCGCTCCATCAATATTGAAACCCATCGCCGTACTGTGGCTTGGCTTTTCTCACGGGCTTGGTATGATTATGTCGACCATTATCTTGAGCACAATCTATTTTTTAGTCGTGACACCGATGGGCTGGCTTAGCCAAAAATTCGGTAAAGACTCAATGAAAAAAAGTGCATTTAAAAAAGAGCAACGCGCCGACACTAGCGCTTTCATTCATCGCAACCACACCTTCGTTAAGCACGACTTAACTAATCCCTACTAAATAACAAGGAAGTTCATATGGAATTTTTTCACGATTTTTTTGGCTTTATCAAAGCTCGCAAAAAATTGTGGTTGCTGCCTGCTTTTCTGATACTTCTTACGTTTGGCGCACTATTCGTATTAACCAGTGGTTCGGCTATATCTCCGTTCATCTACACACTCTTCTAGATCCAATATTGCAGAACGGATCTGATGAACTCGAACCAATCTATCATTTTGGGCATCGCTGCGTACTATCATGATAGCGCTGCAGCGTTATTAATTGACGGTCAATTAGTAGCAGCGGCTCAAGAGGAGCGCTTTACCCGAATCAAGCACGACCCGGCCTTCCCAACTAATGCCATCAAATATGTGCTTAGTGAAGTAGGCCTCGCCCTAGACGATGTTACAGCTGTAGTTTTCTATGATAAGCCGTACATAAAGTTTGAACGCTTGCTTGAGACCTACCACGCCCTTGCACCATCCGGGTTAAAGAGCTTTAGAGCAGCAATACCTGTCTGGATAAAAGAAAAGTTATTCTTAAAACGAATGCTCAGACAAGAGTTAAACAAAATAAAAATAGGTACTTACAAACCTCAATTCCCCGAACACCATTTATCACATGCTGCTAGTGCGTTTTATCCATCCCCCTTCGAAACAGCAGCCATACTGACTGTAGACGGCGTCGGGGAATGGACAACCACATCGCTTGGTAAAGGAGACGGCCACAGTATTTCGGTTGCTGAAGAGATTCATTTTCCACATTCTCTTGGCTTACTGTATTCCGCATTTACCTACTACTGTGGATTTAAAGTCAATAGTGGCGAATACAAACTCATGGGACTTGCGCCCTACGGACTGGCAAATTCAGAGCAAACCGCGTTTTTTATTACTCAAATAAAGACACACTTAATTGATATAAGAGACGATGGTTCTTTTGTCCTAAATTTAGATCACTTCGATTACCCAACCGGCCAATCAATGACTAAAGACGAAAATTGGACGGAGCTGTTTGGATTGCCAAGGATTTCGAGTGAGGAAGAACTCACACAGCCCTACATGAATCTGGCAATGGCGATACAACAGGTAACAGAGGAAATAGTAATCAAGCTTGCGCGCACAGCTTGCTCAAAAGCGGGAAGTCGAAACCTCGTTATGGCAGGCGGAGTCGCGCTTAACTGCGTAGCTAACGGCAAGTTATTACAAGAAGACTTTGTCGACAACCTCTGGATACAGCCAGCCGCGGGCGACGCCGGGGGTGCTGTCGGGGCCGCTTATGCTCATTACCACATAGGTATGAATCAAGCTCGAATCACTAAACACCCGGATGCAATGTCGTCAGCCTACCTTGGACCCGACATAACAAGTACCGAGATACACGCGCTAGAACTTAAACATGGTGCTCAATTCAATGAACTCAGCAACAACCAGCTAAGTGAAAAAGTAGCCGAACTGCTGGCTCAAGGTCAGGTAGTCGGTTGGATTCAAGGTCGCATGGAATTTGGACCAAGAGCACTATGTAACAGAAGCATACTAGGTGATCCACGCAACCCTGCAATGCAGAAAAAAATCAATCTGAACATAAAATACCGCGAAGGATTTCGGCCTTTCGCACCTGTGGTACTCGAATCACGCATGCAAGATTTTTTTCAGTTAAAACAAGCCTCACCGTACATGCTATTAGTGGCCCCGATTACTGAGAATATTAAACAACCCTTGCCTGATGGCTATGAGCAAAAAGCCTTATATGAAAAGCTCTACACACAACGCTCTTCTTTACCTGCAATAACGCACGTTGATTTTAGTGCACGTATCCAATCGGTGACACAACAATCAAACCCCAAAATGTACGCATTGCTTACCGCTTTCGACACCCAAACCGGTGTGCCTGTTTTGATCAATACTAGCTTTAATGTTCGAGGGGAACCTATTGTTTGCACCGCCGCTGATGCTTACCGATGCTTTATGACCACTGAGATGGATGTACTGATTATAAACAGCTCTATTTTTGTGAAGAACGAGCAACCAGCGTGGCAAGGCGGCGCTACTATTTTTGCGAAAGACTAAGCAGGCGATGCAATCCAATACCAGAAATCTACTTATCTACTTCGGGATACTCAGTATTCTTTGTGTGCTGTTAATTGAAGCCGCCAGCCACATCATACTCAAACACAATGATCAGGGCGCTAATACCGAATCAAGTAGCAGGCATGTGTTTCACCCGTATAGACGTCATGCACTCAACCCACAATATAATCGTGCGTTCGACAGTAGCGGAAATAAGATTCATTCAGACGACGGCTTCCGCAGCGATACGCCTTTCAGCAAAGACAAACCCGACGATGTATTTCGCATAATTATGCTCGGTGGATCTACAATGTATGGAATCGGTGCTACAGATGTATACCCCCACACTCCAACATTAAATAATGACCAAACTATATCGCACTACTTAGAAGCTGAAATAAATAAGTACTTAGCTGCGAAAAGTAGCAGTAAGCGTGTCGAGATTATCAATGCTGCTGTAACTGCCTACACCACGTTTGAACATTTAGTTTACTTCAACGAGGTTTTATACGAATACTCCCCTGACTTGCTTGTTTTTCTAGATGGCCACAACGACTTTTACTACTACAAGCAATACAATAATTGGCACCATGTCAAACAAGGCACCCCTAAACTAACTTATCATTTTAACAAGAGAAGTCTTTGGTTTACAGGTATTAGTGTTGCACGCTATTTTGCGCAATTCAGTCGTTTCTTCATGTTAGTGGAAAAATACATGATGCGTGTTTGGGAAAACGCCAATCTAGATCAATTTCCGCAAACTGCTTTTCCCAGAACGCTGGCAGGTGACTTTCCGGAAAATGTCGACGCCGTTCTAAAAGAAACTATCTTTAAAACCTATATTCAATTCAAAGCACTAGGCGAGCTATTTAATTTCGATTTGATCGTATTTCTGCAACCACAGGTTGTACTCGAAAACAAAGCTCTTCTATCTGACGCAGACCAACACATACAGTCACTCACCTTGAAATACGATACGAATACTCGACGCAATGAAATCAGGCCTTACTTTCCCGATCTTTTCAGGCAATACGGACTCGCTTTTGTAGACATAAGCGAAATAGCCAGTGCAAGTTACGCCAACGAGCAACTGTATACAGACTACTGCCACCTGACACCAAAGGGCTCAGAGGCTGTCGCAACGCAAATGCTCCCGCACCTCACTCGATTTCTTGATAATTAAAAACAAGCGATAGCATTAACCCGTGTCCAGCTATGCAATCAAACTTATAAAGATATTATCGACCACCTCCCTCTTGCTTCGAGCGGCAGTTGTCGTCAGAATCTTTCTATAGGAGAATTCTTACCATGGCCAATTTACTTTTCGATTTGTCGGATCAGCACGGCGACACCGGCAATCCCTCTCTATGGCTGAAAGTCGCTTCGTTGCTGACCATTGGTTACATAGTATTTGGCCTGATTCTCATTGGTGTTCCAGCTCTATCTCGTGGGGCCGTTGGCCTCGCTATCGCTGCATTTCTTTGGGCGGTCGTTGGGATTGTCATTCAAGAATTCAAGTTCCCACGCATCTTAATTCTACCCATGCTTTTTTATATCTATGCGTTGTTCTCGGGAGTGTATGTTGATGTCTACCCCATCGAATACATGGGGATGATGACCACCATATGGATTGGCGCTATTGCATTGGCTATTTTTGTAGCAAACGGTGTTTCACTCAGCCTCATTATCGCCGGATTTGTTGTGCTATTAATAGTTAACATGATCGCAGTCGGGGTCGGATACGATGGGTATTTGATCAACGTACAAGGTGAGAATATAGAGTCATTGGAACGTAGAGAGGTTACTCGCTACAGCGGCCTGGCAGGTCAATCAAATCTACTCATATCATTAGTATTTACCTTGCCATTCCTTTTGTTTTTAACCAAAAAGAAGCCGGGTTTTGCTGTGTACATTTTAATGATAGCAGCGGCTGTGGTCACCGCAATCGTGAGCGGTTCACGAAGTGCAATCGCTTTCACAGCGTTATTTTCTATATGCGGTGCCCTATGGTTAATCGGCAACAGCTGGATTCGAAGCATGACAATACTGGCTACCGGCACCGCTGCGATTATGCTTATAGTATTTTTTAATAGCCCCGGTGCAATTTACCGCGTTGAGCGATCACCTATAGGGGATTTGGTGGTTGTGAAACGTGCAATCGCCGCTATCGAAGGTGAAGAAAATTCAGGGGAAGTTCGGATTAGTTTAATTACAGAATCTAAGCAGTATTTTTTAGAAAAGCCTTTGATTGGCCACGGCCCCAATACGTTTTCAACAGTCACCGGTACAGGGCAATATGCACACAACAATCTTGCGGAGGTTGCAGTGAACTGGGGGAGTGTCGGACTATTATTTTACTACGCAATGTATGTTGCGGTACTGATTGGCATTGGCAAAAGAATAGACTACAAACTACCAATGATAGCCACACTGCTGTTTCTGCTATTAGCTGATCTCTGGTTTGTGACCTACCTTGATCGCGCAATGGTGCTGTGTCTATGCTTACTGTTAGTTATGGTGTTTAGGTCCAACCAACCCAGTAGAAAATCCGGTCGGCGACGCAGGCGACGCAGGCGTCCGCGACCACAAAGCGAGTTAAGCCAAAGCCCTGCTAACTAGTGCCCATCCATAAACGAACGCTACTGCGGTCGCCCCAGGTACGCAATCTTTTACCGACTACATGTAGTTAATTAGAATGACTAAACGCCTACATGTAGTAGGCAAAATCTCACGCACCTGGAACAACCTCGCTACGCGCTGTTTATGGATGGGCACTAACTAGTTTTCAGCAATAAACCTGTTCTAAAGCGAGTGATATTCATTTACTGCATCTGCGCTTTCAGCAGATGCAGTGCCTTGGTAACACGCTGGCTACATCGCACTTCTTAACTAATTTCCCCAAGAGCTTTGCGTAAATTGACTCGCCAATGAGGTGCTACCGCACCCAATGCCTCCCAAATCTCTGATTTATCCATAACGGAGTTAGGCGGACGAACAGCCGGGGTTGGGAAGTCTGAAGTGGTGAGTGGCTTAATAGGAATGGCAGACTTCAACAACCCAATCTCAAGTGCCTCTTCTTGAATGGCAACTGCAAAATCGTACCAGCTGGCAACACCTGCATCTGTCCAGTGATAAATACCGGTGAGCTTCTTATCGAAAAGCCCCCAACACGCAGACGCTAAACCATGCACATAGGTAGGACTACCAATCTGGTCT
>CALGKA010000030.1 GCA_937927895.1 uncultured Granulosicoccaceae bacterium | reverse complement strand
GGGCCGTAAGCAATCAGCTCTATTTCAACTTTCTCCCCCTTGGCGTCATAATATTTTTTAACATTTGCAACGTTATTTAAAGCCATATTCATTCGCTTTGGGTCGTTATCATCAACATGAATCGCAACCTTGTGGATTTTTACATCAGCAGCTGTAACAGCGTTAATAGTAAAAACTATTGCCAGTAGCAAAAACAGACTTCCGATTAATTTCGTTTTCATTGTTTCTATTCCCCTCTAATGAATCTCGATCTTACAGACAAACAAGCTGGTTTGGAAACAAGGGAATATAGTGGGTCTCGATCTATACTATTAACAACAAGATGCTTGTCGTCTTCGTTGGTGATTCAGGATGCTTACAAGGACACGCACCCTTTTAGCTCTGTTTGCAGTTTTATATTCCCCACGATGTCGGTCGTCTTTGGCACTGTAGCGGAGTAAATCCCGGTGCAGCTGCTTGATTTGATTTTCCGTCAGCGTTAGGTCTTGCCAGGCATTGAATAGTGTTTCCATCACATCGGCATATCTAGCAACTTCCTGTTCATCGCGGGTAGCGAAGGATTGTGTTAGCGCCGGAGTAAAAGCGCTTATAAGTGCCGCAGAGAAATTCTTCCAAGAAAAACACGAGATTGTATGGCATGCGTTTTTTAAGGGAGGCATCTGTCCCTGTTTATAGCACTTATTTCAGTGAATTCAGTCGAGGTAATCTGCTGCGGATACCATTTACTACCGATTCCACCAGCTCCAGCGGAAAATCATCGGGCAGCGTATCCTGTACTGTGGTCAGTGCTTTGGTTGTCGTGTCATTCAGCTCACTAAATATCTGCTCTATATTCTTTGCAGACAAACCACACGCTTTGCCAGTGTGGACAAAGTGTCTACCATGAATATCATTGACCCGATACTTGTTAGAGCCACCCACACGCATAGCCATTTTATACTCTCTATTTCGTACCTCGGCATTATCGACACTGTACTGCAAGGTCAAAATATCGTATAACGGCGTCAACCGGAATCTTCCCTTGGGGAACAATGCAAGGCTGAAATTTTTAGCGTGTCCATCAGTTGCACCAAGTAACCAGAACAATACCTGTGCTTTGAAGAACGTTTGCCTGTCTTTTACTGGCTCATCGCTACCGATCAACACCTTCATAATCTCTTCAATACCTGGTCCGCCATCGCGCTGGTATTTTTGCGTTGAAGCGTAAGAGAGCACCTGGCAACAATCTTCCTGCGGCAAACGAAGTAACTGACCATCTTTTATTGTTTTGCGATCAAAGCGCTCCACTACCAATGCGGTCACATCATCAAAGTTCTCAATCGTAGCATTGGCAACTTCAAAGCCGTACTGAAGCGCTATGTTTAAGCAGAGGTATTCGTTTTCTACGCTGTGGGTTAAGTTCAGTCCGTTAGATAACTGGCCAATCTGTGTTTTAAATATGTGAGTGGTCGGTGTTGTACCACTTGGTTGAATCCACTTGTCGCCTTTTTTGTGAAGTGCGGTTTTTTCCTGCGCACCGGCAATTAAAATTCTAAAATCGTTATCGTTATCAAGACCCAGGGGATTACTTGAAAGTGACTTTAATTTACCTACAATTTGTTGTTCAGTTAACTCAACACCTTGAATGGCATTGGTTGGGTCAGGTTCACTCCCTTCCTGCAAAAACTGAAGTGCACCAACACAGTCTTTACCCACAGCGGAAAGTAAACTGAAAGGATCTGTTCCCTCGGCATTGAACTTTGATGCAACACGGCTTCGCATTTGTTCATTGTCTGGCAGTAGGTTTTCGAATACAGCCAATACTGATGCACCGGAGTAGGCATCTTCCCGCAGCGGCAAAGACAAAGACACAGGCAAAGCGTGTTCCCAGCGCAACTAGTCAGCATTATAGGTAAAGTAAATAGCACCACTGCCCTCTTTGGCAAGCTTGCCGATTTGCCTGCTATTAAGAAAAACATCCAGCGGGGCATATTTGCGAGGCCGTGCCATGGCTACAAAGTATCCTCAAGATAATCTGTGTTACCCCGCGTTCGCTGCCCGATGACAATCTCTAAATCGAGCGCTGCGCAAATTTTCATCACGGTTTCCAGCCTGGAACCCGGTGAGCCGCCTTCTATTTTTGAAATAGTTTCTTGCCGCAGCGCTCTGCCAGATCTGACTGACTAAAACCGGCATTTTTACGGGCGCGCCGAAGTACCTGGCCGAATTGCCCCGGAGTTCGAGCTAGATCTGACATATCTATGACCTATAAACCATAAAACATTATTATGATCCATGGATCATAATAATGTCTATATGATCTGTGAATCATAAGATCTGTAACGTTCTACCTGCGCTTAAGGTACGTAAAACGGAATGATAGAAGAGATGAAATTCAGCAGGTCACGTAAAACACTTCAATGTGTAGAGGCGGGAGACCACGGAGTCAGTATCGGTATTTATACTTCGGTATTGCATGCGCTTGGGCTTCTTGACGGCCTGACCTCACTTGCGGATCTTTCGAATGATGAAACCGGTAGAGCACTTGCCAACGCGAGCCTCCCAAAACGTGTGAGGAATAAACGAGGTTAGTGAAATAGAAATCCATATCTCTATCGATGAAAGTACTCAGCAGATCGGAACCTTGTTTAAACAAGATGCAAGTAGACTCGAGCCAGTGACGTTCGCCTACCTCAACATTCGGACCATTCTGCGACGGCACGGTGCACCAAGTTGACAGGTAAATATTCCTGCTCCAAGCGCCCTGCTTCGCTTTTTAATAATTCACTGTAGAGTCGTTTCTCTGAGTCACTTAAGTGCGTTGATATCTGTGTACCTGCTACTACAGGTTCAACAACAGCATGCTGCTGATGCTCAACAAAAAGCGCATGCTCCATAAGCAAAGACTGCAGCTTTGGCAGGTTCCGACGGGCTTGCGCCAGGCAACTTAGCCCCCAGGTATCTATATCACCCCAGTAACCGATACGCTTATTCTGCAGTGTCGGGTTACTGGTCCAATCTAAATCAAAACCTGCACCCAGGATCGCCAACGTGTTATCTACTACGGGTGGTAGTTGATGAAGGCAGCTTTCATTTTCAACTATCAGTAGCTTGGTGCCTGGCAGCGTGGCTTTAGCCAGATCAGTCGTGCTGACTCTTTGCCTTTTGAACGGCAACAGTTTGCCGTCAAGGTCAACTAACAATATCCAGTGATCGCCTTCGTACAGTGCACCCAGAAAAGCTTCAAGCCCTATGCGGCTGACTTCATCTTCGAATCGTTGATCAAGTAGGCGTGTGATTAAGCTTGCATGGCGTTCGAAGAATTTAGTATCAATGCCTGCCACTGATAGTGTTCTT
>CALGKA010000029.1 GCA_937927895.1 uncultured Granulosicoccaceae bacterium | reverse complement strand
CTTCATTACTTGCAGCGTGCTGTTCTTCAGAAGAGGGGGTGTCGCTTAGATTGCCTGAAGCCTGGTTGCTTGTGTCTTCGTTTATTGTGGCAATAATCGCGAGAGATATTTGTGCGTATTCAGATTGAGTAGCGCATGTTGCTAATAACTGTGGCCACAGTTGGCTGGTGGAATTCCAAATAGTTTCTTGCCATTGAGACAGCACAGATTGCATGGCTGGTGTGGGACTAACCGGTTGTTTGAGAGCAAGCTTCGTAAGGTAGGTAAATACAATTCTAAGCTGATCAGAATCGCTGCTATACGGTGGTTTGAAGTTGTATTGCCAGAGCACCCCCAGGTTGCTTTTTATACCTAAGCGGTTGTGCGCGCCGGTTGCTTCGCAGCGTAATCTTTCCATCTCATTGAACAGGGTTTGTGCAAGCTTTGATGTTGGCTTGTACGTACTGTGAATATGATCATCATGATGCGCTGCTACCAAAGCAATGGCGTCGCTTATTCCACGTTTAACCGTGCGCTTTGTGTCTGAGTTATAAATGTTACCGACAGTAGATGTTAATCCAAGCTGAGTAGCAGTTGGAGACTGATCCAGGTCAACTGACAGGGCTGCGTCTTTGGCAATCGCTTTTGCACAAGTGCTGAGTGCCAAATTTGACTGTAAATTGGAGTTTGAGGGTTCAGGCATTTGCGTTTAGCTGGAGTAGAAAGCGAAGTATAGCGGATGAACGCTAGGAATGGTTGGTCACTTTAAGAGCGGCTGGCAATAATTGGGTCTTTGAATGTGAGGTCGATATATTGTTGTTTGTAAGTCCGTTTTTATGGTGCTTTTTGTGTGCCTAAACAAAATACGGTTATGAATCGAAAAAAATTCCAGAATAGCAACATCTTTTCTCCAACGCTGCGGAATTTATTCTGTCTGGCGCTCTGGATTGGCGTTATTGTTTTGTTGTCTGAATGCCAAAAAATGAACTCAGGGTTTCATCAAATAGAATAGGCTATAGGGTTTATTCGCACTAGTGAATTTGATGATCTGCCGTGCTGAGTCGAAAGTCTTGAAAGTTCAAAGTTTGTAAAGATGCCGGAATGAAGTTTCTAACCATTTAAGCCTTTTCTGCGAAACAGGAATAGATGTTTTTGCTCATGAAGATCGTAAAGGGACTGTGCGCTGAAACCATTCATTATCTGAAAGAAGAGCAATCTCAGAGATGGAGCTTTTAACAAGTCATGGTAAGTGCTAATGGATTGCGAGCTGGTGCATTTGCGGAAACACGGCCTGGGATCTAATGGATACGGCAGACGTTATTGCGCAAAATCGATGAGTAGAGATTTATGCTCGATAAGTTTTGTGTTTACAAAAAGGTTTGTGTTTAAAAGATTTTACATTTGTAAACGCTTGGGTTTATAGACAGTATCAGTTCACAATAATTGGCGCTAGCTTATAGCATTCCTTTGAAATGTAAGTAAACAGGGGAATTCTATTACTAACTATTTCTTTGATATTACGTTTGGTTATTATAATCGGCAGTGTCTGAAATTTATTGTCCATAAACGTTACTAAAGGGTTTTGAGGGTCTGTCGAAGTTAAGCGATGACGGTGAAAAAAATTTGTTGCGTAACATAGAGTGAACATTATGTATAAGTCAGTACTTTCCATTGCGATTGGCTCCCTATTTCTATCAGGCTGTGCATCTATAAACACAGGCGGCTGGAAAGACTCGATTGGTCTTTCGTCCGAAGGTTCTGCGTCCTTGCAGCAAAGCTATGAAGATCAATTCTCAAGAAGCTTGTATGCGACAGTCGGCATAGGTCCAAGCCGTATGGAGCCAGATGCCAGTGAACTGCCTGGTTTGGACCAAGATGATCGCGTAGAACCCGCCGGTCAAATTACTGTTGGTGCTGACTTATACAAGCATTTGTCGATAGAAGCGCACTCTGCAGATTTAGGCAGTGCGGGATTTTCACCGGGCGGTCGTTTGAATTATCACGTCAATGGTGTGAGCGCATTGATTTATGCAGGCGGGAATCGTGATCGGTTTCGTCGGCAAGGGTTATCTGCTTATGGTCGAGTTGGATATGGATTTCTAGAGAACACAGCGATAGGTAATGTGCCAATTCTCGAAGAAAACCGTTCGAATCTTTTGATAGGTGCCGGGCTCGAGTATATGACTCCGATCGGGGTAGGCTTGCGTGCAGAAGCTTTTTCGTTTGATCAAGATGCACAATATGCTCAGTTAGCATTGATGTATCGAACAGGTAAAAAGCAGAGCAAAGCGCTGCCAAAACTTAGCGCTGCACCAAAGATCGTAGTAGAGCCAAAGATACAGCCAGTAGTTGCAGCAGCGTTGCCACCTCCGCAACTGGTTTCAGCGCTTCCTAAGCCAGACAGATGTACTGGTCTTAATGGCGTCTTAGATGGTGTGAATTTTCAGAATAATTCTGCTGAATTAACTGGGGATTCCACGCTTGTACTGAGTGATGTAGCGTACATACTGAGCACCTGCGAGAAAGTTCAAGTTGAAGTATCTGCGCATACAGATTCAGTTGGCCCAGCCAGCTACAACCAGGAGTTGTCAGAGCGACGAGCCAATTCGGTTATTGATTATCTAGAGACTCGTGGCCTGTCACGCAACCGTCTGTCTATTTCGGCCTTTGGTGAAAGTAGCCCAATTGAGACTAATACCACTTCAGAGGGGCGTGCGCTAAATCGACGTGTAGAGCTATACGCTCGATAGTTCTCTTTGTTGTTTGTTGAGTAAAGCTTTTACCAGTGCCCCGCAAATTTGCGGGGCCGATAGACCGAATCCTGTACGGCTAGACTTGTCATGATTGGTCTCCAGCATGACGGAGAACGTAACAATCAGTACCACCGGCAAGATAGCGCAAGTTCGATTAAGCGACATTTCCATTGTCAGTATGTGTAATTTATTTGCGCTCCAAATTTCTCACACGTATCTTTTCCTTAAAGATCTGTAAATCCCAAAAACATACGTAACAATAGCTCTCAGTGATTGATTAATAACTCGTAGAATATCCTTTCTTATTTCTTGTATATCATTCACGGATATTTCTGGGTCTTTGTATTGCGTTAAAGATTGTTGTGTGAAATATTCCGACTGAGGTCTCTGATTACTAGTGATCCTAATCGTCGGCAGGGGTCAAATGCATTTGGGCGTGTGTTTAGGTGCTTTAAACAACAATCCAGTCCTTGTTAACAGGACGGCCTAACTGCAACCTTTTTAATTATGTGCGAAGGCATGCGTGGTATGCATTTTTTCAAGATTATCGGGTTCCAGGCACTTAGCTGGCACCTTGACCTCACACGATATGATTTAAAAACGAAAACAATGCCTGGTTTTCAGTTCACTCCAACTAGTGCGCAGTATCCCTGTTGGTTTTACCGGCAGACTCCATAGAGGCCCCTTTGGCTCGCATCGGTTGATGCTGGGCTTTTTCGTTGGTGGGTTCGAGGTTTGATCAGTGCCTGGGCCGCTTGATGTTCTTGTTTATGTTGTCCATTGTTGGCTTCAGAATATGCGATAATACCGCCTTTGGTCGGCGGCATTGCGCCCCGTGTACTTTCTAAATTACTCTAAACTTTAAAGGAATACCGAATGCTGGTGCTGTTTGGCGGAAATGCAATGTCTGCATTTCGCATCGAGGCATTGCTCGTGCAGTGCCGCAAGCTGTCACCCGGACTGAAAGAAATATCGGCCCGAACGGTTTATCTAATTGATGGCGAGGTATCGGCCGCCACGCAAGAGCGCCTGCACGAACTGCTGCAAGTGCAACCTGGCGCCGACACAGCCTTTGAATTTCTAGTGCTGCCGCGTGCAGGCACTATCTCACCTTGGGCTTCAAAAGCCACAGATATCGCGCACAATTGTGGCTTACCTGACGTGCAACGCATAGAGCGAGGTATCGTATGGAACTGCCGCGGCGATAGCGTCACTGACAACACTGATCTGCAGGCTCTTTTCTACGATCGAATGACAGAGATGCTGGTAACCGACCTGGATTCGGCCAAGCAGCTATTTACAGACAAGCCGCCTGCGCCGTTAGTTGAGATTGATGTGCTCAGTGGTGGTTTCGAGCAGCTGCAAAAAGATAACAAAGAGTTTGGCTTCGCCCTATCGGAAGATGAAATAAGCTATTTAGTAGAAAACTTTCAAAGCATCGGCCGCAACCCAACCGACGCTGAGCTAATGATGTTTGCGCAAGCCAACTCTGAGCACTGCAGGCATAAAATCTTTAATGCCAGTTGGACTGTAGATGGCAAGGCTGCTGATTCATCATTGTTCGGTATGATCAGAGAAACACATAAGGCTCAACCTGAAGGTACTTTGGTCGCCTATGATGACAACGCCGCGGTTATAGCAGGCGAGGTGGGAGATCGGTTTATGGCTGACCCTGCTACCGGTTTGTATTCTGCAACGCATGAATCTATCAATATTCAAATTAAGGTAGAGACTCACAACCACCCAACTGCCATCAGCCCTCATGCTGGTGCTGCAACCGGTTCCGGTGGTGAGATACGTGATGAAGGCGCTACCGGTAATGGCTCCAAACCCAAGGCAGGCTTATGTGGCTTTAGTGTTTCAAATCTACGCATACCAGGCTTTACTCATGAGTGGGAACAGCACCCGGGTAAGCCAGAACATATCGCCTCTGCTTTACAGATTATGCAAGAAGGGCCTATAGGTGCTGCGGCATTCAATAATGAGTTTGGCCGTCCTAATCTTACTGGCTATTTTCGTACGTGGGAGTCTCTAGTAGAAACTGACCAGCGTACTGAATGGCGAGGTTTTCACAAGCCGATTATGATCGCCGGAGGGCTTGGCAATATACGGCCAATGAATACTTATAAGAAACCGGTGCCACAAGGCACGGCAATAGTCGTGTTAGGTGGCCCTGCCATGTTAATTGGTTTAGGTGGTAGTACTGCATCTTCTCTTACCAGTGGTCAAAGTAACGCATCACTGGATTTTGCATCTGTGCAACGTGGTAACCCTGAAATGCAAAGGCGTTGTCAGGAAGTGATTAATCACTGTATCGCCCTGGGTGATGATTCACCTTTACTATCAATGCACGATGTTGGCGCAGGTGGTTTATCAAACGCATTACCAGAATTAGTGAATGACGCAGACCGTGGAGCAACGTTTGAACTGCGAAACATACTAGTAGATGAGCCCGGTATGTCACCCATGGAAGTCTGGTGCAACGAATCACAAGAGCGCTATGTGTTGGCGGTAGATGCCGCAAAGGTTTCACAGCTTGAAGAACTCTG
>CALGKA010000028.1 GCA_937927895.1 uncultured Granulosicoccaceae bacterium | reverse complement strand
AAGTCCCTTGCGTCTACCAATTTCGCCACCCGGGCGCTTTAAAATGGAGGCTGAACCCGGAATCGAACCGGGGTCCACGGCTTTGCAGGCCGCTGCATAACCACTCTGCCATCCAGCCAACTATGCAGCTGCAATTCTATCACTTAAAAGATTAAGGTTCGAATGCGAAAGTGTTGCCAGCTGGTGACAATGCACTCAAAAATAAACGCAGACGAAAAACAACCTTGTAGATATAGAAAAGCATAAAAAAACCCCGATGATCGGGGTTTTTAAATCTTGGAGCGGGAAACGAGACTCGAACTCGCGACCCCAACCTTGGCAAGGTTGTGCTCTACCAACTGAGCTATTCCCGCGCGAGCCGCCAATTATCGACTGCCTTGGATTTCCTGTCAAGGAAGGTTGTGAATGAAAGTGTTGTTTCCTTGATTTTATTTCATGCAAACAAGCGACTTAAGGTTCTCGGGTCAATTTTTGATGTGATGCGAATCGCCCTTAATGATTGTTTTCACATTGATTTTTGCCTCTGCCGGGTTCCGCGCGCGCGTAAATTCAAGTCATTCACAGATGTAACCGTTATCGATTAGGTAGATCTGAATAAACTGGATACAGTGATGCCTTATCGCTTTTTACCCTTTGCAGCAGCGCTTTGGCTGCTATCTGCTTGTGATAGCAGTGAGCCTTTGTTGGTTGATCCGGTTGCCGGAGCTGACACAGTTGGGGTTCCCGCGGCTGAAGAGCCAGTGTTTGGTGCTGCTACTGGCGGACCTTCGGAGGTTGGCACCTGGGGGCCGGTGATGGACTGGCCTCATGTGGCTGTTTCGATGGCGACCCTGCCCAATGGCCGAGTGCTGACCTATTCGGGATCCGAGCGTCGCACCTGGCCAAGTACTGAGCAAACCTACAGCGCGATTTGGGATCCGGAAACGGGCAGCTTTCAGGAAAACCTCCATCAGGGGCACAATATGTTTTGTGCTGCTTTGTCTATGACATCTGACGGAAAAGTGTTGGTTAATGGCGGTCGTAATCAAGGCAACAGCCCGTGGACTACGCTTTTTGACTACAACAACAATGAGTGGCAGACCGTAGACAATATGGCCAGTGGTGGTCGCTGGTATCCAACCACGCTCGCGACCGGTGATGGCAAAGTGATGACCGCGCTTGGATCTTCTACAAATACTCGTAACCCCGACCTCTGGGATCCGGTTGACGGCTGGCGAGTGCTGAACGGCGTCGACTTCCTGAGCATGCGCCAACGTAACAATGAATTGGGCCGTGAAAATGCGTTTCCCCTGTTGAGCGTTGCCCCCAATGGCAATATTTATCACTACTGGGATACGGTAGAAAATCAGATGATCAATCCGTTGGGTAATGGCGCGGCGCGTCCGGCCAACCCGACTACCGATGGTGCTAACCATGCGGGTGGCGTGCAGTTTATGTATGACGTCGGCAAGCTGCTTTCTACCGGGCGTAATGATGGCAGCTGGGGTGGTAATTCAACCGGTGCTTCGAATGAAGCGTTTACGATTGATTTGAATGGTGCTTATCCGGATATTCGCTCGACCAATAACATGCGGCACCGTCGTAAATACCAACAGCTTGTTCCGTTTCCGACAGGTGAAGTGATGGTGGTAGGCGGTAATACCACGGGTGCTAAGTTCAGGGATAGCGGCAGTGTGCTTGAGCCAGAGGTATGGAATCCACAAACAGGTGCATGGCGTGGTATGGCTAATATGGCAATCCCGCGTGACTACCATTCAACGGCAATGCTGCTAACTGATGGCAGAATACTCACCGCTGGTGGAGGCTATGCGTCTAACGATCCGAACTCTACCGGTACCCACCAGGACGCGCAGATATTCTCGCCCCCTTATCTATACGCAAGTGATGGTTCGCTTGCCGTTCGCCCGCAGATCACTGCCACGCAGCCGAGTGTGGATGCAGGTGAGGCGGTGCAAGTTACCACAACAGGTCAGATCGACTATTTTAGTTTGATTCGAATGTCTGCCACTACCCATTCCATGAATACTGATACGCGCTTTTATAAGCCTCCGTTTGAATCAACGGGTACAAACCAGTATGCCGTGACTGTGCACCAGAATCCGAATGTGAGTATTCCCGGTTACTGGATGCTGTTTGCGATTGATGTTAATGGCGTACCGTCAGAGGCACAGGTGATTCGTATTACGGCACTCGATACCAGACTTGAAAATTTAGCGCTACAAGGGTCGGCGACGCAATCTTCTGAATTTAACAGCACTGGATTTTTTAGTGCAGATAAGGCGATTGATGGTGACTTAAGTGGTAGTAACAGTGCAGGTTCTCTTACTCACACGGCTACTGAGGCCGGCGCATGGTGGGAGCTTGATCTTGGGCGCGTTGTGGATATAGATACCATTAGAGTGTGGAACCGGACAGATTGCTGTAGTGATCGCCTGGCAGACTTTCATGTGATGGTCTCAGAGCAGCCATTTGCCTCTACTAATGTAAACTTAACGCGTGCGCAAAATGGTGTGTTAGATTTTCATACCACTGGTACTGCAGGCAGACAAACTGATATAAAAGTAGCAGAGCAAGGGCGTTATGTTCGAGTGCAGTTAGCGGGGAATAATCCGCTGCAGTTGGCAGAAGTACAAGTATTTGGTTCAAAGCGTAGCGATATTACCAACCTGGCACTGGGTGGTGTTGCATCACAATCGTCAACGTATTTGAATAGCGCGATTTACAATGCCAGTAATGCTATTGATGGCAGCGTCAATGGCAATCTGGTCGGTAATGCCAGTGTGATAAGCCACACTGGCTTAGATCGTAATTCATGGTGGGAGCTTGACCTTGGTCGTATTGTTGATATTGACTCGGTCGTCGTTTGGAATCGTACTGATTGCTGCACAGCTAGACTTGAAAACTTTAATCTGTTGATTTCAGATCAACCTTTTAACAGTAAAGGCCTCAATAACTCTATCTCTCAAAGTGGTGTAATGCACCGTGTGGTATCGGGTGATGTAACACCCAATGTTGACGTAGTGGTAGGGAGAACCGGCAGGTACTTGCGCGTGCAGCTCCGATCAACGAATACGCCATTACATATGGCAGAAGTGCAGGTGATGGGTGCAGAGTTAGATGCGCCGTTAAACATTCAACCGATTACAGTGACGCCAGAGCAGCAAGGTAATGCTGTTACGTTTACAGCAGATGCTACTGGCAGTGGTTCATTGCAGTATCGTTGGAACTTTGGCGATGGCAACTTAGATACTGCCTATAGTAGCAGTCCGTCAGTTAGTCACACGTTTGAGAACCCCGGTCGGTATGTGGTTAGCCTGTTGGTACGTGATGGTACCGGCGAAGAGCTAAGAAGCACGTTTACCCAAGTGGTACACGCGCCAGTACTTGCCACGTTGCCGAAAGCGTCTACCGGTATAGTTGAGCACAGCACTCGGGCCCAAGTGTGGAACGTGAACCCGGATAACAACACAGTAGGTGTGATTGATACGCAGTCGTTATCACTACTGGCAGAAATAGAAGTGGGCAATGACCCTGTGAGCCTTGCTGAGGCACCTGACGGTAACGTATGGGTAGTTAATAGAGGCTCTGCAGATATAAGTGTTATTGATTCATCTAGCCTTGCCGTTATTGCCACCTATCCGTTACAGCGAGCTTCACAGCCGTACGGCATTGTGTTTAATAATGATGCAGCGTTAGTAGCACTGCAAGCGGTTGGCAAACTGCAGCGTGTTGCACTTGATGGTAGTACAGGTATAAGTGCTAATGTCGGTGAAAACCCGCGCCACCTTTCGCTTAATGCAGCGGGTGATACGGTGTATGTGTCTCGCTATATCACTAACACACTACCAGGTGAAGATACCGCTGATGTAATAGTCAATGACGGTACTAACGCTTTTGGTGGTGAAGTACTTGTGCTTGATGCTGCAACCCTTAGCATCAATGACACCATTGTTATGCAACATAGCAACCGCATAGCGTCAGAGCATGAAGGGCCGGGTGTGCCTAACTACCTGGGGCCTGCTGTAATATCACCGGCGGGTGATGTTGCATGGTTACCGTCGAAGCAAGATAACATTCTGGCGGGTGATCTGCGTGGTGGCTCGGGAATGACTTTTGATCAAACTGTGCGTGCTATTACATCAAAGATTAATCTTGCTACAAACAAAGAAGAGCTGGTTCGTCGTATTGATCACGATAATGCCAGTGTCGCAGGGCATTCGGCATTTGATCCTTTTGGGGTTACTGTTTTTACATCCCTTGAGGGCAACCGCCAGGTATCGGTAATAGATGCCTCAACGGGGATCGAGATTGGTCGATTTGATACAGGCCGTGCGCCGCAGAGTTTAACGGTTGCAAAAGACGGTAAGCGTATTTATGTACACAATTTTATGGATCGTACTGTTGGCGTTTATGACATTGAGAATATTACTCAGGCAGGTGCATCTACTCCCAGTGAGTTAGCGACAATTAATGTAGTCTCTAGCGAAGTGTTAGAGTCGACTGTGCTGCGCGGTAAGCAATTGTTTTACGATGCACGTGATGATCGCCTTGCAGGTCTTGATTACATGAGCTGCGCAAGTTGTCACGTAGATGGCGAGCACGATGGCCGCACCTGGGATTTTACCAGCCTGGGTGAAGGCTTACGTAACACCATCACTCTTAAAGGGCGTGCAGGCACGGGCCATGGCATATTACATTGGACAGGCAACTTTGATGAGATCCAGGATTTTGAAGGACAAATAAGAGAGTTTTCAGGTGGTTCTGGTTTAATGAACGATGCTGACTTTTTAGCAACAGAGCCTACCTTAGGCGCTGCTAAAGCGGGTTTAAGTACAGACCTTGATGCGCTGGCTGCCTATATTTCAAGCCTTGATAAGGTCGATGAAAGCCCATGGCGTAACGCCGACGGTACCATGACATCAGCGGCGCTTAATGGTGAGTCATTGTTTGTTTCAAACGGCTGTGCCACTTGCCACAGTGGTATTGAATTTACTGATTCAAATGCAGCGCTATTGCACGATATTGGCACCTTGATGCCAGAGAGTGGCCTGCGACTTGGCGGCTCGTTAACTGGTTTAGATACTCCAACCTTAAAGGGTGTATGGCGTACTGCACCGTACTTGCACGACGGCTCAGCTGCAACACTTGAAGATGCTATTGCCGCTCATACGAGTGTAAACATCACTGCTGCAGAGCAAGCTGACCTTGCGAGTTACCTGTTGCAAATAGATGATGGTACTGCAGTAGTAACGCCACCGGTTCCACCCCAGCCGCCGACTACGGGTAACGGTGTCTCTAATCCGTTAAACGGTGCGGTGATTTTGGTTGATGGCAATCTTGCAGAATGGGCCACTATAGCCTCTTTTGGAAGTGACCCCGATGATACCACGGGTGTTAATATCATTGATTGGGCTGAGGCAAGCGTTGCTCACGATGATCAGAATTTCTATGTGGGCTATAGCAACCATGGTCCAGTTGAAGAAAGCTGGGGTTACGGTACCTATATAGATACTGATAGCAATAACAATACTGGGTTTAAAGGTTTTAGTGCCGAGCTACCTATAGGTGCGGACTACCTGATTGAAGGCCGCGTGGTGCTTAAATATACCGGTGCCGGATCAAACTGGAGCTGGCAAGAGATCGGTACTGCCGGTTACGGTATTGCCGGAAATTCAGCGGAGCTTATGCTGCCGCGTAGTTTGTTGGGCAACCCTACAACATTGCGTTTGTACTTTAAAGGCAACAATATCGCAGTCGGTGGCAATGTAGTGGACTTCTACCCGGATGCTGTAACCGATGCATCGCAAGCAGATAGTGATCGTTACTTTACCTATACCATTGCTAACAACGGCGGCAACTCTCCACCGATAGCGAGCGCACAGATTTTACGTGTGAATGCCAATGGTCAGTTGAATGTAGTATTGGCTGGGTCAGATATAGATGCTGATGATCTACAATTTGAAATTGTAGATCAGCCAGCGAATGGTACGCTTGTAGGTACCGCACCTGCATTGGTGTATCAGCCGACAGCAGGATTTATTGGTACGGATAGTTTTGCTTTCACGGTCAATGATGGATCAGCGACTAGTGCGCCTGCAACGGTTAATATTTCCGTAGTAGGTGATACACCGAACAACCAAACCAATATAACGGTTGATGGAAATCTTGCAGACTGGGCAGCGGTTGACTCTTTTGGAATTGACCCGGTAGATGCAGCAAGTACCGGTGATGTGATTGATTGGTTGGAAGGTTGGGTGGCACATGACAGCACCAACTTCTACTTTGCCTATCAAAACAATAATCCGGTTGTTTTAACGTGGGGTTATGCAATCTATATAGATACAGATAACAACCCGGCTACTGGTTTTAGAAACTTTGATGGTAGCTACCCGATTGGTGCAGACTACATTATTGAAGCCAATGATCTGCAAAAATACACAGGTACGGGCAACAACTGGAGCTGGTCTAGTGTGGCACTGGGTGCCATTCAAGCTGTTGGTAACAATGTAGAGTTATTCGTTGAAAGAGGCTTGTTGGGCAACCCTACTGAGATGGCGTTGTTCTTTGTGGGTGAAAATGCAGCGGTTAATGGCACCACCATAGACTACTACCCCGATAACGTTGTAGACACGGCAGCGCCAGTGCGCTTCTTTACCTACAATGCGGTTGAGCAAAGCGTGAATGTGGCGCCTGTGGCGTTTACCCAAAACCTAACGCTTGATGAAAATTCAACGCTTGCGGTAGCGCTCGCTGCGACAGACGCAAATAGTGATCAACTGAGCTACCAGATAACAAGGCAACCTGCCAATGGCACCTTAACAGGTACGGCGCCTAACGTAGTTTATGCACCAGCGAGCGGCTTTAGTGGCTTAGACTCGTTTGAATTTAGAGCCAGTGATGCAGCTTTAAATAGTGACCCTGCGGTAGTAACACTTACTATTGACCCTGTTAATCCGGCTAATGCAAATGGTTCGAACCCGGTGGCCTCTATAAGCATTGATGGCAATCTTCAAGACTGGGCTGGTTTAACACCGCTGGCGGCTGACAGTACTGATATTACCAGTACTGCTGAAAAGATTGATTGGCGCCAAGGGTATGTGGCGCATAGCAACACCATGTTGTATTTGTCTTATCAGAATGATGTGCCAATATCTCAACTAACCTATGGGCATGCCGCGTTTATAGGAACCGATGATTCAAATGAAACAGGCTTTAGAGGGTTCTCTGCGGAGCTGCCGTTTGGGGCTGATTACTTGCTTGAAGGTACTGACTTATATCGTTATGCGGGCTCTGGTAGTAACTGGTTATGGACCTACATTGCGACCGTTAATACTCAGCAAGTTGGTAACATTGCAGAGATTGGGCTTTCACGTGTGCAGCTTGGTAACCCGCAAGCGATAGAAATATTCTGGCGCGGTAACAACGAAGCGGTAGGTGGCGCAGGTGTTGATTACTACCCTGATGCAGCAACCGATAGCAGCGCACCGATAGAGCAGCGACGATTCCGCTACGTGCTGCAGCCATAAGATTGTGAGTGACACTATTATGAAAACAACCGTTATACTGAAACTGACCGCTGCTGTAAGATCACTTTCGATAGTGGCGATGACAATCGCTTTAGTCGCTTGTGCCGGTGAAGATACCGACCGTAATGCTAATCAGCTTGCGGTTGGTGCGGCAGTCAATGACCCTTGCTCTGAACAGTACGCGTTTCAGCGTGAGCTCAATGGCGCCCCCACTGATACCTACACAGAGACCGCTGAGGTGGCGGGTAGGGAGATCATAACGCAACAATACTGGTATGAAGATACCCGCACGATTGTCTATTTCAGGTACGCGCAGGGTGAGGCTTGGTGTAATTCATGGAATGAAGGTGGCGTTAACTGGAATCCCTAAGACTGAATCGGCAAGGCGGAATCGCTAAGTTTGCGATCGTTAAGTTTGAAGCAGTAAATGTTGTTGCGTGTTAGACGCGGTGATCAATTTACCTAACGATCATTATATCCACCGATCGTTATATCCAACGATCATTATATCCACCGATTAACTGCGCGCATGTAGTTTCGGTAGTCTTCACCAAAAAGTTTTGTTAGCGCTTTCTCTTCGGGGAGAATCTGTACTGCTGTTACCACCAGGCAGAATACCAAAGGCATAATCATGGGTGTTAGGCAGCGCAATATAAGTGCTGCACCCACTAGCATAATGGCCATGCCTAAATACATCGGGTTGCGACTAAGTGCATAAACACCAGTATTGGCCAGCGTGCTGGTATTTTCAGGTTTAAGCGGGTTAACCGTGGTTTGCAAACGCCTGAAGTTAAGCAGTGCAATTAGCTCTAGCAGTAGCCCAAACCCAACGATTATGACACCCACAATAATTGGCCAATCTGCATCGGTGCAGATGATCGGATAGCGATTGTGGAGCTGCCACATGGCAATCAATGTTGCAATGCCATAGATGGGTGGTGGGATCAGGTTCAATGGTGGTGATCATCGTTGGCGGACGAGCACAATACACCATCAAAGTTTGGCTAGCTAGTGTCCGTCCATAAACGAACGCTACTGCGGACCACCCAGGGCACGTGATCTTTCGCCGACCCTATAGAGTTTTTTAGAATGACTAAACGCCTATATAGGGTATGCAAAATCTCACGTACCTGGAACAACCTCGCTACGCGCTGTTTATGGATGGGCACTAGCTATAACTGCTGGATTACTGCGCAATAAGTTCTGCAGCAGAATGCGCTGAAGCGTTGTTGTTACTGGCTGCGAATAGTGCTTCAAAAGCAACGAGGCCCGCGAATAATAAAGTAAATACAGCGAAGTAGTATCGAGCTGTCAATGTTGCATACCGATAGAAAAACAAGGTGGTGTACGCTATCAGAATAATTTTGATCCGAATGAATTGTTCCAAGCCGGATCACTGAGAGTGACGTGATAATGCTTCTCAAGCACTGATAAAATCGCCGGGTAATTGGTTTGATTTTACTACTGGCAAAAGATTACACGGTCGCAACTGAGTATTCGATTTTGGTACTTGCGCGTGGCGAATTTATTCGATGTATAACAACTGATATTAGGTGTTAAGTAAAACAGACATCTTGGGTATTTAAAGCGCAGGCTTTGCACCAAAAATAAATTCGTGAGTTCTCACAAACGCTGTGCTGCGATCAGGTTGATGGAATACACAAAGTCTATCCAGAACAGGGTGATCGTTGACCATAGAGCGGTAAAGGGTCTGCAGCCAATCAAGGTAACCGACATCATCGCGATCTTCGCTGCCGGATAAGGTCATGTGGAAATTAAAATCATCCATTATGTAGGGGTAGCCAAAACGCGCCAGGTAATCGCGTTGTACGTCATTTAAGCTTGCGGGGTCCCGGCGGTCGATATCTGCTTGCGTTAATGGTGCGCGATACTTTTCAAAATGGGTTACGCAATCTGCAGCGAGCGTTGGAAGGGCGCCGGGTTGATCGTCGAACGCGAGTGCATCGTAGCGGCTGGTTCTGATCGGAGCCAGGCCGTTTAGTTTTATGGGTTCCCGGTGGCGACAAAACTCTGCAAGGTCAGCGACGAGTTCATCAGCGGATTCACCTTTGGCAAGCTCAAACGGTGCCTTTATGGTGGCGTGAAATCCATAGTGCGCTGGCCGCTTTATCAGATCTTGCCAGTGTGCAGATTCAGGGAACGCTACCGGCAACTGAGGATTGATCCATTCGTTAGCATTTACTGCGCGCCGACGTAAAACCGTCGCGCCGAAAATTTCCAGCTCGGAGTTATCTTGCGGTGCAAAATATATAGCGTAACGGTCTGTCACTTATCTGTCACAGGGAATAATCTTGTGGGGAGGAAAGATAGAATACTGTTGGTCTATTGCACCAACAGTGCCGATCGTAGGTATGATACGCCTGTGGGCCAGTGTATCCACATTTTTAGGCGATAATTTACAGTTGATAAAACATATCCCTATGCCTGCAAAGTCTAGATCACGAAAGAGTAATTGTAAGAGCTACCCGAATGCCTGATTCCCACTACCTGAGCCTGCCACCTGTGCTTGATGAACTAGAGCGAACCGCTACCCTTGGCAAGCGCTGCGAGCGATTGTCAGAGTTAGAGTTTGAGATTCTAGCGCAGTTGTTGCGGTATCCAGAGCAGCCGATGTCTCGCGATACTCTGAAGCGTGCTATAGGTTCTGACGACGACACCATTGCTGATCGCAAACTAGATGCATGGGTCACTAAGGTGATACGTAAAACGAATGTGTTATGGCCGTTATTTAGTATCGTGCGTTTTGTTGAGCCGGATAGCTATGTATATTCTGAAAAAGCGCCACCTAAAAAGCCTGAACGCCGAAAAGCATGAAGCGTGCAAATAGAGATTGCAGTAGCGCTTAGAAGTTGTCTTTGCGACTACGTAATTCTGCAAAAACGTCTGCATCTGTGGCGTTTTGCATTTTAAGATGCTCACGCATTAACGGGTCTGCAGCGCGCAAGAAAGGGTTGGTCGCAAGCTCTTCAGATAGCAGGCTTGGCACAGTTGGTCTGCCTTCTGCTCTGAGTGCTTTTATCGTGGCAACACGTGCTTGTAGCGCCTGGTTTTTTGGATCAACACTTACTGCGAACGCTGCATTTGCTTCTGTGTACTCGTGGCTACTATAAACAGTTGTGTCTGAGGGTAGTGCCATTAGCTTGTTTAAGCTGTTCCACATCATGTTGGCGTCTCCCTCGAACAAGCGCCCGCAGCCTAGTGAAAAAAGTGTATCACCGGTAAAGACAACTTTTTCTGTTGGCATGTGGTAGTTGATCATGTCTTTGGTATGACCTGGTGTATGTAGGGTGTTTACACGAACACCTGCAAAATCGAAAGTACTGCCATCTTCTACTATGTGATCAACGCCGTTTATACCGGCGGGGCCTGTAACTTTGCACTGACTGTGTTGTTTAAGTTCTGCAAGACCTGCTACGTGGTCTGCGTGATGGTGCGTTGCCCATATGTGGGTTAGTGACCATTGTTGTTTGTTAAGCGCTGCAAGGGTGGCGGTAGCATCGCCACAATCGATGCTTGCTGTCTCTCCGGTCCTGGGTGAATGCACTAGCACGCCGTAGTTATCGGACATGTAGGAATATTGGAAGTATTCAAGTGTCATGTGGGTGCGCTCTTTAACGGTGTGCTGAGTGTGTTGGAAGTTGTGTGCAGCTTACCAGGAACCGGTGTTTTCCATAGATAGCCATGGCTCTGCCGGGGCTTGCGCATCGCCTTCCTGGAGGAGCTCAACCGAGATGTTGTCGGGTGATACTACAAAAGCCATACGGCCATCTCGAGGTGGGCGGTTAATGGTGACGCCGGCATCCATTAAGCTTTGGCAGGTGGCGTAGATATCATCGACCTTATACGCCAGGTGGCCAAAGTTGCGGGCGTTGCCTAGGTTATCTTCCGGGTCCCAGTTATAGGTGAGTTCAAGCTCTGGTGAGTTGTTGGCTGTTGCGTTGGCCTGGTCTTTTGATCCGGCTAAAAATATTAGCGTAAAGCGGCCTTGTTCGTGGTCTACTCTGCGCGTTTCTATTAAGCCCATTTTGTTGCACCAAAAATCGAGCGATTCTTCAACGTTGCGGATTCTGATCATGGTGTGGAGGTAGCGCATGTGGGGTTCCTGTGGGTAGATTACGGTGGCTGACTGAGTGCCGATCCAGCATCATTGGTGTCATAAGCTTCATGTTAGACTAACAAAAATTCATCACACTTTGGGAGATTAAAACGGTGAGCATACAAAGAATAAAAAGCGGCGATCGCATGAGTCAAGCCGTGGTGCATGGCGGAATTGTCTCGACTGCGGGGCAGGTAGCACAAAATGCCCGTGGTGAGTCAGTAAGCAAGCAAACGAAAGATATTCTTGCAGAAATTGACGCGCTGCTTAACGAAGCTGGCAGTGATAAAACCAAGCTATTAACCGCCACTATCTGGTTGGCTGATATCAATGACTTTGCCGAAATGAATGCGGTGTGGGATGCATGGGTAGACAAAGCCAATGCGCCAACACGTGCCTGTGTAGAATCAAAGCTTGCTTCACCAGACTTTACTGTTGAAATTGCTGTAACGGCTGCAATGTAGCCTGCAGCGTTAAGTTGTTAGACAGGCCGTTAAAATTAGACAGGTCGTTAAACTAAGGGCATTAAGCTATGACTGATACCTGGCAGGCAGACGGCTGGCAGCTCATTGAGAACCTCCCGTATGAGCTTAGTGCGGGTATCGGTCATAGTGCCAAAATTGGCATAGTGGTGTTGAGCTCTGATTACACCATTGATTACGAATTTCGGCAGGTTTTCACTGATGATGCAATCGGGATCTATCAAACAAGGGTAGAGAATTCTCCTGAGGTAACTCCTGAAACTCTGGCGGCAATGGAGAAAAAAATACCTACGGCGTTAAAAACTATTTTGCCCGGTGAATCACTCGATGTTGTGGCTTACGGGTGTACCTCTGCCACCACAGTGCTTGGTGAGCAAACAGTCTTTGATCGAATTGCAGAAGTCCAGCCGCAGGCTAAAGCCACCACGCCGATCACTGCAGCCTTTGCGGCGTTCAAGGCCTTTAGCGCTCAGAAGATCGCAGTGCTTACCCCTTACCAGCAAAGCGTCAACCAGGTGCTGCGACAGTACATTGTTGATGCGGGTTTTGAGGTACCGGTTTTTGGATCTTTTAATCAACCGTTAGATCCGCTCGTTGCCCGGATTGATCAGCAAAGTCTGGAGCTTGCGATTGATCGAATACTTAACCAGGCCAAAGTTGATTTGGTGTTTGTGTCTTGCACCAGTATTCGGTTGCTCGAGCAAGTAAAAGAGATTGAGAGCAGAGTCGGTCTGCCTGTCACTACATCGAATCATGCGATGGCATGGCATTGTCTGCGCTTAGCGGGTAGTGAGCAGAAACTACCTCAGTTCGGACGTCTTTATGATCTACCGCTAGCAAAGTAGTGTGCGCCGAATCCATGGTTTCAAGACAATAATTCCGCACTTGAACATTAAGCGGGTTTTTGCGCGATTCAGTAACTAATTGCCGCCTGATGATCGCAAAATCCACCTTTTACGGTTTACTTCTCAGTCGATTTGCCCATACACTCTGGGTTGTCATAATTTTGTGACAGAACGTTCTCGGGGCGGGGTGAAATTCCCCACCGGCGGTGTTGGTACGTAAGTGCCTCAGCCCGCGAGCGCACTGCAAGCTCTAGCCTTGCTGTGGTCAGCAGATTCGGTGTGATTCCGGAGCCGACGGTACGACAAGCCACAGTTTTTGGTGGCCTGTGATAGTCCGGATAAGAGAGAGCGGGATGCAATACAGCGCATTTGTGCGCTCGTACCCGTCACGCCCTGATTCTGGTAACCAATAGGAGACTGCCATGAATCAGCCACAAATCGCATCGTACAATAGCGGTGATTTTTCAAAAGCGCGCATTGCCTATATTGAGGCAGGCTGGCACAACGATATCGTTAGCCAGGCTCGCGTAGCATTTACAAAAGATGTTTCAGAATACGGGATTACACAGATAGATGTCATCGATGTGCCCGGTAGTCTGGAAATTCCCCTGCAAGCAAAATTACTCGCTAAAACTGGTCAATATGATGTGATCATTGCGTGCGGTTTAATTGTTGATGGCGGCATTTACCGTCACGACTTTGTAGCGCGTACCGTACTTGATGCAATGATGCAGGTTTCACTGGAAAATGAGGTGCCGGTGTTGTCTGTTGTGCTTACGCCGCATCACTTTCATGAGCACGAGGAACATCACAGCTATTTTAAAACGCACTTTTTAAAGAAAGGTTCTGAAGCTGCAAATGCCTGTATTAAAACGCTTATTAATATGCAGCGTTTAGGGAAAGCTGCACAGGCTTAGTTATAGTGACTGCAAGGCCTTCCATTATTCGTCCATGTGAATCTGACGAATACTATTTTAAAGAAGGGTGTCATATCCTTGAAGTGTTAAACAGCGCCGAAGATACGGCGCTGTCTATTGCACGCGCTAGAGTAACCTCCGGCGTCACCACAACCTTACATGCTTTAAGGGACACTACTGAGCGGTACTATATATTGTCGGGCCATGGTGAAGTAAGCGTAGGTGACATGACCGCCACAGTGGCGGTTGGCGATGTAGTCGTTATACCGGCGGGCGTGCCACAGAAAATACGCAACACCGCTACAGAGGATTTAATTTTTCTTGCAATATGTACCCCGCGCTTTAAGGTAGAAAATTATCGAGAAGTTTGAAGTGCTAGCGGAGGGAACCTATGAGTGAAAAAGATAAATCGACAAACAAATTATTTAAAGATTGGTTTGATAAATCTGCAGCCGCTGCAATGGCTGATCAAATGTCTGCGGTGTATAAAGACTTTGACCAAAAAGCGTTTAGACGCCTGGCGCTTAATAATATACAAACACTTGAGTTTAATGATCGGGTAAAGCAGTTTGCTAATGCCTTGCATCAGACACTGCCAGAGTCTTATCCCAAGGCTATAAAGATAATTATTAAAAGCTTTCCCAAGCTTGCAGTAGATTCAGAATCAGTGACAGACGGTTGGTTGCAATGGCCTATTGGGCAGTTTATTGCGGAATACGGCACTGATCACTTTGATGAATCTATGCAGGCCATGATCGCGCTAACGCAACGCTTTAGCAGCGAGTTTGCAGTACGACCTTTTATTGTGCGCTACCAAAAAGATACCTTCAAGGAATTACTTAAGCTTACGGATCACTCCAGTGAGCACGTGCGGCGTTGGTGCTCTGAGGGTACTAGGACCCGATTGCCGTGGGGTATTAAGCTTGTCAAATTGGTGGATAACCCGGCGCCCATATGGCCAATTTTAAATAAGCTTATTGATGATGAATCGCTTTATGTGCGGCGCTCTGTTGCAAATAGTATTAATGATCTATCTAAAGATCATCCGGATCTTGTGCTAAAAAAATGTGCGCAATGGAAAAAGAAAACCACTCCTGAAAGAGACTGGATCATAAAACACGGCTTACGCGGTTTAATAAAAGCTGGAAACAGTGAGGCATTGGCACTAATTGGGTTTTCAAAGCCAAATAAAATAACAGCGAACTTATCTGTTAGCCCAAAGACTATTAAGCTTGGTGAGTCGGTACAACTAAGTGCCATGCTTGAGAATCAATCAAAAAAAACTCAACAATTAATGATTGACTATATTGTGCATTACGTTCGTAAAAACAACGTTTGCAACGAAAAAGTATTTAAGTGGAAATCGCTTGAGCTTGCCGCTGGTGAATCACTTGAGCTTGGTAAAAAACACCCAATGAAAACAACAACCATCAGGGCTTTGTACAATGGATGTCATAAGGTAGAACTTCAAATTAACGGGCACCGATTGGCTGATGGTCAATTTACCTTAAAGTAACACCAGGCAATAGAGAATGATTTCACTGTATTACGCACCGGACAACGCCTCGCTGGTGATTCGGATTTTATTGGAAGAGCTTGAAGTTGCGTATGAAGCTATATTGGTAGATAGAAGTGTGCAGGCTCAGCGCAGTGATGAATACCTTAAGCTTAATCCAAATGGCCAGATTCCAGTATGCGTTATTAACGATGAGCCAGTGTTTGAAACAGCAGCCATAGCGTTATCACTAGCTGAGAGTCACAATCAATTTCAAGTGCCTGGTGAAAGTGCGCAGCGGCCACAGTTTTTAAAGTGGCTATTTTTTCTTAGTAATTCGCTGCACGCCGATTTACGCCAGCTGTTTTACTTAGAAAAATATGTCGGTAGTGCACCGGCGGCGCTTGAGGCCGCTAGATCTATTACGCTTGCGCGACTAAAAGAACGGTTTTCCGTATTTGAAGCGCAATATGCAAAGGTGGATACTGATTATCTGTTTTTAGCTGAACCTACTATTCTTGATATTTACTTAGCGGTTTGTATACGATGGGCGCAATTGTATCCTGTGAATAAAGATAATCAGATTGCGGCCAGCGATTATCCGGCCATTCATGCAATGTTATTAACATTAGAACGGCGCAAAGCGGTTGTGATCTCATGTGCTAAGGAGGGTATTACGGGTGCGTTCTTTAGTGATCCTGCATACGCAGATCCGCCACAAGGTGTAGCACTATAATACCGATGTAATTACATAGCGATGTAAAGGTTAACTAAAAAACACCCGATACATCACGCGACCGGGGAGCAGTGTAAACGCCCCTGTGAGTATTAACCCTAAAGCGTACAGTCTTACCATAGTGGTTTTATGTTTTGCAATTTCCCCTTTTCTGGCGGCGTTTATAGCTTCCCACAGTGAGTACAGCACCAGTAGTGAAAGAAGGTGGATAAAGCTAAAGGGGCC
>CALGKA010000027.1 GCA_937927895.1 uncultured Granulosicoccaceae bacterium | reverse complement strand
CATGTAGGCGTTTAGTCATTCTAAATAACTACATGTAGTCGGTAAAAGATTGCGTGCCTGGGGCGACCGCAGTAGCGTTCGTTTATGGATGGGCACTAGCTATTACTGATGCTCTATCCGACTTATTAGCTTAATAAAATATTATTTAAGTTACCAAGCTGTTTCTAGAGCGCGCTCGTTATCTTTTTCTTTTAAGAAGACCGCCAGCGTCAGCGAGGGATTTTATGCCCCGGTAATTAGCTTATATTTGGTTAATCTGAACTATGAAAACAAACGCGAAGACTGTACGACACGAATAGAAGATGCCAGACACCTTTAGCCTGGGCGTGCTGATGAATTTGCCAGCTGCGTAACAGAATTCGCGTTGAGTCACGATCAATAAGGACTGGGGATGCCTGCACTGGTCCGTTGACGGTCTAGTAACGAGGGTTATTTACACGAATTGGATCATGGGCGAATGACCGCGTGAGTACTCCACAGTCATTCGATGTATGTGCAATTGCAGAAAGGCTTGATTCAATTAAAGATCAAGATCTGATACTCGTATTCTGCTTCAATCGATCTGCAATAAAGTCAAACACTCTCCGTACCCGAAGACTGGTTCGAAGCTCTTGATGGCAAACCAACCATATAGGTAGCGTCATAATAGGCTCCGCTTGATTAAAAGCTCGCACCAAATCAGGGTCGGCATCTCCCATATCCTCCGGAAAGAAAATTAAACCCAGATCTTCTTTACACAGTTCAAGTTGAAGTAGCTGAGAGGGGGTTAGCAATTGAAAATTGTTCTGATCTAATTTCCAACCCTTATCATTGAGCATATCTGTCACCGTGTTACTTTGATCAAAGCCGATGATTTGTACGGCATTTAAATCGGTGGCTTCTAATGACTTTGATAATGTCTCTAAGTATGTGGGTGTCCCGTAGAGCCTGATTACTTCGTACCCGAGCTTTTTGGCAATTAAATCGTGTTGAGTGGGATGAAAGTTCCGAATCGCGATATCCGCCTCCCGCCGTAGTAGGTCGCTAGGCTCGTTGGTGACGATCACTTCGATGTTAATGAGAGGTTCTTCACGGTGTAGAGCTGCAATGATTTTCGGTAAACGAAAAGCCGCATCCAGTTGGCTAACAGATATGACCACGGAGCCTTCTAACTGCTGCGACTGGCCGCCGGCTGCTAAAGAGAACTGAAAAGCAGCTTCGCACATCGAGCTAACATGCTCCACTAATTTGGAGCCACTGTCCGTTAGCACTAGCCGTTGCCCAACACGTTCAAACAACGTTATTTCAATTTCTGCTTCTAGCGCTGCAACCTGTCGACTTAAGGTGGGTTGAGTTACCCCGAGAGCTTTAGCAGCAGCCGACAAACTGCCTTCCTGTACTGTTACATAAAAAGCGCGTGCATGATTCCAATCGAAGTTAACAGATTCCCAGTTCATACAGATATGTATACCTATAATACGGTTTCAGCCAATATACCTACCAATATCGAATGCGTATAGTCAACGGACACTAATTTATAGGATTCAAATTATGTCTGTTTTAGTTGTTGGAGCTTCTGGTGCAACAGGGCGTCTCCTGGTTGAGCAATTACTTGATCAAGGCGAGTCGGTGAAAGCTATTGTGCGCTCGACTAAATCACTACCGGAACGGCTCACAAACGATGACAGGCTCATCATCACGCAAGCCAGTTTTCTGGATATGACGGATGAAGAAGTGGAAGCCCATGTTCACGGTTGCCACGCTGTTGCATCGTGTCTTGGACACAACTTAAGTTTTAAAGGTATTTTTGGTCACCCAAGACGTTTGGTAACCGACAGTGTTAAGCGTCTTTGTAAGGCAATCGAAAAAACTGATTCTGCAGTACCGGTAAAGTTCGTCTTAATGAATACGACTGGCAACCGGAATAAACATGAGGGCGAAAAAGTTACATTGAAGCATAAAATTGTTGTGGGTATGCTTAGATGTCTATTACCACCGCATGCGGACAATGAGGATGCAGCTGATTTTTTGCAGTCACGCTACGCTGCCAGTGAGAATATCGTTGAATGGGCGGCGGTCAGACCAGATGCACTTATCGATGAAAAATTGATTACTTCGTACAATGTATTCGCGTCTCCGATACGTGACCCGATTTTCGACTCGGGTAAAACCAGTCGGGTTAACGTGGCAGAGTTTATGGCAAAATTAATAGTTAACGATGAAATTTGGAAAAAGTGGCAGGGGCAGATGCCCGTTGTTTATAACGCTTAATCCGCACGCAAACTAACTTCGATGCCTTCTTAACGTGAGCTACACTAATTTATCGTGCGGATCACAACCTGCAAAAAACGCATCTAAGTTATCCAGCGCTCGAAAGCCCATCGCATCACGTGTTTCAAAGGTGGCGCTGCCAATATGCGGCAACATGAACACGTTTTTATGTTTTGCAAAAGCGGGGTTACCACCTGGTTCTGTAGCAAAGCAATCAAGCCCGGCTGCAGCGAGCTTGCCAGATTCAAGAGCGCTTAGCAGGGCGGTTTCATCTATTAGTGCACCGCGAGCTGTATTGACTAAGATGGCGTTGTCGGGCAATAGGGAAAGAGTTGAGCTGTTGATTAGGTTTTTTGATTCCGCGGTGGCCGGGCAATGTAAGCTTAAAAAATCGCACTGTGGCAAAAGTGATTCTACGGTGCTGTGATACTGCGCGCCTTGTTCTTGATCTGCGGGTAGTTGTGTGCGGTTATGATAGTGCACTTGCATGTCAAAGCCTCGTGCGCGCCTGGCCATTACTTGACCAACCCGGCCCATACCAATAATGCCAAGCCTTTTGCCGGTCACCTGGTTGCCTACCATGAATGACGGGCTCCACGATTTCCATTCACCTGCTCGTACCATTGAATCACCTTCGGCGGCTCGGCGTGCAGCACCAAGCAATAACAACATGGCGATCTCTGCAGTGGCATCGCTGAGTACATCAGGTGTGTTGGTGACGCAAATACCTTTTTGTTTTAATGCTTCAAGATCGCAGTGATCAACACCTACGGAGTGATTAGCAATAATCTTCAGGCGAGGGTCAAGCTTTGCAACCGTGGCCGCATTAAAAATTTCTGAGTGACAGGGAAGTATGGCATCTACTTCAGCGCTCATGCGCACAAGGTCATCTTGTGAGCTTAGGGTGTCGTCAGGGTTTAGGATTACATCGTACGATTCACGTGCCCGTGCTTCAGTGTTGTCTGAAAGTTTGCGTGTAATCCATAACCTGGGTTTGGCTGGCATGTGGCCTTACTCGTCTAGATTGGTTTGATTCGAATCTTTTGGCTGTCGGATCGCGGTATCGAAGTAATCGTATAGTGCGAGCAATAAAACAAAAGCCACGATTATGGCGAACGGTAAGCCGCCTTCGAAGCCTGCAAAGCCCTGGATAATACTTCTGGAAAGGCCGATCGTAAAAGTGGCTAGAATCGCCAGTGCGATTAGCCCCATAATAATATTAACTCTTCTGCTTACCATAATAGTTGTGCTCCAATAGTTAGGTAGCTTCGGTGAGCTGATTAATAAAGTGTCTGGTGGTACGTAGTAGCCGGTCGTCTTGTCTGAAGGCACCGACCAGTTGTACGCCTATAGGTAAATCAGTAGCGCCCGTTAGCAATGGCATGCTAATACAAGGTAGACCGCATAGTGTCCATATGGTGCAACATATTGGGTCACCTGTGCTTTCCAAGGTAGTGGCTTCAGATAGTGCAGATGGTGTCAGTATGGCATCGTAGTCATGGAAAAAATCATGGAACCATTGTTCTGCTGCGGCTTTAATTTCTAATGCTTCTTGATATTGTTCGGCCGTGTGGCTTTTCGCATGAGTGAGTGTTGGCTTAATGGTGTCACTGATGTTATCCCAGTGGTTTTCAATTTCATTTTCAAGGCAACGAACAATCTCATATTCGTGAATTAATTTGTGGCACGGTAAAAGGGCTGCAAATGTTTTTGGTACCGGTAGGCGTTCTACTTTTGGCCCCAGTGCTTCTAGTAGTTCATCAAAACCCTGCTGGGCATCTGTCGCGTATTTAGAAGCATAGGGGAGATCTAACCATGCAATAGTGGGCTCTACAGGTGCGTCGGACATATAGCCTGCGAGCATATGCGGTTTGGTCTGAATGTACGATGCGTTGTCTGCGGCATCGTAACCTGCAAGTACGTCAGCTAATAAGGCAATATCACCGACATCACGGGCAAATAAACCGACTTGATCAAGCGTGTCTGAGGTGGCTAGTGCGCCTCGGCGTGAAATAATGCCCCTTGACGGTTTAAAGCCATACACACCACAGAAAGACGCAGGCCGAATAACCGATCCATTGGTTTGGCTGCCTATTGCCAGCGGCACATGGCCTGCAGCAACTGCAGCTGCTGAACCGCTGGATGAACCACCGGGGCTGTAATCCGGGTTATGCGGGTTGCGGGTTTCTGAAGGATGCATAAAGGCAAGCTCGGTTGATACCGTCTTACCCATAATGACTGCACCGGCTTCTTTGAGTTTTTCAATCACGGCGCTATCAGCGGTTGGCTGGTAGCCCGCGTGTATTTTTGACCCGTATTCTGTGGGGTAATCTGCGGTGTCGTAGATATCTTTGATGCCTACGGGCACACCGTGCAGTCTGCCGGTAGGTTCACCGCTTTTGCGAATGTAATCTAATGCCGTGGCTTGCTCGGCAGCTTTGTATTTATCAAAGCTTGCCCACGCACCTATCGTGGGCTCTGTTTGATCTATGTTTTGTGTGCATAGATCAACAAGATCAGCCGATGAGCTTGTGCCATCACATATCAGTTCAACCCAGTGTCGTGCATTATTGACTTCTATTGAATTATCAGACATGGGTTAAGGCATGTACTCGCCAAACAGGTAATCAGGTAGCCACAGTGCTATGCCCGGGAAGGCATACATGAGCACCATACAGAATATAACAATGCCCAGGTATGGCAGAATCCCCTTGAAAATATCCATTAATTCTATTTGGTCTTTCAACACGCCCTTTAAATAATAGGCGGACATAGCCATAGGCGGGGTCAGGAATGATGTTTGTAGATTAAGCGCTACCAGCATCGCAAAGAAGTAAGGGTTAACGCCAAACGCGTCCAGCATTGGTAAGAAAATAGGCACAAAGATAATTAAGATTTCTGACCACTCTAGTGGCCAACCCAATAGGAAGATAATCAGCTGCGCCAGTACCAGGAACTGCCAGGGTTCAAGCTCCATGGCTAATACCCATTCAGAGATTAGATCGTGGCCGCCAAGGTAGGAAAAAACCGAAGCGAATGTCCATGAGCCGACGAACAACCAGCAGACCATAGCAGTGGCTTTGGCTGTTAAGAATACTGATTCTTTTAGTTTGGTCCAGGTGAGTGCGCGGTAAAGTACAGCTAGTACCAAGCCACCCATAGCACCCATGGCGGCGGCTTCAGCTGGTGTTGCCAGGCCACCTAAGATAGAACCCAGTACCAGCATGATGAGTAATGTCAGTGGTACAAATGACGTTATTAAGTTCCAATAGATTTGCCCGCGCGTAATATTTGGATTGTGCTCAGGTTTTGGTGCAATTGAGGGGTTTAGGTAGACACGAATAATAACGTAGACAATGTACATTCCCGCGAGCAACATGCCTGGGAATACTGCTGCTGCATACAGGCGCAACGGTGAAAGCTCTGCAATTGCTGCATAAACAATAAGCATAATCGAGGGCGGTATTAAAATACCGAGTGTGCCACCTGCACAAATCACACCCGCTGCAAAATCTTTTCGGTAGTTCGCTGATGCCATAGCAGGGTAGGCGAGTAAGCCCATAAGGGTAACCACCGCACCAACAATACCACTGGCGGTAGAGAACACGGCACAGGTCAGTAGTGCTGCAATAGCCATTGAGCCTGGCAGGTTACGCGCTGCCATATTCAGGGATGTAAACAGGCGGTCTACAATGCTTGCGCGTTCAACAACGTAACCCATAAATAGAAACAAAGGAATGGCAACCAGGGTGTCGTTCTCCATTACAGAGTAGGTGTTTTGATTTAATAAATAGAAGATCTGGTTGCTAAAAACATCGGACCACGTTTCTATTGAACCTTCCGTGTAGTAGGCGTAATAACCAAACGCTACACCCATTGCCAGCAATGTGAATGCTATCGGGAAACCGAGTAGCACCAAAAAGATGAACAGGCACAGCATAAAAATGGCGACTTCTGGATTGGTCACTAGTTTCTACTCAGTCGGATGAAAAGATAAGGTGTACAATGCGGCCCGCTCAGCCTTGCAATGGAGGCGGATTTTGCATGAGGGCTTCTTCTGTTTCGCGGACATCGTCCAGGCGTTGCATCCAAACACCGCTCTTCATGGCTTTTACACAGCGTATAAGCTCTGCAAAACCTTGTAGGATTAATAAAAAGCCGGATAACGGTATGAGAGATTTAAAAAAGTAAATCTGTATGCGAGCCGGGCTGTTCCAACTGACTTCTTTGTAGCGCCATGAGTCTCCAGCGATCTCATAGCCATACCACGCCAGTGCGATAATACCCGGGAAGAAGAACACCAGGTAAAGAATAAAGTCGATAAACGCCTGTAAACGTACTGGAAACAACCGATACAGGACATCACCACGGACGTGGGCATCTTGCGCCAGCGCATAAGCGCCCGCCATTAAAAACAGAGCACCATACATTTGTATCATCATGTCAAACGCCCATACGGTGGGCTTGTTTAATACATAACGAACAAATACTTCGTATGAAACTGAAAGGGTAAGAATAAGAATGCACCAGCCAAATGCTTTGCCAGTCCAATTGCTCAGGCTTTCGATGGCATAAACAATTTTCGTCACGCCGTGCTCCGCGGATATCGTGAATGAGAGACGGCGGCAATCAAATGGACTGCCGCCTTAACTATTATTACTTAATCAATACAAACCAATGACTACTAAAACCGCGATTAGCCGAAGTAGTGGTTGTACGCCAGCTTGTAATCAGGTTGATTAAGGTTGAGGTAGTTCATCACGTTTTTAGCGTATGCCTTTTGTGAGTCGATTACCTTCGCGAAGAAAGGATCGGAACCAGACATTCTTTCTACTACCTTATCCCATGCTTCTAACTGAGCTTCCATAACAGAGTCAGGAGTACGGATAATATTCACGCCTTGCTCATCGCGAAGCTTGACTAGATCATCGGCATAGCGACGTGTGTTGTGCCAGTAGAAGTTGGAGTTTTCAGCTTCAGATGCGTACTTGAGGATAGATTGCAGTTCAGGGGCCAGAGCATCGTACTTTTTCTTGTTGAACGTACACTCGAAAAATTCCTGTGACTGGTGGAAGCTTGCCAGGTGATAGTGCTTTGATACGTCTTGCATACCGAAATCACGGTCAGACGTCGGGTTGTTAAATTCTGCCGCGTCAATCAGGCCTGATTTCATTGCTGGCTGAATTTCACCACCCGGAAGCTGTACTACCGACATTCCCATTTCAAGTAGAACATCGGCTGCCAGCCCTACAGTACGGTACTTAAGACCGTCCATTTGGTCAGCGCCTTTGATCTCTTCTTTGAACCAACCAAGTGGTTGTGCCGGCATTGGGCTGTTGAAGAAGCTCACCAGGTTAAGACCCAGGTTGCCCATTAGTTCATCAAATAGCTCTTGGCCACCACCGTAGTTAACCCAGCCTAGAACCTCTTGGCTGGACCAACCGAAACATGGGCCCGTGCCGAATAGGGATGCAACAGGTGATTTTGAATACCAATAAGCAGGCACGTAGTGGGCTGCGTCTAGTACGCCACGGTGCACGGCATCTTGCATTTGGCTTGTTTTTACAACGGAATTTACCGGCAGTAGTTCAATTTTGAGCGCAGAACCTGCCATTGCATTTACGCGGTCCACATAAGACTGGGCATTTTCAAGGAAAATACCGCCACCCCATGCTGCTTGCATTTTAAGCACTGGCGCGGCTTTTACGATAGCGGGTGCACCAATGGTACCCACGGCTGTAGCGGCTAACGCAGATCCCTTCAGGAATTTGCGACGATCGATAGGTTGTTTCATTTTTCCTCCAAGATTAATGAGCAAAACTCTGTTGATAAAGCATGCCTTTCACAGAGTAAGCTGACTTTCGCGACTAGGCAACCGTTTTCTCGCCGCTTGTCACAGACGTGTCGGACAGAAAATAGGCTCTTTTGGATAAAGTATCTGACACAAACTAGTGACGTCGGGCGTAGTAGAATGTGAAGCGGTTCAGGTAAGGCTTCGTTGCAACAATGTCGGCAGGGATTTTCCAACAATCTGCCGATATACAACGAGTGGTTAGTGAAGATAGTTGTTGAGTCTTCTTAATGGCTGATAAATCTGTAGCCGCACTGCACATCCAAGAATTTACCTTACGGAGAAAACGATGGCTGATTTTAAAGTGCCACTTCGAGACATGCGCTTTAGCTTGCAGGAGGTTTTTAATTACACGTCACGCTGCAACGAGCTCGCGAGTTATGAAGAGGTGGGCGACGACTTGCTCGATGCTATTCTTGAAGAGGCATCGAAATTTGTCGAGCAAGAGCTAGCGCCGATCAACCAATCGGGTGATCAACAAGGATGCCAGTGGAAAGATACAGCGGTAATCACGCCAGCCGGTTTTAAGGAAGCTTACGCGACTTACGTTGAGGGTGGCTGGCCGGGGCTATCTGCAGACCCCGAGTTTGGCGGTCAAGGGTTGCCACCTTCGATGTCAACCTTGGTGAGTGAAATGGCGGGCACAGCCAACTGGGCCTGGGCAATGTATCCGGGTTTGAGTCATGGTGCACACGCCACAATTACAGCTCACGGCACAGATGAGCAAAAAGCCTTATACCTCGGCAAGCTAACCACCGGTGAGTGGACTGGCACCATGTGCTTAACCGAGTCTCATTGTGGTACAGACTTAGGTATGCTTCGCACACGCGCAGAGCCTAACGACGATGGCAGTTATGCGCTACACGGTACAAAAATATTTATATCAGCCGGTGAGCACGATATGACCGATAACATTGTGCATATTGTGCTTGCACGTCTACCGGACGCACCCAAAGGCACCAGAGGTATATCATTGTTTATTGTGCCAAAGATGTTGCCAGATGCTAACGGTGAAGCAGGCGATCGTAACGGCGTATCGTGTGGTTCTATAGAACACAAAATGGGTATTCATGGCAACGCTACTGCACTATTGAATTTTGAAGGTGCTAAGGGGTGGTTAATAGGCCCACCTAACCGTGGCTTAAATTGCATGTTTACTTTTATGAATGTTGCAAGGCTAGGTACAGCGTTACAAGGTTTGGCGCATGCGGAGTTTGGATTTCAAAAGTCGCTGGATTACGCACGTGACCGATTGCAAATGAAGTCATTGTCTGGTCGTAAGTATCCAGATAAACCCGCTGACCCGATTGTAGTGCACCCTGATGTACGCCGTATGCTGCTAACGCAGAAAGCCTTTGCTGAAGGTGGCAGATTGTTTATTCACTCGTTGGCCATGGATGTTGACACCACAGAGTCCATTGCAAGTGAAGAAGAAAAAGGCGCGGCAGAAGCACGCTTAGCCCTACTTACGCCTGTGGCAAAAGCGTTCTTAACTGAAACAGGTTTTGAATCTGCGAATCATGGTTTGCAAATTTTCGGTGGCCACGGATTTATACAAGAGTGGGGCATGGAGCAAAATGTTCGCGATTGTCGTATCTCTACGCTCTATGAAGGGACTACCGGCATTCAGGCATTGGACTTACTGGGCCGTAAAGTAGTCGGTTCACAAGGTGGTTTGTTACGACCATTTTTATCAGAAATAGCAGAGTTCTGTGGCAAGCACGAAGATAACCGCTTAATGGCCAACACCGTTGCGGCACTTAGAACTCATTGTGCAGAGTGGGAGCAAATCACCACAGACATCACTATGCGTGCAATGTCTGATGCAGATGAAGTCGGCGCTGCCTCTGTCGATTATTTAATGTACTCAGGTTATGTGGTGTTGGCTTATATGTGGGCAATGGCACAGGCCACTGCACTTAATAAACTGTCACAAGAAGACTGCAGCGAGCCCGATTTTTATCGCGCCAAGTTATCGACTTGCGATTTCTACTTTGAAAAGCTACTGCCGCGTACGCGATCATTAGTAGCGACTATGGAAGCCGGTGCCGATTCGTTAATGGCACTTGATGCCGACCACTTCAGCTTCTAGGAGAAGACTCAATGATATTCGAAGGTCAATCACTTAGTGTTGCACAAGCGCAAGACGGTATCTATGAAATGCGCTTTGATCTTAAAAATTCAAGCGTTAATAAGTTTAATCAAGCAACACTTACTGAATTAGAAAGTGCTGTTACCGCTTTACAGCGCCAGGACGGCGTTAAAGGCTTGATGTTAACCAGCGCCAAGAAGAGCTTTTTTGTGGGCGCAGACATTGGCGAGTTTGGAGCACTATTTCAAAGCCCGGAAGCAGACATTGTAGATGCACTTGGAAAAATCAATGCATTGTTTTCAAGTGTTGAAGATCTACCGTTCCCAACGGTAGTAGCCATTAACGGCGAGGCACTAGGCGGTGGTTTTGAAATATGCCTAACGTGTGATTATCGCATTATGGCAAGCAATGCCAAAGTGGGTTTGCCTGAAGTTAAACTCGGTATATTACCTGGTTGGGGTGGAACGGTAAGGTTGCCAAGAATTATCGGTGTGGATAACGCTATTGAGTGGATCGCAACCGGTTCTAATAAGCGCGCGGCAGCAGCATTAAAAGACGGTGCAGTAGATGCGGTGGTGGCGGAAGATAAACTCCGCGATGCTGCTCTTGCGTTAATACAAGATTGCATAGAAGGTAAATTTGATTATCAAGAGCGCCGTATAGAAAAGAACGAGCCTCTACCACTATCTACTATTGAACGCACCATGGCGTTTACTTCTGCGCGTGGAGTAGTTGGTGCCAAGGCAGGGCCACATTACCCATCACCAATGACTATTATCGGTGTCATAGAGAAGCACGCGAGCTTGCATCGTGATCAAGCCTTCGGGGTAGAAAGTTCCGCATTTGCAAAGCTCACAAAATCACCGGTTACGGCCTCTTTGATCGGTATCTTCATGAAAGATCAGTATCTGAAGAAACAAAGCAAAACGTTTGCGAAATCAGCCGGTGAGGTTAATAAGGCTGCGGTATTAGGCGCAGGCATTATGGGCGGTGGCATTGCTTATCAGTCGGCCTCGAGTGGTGTGCCGATACTCATGAAAGACATTAACCAGGAAGCGTTGGATCTTGGTTTGTCCGAATCAGACAAGCTGTTTTTTAAACAGGTAAAGCGTGGCAGATTAGACCAGGCGGGTGCTGCATCTGCCATGCACCGGATTGTGCCAACGCTTAGTTATGGTGACTTCGCAGATGTAGATCTGGTCGTTGAGGCGGTGGTAGAAAACCCAAAAATTAAACAATCGGTACTGGCGGAAGTAGAGGGTTTAATTCCCGAAGATTCAGTGCTCACGAGTAATACCTCAACCATATCAATTGATTTATTGGCATCTGGCTTAAAGCGCCCTGAAAACTTTTGCGGCATGCACTTTTTTAACCCTGTGCACTTAATGCCGTTGGTAGAGGTAATTCGCGGAGAAAAGACAGGTGATACTGCAGTGGCTACTACTGTTGCATTTGCACGTAAGCTTGGTAAAACACCTATTGTGGTGAATGATTGCCCGGGCTTCTTTGTTAATCGTGTGTTGTTTCCATACTTTGGTGGTTTTTCGAAGTTACTTACTCAAGGCGCTGATTTTGCGCGTGTTGATAAGCTTATGGAGCGTTGGGGTTGGCCAATGGGGCCTGCGTACTTGCTTGATGTTGTGGGTATCGATACCGGGCACCATGGTGGTGAAGTCATGGCGGAGGGTTTTCCTGATCGCATGAAGTATGACTACGTAACCGCTGGTGATCTCCTCTATAAAGCTGAGCGCTTTGGCCAGAAGAACGGTGTGGGTTTTTATAAATATGAGTTAGACAAGCGTGGTAAACCAAAGAAGCTCCCGGACGCGGATACTGCTGGAATAATAGCGCCATCGGTAACAGAGCAACTCGAGTTTACCGACGAGCAGATTGTTGAGCGCATGATGATCCCCATGTGTATTGAAACGGTTCGTTGCCTTGAAGAAGGCATTGTCAGTGGTCCGGCGGATGCTGATATGGGGCTTATCTATGGCATTGGTTTTCCTCCCTTTAGAGGTGGCGCATTGCACTACATGGATACCATTGGGCTAGATAACTTCTGCAAAATGTGTGAGCAGTATGCAGACCTTGGTGCGCTTTATCATCCGACAGAAGGTATGAAAAAAATGGCGGCTGACGGCAAAACCTTTTTTCCACAAGGGGGAGCATAACAATGAATTTCGATGCTAAAGATGTAGTCATAGTAGATTGTGTGCGCTCACCAATGGGTCGTTCAAAAAACGGCGGTTTTGTAAACGTTCGTGCAGAAGATCTATCTGCCGAGTTAGTCAAGGCGATGTTTGAGCGTCACCCGGAAGTAGACCCAAATGATGTAGAAGATCTTATTTGGGGCTGCGTGAATCAAACATTAGAGCAAGGTTTTAATATCGCACGTGGCGTCGTGATTCGATCTGATTTACCCGATACTGTGGGTGGTCAAACAGTCAGCAGGCTTTGCGGTAGTTCAATGTCAGCGTTGCATACAGCAGCACAGGGCATCATGACAGGCTACGGTGATGTATTTATTGCGGGTGGTGTAGAGCACATGCAGCATGTGCAAATGTTGCATGGTCTGGATTTGCATCCGGCTATGAGTAAGCATGTGGCAAAAGCCTCAATGATGATGGGCGTTACTGCCGAAATGCTAGCTAAGATGCATGGTATTGAGCGTCGTCAGCAAGATGAATTCGCTGCACGTTCTCATCAACGAGCACATGCTGCTACTCTTAACGGTGGTTTTGCCAACGAGATTATTGCCATTGAAGGCCACGATCAAAACGGTTTTAAAAAGCTAATAGAGGTAGATGAAGTCATTCGTGAAAACGTTACTGCAGATTCACTGGCTGAATTAAGACCTGCGTTTGTACCAAAGGTCGGCACCGTGACTGCCGGTAGCTCGTCTGCTATTTCAGATGGGGCTAGTGCTATGTTGTTAATGTCGGGTGCGAAGGCCCGTGAAATTGGAGCGCAGCCAATAGCGCGTATTCGATCGATGGCAGTGGCGGGTTGCCCGGCGGCGATTATGGGTTATGGACCGGTGCCAGCGACACAAAAAGCATTAAAGCGTGCTGGTCTGAGTATAGAAGATATCAACCACGTTGAGCTCAACGAGGCCTTTGCCGCTCAAGCGATACCCGTACTTAAAGACTTACGCCTTCTAGACTCAATGGATGAAAAAGTGAACCTTCACGGTGGTGCAATAGCACTTGGTCATCCGTTTGGTTGCTCAGGTACTCGTATTAGCACCACGTTGCTTAATGTGATGCAACAAAAAGATGGTCAGTTTGGATTGGCCACTATGTGTATTGGTATGGGGCAGGGCATTAGTACTGTATTTGAGCGTCTGGCATAAAGATACGCGCCAAGTGTGTGCGATGGATATACGCCGGATTACTGCACATAAACAGTAGAGCGAGTACTAAACCGCCACAGCGGCGGTTTAGTTTAACGCTTCGATTTCTCTCGCGACAATACTGACTTTTCTCACCCAGACACCGTGTTCTTCTGAGATTGGTATTTGTTCCAAGCCTTCCACGGCAGCTTCACGTGAGTCATATAAGCCTGTAGATAAGCCATAGAGCAGATTGCCGTTCTTGTTCGCCTTAAACGGGTAGATTGCTACCGGGCCTGTGAACTTTGTATCGCGAACATATTCTACTAGTTCTTGATAACTGATCGATGCCGCAACTTGAACCACAAACTGGTTTGGCGGTAAGTCACTGAACCACTTGTGATCTTGTATTTGTGATGTTGTACGGGTGGTTGTAGCTAGCTTTGGTTCGGCAGTACTGAGCGCCGCCAGCTGTATAGAAGGTGAGATGTCGGTTTGCCCTGAACGGTCAAGTGAACGGTCAAGTGAAGGTTCAGGTGTAGGATCAGGTGCTGTTAATTCGTCTGCGGCTGGCGCATTAGAAATGTTCTGTATTGCCTGGCTTATGGTGCTCGTCTCTAACAGTATCCTGGAGCTTGATTGTTTTGCTGCAAGGGTTTGTGCTTCGAGTCTTTTTGTCTCTCGAAGAATTTCCGCTTTTAAAGCAGCGGCCGCAAGCTCACTTTCCTTTTCAAAGATTTCTTCTTCGATTTCTTCTTCAGACAATGTGGTGCTTTCTGCAGTCATTGGATCTACAGGATTTATTTTATCAAGTGTGTCTGATGGTGTCTTTTGTTCGTCAGGAATAACGAACGTTGGCCCGTAAATTGGGGTGCTGAGTGCCATAGGCTCTATTGCCGCATACGTGTAAGCCTTAACAGTCGCATTGCGGTTGGATACTAATTCTACGTAGTTAGATTTGTTTGTATTGGATCGGGTTTCATCGTTTGCCAGTGAAGTCCCTGGCGTCTCTGAGGTTTCGGGCGCCGCTGCAGTTACAGTGTCTTCAGTGTCTGTAATATCAGGATTCGTTTTTTCAGTAACGGCTATTGGCTCAATATTCCTGATTGCCACTGGTATGGAATTGTCGGTTGAGGGTGTTTGTATGCCAGCTGCAGTGCTCGCGACTTTCGAACGTTCAGCAGACTTTGCATATTTTTTGTTCGCTGCTTCGTATGAGTAGTGTGCGTTGTAGTAATTAACCGCCAGCAACAACGCAAGGCTCAATGCCCCTAGCTGTATCGGAAATATCAACCTGGGAGCAATCCCAAAAAATAATGGGTGATTTCACCGATGGTAATATCGAGATTGCTGATATTTTCTTTTTAATCCCACAGCCTTGGCCCTATACCTCGTTTATACACATAAGCGTTTTTTGTGTAGCGCTTGCGTGTAGTTAACAGGGTTATATATTTTCACAAGTGTTGAGTCAATTAATGTAGCTTACTATGCAGAACTTGTAAGCATAGACCCGCAAACAAAAGTGTTTGGATAGCAGTTGTAACTAGATTTCCAGCATGCCTTGGTAGGCAAACAAGCCGGGAAGCCCGCCGGTATGGATGTACAACACCCGCTCGTTTTTACCAATAACACCGGACTTTACCAGTGCAATAAGCCCCGCCATACTTCTTCCTGTGTAGACGGGATCGAGCAAAATACCTTCTAGTATGGCTGCACGTTGCATAGCGTTAGCGACTTGTGCATTCATTTGTCCGTAGCCCGGGTGTAGTACTTCGTCGTAAAGCAATACATTGTTCGCTGGGTTGGTAGAGTTGTTCAGTAACGTTAATACTTCTGCCACACGTTGCTCTACACGCGGTTGCTGTAACGTTTTTTCGCGGCGAACACAGATGCCGTGCACGGGAATATCCCATGCTAGTGATTGTGTTCCGGCGACAAAACCCGAATGAGTAATGCCACTGCCGCTGGCAAGCACAATGTGATCCGGCATGGTGTCCATGGCTTCAAGTTGTAGCATGGTCTCTGCTGCGGCCAGTGAATAACCTAAAGCACCTAATGGCGGGTGGTCTACACCAAGATGTATCACGTACGGTTTGTGACCGGCTGCTTTTAACTCTGCGGCAAGTTTATCCAGGTTTAGGTCTGCTTCGGCTTCGGTTTTGTCTCGCGCCAGGTAGTGAATCTTTGCGCCGTATAGTTGATCTAACAGCACGTTGCCCGACGTTTTATACAGTGTGTCATTGGTATCGACACGGTCTTCGAGTTGTACCACGGGTTGCAAGCCTAGTTTTCTGCAAGCTGCAGCACACAGGCGAACAAAGTTTGACTGAACTGCACCGGTGATCAGCACGGTGTCTGCGCCTTGCTCAACGGCTGGCCCCAAATAAAATTCCAGCTGCCGGACTTTGTTGCCACCCATTCCCAGGGGAAGAGCGTCGTCACGTTTTATAAACAGCTCAATACCGAGCTCCTCACCTAATCGTGAGAGCGGTTGAATGACCGAGCGCACCGGCCCTAGATCGACACGTGCATGGCGTTTCAGTCCGGGTATCAGTGCATATTCGCTGCGGTGATCGAAAGGATTAGACATGGCGGCAAGGCAAAGTGGAGTGTGCGAGGATTATATGTCTTGTGGTTACGGTAGTCTGGTTGAATTCGACCTATTTCCGTTCATATTGTCGTTCAAAATCTCTGTTCACTCGGCGAACACACTAAGAGCACATGCGGCTTGCTAGTTTAGGCGCGGTGGTAGAAAACACAGGTCGTTGCATTTTGAATGCAGAGACATGTTGATTCACACCGGTACAGCGCTTTCCAGCTCTGGTAAACTGGGGCAGCAAAGGGCCGTTGCAAACGCGGCTGATCATTACCGATTTCGGATAAATTAGAACAATGAAAAATAGCGGCTACTTCAGCCAGTTCGGGGGTGCCTATATCCCCGAAATTCTGGTGCCGACCTTCGATGAACTTGAATCTGCCTACCTGGCGGCCAGGGAAGACGAATCTTTTTGGCAGGAATACCTGGATATCATGTCTACTTATTCTTGCCGCGCCACCCCCATTTCCCGGCTGGATAACCTCACCGAGCAATTGGGTGGTGCCGCCATCTATGTAAAAAGAGAAGATCTCAACCACACCGGCGCGCACAAAGCCAACAACGTGATGGGTCAGGGCTTGTTAACCAAGCGCATGGGTAAAAAACGCGTGATAGCAGAGACCGGCGCCGGCCAGCACGGGGTAGCCACAGCCACCATGGCTGCCAAGTTCGGCTTTGACTGCACCATATACATGGGGGCCCACGATGTCGCTCGACAGCGTCCAAACGTATTTTGGATGGAGCAAATGGGGGCCACGGTAGTCGCCGTAACGGAAGGAAGCCAAACACTAAAAGATGCCATCAACGAAGCTTTTCGCGATTGGGTAACAAACATGGAAGATACCCACTATGTGCTTGGCACCGCTTGCGGGCCGCATCCTTTTCCTGAAATGGTCAGCTGGTTCCAATCTGTTATCGGTACCGAGTCCCGCGCTCAGATGCTGGAACGCACCGGAAAGCTACCAGCGCGAGTGTATGCCTGCGTGGGTGGTGGATCGAACGCTATGGGGATTTTCTCGGGCTTTTTTGATGACAAAGACGTAGAGCTAGTCGGCGTTGAAGCCGGGGGTCGCGGCAAGGGCGTGGGTCAACACGCGGCACGCCTTGCTTATGACGATGCCACGATTGGTGTCGCACAAGGTTATAAAACGTATTTTCTGCAAGACAACGATGGTCAAATGAAAGATACCCACAGCGTATCTGCAGGCCTGGATTACGTTGGCGTATCCCCTATATTAAGCGCCTTGCATGAAAGCAAACAAGTGCGCTTTGAAGCAGCATCAGACGCTGATGTGGTCGCAGCAATGCAAAAAACTGTGCGCAATGAAGGTCTAATTCCAGCGCTTGAATCGTCCCATGCTTTTGCGCAAGCTTATGCCGAAGCACCGACTATGTCACCCGATGACAACATTCTGATCAATATGTCTGGTCGTGCCGACAAAGATATTTTCACGGTGGCTGATGCCGTAGATGATCCCAAATGGCGCCAGTTTATTATTGATAAGGCAGAACAGTACCAAAACGCCGGAGCCACAAAATAATGCATTCACGAACCACAGCGCTTGAGCTATCAATAAAAAAAGCCCGCGAAAAGAAAGACATACTCCTAATGACTCACATAGTGTTGGGTTACCCCAACTTTGATGATTCATTGCGTATAGTTGAAGATATGGTCAACGCCGGCGTTGATCTAATGGAGCTGCAAATACCATTCTCTGAGCCAATGGCTGATGGTCCGGTAATTCTTAGAGCAAACGCTGAAGCGCTAAAAAGGGGTGCCACGGTAGAGCAGAGCTTTGAAGCCGCAGAGCGATTAACGCGTGAGTTTGATATTCCGTTTCTATTCATGACTTACTACAATATTCTATTCTGCCAAGGGGTCACTGAATTTGTAAATCGTTGTAAGTCAATTGGTATTCAAGGTTGTATAGTTCCAGATTTGCCACCGGCTGAAGGGCAGGAATATTTAGATGCCATGCATGCCGCTGAATTATCACCAGTACATATATTCACACCGTACACCCCGGAAAGCCGCATGCGGCATTTAAGTGATAACAGCTCCGGTATGATTTACTGCGTGGCTCGCAAAGGTGTAACCGGTAAAGATACCGCTTTCTCTAATGAGATAACCGCATACCTTGAAACCTGCAGAAATAGCACTGAACTGCCATTGGCTGTTGGCTTCGGAGTGAAGTCAAAGGAAGATATAAACTACTTGCGCGGTAAAGTAGATATTGCAGTTGTCGGCTCTGAAACCATTCGCATTATGGAGCAGGAAGGCGTAGGAGCTGTTAAAGGGTTTATTGAAACGCTTGTAGCGTAGCGTTCTACGATATTCTGTCAGCTTGCCAAAAATCTCTATCATGATTCATGCGCCTGACAGTGGCTTAGGCCTTGATTGGTACCAGAAAGCATTTCCAGGCTCTGTAAGGCAGGTAGAGCAACGGAGCCAGTTTGAATACATCACTATTGACGATACAAACCTTGAAGTAGTGGTATCTGACGCAAAGGTCCCGTCAGGTGCAGCGGGAACCGTTGTCTACTGGCATACCGTAGCGTTTGAAAAGCGTTTGAGATTTCTATTGTCGATCGGTGCTACTCTATTTAGAGGTCCCATGATGCTCGACGATGGATCACAAATGTGCCAGGTGTTGGATCCGTTCGGCAACCCATTCGGGCTTCGAAGTGAACCCTAATCACTGCCAATCGCAATAGTTAAATTATCATGCCACATGACATACCCCAGTCCATCGTCCAGCCCATAGTTGCACTCTTGTTGCTTACCCTGTTGGTATGGGCGTACATGTACTATTGCCGAATAAGTTATACGGTTAAGAATAAAATTAACGCCCAGGAGTTATCGACTCCTGAGAAAGTTCACGAGCGATTGCCTGGCCATATAAATCAATCTTCCAATAATTTTAAAAACCTATGTGAAGCACCGGTTATTTTTTATACTGTGTGCTTATTGCTAATGGTGTTAGATAAGGCTGATCCGGCGTTTGTCGCTATGGCTTGGGTTTATGTGTTGTCAAGGGTTGCTCACAGCGTGATTCATTGCTTTATTGCCAATGTGTTAGCGCGCTTTGTCGCCTATTTGTTTTCAAGTGTAGTGTTGTGGGTAATGGTTTTGAAGCTTGCCTACGTGGTATTTTAGGGTAGCGAGTGTACTGGGTCGCACATGAAACTATCCGATAAAAACTTTGCTCTACTACAACGTCTGGAGGAAGAGCTTTGGATTAAAGAAACCAGATTCAATCGAAAGTATATGGATACCATATTCGCCGATGATTTCTCTGAAATTGGCAGATCGGGAAAAATCTATTCCAGAGAGCAAGTTCTGTCGATTAATGCAGCATCTATTGATGCGCTGATTCCACTGGATGATCTTAAAATGCGTATGCTAAGCGATGATACCGTTCAGCTTACCTACAATAGTCATGTTACTTATGGTGGCAAGGTAGAAAAGGCCAGGCGCAGTTCTATTTGGACCAGGGCAGGTAAGGGGTGGGTGTTACGTTTTCATCAAGGAACTCCATTTGTCGACTGACGCTTTGTGCAGTTTGAAGGCTTTGCTTGCGGTTACTTGTCGTTTTTAATATTGCTTCTATCGTACCAAACCGTGCACTTATCCCTGGATTTGGTAGCGCCTGGAATGAGTAGCTTTAACACTTGCTCGAACATCTGGCGGGTGGTGTACCAATCAATTTTACGTGCTGACGATACTATAGGTGCCTCCGTGTGAATCAGAAATTGTTGGTCGCGTGCTGTGGCTAACTTTCTGAGCTTTTTAGATAAATACAATTCTTCAGCAGCATATTGTTTTTCATCGAATCCACCGACAGTCTCAAATGCTTCACGGGTGCAGTAAAGGTAACAACCCGCGGCAGATCGAGACTTCACCGACCACCAATTCCACAGTGATAACGTTAGTTTTGCAATGCCTTTGAGTTCACGGTCAAATTTAACTATTGAGCCTCCGCCTATAACGTTGCCACTGGCTAACGCATCCAGAGTTAATTTTAGTAGTGTTGGGTTAACGGTGCTGTCGGCATCAACGAATATAATCCAGTCTGAATTGCATGCATTAGCACCAGCGTTTCTTGCACGAGCAATTTGATTGATCGGTTCAAACACTACCGTGGCGCCGGCAAGGGCTGCGATTTCTGCGGTGTTATCAGTTGAGTTGTTATCTACCACTATTGTGCTTGCGGGATGCTTTTGCTCCGATACTGCACGGTTGATTGCACTCAACGTGTGGCTGATGTGCTCGGATTCATTCCACGCTGGAACCACAATTGAGTAGCTCGTGCGTGCTTGGTTTACAGGGTGCTGTTTGCTCGGTGTGTGCATTAAATTTGAATCCGCTTCCTGATATCGGGCTCATACAGCTGTTGTGTGGCTAAGCTCAATGCCGCTTTCGGGGTGTGTCGTGCTTGTGTTGGCTGTCTATCAATAATCAGAGTAACATTTAAAGTCCGATAACAGGGTCTTAGCATGTCTACCGAAATCCCAAGTGCCAATTATGCGAAAGATATCTGGCAAAAAGATATAAACCATTTTACTCACCCGTGGCAGGAATTCGATTCCTTCGCCACGGAGGGGGCGATGATAATAGAGCAGGCAGAAGGAGCTTATGTTTCTGATATTGAAGGCAACCGCTACTTAGACGCTGTCGGGGGCTTGTGGTGCACCAATATTGGTCAAGGTCGCGAAGAAATGGCAGATGCAATTGCCGAACAGGTAAAGAAGCTTGCTTATGCAAGTCCGTTTACTGACATGACTACCACTCCGGGTGCATTGCTTGCCTCTAAACTTGCAGATCTAGCACCTGCCGATTTAAACCACGTTATGTTTAGTTGTGGTGGTTCTACCGCTATCGATTCGGCATATCGTTTAATTCAGTATTATCAAAACTGCCGCGGCTTGCACGATAAAAAACATATTATTGCAAGAGACGGCTCGTACCATGGCAGTACGTATATAGCGATGTCTATCGGTGGAAAAAAGGCTGACCATCCGCCTGAGTTCGACTACAAAACCGATACTATTCATCACGTTTCAAACCCGAACCTATACCACGCTGCAGAGTTTGATAGTGAGTCTGCATTTTTAGAATTTTTAATAACAGAATTAGAACAAAATATATTATCTATAGGTGCTGACAAAGTAGCGGCGTTCTTTGCAGAGCCAATAATGGGGGCTGGCGGCGTGGTGGTTCCACCTGCGGGTTATCACCAACGAACCCATGAAGTATGCAAGCGCCACGATATTCTCTATGTATCTGATGAGGTAGTAACAGCATTCGGGCGACTAGGCCATTGGTTTGCATCTGAAGCTGTGTTCGGCATTGTTCCAGATATTATTACCTGTGCTAAAGGGCTTAGCTCTGGTTATCTGCCGATTGGTGCGACTATTTATTCAGATAAAATACATGATGTCATTAGCGAGTCTGGCACTCAGCGTTGCTTTGCTCACGGCTTTACGTATTCGGCACACCCTGTCTGTTGTGCGGCAGCGTTAAAAAATATTGAAATTATGGAACGTGAAAACCTGCTTGAACATTCTAAAAAGGTAGGTGAGTATTTTGCACAACAGCTACGCACGTTGCTCGACCTGGAAATTGTCGGTGAGGTTCGTGGTGTAGGGTTAATGCAATGCGTAGAGTTTGTTGCCAACAAGGAAACCCGTGAGCTTTTCCCCGAGGAGCTCAATATTGGCAAAGTGATTTCTAATATTGCCGATGCCAAAGGTTTGTTGGTTCGGCCTATTTTGCATTTGAATGTTATGTCGCCGCCATTGATCATCACAAAAGAAAATGTTGATTTTATTGTAACTACTTTACGTGAAAGCATTGTAGACGCGATGGCTGAGATCGCACTTGATTAACTAAATGCTGGAAATACATAATTAACCTGTTTTGTCGTTCGATAAATCCGTGTTCAAAGGCACTTTGATAAGTATAGTTTCAGTTATTGTCGGGCTGTTGTTTTCAGTGGATGTGCGAGCGCATGTGTCAGAGCAGGGCCTGGTGTTGTTGTTGCCCACGGATTTCTATACGGCCTCGGGTGTGTTGGTGGTTGTGCTTACCTTAGCGCTAGTGGCTTGCTTGCCGCTACAGGCTTCGCAAAAGATATTCAATTCAATCCGTCTTTGGCCAGCGTGTAGTCAGACCGTAAAACTCATAACCAGTATTTTTTCTACCATATTTCTATTCTTTTTGCTCTACATAGGTTTTACATCCTCCTATGATCCGCTGGAAAATCCACTGCCACTTTTTATTTGGACTGTGTGGTGGGTAGGTTTTGTATTGCTGCAAGGCCTATTGGGTGATCTATGGAGTTGGGTTGAGCCCTGGTCGGGGGTAGCCAGTGTTGTTAATAGATATCGCACAGGTAAGCGCTTGAGCTTACCCGGCTGGCTGGGTCAATGGCCTGCTGTCTTGCTGTTTCTTTTATTTATATCTTACTCTTTGGCAGATCCCACACCCGCAGAGCCAGTAAAGCTTGCAGTGATTGTATCCATTTACTGGTGTTTTACCTTCGGCTGTGTGTTGTTGTTCGGGAGTGTGTGGCTAGAGCACGGCGAATGCTTCAGCATAATGTTAAAGCGATTCTCACAGCTAGCTGTAATTGGAACAATCAGTAGCCGCGCACGATTTGGCCTACAAGGCTTTCTCGCGGTGAATGCCTGGCCAACTTCCGTTAGTGCTGCAGTATTTATACTTGTGTTGCTTGGCTGCGGTAGTTTTGATGGTTTAAATGAAACGTTTTTTTGGTTATCCAGTATTAATATAAACCCGCTGGATTTCCCTGGTCGCTCCGCGATTGTGATGGAAACGGTGTTAGGTTTACTACTGACTAATACGGTACTCATAGTCGTGTATGGAGTTTGTATTTATGCAGGCTTGAAATTCGCACGTATCAAACATCGTTCGGCTAATGCTTTAGATGCGGTGACTGATCAAAATATCGTCACTTTTAAACAGGCGTTTTGCGCGTTATCAATCTCTGTGTTGCCGATCGCATTTGCGTATCACTTTGCACATTTTTTAACTTCTTTTATGGTCAACATTCAGTACGTGGTAAAAGCCACTTCAGATCCGTTCTCTAACGGCTCTGATCTACTCGGTATTGGCTCTTACTATGTCACAACCGGGTTTTTAAACTCGCCGCAATCGGTAAAGCTGATTTGGCTAAGCCAAGCGGCGGCGGTGGTAGTGGGGCATGTTTTGTCGGTATTGATGGGGCATGCGATAGCGGTAGAATTGTTTGGCAGTGGTAGGCGTGGTATCGTCAGTCAAGTGCCATTGGCTCTATTTATGGTATTTTATACCTTTATTGGTTTGTGGCTGCTGGCAGCCCCAAA
>CALGKA010000026.1 GCA_937927895.1 uncultured Granulosicoccaceae bacterium | reverse complement strand
ATTAACTTCTATGTGGTTACTAAAAAAGACATAGTTACTTCAGTTATATTTTTAAGCTAGCGAATACCGAAGCACCAACTTCTTTAAACCCTCGCTCACGCTGGCGGGCTTCCCTTTACGGACCGCGTTTTAAATACGTTTTCTTGCTGCTTTGTTGCCTTTTTTAACTGGGAACGGATGCTGCGCCATTTTTTGAAATCATCAGGAATGGGGTCGCGCCCATTATTGTCAACTATGGGCACATCCGTGTGCACCGCGCTCAAAGCGCCGTCCCTGGCGCATTGACCCCACGGAAGACTGTTTCAAAAAACAACAAAAAGCGCGTTAACCGCATTCACTTCGTGAGTGTCGGCACTCTACGTCGGCTTTTTGGGATATTGGCAATTGATGGGTTAGTGGTTCGCGACGCTCAATATAGGTTTGGGGTCCTGGATGTTTTTCGCGCTCGTGTTTGCAGTTATTACTGATGCTCTATCCGACTTATTAACTTATATAAGTTACCAGCTTGTTTCTAGAGCACACTCGTTATCTTTTTCTTTTAGGAAGCCCTAAAGCGTAAGCGAGGGACTTTGAAGCTGGGGCTGTGAAGCTAAACTATTAATTAACTCCAATAAAAACACTGCCCCAACCAAGGTAACGCCCGTCATCTTTGAAGGAAGCCCGCTAGCGTGAGTGAGGGACTATGAAACTGTGAAGTTTAATTATTGTCCAGCTCCAATAATAACACTGACCCAACCAAGGTAACGCCCGTCATCTTTGAAGGAAGCCCGCTAGCGTGAGCGAGGGACTTTGAAACTGTGAAGTTTAATTATTATCCAACTCCAATAAAAACACTGACCCAATCAAAGTAACGCCCGTCATCTTTGAAGGAAGCCCGCCAGCGTGAGCGAGGGATTTTAATCTGTGAAGCTTAATTTATTATCGAATACAAAAAACGCGCGCCAAACACAAGCTGCTGATTGTCAGGTAACTTTCGGGAGACCCTTGAGCGTCCGCGAGGAAGTAAACTGTGAGGCCTAAAAATTAGTCGTTCCGAAAGAATATCAACTCAAATCTATATGAGCTGCTCGTGATCCTCCAGTGATCCGTTCCATTCGTGAGGCTTCACATTCTGATGGTCTGATTCAAGCAAGTCTAAAAATTGCCCTGATAGCACAAGAAATGGCGTGCAAGGGATTTTTTGCCGAATAATTAAGTTCAACACCCGATATAATGCGGCATCCAAATTCTTCTGAATCGCTGATATGAAAACTCAACTAAAGCCGGGGGCTGACCGTGGCTGCTGAACTTACTCTGCGTCGGCCGTTTGACTGGCACGTTCACTTTCGTGATGGATCGGTTATGCGGGCGGTTTTGTCTGGCACGGCTGAGCATTTTGCGAGTGCGCTTGTTATGCCCAATTTGGTACCGCCGGTGGTGACTATGGATGATGCTGTTGCCTACCGCGACAGAATTAATGCCTACTTGCCGCCGAATTCGGAATTTGAGCCGATGATGACTCTGTATCTTACTGAGGCGACTAGCGCTGATGATGTTGAAAAGGCTGCCAAGGCTGGTGTGATTACGGCAGTTAAATTGTATCCGGCGGGGGCGACTACTAACTCAGATTCAGGTGTTAGGGATACCACTAAAGTAGCCGCAGTGCTTGAGCGGATGGCGGAAATCGGATTGCCGTTGTGTGTGCACGGTGAAGTCACTGATCCGGATATTGATATTTTTGATCGTGAGGCGGTGTTTATTGAGACTGTGTTAGATCCGTTGCGGCGGCGCACACCGGGTTTGCGGGTGATTATGGAACATGTGACCACGGAAGATGGTGTGAAGTACGTGCAGAGTGAATCTGAAAACCTTGCAGCTACGATTACGACGCATCACTTAATGATCAATCGCAATCATATATTTAAGGGTGGCATACGGCCTCATTATTATTGCTTGCCTATTGCTAAACGTGAGCATCATCGTTTAGCGCTGCGCGCAGCGGCTGTATCAGGTGATGGTCGTTTCTTTTTAGGTACCGATAGCGCACCACATGTTGATGGTGCTAAAGAAAGTGCTTGTGGTTGTGCTGGTGTTTACAACGCGCCTAATACGTTGTCGTGTTTGGCTCATGTGTTTGAAGAGGAAAGCGCGCTAGACAATCTTGAAGCTTTTGTCTCTATGAATGGAGCGTCTTATTACGGTGTTAGCCCGAGTGAGAAAACAATTACATTAAAAAGACAAGGCACGGCTGTCAGTTATAAGTCCAAAGTTAAAACGGAGGAGGGCGATATCACCGTGTTCGATCCAGAGTGTGATCTTCACTGGGTTGTCGCATAGCGTGCTTTGCTGTGAATTATATGTGCGCGTAACAATAGATATTTAATTTCCATCATTCTACAAGTGAATATGTTTCAGAATACTTTTCCAGATCAAGAAACCATGGCTGATCTCACTGCCAAAATGTTGCTTGAGATTGGTGCCGTTCACTTTCGTGCTGATCAGCCTTACCGGCTAACCTCAGGGCTTGCCAGTCCTGTATATATAGACTGCAGAAAATTAATTTCTTACCCGCGTGTGCGTTCTACATTAATGGACTTTGCAGTTTCTACGCTTTTGTGTGATGTGGGCTTTGAGGTCTTTGACGCTGTCGCTGGTGGCGAGACTGCTGGTATTCCGTTTGCTGCATGGATATCAGAGCGTATGGGTTTGCCAATGCAATACGTACGCAAAAGGCCTAAAGGTTTTGTTCGTGATGCCCAAATTGAAGGTCATCTTATTGAAGGCCAGCGGGTATTGTTGGTGGAAGATCTCACGACCGATGGTAGTTCAAAATTAGTATTCGCCGATGCCTTGCGTGCTGCGGGTGCTGTCGCTGATCACACCTTTGTGATCTTCTACTACGATGTTTTTCCTGATACCCAATCTAGACTTGCTTCACGCGGTTTATCTTTGCACTACCTTGCCACGTGGTGGGATGTATTAGCGTGCTGTCGTGCCAATGGTTACTTCGATACCTATACCCTTGATGAGGTTGAAAAGTTTCTCAACCAACCTTTGCAATGGTCACAAGATCACGGCGGTTCTTATCAACCCAAGGCCTAAACGGCCTTTACTTACGCTTTAAAAAAACATGCAACATGATAACTATGTAGTAGATGACATGATCTCTGCCAAGGCTATTGCGGCCCGTGTGGAGGCAATGGCACTGGAAATAAATGAATTTTTTGCTGATACCGATCAGCTTGTTGTGATTGGATTGCTGCGCGGTTCGTTTATGTTTATTGCCGATTTAGTGAGGGAGCTACAGTTGCCGGTTGAGGTCGATTTCCTTGAGACTTCTTCCTACGGTGATTCTATGCAATCCTCGCGGGAGGTTCGTATTCTTAAGGATCTGCGCGGCGAGATTAAAAATCGCGATATTTTAGTTGTAGAAGATATCGTCGATACCGGCCACACGCTCAATCATGTGATGCACCTGCTGGAGTCACGAGAGCCCGCCCGAATGATGGTCTGTGCCTTGCTCGACAAGCCAGAGCGGCGCGAGGTTGATGTTAAGGCTGACCTGGTGGGCTTTGAAATTGAAGATAAATTCGTTGTCGGCTACGGCATAGACTATGCCCAGCGGAACCGCAATTTGCCTTATATTGGCGCGGTTCGCTTCCTCGAAGAGTGATTTGCGGCATTGCAAGGCTGGATCTTGATCTGTCGCCGAGTTAACATTCGGCTTTCCCTTCAACATGTGTGATTCAGATGACAAATAGCGGCACTTACTCACCCCTTGTAGACGTACTCGCTGGCGGGCAACAGGCCTCAAAAAGCTCGCTCTTACGTAACGTGGTCCTTGCGATTGCAGGTTCGCTTGTGCTGGTGGCCAGTGCCAAAGTGCAGATTCCTTTTTACCCGGTACCTATGACTCTGCAAACATTGGCAGTGTTGGTTATCGGCATGGCTTATGGCTGGAAATTGGGCGGTGCCACTGTGGCGCTATATCTGGCCCAGGGCGCTATGGGACTGCCGGTATTCGCAGGAACTCCTGAAAAGGGCATTGGTCTGGCCTATATGGTTGGGCCTACAGGTGGTTTCTTGATGGGCTTTTTATTAGCAGCGGTTGCAGTTGGTTTTCTGGCTCAGCGTGGTTGGGATAGAAACATTCTTACTACCGCAGGCACGATGCTTATTGGCAACGCCGTTATTTATATCCCGGGTTTATTGTGGCTCGGTGCGGTGCTTGGTTTTGACAAGCCAATACTTCAATACGGTATTACACCATTCCTAATGGGTGATGTATTTAAGCTTGTATTGGCGGCGTTGTTTATGCCAATGATTTGGAATGTTGCTAAGCGTATCTCTAAGGACAAAAGCGTTAAATAAAACTTACGTTACTTTAGAAAAGAAAGCCACCTAACAGTTTTGTTGGGTGGCTTTTTTTGTGAAAGCGGCTTTTTAGTAGCCAGCCATAAGTGTGTAGGTCAGTTAAACTATTCTAGGGTTTAGAGTAGTAGTCACTTTAGCTGAAGCATTTTCAGTAGAGATTACCAGTGCTTCTTGTAGTCTCTTTTGTAAGCGATTATCAAAATGACCAAAGGCGTTAACCGGGGTGCCCATTACTTCAAACGGCACGATTACCTCTTCGCCTGCTGCAAGTGTTAAAGGGCCGTGTTGCGTTAAGGTTGAAAAATTAAACCGTCCATAGTCTGCAGATAATGAATTAACATTATTAATGGTAGCTGCATGTGGCGATGTGTTTTTAATTACAGCCGCGAGGCTTTCGTTGCCCCATCGGTGCGCTACTTGAACTTTAAAAGTATCGGTGTTGTCAGGGTTAAAATCTTTGCTTGCAAACTTCGGCACAGTGCCGGCTTTGACTCCGTTGGCTATAGTGGCTGAAGCTACGCTCGCGGCGAGCCCTTTGATGGCAGTGCGTCTAGTAATTTTCATTGAATACCCCGTATTCATCATATTGAACTTACAGCATTGGGGTTTTGTCAGCAAAATACAAGTTGTTGCGCTATTTTTGCTACGTTTGCATGGTTGGAAACCGCCAAAACTTACTGTACGCTGAATGTATGGAACACATTAATTACCAATTGATTGCCATTGCGGCGATCGTCGCTATATCGAGCCCCGGGCCTGCAACCTTAGCAATTATGGGTGTGTCAATGAGTCAAGGGCGACGTTACGGTCTAGTGCTCGCTGCAGGTATTCTAACGGGCTCTTTGTTTTGGTCTGTTTCTGCAGCTTTTGGTCTGGCGGCTATTATGCATGCCAATGTCTGGCTGTTTGAAGCAATCAAGTATGCTGGCGCGTGTTATCTAATTTACTTGTCTTACCGCTCACTGCGTGCTGCTATGGCTAATGCTCCAGCACAGATAGCTAAAGTTGCAGAAGCTAATATGGGGGCTACGTATGTTAGAGGGTTACTCATTCATTTAACCAACCCTAAAGCTATTTTGTTTTTTGCGGCACTTTATTCTTTGGGTGTGCCTGCTGGTATCGATCTGGGTGGTCTGTTATCCGTTATATTTATGCTGGGTGTCATTAGTGCCACTATTTTTCTGGGCTATGCAGTATTGTTTTCATCGTCTTTGGTGCGTCACTGGTATCTTAAGTTAAGGCGCTTTTTTGAAGTAGTGTTTGCTGTGTTGTTTGGTGTGGCAGGTTTCAAATTGTTGGCTGCGAAATTGTCTGACTAGTTATGTTTTATTATGTAGCGGTTTTTTCTGACTGATCCATAAGCCGGTCGCAATAAATAGAAGTCCTGCGAAGTCGCTTATTGATATAGTTTCATTTAGAAAAATGGTGCCTAGTAATAGCGCGATCGGTGGAACCAAAAAGGTCACAAGCACGGTGTTGTTTGGCCCTGCTGAGCGAATCAATCTAAACCAAACAACGAAAGCACAAGCAGTACTAAATGCTGCCAGTGCGATTAAAGCAATAACAGATCTTGCGCTTGGCGCTGTATGCAGTGGCCAATCATAGTAAATGGCTAACGGTGCTATCAGAAAGCTCCCTGTTAGCAACATGCCGGCGGCTGATACAGTTGGTGCACGGCTAGAGAAGCGACGTCCGTATACGTTGGCAAAGCCATAGCATAGAGTGGCTCCTAGCATTGCAAGCTGCCCTGCGACTTGATCGCTTAAGCCGCGAATTGCATCGGCACCCATTATGATTGCAACTCCTGTCATGCCCAATAAAACGGCCACTAATTTGTTCTGCGTTATTGTTTCATTGTCGGTTAACCAGTGAGCTACAAGAAGTGTGAACAACGCGGAGGTTGAATTAAGAATACCTGCCACGCCGCTGTCTATTCTAGATTGAGCCCAAAGTATTAAAGTAATGGGTAGGGCGGCGCGTAACAGCCCAAGTGTAGTGATTTGTTTTAGGAACAATAAATCCAGTGGGATTTTTTCTTTTTTGATAATCACGAAGCCAAGGAGTAGTAACCCTGCAAGCGCTAGCCTGCTGAATGCAGTTGTTAAAACGGGTAGGCTCTCCAGGCAAATTGCCATAAGCATAAAGGAGCAGCCCCAAAGCAATGCTAGTAGGCAAAGTAAACCCCAATCACGAGAGCTCAATTTATTGCCGGCTTTAAGTGTTGCTTCACGTTATGGCTTTGGAGTCTTCTGGTGCCTGTTCTCTGTTGCTCATGCTGTAGTCCCGTTCTACGTTAACTACTCGCAATCGGTAATCTTGAAAGTAGCTTGAACGGCCGATTTTCTGAGCGACCCGGTGTTCTGCAATGTTGCGCCATTCATCTAGTGCAGTGTGGCTGTCAAAGAAAGAGACTGATAACAATTTGTTTTCATCTGTGATGCTCTGAAACCGTTCTACGGATACAAAGCCATCTATTGCTTCAAGTGTGCTGCGTAACTCTGCAGCCAGTGCGAGGTATTCGTCTTTGTGTTCTGGCTTTGGCCAAACTTCGAAAATGACACCGATCATGGTATTTCCCGTGGCTAACTATTGATAGCTGAGTGTAAAGCAAGTGAGTGTTTTTATTTTGTGAATCCACGACAACTGCGCACTCCACGGATTTGGGAAGGTCAATTCCACCGCGGCCTGAAACGTTTGCAAAGACCGCCAAATCTGTGTGGACAATTCTGCCAACTCTCTGGAAATGGTATACTTATTATTACAGTTGTAAGTTAAGTTTTTGTTGGAGTAATAAATATGCCATTTCTTGGTCTCACTACAATCTTTGCAGTTATTGCTATAGTGCATGTTATTAAGACGGGTCGCAGTCAGCTATGGATTATGGCGTTGTTGTCGCTTCCGGGTATTGGCGTGTTGGCCTATATAATTGCAGAAGTATTGCCAGAGTTCTTTGGTGGTCGGACAGGACGCAGTGCGCAGCGAAACATAGGTAAGGTGCTCGCTCCTAACCGATCATTAGATGAAGCAAAGCGAGATTACGCGATTTCTGCAACGGCTAAGAATGCTATAGACCTTGCCGACATCCATGTTGAGAAAGGCCAGTTTGCAGAGGCCGCGCCTTTGTATCGTGAAGCGCTTTCAGGACTAAATGAGCACAACCCTGATACTTTGCACAAACTTGCTGCTAGTGAGTTTGGCTTAAACAATTTTGAAAAAACAAAATCAGTGCTTGATTTACTAATTGAGAAGAACCCTGATTATAAAAATCAAGATGCACACCTGCTTTATGCGCGTACGCAAGAGGCGTTGGGTGAATACACTAAAGCCACAGAAGAATATGAAGCGTTAGTTAAGTATTACACCGGGCCAGAGCCCAGTTACCGCTACGGTATGATGCTCGCAAGCCAGGGCGATAACTTGCAAGCGCAGGAACAATTTAAAAGCGTTGTAGATAAAGCTGAATTATCACCTAAGTTCTATCGCGACATGCACCGTGAGTGGATTAAACTCTCTAAGGCACAGCTAACGTAAAGCTTATTTATTAATTGGTGCGCTATTTTGAGCTTGTACTCAAGAGCGTTGCGAGAATCGGCGTTTGTAAAACACCAATGCCAATAAGCCCAATAGCGAATATAGAGTAGTGGAGCCGCTACCGGTAAATGACACGCTAACGTTCGCTGATGATCCATAATATCCATACCCACCTGAGCTGTTGTACTGATAGCCATAGGTGTAGTGGATATCATGGTGGTCGCTTTCAAATGGCAGGCCGAACACGTGTCGACTTTGATCTGGGCCATATGTGATCAACAATGAGTCGTCGTAGGCATCGTACACTTCTATGTAGTGGTCGTAGTAGCCACCTGGGTAGCCGGACTCAAGGTTAGTCTCGATCGCTACGGCATCTGCACTGCCGGTTCCTGTCACGATAAAGCTATTTGTCACAGCATATTCTAACCATGGGCCACTTTCGGTTCTTAAGTAGAGAACTGCATAAACGGTTCTGGGGTTGTAGCTTGAATCGATATCTACTGAGACTGAGAAGGTTGAGTAGAGGCCGTCGTTGTCGTTATCGGTGTTTAGGCTTATCTGGACGTCGTAAATCCAGAGGCCGTGATCGTTGTGGGTTTGGATGGTTCTTGATTTGTCTTCAGTTTTGGTGCTGGTTGAGGGGTAGTGGTTTTTTGT
>CALGKA010000025.1 GCA_937927895.1 uncultured Granulosicoccaceae bacterium | reverse complement strand
ATTCCTTACTGAAACGCTTGAATACCAGTTTGTGCGCGGCCTAGTATTAGTGCATGGATGTCGTGGGTGCCTTCGTAGGTATTGACGGCTTCCAGGTTCATCATGTGGCGGATTACGCCGTATTCGTCTGATACGCCGTTGCCGCCGTGCATGTCACGGGCGACTCGGGCTATGTCCAGGGCTTTGCCGCAGTTGTTGCGTTTCATTAGGGAGATCAGTTCGGCGGGGGCCTGGTGTTGGTCGAACAGTCTGCCTAGTTGTAGGCAGCCTTGTAAGCCGATTGATATTTCTGTTTGCATGTCGGCTAGCTTTTTCTGCACTAGCTGGTTGGCAGCCAGGGGCTTGCCAAATTGTTTGCGATCCAGGGTGTATTGGCGGGCTGAGTGCCAGCACGATTCTGCAGCGCCCATCGCGCCCCATGAAATTCCGTAGCGGGCGCGGTTAAGGCAGCCGAATGGGCCGGCTAAACCGGCTACTTCCGGTAGTAGGTTTTCCTCTGGTATTTCTACGTCATCCATCATGATCATGCCGGTGATGGAGGCGCGCAGGGAGAACTTGCCTTCGATTTTTGGTGCGGTTAGTCCTTTCATGCCTTTTTCAAGAACAAAGCCTTTGATCTTGTTGTCGTGGGCTTCGGACTTGGCCCAGATAACGAATACGTCGGCAATAGGTGAGTTGGTGATCCAGTTTTTGGAACCGGAGATTACGTAGCCGTCAGCGGTTTTTTTGGCTTTTGTAAGCATTGACGATGGGTCAGAGCCGTGGTCGGGTTCAGTTAGACCAAAGCAACCAACGTATTCACCAGAGGCAAGCTTTGGTAAGTACTTTTTACGTTGTGCATCTGTGCCAAATGCAAATATAGGGTGCATCACTAGTGATGATTGCACGCTCATCGCAGAGCGGTAGCCTGAATCTACGCGCTCGACTTCCCGGGCAATTAATCCGTACGAGACATAGCTTGCGTCTATGCCACCTAATGCTTCCGGTATGGTTGCACCGAGTAAGCCTAGTTCACCCATCTCGTTGAAAATGTCACGATCAAAAGTCTCGTGGCGATTCGCCTCAAGAACCCGGGTCTGGAGCTTTTCCTGGCAGTAGGCATGTGCAGTATCGCGAATCATGCGCTCTTCTTCGAGCAACTGTGACTCTAGTAGGAATGGATCTTCCCAGTTGAAGTGGGGCATTCTGGCGCGCGCTGATTCCGGTGTGCTGCTGTGGTGTTGCTGGACTCTAGGCTGTGCCATGGTTTGATCCCGTATGTGTCATTCAGAAGAGAGGTGTAGTCAAGTGTAGTGGCAACGGTACCTTCGCGCTAGACGGTAACAGCGGAAATTATTACCAAAGCGAACCCTCAACACGAATTTACGTAGCGAAGGCTGCTATTGTGGCTATCCTATTAGTCAGTGTGGAGATCTGTTGTAGCCAATGATTGAGCTTAAGAGCATTGCCAAATCCTACGCCATGGGTGAGCATCAGGTGCGCGCGCTTGTGGGTACGGATCTATTCATCGGGGCGGGTGAATTTGTGGCTATTCAGGGCTCATCCGGCTCTGGGAAGTCAACGCTACTGAATATATTGGGAATCCTGGATTCCCCTGACAGTGGCACCTACACTCTAGACGGCAATCTCATTGCTAATTTGTCAGCCCGTGATGCAGCGCGCTATCGCAACCGATTTATCGGATTTGTCTTCCAGTCTTTTAACTTAATTCATCACAAGTCTGCGCTTGATAACGTAGCGCTGCCGTTGTACTACCAAAACGTATCAAGACGTAAGCGGCATAAAATTGCGATGGAATACTTAGAGCGGGTGGGTTTGGCGGATCGCGCGACGCACAAACCTTCAGAGCTTTCCGGTGGGCAGTCGCAACGTGTTGCTATAGCGCGGGCTTTAATTACCCAGCCAGCACTGTTACTTGCTGATGAGCCGACCGGTGCATTAGATACGCAAACCGGTGAACAGATCATGAGCCTGTTTCGTGATGTAAATGCCCAGGGCATGACTGTGGTGTTGGTCACCCATGAGCGGGAAATTGCAGAGCAAACTCAACGCATTATTCAGTTACGCGACGGCGATATCATTCGCGATGAACGTTTGTGATGAATGTATTCGATTCCCTGTTTGAGATCTCTGAATCGTTGCGTACGCACAAGACCCGGACGGTGTTGGCGGTACTGACGGTCGCCTGGGGAATCTTTATGCTGGTGCTGTTATTAGGGGCCGGACGTGGTCTTCAAAATGGAGTCGAGTTGCAATTCAAAGATGATGCCGTCAACAGTATACGAATATACGGCGGTAAAACGACCATTGACTACAAAGGCTTGCCGCGTGGTCGGTCCATTCGATATGAAAACGAAGACTACGAACAAATTCGTAGCAACATAGAGCACGTTGATAAGATATCAGCACGCTACTATGTGGGTGGTGATAGCACAGTGCGCTACGGCAAGCAGCAGGCAGCGTTTGATATACGAGGCGTGCATCCTGATCATTTGTACCTCGAGAAAACCGTTCTTAGTGCTGGTAGATACATTAATGAAAATGATCTTACCGAGCGCCGCAAGGTGGCTGTTGTAGGTGCTAAAGTAGTCGAGCGTTTATTTGAACAACCGGCACCGCTTGGAAAAATGATCGCGATCAATGGAATCTCTTATCAAGTGGTGGGTGTGTTTACTGACGATGGCTCACAAGACGAAGAAGAGACCGTCTACTTACCTATCACCACTGCACAGCTGGTGTACGCCGAGCCCGTTCGATTGCATCAAATGACCTACACCGTGGGCGATGCGACTTATCAACAAAGTAAAGAAAGCGAACAGCAAGTGCGTGAGCTGCTGGCACAGCGTAAGAATTTTTCACCTAATGATCAACGTGCTGCGCGAATTTATAACAACCTGGATGAATATAAGAAAGTCACTGATCTTTTTTATTGGGTGCGTGTGTTTGTGGCAGTGGTAGGTGTGGGTACTGTATTAACGGGTGTGCTCGCGGTGAGTAATATTATGGTGATATCAGTAGCAGAACGTCGCCGGGAGATTGGTATACGTAAAGCCATAGGTGCAACACCCGGGTCTATAACACGGCTAATTGTTTTAGAGTCAGTGATTGTCACCGTGATCGCCGGGTACATAGGTTTGATTTCAAGTTTAGGTTTGCTTGAATTACTCAAAGCCACTGTTCCTGAAAACGAATACATGTATCAGCCCGACGTTAATACCTTTGTGGTGGTAGCGGTAACGTTATTGGTGATTGTATCGGGAACGTTGGCAGGCTATCTGCCGGCCCGACGCGCAGCGGCGATTGATCCTGTGCAGGCGTTGCAGCCATCATGATAGATCGAGAGTTGTGGGCAGAAGTGTGGCAAGTGCTAAAGAGTAATCGGTTGCGCACGCTGTTGACGGCATCTGGAATATTTTGGGGCATATTTATTTTAATTATTATGCTCGGCTTTGGAAACGGTATTCAGTCGGGTGTTAATAAGAGCATGGCAGGTTATGCCACTAATGCTTTGTATATGTGGGGGCAGGCATCATCGCAGCCGTATCAAGGCTTACCACCAGGTCGGCCGATTCAATTGAGCAACGACGATACAACTGCTTTGCTACAAAAAATACCCGACATAGCTCACCTTGCGCCGCGCGTCAGATTAGAGCGCTGGCGCGGTCGTAGCGATGTGGTGCATGGCAATAAAGTTACCGATGTAGAAGTGTCCGGTGATATGCCAGAGTTTCGCCATGTACTACCAATGGACTTCCATTACGGGCGGTTTATTAATCCGTTGGATATCAAAGAAAAACGCAAAGTAGTGGTAATAGGCGAGCGAGTGCACAGTGATCTGTTTGGTGAATCGGTAAATCCAATAGGGCGTCAAGTGCAAATACGGCAAATTAGTTTTACCGTTATTGGTGTGTTTAAGCCCAAGCGTTACGGAAGCAATCGAGAGCGTATGGGTAGCCTGGCGTTTATCCCCATCAGTACTTTTCAGCAAGTATTTAACTATGGCGATGCTATAGGTTTTTACGCCATGATTCCCGCTGACGGTTTACGTAGTGTTGATGTTGCCGGGCAAATGCGCCAATTACTTATGCAGCGCCATAGAGTTGCACCGACTGATAGCCGGGCATTTGGTGATTGGAACTCTGAAAACGAATTTTTGCGTATTGAGCGGCTATTCATTGGTATACGTGCATTTGTCTGGACAGTCGGTCTCGCTACTCTGTTGGCAGGTGTTCTGGGGGTGAGTAACATTATGCTGATTGCCATACGCGAACGCCAAAGGGAGTTTGGTATCCGTAAGTCCATTGGTGCGACACCTGCATCGGTGCTTAAAATGATTTTAGCAGAGACTTCAACATTGGTTGGAGTGTCTGGAATACTCGGCTTGTTTGCCGGTCTGTTAGGTCTGTATGTGGTTGATCTAATCACACGGCCGATCACACAAAGTGTTGATGCAGATGTATTGTTCGATACCCCCACTATTGACTTACGCATTGCCATAGCAGCGGTTGTGGCACTTGCGATTGCGTCATTGCTCGCCACGCTAATACCGGCAAGGCATGCAATGAAGATTGACCCAGTTGAAGCATTACGCGCGGAATAATTATGCTTAAAGTTATTATAAGAGTTGTTTTGTTATTCATTGTATTGGCGCTGCTAGGCGCTGGTTTATATTTTTTAGTAAAAAGAAACGAAACGCCACAAACGTTTTTCGAAACCTCGGAAGTCACAACAGGCGCCATAATCAAGAAAGCAGTTGCGACGGGTGCTATAGAGCCACGCCGTGAAGTGACAATAAAATCCCGTGTATCGGGTGTGGTTGAAAAACTCCACCTTGAAGCCGGGCAACAGGTAAAGCGCGGTGAGCTGATAGCTAAAATTCAGGTAGTTCCTGATGCGGTGGCACTTAACTCCGCCCAAGCCCGCGTAGAGACCGCACGTATCAGTGCAGCCAACGCTCTTAGGGAGCGTAACCGAAGACGCAACCTGTTAAAAGATAATGTTATTTCTAAAGATGAATACGCTAAGTATCAGTTCGACTATGAAATTCAGCGCGAAGAGGAAACCCGGGCACGAAGTAATCTTTTGCTGATACAAGAAGGTGGCAGTGGTGAGAGTGGTGCGGTCTCTAGTGAGATAAGATCAACGGTTAAAGGCACTATATTATCCGTTCCAGTGAAAGAAGGTGAGTCAGTTACGGAGACGAACAACTTCAATGAAGGTACAACCATCGCATCAATCGCCGACATGACCGATATGATTTTTATTGGTGCTGTTGATGAATCTGAAGTCGGGCGTATAACAGAAGGCTTGCCGTTAGTTATCAGTATAGGCGCTATTGAAAATGAGTCCTTTGACGGCGTGCTGGAATTTATCTCGCCGAAGGGCAACAGAGATGAAGGTACAGTACAGTTTGAAATTCGCGCCGCTATAACTGAGAACCCGGAGAGCAAAATTAGAGCGGGCTACAGTGCCAATGCAGATATTGTGCTTGATCGCCGTGACGATGTACTAACACTTGATGAGGGGTTGCTGATCTTTGAAGACGACAAAAAATTTGTACTGATTAAAAGCGGTGATACTTTCGAACGCCGTGAAATACAAACCGGCCTGTCTGATGGTTTGCAGATAGAAATTGTTGATGGTCTAGTTGAGGGTGATGTTGTTCGTCGGCCATAAACCAATAAGAAAAACCAGTAAGAAAAATTAGTACGTATTAGGTGACTCTTACCAATGCACCGAGTCCAGCAGCATGATGCTCTAATACATGGCAATGAAACAACCAATCCCCCGGGTTGTCAGCAACAAATGCCAGCGTCATAGTTTGACGCGGCATAAGCAGCGGGCTATCGACCCAGTATGGTTCTGCTAACGCTTGGCCATCAACGGATAGCAATTTCATATGATGGCCATGCAAGTGCATAGGGTGCGGGAATGCTGTGTTGTTGACTAGCGTCAGTTGGACTGACTGGCCTTTATTGGTATCGATCAAGGGTGGCATATCAAGCTTATTACCAACGATGTCATTCATGGCCCAAACATAACCCTGTTGTGCAATTTCACGTAGCCCCATCCATTCGCCATTAAGCTTTGCCCGTTGTAAGCCGCTCATTGCACCACCTGCCATGGTCACTTCTAGTTTCAGAGCGTTGCTTAAATCCGGTTCTGGTATTGTGGGTTTTGCAAGTGTTATGGGGGTATCAAGCGGTGATTCCCGTAGCGGTTTATCTGCAAACTCTAGTCGAATTAAGTTATACGTTTGCCTGTAGAAGCTATCGGTTACGGTGTGTGATGAGCCAGGTTCGCCTGTCATGTCTAGTATGAGATCTACTCTGCCAGAGGCTCCGACCACTATAGGTTTTTTGGTTTGGTAGGGTTTAACTGCCTGCCCATCGATCGCGATTACAGATGGTGTTAGCTCACCGAATGATAGTGAGAAATTGCGTGCGTTGGATGCATTGATAAGTCTTAAGCGAATGCGCTCGCCACTTTGTACTCCAATAACATCGCGAAAGCGTCCGTTAACCGTTGGTACGTTGCCTATGCGACCTGCGTGGGAGCGATCATGGCCTGCGCCGAAGTCTTCACTGATTGAGGCGTCGTCTAGCAAGCGCCAATCATCGATCATCCAGGTTAGGTCTCTATCAACTTTTGGCGGATCTGTCTCTTCGATGATCAGCGGGCCGTACAGACCACGACCAATCTGTTCATAGGCGTTAACGTGAGAGTGATACCAGTAAGTTCCTGCATCGGGTGGGGTGAATTGATAGCGAAACTGTTCTGTTGGTTTTATTGCTGGCTGTGTTAAACCCGCGACTCCATCCATCGCATTTGGTAGACGAATGCCGTGCCAGTGTATGGAGGTGGGTACTTCAAGGGCGTTGCTAACGGTAACGTCTACCGCCTGGCCATGCCGAATTCTGATGGGAGTACCCGGGACTTCACCGTTGAAGCCCCAAATGTCGGTTGCCGGAAATTCTGCCCCGACAATATTCATTTGGGCTTTTTTCGGTGTTAAGGTGAAAGTCGGCGCGGCGCTCTTGGCAAGCGCTATAGGTAGTTTACCTATGCATGCACTGATGGTGCTTAATTGAAGAAACGTTCGCCTGTTCATATGGTTCAGTCTTTCGTTTTAGGTAATTAAACTAGTTGCATAGGATAACCCGTTGCAACGCCAAATAAGATACTAGATCGAGCGGCGTTGTTAGTCTATGAGTAAAAGTAACGAGGTTTTCTTTAGCAATGCGTAGGCAAGTGAATAAATCAGTAGGTGCTTAAAGAATTATTTCCTATAGCTTGCGCTGATTATTGGTAGTTTGCCGAAGCGCATGATCATGCAGGTTCGGCAACCTTGGTTGCTTACCGCCGTGCTAAGTTATGCACTAGATACTATATTCCCGATACGTTACCGGGCGTTTCAAAAACCGAAGAGGCTACACGATGGTTGCTCCAACCAGTTTGTTAGATGAGTTTATGCCGCATGGTGTTTGTTATCAGTGGCGACCAGATATTCTTTGGTTAAATGTGTTGTCAGATGTGGCGATCGCCTTTGCTTATTTTTCCATACCTATAGCGCTGTTGTACTTCTTGAGAAAAAGAAAAGAAGTCCCGTTTCCGGGTGTTGTTTACATGTTTTGTATTTTCATATTTGCCTGTGGTGTGACCCATGTGGTGAGCATTTGGGTGGTATGGAATGGTCAGTATGGTTTTCAGGGAATGGTTAAGGCTTTTACCGCGATTGCCTCAGTGCTTACGGCTATTTCGTTATACCCGGTGATGCCAAAGCTGCTAGCACTTCGTAGCCCTACAGAATTGGCGGAATCAAATGCATCTCTGCAGGCGGAAATGGAACAGAGAAAAGTTTCAGAAACGCAATCGCTGAAATTGCAGGGTGATCTTGCGCGTTTAGGCCGCATATCGACTGTTGGGCAAATGGCGACCGGGCTTGCTCATGAGTTGAATCAACCTTTGTTGGCAATTTCAGCCTCGGCGGATACGGCGGTACAGATCGCCAAAGGAAATGCTTCAAATGATCCGCTGCTGTTTGAATGTTTGGATGATATTCAATCTGAAACCCAGCGTGCTGGTGCGATCATTCGAGCACTTCGGCAGTTTATTAGTAACAAGAATTCTGCCCGGAGCTCAACAGATATCAATAGTCTAGTCCAACAAGCGGCACGCATAATGGCCGGTGAGGCGCGAACGGCAGATGTTCAAATTGAAGTGGTCAGTGGTAAAATTCCGACTGTTGTAGTTGACAGCGTTCAAATCGCCCAGGTGCTCGTTAACTTAATAAGAAATGCCGTAGAAGCGATATCAGAAATGCCGGATACAGACAGGCTGAAACCTGATATTGTAAAGGTGTCGACAGATTGTACTGATGATGTTGTCAGCGTGACAGTGTCTGATACCGGGCCGGGCATAGGGCCTGGAATTGATCCTTTTAAGGCATTTGAAACTGAAAAAGCCGATGGCATGGGAGTAGGGTTGTCAATAAGCCGTGACATCATCACAACCCACGGTGGCACAATTGAGGTAGACGCAAGCGAGGAAAAAGGGGCTACTTTTACTTTTACATTGCCCTTGACTGAAAAAACCTAGCCTTAATAGCCGGGCTGAAAAATCCGGGCTGTAATACGAGTTGTGCTGGTATGGTTTGAAAATTAAAACATAGCAGCGGAGCGCATTTTCTAGTTAAGTGAAACTTTGCATGGCAAAAAATAATCCGATCGTATTTCTGGTAGACGATGATCCATCGGTCTTAAGAACGCTCCCCAGGGCGCTTGAGTACCATGGGTTAACCGTGCATCCTTTTGATTCAGCAAAAAAATTCCTTGAGTCATATAACAACCAGCACGGCTGTTTGGTACTGGATTTAAGCATGCCAGAGGTAAGCGGCCTGGAGCTTCAAGCGGAGCTCAGTGAGCGCGGGATAACTATACCGATTATTTTTATAACCGGCCACGGTGGTGTAACTGAATCAGTTACTGCTATGCGTGCTGGTGCAGTGGATTTTCTTGAGAAACCTTTTTTACCTGAGATACTTCTGGAGCGGATCTCTGAAGCCACTGCGAAAGACTTTGAGATTAGACAAGCCAATGATGAAAAGAATACTATATTGTCTCGATTTCATAAATTGACTGGTCGAGAACTAGAAGTCTATAAGCTACTAATAGAAGGGGAGACAGTACCCTCAAGTAAAGTAATCGCAAGCGAGCTAGGTATCAGCCATCGTACTGTAGAACATCACAGGGCGCGAATACTTGAAAAAACGATTTGCAACTCATTGCCAGAACTTCGAGTATTAGCGAAAGAGGTTGGTTTTGTGGTGCCGAATAATATAGGCAACTCTGCAGCCGAATAATGCGTGAGGTAATTTTTTGCTTTGGCTAATTTACAACAGCTAGAGCTGTAGTATGGCTGGTATGCATATTTCTTCCTCATCTGCTATATGCTGTTTAAAAAGCTTGTTAAGCCTGTTTGCAGCATGTAATAGCTCTTCACCTCTAAATAATACTTCTGATTGATTGCCTTTATCGGCTTGTATTGCGGGTAATGTGCGTACAGCGTTTTCTAGTTGATCTAGTGTTTCTGTTAGTATTCTATGATCACCATCAAGTAGTTCAAGGTGGTGATTTAATTTTGGAAAAGCGCGCTGAAACACAGGGAAAAAATGATGGTCTTCAACGTGGTGGTGGGTATGTGCATGGTGAATAAGTTGACCGCCTAGCTGCGAAAGCTGTGTTAAGTGTTTTTTACGAGCCGGCGGATCATCTGCGAGCAGTAACAACGTTGCACAACGATCGGGGAATTCAGCCGCAGCACCTAACAATGCTTTGTGCACTTGCATCCAGAATTCTGCTTCACCGGCAAAGTTCTTATGCAAAGGCCATTCATCGCGAGTGCCCACCACACTTTGTAACTCATGCAAATGCTTCTGTAAAAGCGCGCTTAGCTCGCAGCGCTGCTCTACGTGGTTGTCTTTGCTGTTGTATATAAAAGTATCAGACACAATGGTGCATTTTAATTGAAGTTATAGAGAGTCTGCCAGTTCAAGAACAATCGGGCAATGATCTGAGCCCATGATCTCTGGTAGGTGATAACAATTCGCCAAATCGGCTTCAAGAGAATGTGAGACGCAGTAGTAGTCTATGCGCCAACCCATGTTCTTTTCGCGCGTACCTTTATTAAAGCGCCAGAATGTATAGTGTTCGGGGCCTGATTCAAAGTGCCGGAATGCGTCGATGAATCCTGAGTCCAGTAGTTCAGTGAAGCTGTCGCGCTCTTGATCTGAAAACCCGTGTTTGCCGCGGTTTCGATTCGGGTGTGCTAAGTCAATTTCTTTATGTGCGACATTCAGATCTCCGCACAGTATGACGGGTTTGATTTCATCTAGTGATATAAGGGTTGAGCGTAATGCGGCATCCCATTCAAGGCGAACATTTAGCCTTTTTAATTTGTCTTGAGAATTTGGTGCATAAACGTTGACTAAGTAAAATGATTCGTACTCCGCTGTGATCACTCGACCTTCACCAGTTGCCTGTGTGCCAGGCACGCCAATCTTTACAGACAGTGGTTTGGTTTTAGAGAGAATCATTGTGCCACTGTAGCCTTTTTTTACCGTAGAGCTATTCCAGTATTCATGGTAACCATCAAGCACGGGCGCGCGCATTTGAGCTTGTTGAGCTTTGATCTCCTGTAGACAAATAATGTCGGGGTCAAGATCCCACATTTGTTGTGCAAAGCCTTTCTTGAGGGTTGAGCGTAAGCCGTTAACGTTCCAGCAAAGGATTTTCATAAGTTCAGCTGCGTGGCACAAAGGGAGGGATTATTGATTAGAAGCATATCAGATTTACAAGATTTTCTATTTTGTGAAAGGTCTGAGGTAGACTGTACGCACGTATAAAAACTTGAGTTAATCATGGCCAGACTAAAAACCAAGAGTGAATCCGATCTTTCAGAGCAATGCTTAGCGAGCCTTGAGCCAACTCGAATGCAGGGTAAAATCGCGGATGTGTATCTGCAGTTTGCCAATAGTGAGGCTTCAACCATGGCCTATCTGGTGATGGAACAAAGCCTAAGCAGTGCCTCATTGAATGAACTGGAGATTGAAGCCATAAAGTTATTGGTAAGCGAAATTACGCAATGTGATTACTGCCTTTCCACACATACAATGAAGTCGAAAAAGGCAGGCATGGATAAGACCATGCAAATGGCTGTTCGAACTGCTGCGCCAACGGGCAATGCCCGGGTGGATGCATTGTTGCAAATTGTCAGTGCGTTTTTTAAGCGCCCGGGTGCGTTATCAGATCAGCTGATCAATGAGGCCCGTGCAGCAGGCCTCAATGATCAGGAATTAGTTGAAACAGCCATGGCGGTCAGTACCATCTTTTTTACCAATATTACTAATCACATTAATAATACCGAAATGACCTTAGCACCTGCGCCCAAAATTGATCAGGCATAATGTTTTTGTATGGTAAACAGCAACAGCTGATTTAGCTGTTTGCTGCTCGCTTGGCACGGGCGGCCAGAATATCCAGAAAGCCCATCGCGAATGCTGAGACCACAAAAGTGATGTGTAAAATCACATACCACTTCATTTTTTCAGATTCTAGATTCTCGGCATTCATAAATACTTTTAGTAAGTGTATTGATGATATCGCGACAATACTGGCGGCTATTTTGGCTTTTAGCGATGATGAGTCCATGGTGCCAAGCCAGCTTAGTTTTTCTTCACCTTCTGCAACATCAAGCGCTGAGACGAAATTCTCGTAGCCAGACATCATGACCATAATAATCAAACCACCGACCATAGCCATGTCAATGAGCGATAGTACGACCAATACCATATCGGCTTCTTTCATTGACACCACGTGTAGCAGCAGGTGTACGACTTCTTGAAAAAATTTAATAGCCAGTGCAACTAAAGCTAAGCTAAGGCCGAGGTATATTGGTGCCAGAAGCCAGCGAGCTCGATATAGTGCTCGCTCTATGATTTTTTCCATGGAGGTATGGTCCTGATAGGGCGGGTCGATGTTAGCAATAATCTAACGTTTATGAGCGGAGATAATAGTGCGTTCTGTTGAGAAACCAAGTAACCATTTATCCAGAAAATCTGACAACGTAGATTGATTGAAGCACTCGTTGGAATCAAAAAGCGTCGCTCAGTGGCTTTTCAAAGACTTACAGATCAAGTAGTCTGAAAAGCTCGTCATAGACTTTGGAAATCGCTATGGATACTGCAGTGATAAACCTAAAAAAGGGTGACGCGCCTTTTCATGCAGATCCGGCCCATTCGTACACGTTGCCGGCGCGCTTCTATACTGATGAATCTGTTTTTGAGCTGGAAAAAGAAGCCATTTTCTATAAAAGCTGGTGGTACGCAGGGCATGTTAGCCAACTGCAAAACACGGGTGATTACCTGACCACTGAAATTCATGAGCAAGAAGTGTTTGTGGTGCGTGACAGAGAAGGGCAACTGCGTGCGTTCTACAACGTTTGCCAGCATCGCGGTCATCAGTTGGTCAGCGGTAGTGGTCACGCCAATCTAATTGTATGCCCCTACCATGCGTGGTCGTATGATCTTGATGGTCAGTTGAAGGGCGCTCGTAATACTGACTCTATGGAGGGGTTCAAAAAATGCGATTTTGCTTTAAAGCCCGTTCAAGTTGAGTTGTTTTGTGGTTTAGTGATGATCAATCTCGATCCAAATGCAGCACCACTTACGCAGATGGCTGCAGGGCTTGAAGATGAAATACGACAATATTGCCCATCAGTTGATAATCTAGTATTTGCACAACGTGATACCTATACCGTTGATTGCAACTGGAAAGTAATGATCGATAACTTCCTTGAGTGCTACCACTGTCATACTGCTCATCGGGATTTTGTTGATCTGGTTGATATGGAAAGTTATCGCTCTGTAGTCAAGGGTATCTATTCCAGTCATATCTCAAATGCAGCCAAGTCGACAGACAATAGTGCCTACAAGTTTGAAACAGGTGATGTTGACTTTGGTTATGCCGGTTGGTTTTTGTGGCCTAACTTAACAATTTGGGCATACCCTGGAGAAGCCAATTTGTCAGTGCTACAAATGAATCCTTCAGGCAAAGATCAAACCATTGAATTTCAAGATTGGTTTACAGCAACCGCAAAACCGAGCTCACAGTTAAGTGATGCGATGGCGTATCAAAAAGATATTTTGCAACCGGAAGATATATCGCTGTGCGAGAAGGTGCAAAAGGGGCTGTTATCAAAAGGGTATAACCAAGGCAGGTTTGTGGTGGATACCGATAAAACTGAGCTATCAGAACATGCAGTGCATCATTTTCAAAAGATGGTGGCAGACGCTTTAGGGGCAAAGCTAACCTAGGAGCTTGTTCGAGAACCAGGGTCGTAGCGAGGGTGTGAGATTTTGAGCTATATATTTCGATCAATAGAGGCGAATAGTTTCTTCTTTAACGAAATTGATCGTAATAGCGAGCTAGTGCCCATCCATAAACGAACGCTACTGCGGTCGCCCCAGGTACGTAATCTTTTACCGACTTCATGTAGTTATTTAGAATGACTAAACGCCTACATGTAGTAGGCAAAATCTCACGCACCTGGAACAACCTCGCTACGCGCTGTTTATGGATGGACACTAGCTACGCGGATTTCTACCGCGCAGACGCCTAGCCACCGTTCTTTCGAGCTACAAACCCCACGTTTACTTTTTTGTTTTTAACTTCGCATCCAGTAGGGCCGCACCAAAACTTCCCATTGAGTTGGCATTGTCTGCTTGCGGTTTCTTGTGTGGTTGTCTTGCTTGATGTGGTTTTTTATTGCCGCTATTGCCGTTGCGTGGCTTTTGCGCGCTACCAGCAGATTCCTGCGTATCGCGCGCGTTGTCGGTGAGTCTCATAGTAAGGGCGATACGTTTGCGCTTTTCATCAACTTCCATCACTTTTACTTTGACTACATCACCGGTGGAGACGACCTCGTGTGGGTCTTTAACAAACTTATCGGTCAATGCAGAAATATGCACTAAACCGTCTTGATGTACACCTATATCAACAAATGCCCCGAAGTGGGTGACATTGCTAATGACGCCTTCAAGGATCATGTCGGGCTTGAGGTCTGAGATTTTCTCTATACCGTCTTTAAAAGTTGCGGTTTTAAATTCCGGTCGCGGATCACGGCCTGGTTTTTCAAGTTCCTTGAGTATATCAACTACTGTAGGCAGGCCGAACTGCTCATCGGTGTAGCGTTTGGGATCAAGCGTGCTTAGCGTGCTGCTATCACCGATTAGTTTACGAATATCGCTACCGGTATCAGCGGCAATTTTTTTAACCACGGGGTAGGCTTCTGGGTGTACCGCTGACGAATCAAGCGCATTGCTACCATCCATAATGCGTAAAAAGCCTGCGCACTGTTCAAATGCTTTTGGTCCTAGTCGCGGTACTTTTTTAAGCTCGCTGCGGGTTTTAAAGCGACCAACGTCGTCGCGAAATTTTATAATGTTTTCAGCTAAGGTTTCAGACAGCCCGGATACATGGGTAAGCAACTGCGCGGAGGCGCTATTAATATCTACCCCGACAGCGTTTACGCAATCTTCAACCACTACATCAAGCGAGCTGGCAAGGTCGATCTGGTTGACATCGTGTTGATATTGGCCAACACCTATGGCCTTCGGATCAACTTTAACTAACTCTGCCAGTGGATCTTGCAGGCGACGTGCTATGGAGGCGGCACCTCTTATAGATACGTCTACATCGGGCATCTCTTTAGAGGCTGTTTCGGATGCAGAGTACACTGATGCACCTGCTTCACTGACAATTATCTTTTGCAAGCCGAGCTCTGGATGCTTAGCGATTATATCGCCTGCGAGTTTATCGGTTTCGCGTGAAGCGGTGCCGTTGCCTATCGCGATCAGTTCGGCGTTGTGTTTTTTCGCAAGTGCGGCAATCGTGGCGATCGATTGATCCCATTGGTTTTTGGGTTGATGCGGGTAAATGGTTGCTGTGTCTATGAGCTTTCCGGTGGCGGCAGTTACGGCCACTTTGACACCGGTGCGAAGGCCCGGGTCTAGACCTATAGTCGCTTTTGGGCCTGCGGGGGCTGCTAATAAAAGATCGCGCAGGTTCTTAGCAAAGACATCTATAGCTTCTGCTTCTGCACTTTCTCGCAGGCGTTGTCTTAGTTCGCTTTCAAAGCGTGTGTGTAATTTTATTCTCCAGCAGAGTCTGGCAGTTTCTTGCATCCATTCTGCATCTGCGGGCAGTTCCAGATGTGCTGCTATTTTAGTCACACAGGGGTGTTGTTGGTCTGGTTCTTGTTCGGGGAGATCGAGTGCCAGTCGTAAGATACCATCGTTGCTACCGCGAAAGAGTGCAAGTGCTCTGTGGGATGGAATTTTGTTGATGTTTTCGGTGTAGTCAAAGTAGTCAGTGAATTTAGCACCTTCTTCTTTTTTAGCTTTGACAACGGTACTTTTAAACTCCGCTTTGTTCCAGAAGAATTCTCGTAGTGGACTTGCTAGTTCTGGTATCTCTGCAATTTCTTCCAGTAGAATTTGTCGTGCGCCGTCTAGTGCATTTTCTGTGGTGGTAATTTCGTGTTCAGCGCTAATAAAAGCTGCTGCTTCTTTTTCCGGGTCGGCGCTGTGATTTTTAAGGAGCAAATCAGCCAATGGCTGCAGGCCCGCTTCACGTGCTTTTTGTGCTTTGGTTCGGCGTCTTGGCTTATAAGGTAGGTAGCGGTCTTCCAGCTCGGTTTTACTGCTTGCATCAAGAAAGCTCTGCTTTAGTTCGTCGGTGAGCTTACCTTGTTCCTCAACGCTTGCAATAATGCGCTCGCGTCTGTCATTGAGTTCCCGGATATACGCTAAGCGTGTATGTAATTCGCGGAGTTGGATATCGTCTAGTCCACCGGTGGCCTCTTTTCGATACCGTGCAATAAACGGCACCGTTGAGCCTTCGTCTAGCAGGGCAATGGCTGATTCTACCTGGGATTGCCTGGTGCCCAGTTCGGTGGCGATAATACTGGCTGGATTCATGGTGCGTACCTTTGGGTGGGATGCCGATTCTACCCTATTAGCCGTGCACCGCCGTTACCGGATTTTCAGTTGAATATTGGCCGACGCATGGTTAGGGGTGTTGCATCGCAGAGGATTACGTCCCGCTCGCGACCGCTAGTGGGTGGGTTATTGTTCATGTTGCATGCATATGCAAAAATCACCTGTATTCGTTGGTATGCTATCCGTCCAGAAGCTGGGTAGTAATACACCAATCTCAATTTATTCAGGCTTTTATGGCTAGTCACAGTAGGCAAATGGAAAATGGCAAAACACCTAAAAACTGCACGTAGCCAGGAATTGCGTGCCGAAGATGACAGCAAGGTCCGGGAAGTCGTTGAGGGAATTTTGAATGAGGTCGGCAAACGTGGTGATGATGCCGTGCGAGAGCTTTCCGAAAAATTTGATAATTATTCTCCCAACAGTTTTCTGCTCTCGGAAGCCGAGATAGAAGAGGCTATTAGCAAGGTAGCTAAGCAGGACCTTATCGATATTAAGTTCGCACAAGCTCAAGTGAAAAACTTTGCTGAACATCAAAAAGCTTCGTTATCCGATATAGAGGTAGAAACGCAGCCAGGGGTAATACTCGGGCATAAGAATATCCCGGTTAATTCTGTTGGCTGTTATGTGCCAGGCGGCAAATATCCAATGGTGGCGTCTGCGCATATGAGTGTTGTGACTGCCAAGGTTGCGGGTGTTAAACGTGTAATTGCGTCCGCACCGCCACAGGGTGGTGCTCCGCATCCGGCGATCGTTGCCGCTATGCATATGGGCGGCGCTGATGAAATATGTTGTTTAGGTGGTGTTCAAGCCGTGGCCGCGATGGCCCTGGGAACTGCAAGCATTGCATCGGTTGATATGTTGGTAGGCCCCGGTAATGCGTTTGTTGCTGAGGCGAAACGTCAGTTGTATGGTCGTGTCGGGATCGATTTATTCGCAGGGCCAACTGAAACACTCGTTATAGCTGATGACACTGTTGATGCTGAAATGTGCGCCACCGACTTATTGGGTCAAGCAGAGCATGGTCTAAATTCCCCGGCGGTATTGATCACCAATTCGGAGGCATTAGCTCAAGATACACTGACAGAGATTGATCGTATCCTTGGCATTTTACCGACCGCTGAAATTGCTAAAGTGGCATGGCAAGACTACGGTGAGGTTATTCTTTGTGACAGCTACGATGAAATGCTGGAGCAGGCTGAGTTTGTGGCGTCTGAACATGTGCAAGTAATGACTGATCGTGATGATTGGTTTCTAGACAACATGACCAACTACGGCGCTTTGTTTCTGGGACAACGTACCAATGTTGCATACGGCGATAAAGTCATTGGCACGAACCATACGCTCCCCACAAAAAAGGCCGGTCGTTATACGGGCGGCCTCTGGGTCGGTAAGTTTATTAAAACCCACACGTATCAAAAAGTCACCACAGATGAGGCATCAGCCTTAATGGGTGAGTATTGTTCTCGATTATGCATGCTTGAGGGATTTGTAGGTCATGCAGAGCAAGCCAACATAAGAGTAAGGCGGTTTGGCGGCAGAAACGTGCCCTATGGTGAAGCGGCACTAGCGGTTGATAAAAGCTAACTATGGAGCTTCCAAAAACCCCTTCATTTCGATTAGACGGTAAACGTGCGCTGGTTACGGGTGCGTCTAGTGGTATAGGTTTGGGTTGTGCTGTGGCGTTGGCTGAGGCGGGTGCTCATGTAGTAATGGCGGCACGTAGTCAAGAGAAACTCACGGCAGCTGTCGAAGCGGTGGTAGACGCAGGCTTTAATGCGGAGTCTTTGTTAATTGATATAAGCCAGGTTGAATCCATTACAGATGCTATACAATCACACGCGGCCTTTGATGTAGTGGTTAACTCTGCAGGTGCGGCATGCCCCACACCTGCATTTGAAACAACAGTTGAAGATTATCAGCGGGTCATGGATACCAACGTTCGTGGTGCCTATTTTGTGTCGGTTACTGCGGCACGAGGCATGGTGGCGGCAAAGCGTAGTGGTTCTATTATTCATATTTCATCGCAGATGGGGCATGTCGGGGGGCAAGATAGAACTGTATATTGTGCATCTAAGCATGCAGTGGAAGGTATGGTTAAGTCCATGGCTATAGAGTGGGGTGAGCACAATATTCGTGTTAACTCTATTTGCCCGACGTTTATTAAGACGCCGCTAACGAAAGTTACCTTTGATAACCCTGAGCGCGTTGAGTGGATCAAAACAAAAATAAAGCTAGACCGCATTGGTGAAGTAGAAGATATCATGGGGTCTGTGTTGTATTTGGCGAGTGATGCTTCAGCATTGGTAACCGGTGCTTCGCATTTAATAGACGGGGGTTGGACTGCAGGATGACTAAAACTTTGCAAGGCTTTGATCCGAAATGGAAAGACTTCCCCGACTACATTATTGGTATAACGAAAGATATCTGGGAGGGGCGGCAGTTAAGTTCCCTTACTCATCTTTATGCTGATAATATTCCTGTGCGTTCACCGGGCTCTGTCGTAATAGGGAATCAATCGGTAATAGCGGCCACAATGGCCACATTAAATGAATTCCCTGATCGACAATTGTTGGGTGAGGATGTTATCTGGTGTGGTGAGTCTGGTTCTGACAACGATCCCGTAATGCTTTCATCGCATAGAATTTTATCAACCGCCACACATGCAAAGCCAGGTGTTTACGGTGAGCCGACTGGTAAGAAACTTCGCTATAGAATAATTGCGGACTGTGCAGCCCGTGCTAACCAAATTGACGATGAATGGCTGATTCGCGACCAAGGCGCCATTGTTAAGCAGCTAGGTTTAGATGCCAGGCGTTATGCTGTTGATCTAATAGAAAAAGAAGGCGGTGCAGACCACTGCGCACAACCCTTAACGCCCGCCACGGATGTTAGCGGCCCTTATAAAGGCCGTGGTAATGACAATGAGTGGGGCGCTAAATACGCAGACATTCTGACAAGAATTATGCATGCAGATTTAGCCGTTATACCGGCTGAATATGATCGAGCCAGTAATTTGGAATACCCGGGTGGTATAACGGCAATAGGGCATGAAGGTGCTGATGCTTTTTGGATAGGTCTGCGGTCATCGTTTCCGAACGCGGAATTTACCATTGACCATTGCATTGGTCGCGAAGATAAACACATGGCGCCGCGCGCAGCCATTCGATGGTCACTGCACGGTAAGCACGACGGATGGGGTGCGTTTGGTGCACCGAGCAACGCAGAAGTTTATGTGTTGGGTATTAGCCATGCTGAATTTGGTCCTTACGGCTTGCGTCGTGAATGGGCCCTTTATGATGAAACTGCTATCTGGAAACAGATTGTACTGGGGACGGGCTGATCATGAGTACTGTAGATATGCAGCAGCGGATAGTTCGATACGGTGAATTAAAACCTTGCCGTACTGCATTTATAGATGCGCACACTCCGGGTTCTGATCAAAAAGAAAACTTCACCATTATTGGTGCCGGGGTTTCTGAAAGTGCAGATCAACATGTTCATATAAGCGATACACCCGGCTTTAATATCGGAGCCGCTGGTCAGCCACCGCGATGTCGGAACTCGTTGCACACGCATACCACCGCAGAAGTGTTTTTTGTATTGTCTGGCAAGTGGCGATTCTTTTGGGGGCCAACCGGTGATACCGGTGAAGTCACATTGGAAGAGGGTGATCTGATCAATATACCCACCCACATGTTTAGAGGCTTTGAAAATATAGGTACAGACTACGGCATGATTATGGCGGTGCTTGGCGGTGATGATGCAGGTGGTGGAGTAGTATGGGCACCGCAAGTGATAGAAGAAGCTAGTCAACATGGGCTAGTGTTAGGTGACAACGGCGTTCTCTATGACACAAAGCTTGGCCAATCGTTGCCAGAAGGCATACAGCCGCAACCGGTACTTAGCGCATCGGAAGTTGCAGAGTTTCAACAACCCGATGCCGCAGAGGTAGTGCCGCGTTTTGTTGCACGATACTGGGATATGATGGCGATGTCGAATAAGCAACCAGCTAAGGTTTTAGCAATTGATGGCATGCTTAAAGATAAGCCCGGGTTTGAAATAGATTTAATAAGCCGCACGTCTCTTGATGGTTCACTGTATAGCACTGAGCGCCATGAGATTCTAATGGCCATGCGGGGTCATTGGACACTTCGTTGGGGTAATGAACAAACCGTATTGGCACCAGGTGATGTGTGCGCGGTACCACCAGGTGTAGAGCATAGCGTGGTGGCTTCAATGAGTGGTGAGGCCAGTATGTTCAGGGTTCGTAACACTGATGATCCTGCTGGTCCTACCTATTGGGCGTAGTGAGGTAGCTAAACAATCAAGCGCTGAATAACCTAACAGTCGGTCTTAGATTTAGAGCTGACGGAATTATTGCATGGAAATTTTATGACTAAGATACTCACTACTCACGTAGGTTCACTGCCTCGCACACAAGAAGTCGTTGATCAGATCTTTGCCAAAGAACACGGTAAGCCTTATCAGCAAGATAAATTTGACCAAGTGATGGAATCGGCCGTTGATAAAACGGTGGAGCGGCAAAAGAAAGCCGGGATTGATATTGTCTCAGACGGTGAGACATCAAAGATATCTTATTCGACTTACGTGAAGGATCGCTACGAGGGTTTTTCAGGTGATAGTCCGCGCAATGCGCCTGCGGATTTAAAGCAGTTTCCAAGTTTCCTTGAGCGCTTGGCAGACAGTGGTGGAACGCCTCAATATGCAAGGCCGCAATGTACCGGCGAGGTGAAATCAAAAGGCCAGGGGGAGCTACAAAAAGATATTAGTAACCTTAAAGCGGGTATGAAAAAGCACGGTTTAGAGCGTGGTTTTATGAATGCTGCATCACCCGGTGTGATTTCGTTGTTCTTGAATAATGATTTTTATCCCACGCGCGAGGCGTACCTGGCAGCGCTTGCTGATGTTATGAAAAACGAATATGAAACCATAGTGGCGTCGGGTCTTGATCTGCAGCTTGATTGCCCGGACTTAGCTTTATCACGGCATATGTTATTTAGTGACTTAAGTGATGCTGAATTTATTGCTGTGGCTGAGTCGCATGTTGAAGCGTTAAACCATGCGATAAGTGATATCCCGAAAGATAAAGTACGTGTGCACATTTGTTGGGGGAATTACGAAGGCCCGCATACCTGTGACATCGGTATGGAAAAAGTCTTGCCGACCTTATTAAAAACGCAAGCCAAATACCTTTTGTTTGAAACCTCTAACCCGCGCCATGCGCATGAGTGGGCAGTGATAGAAGAGCACAAGAACACTATCCCTGACGATGTCGTACTGATACCTGGTGTGGTAGATACAACGACCAACTTTGTTGAGCACCCGGAGCTGGTGGCTCAGCGGGTTGAGCGCTTTGTCGGCATAGTGGGGGCAGAGCGTGTTATTGCGGGTTCTGACTGTGGTTTTGGAACATTTGCGGGCTTTGGGTCTGTAGATCCGGAGATTGCGTATGCAAAGCTCGAGGCATTAGCGTTAGGTGCCGAACTCGCTGGTACGCGAGTATAAAAGTCAATCTGATTAAATGTGATAAGTAATTTAAGGGGTGGTCCGAATAGGTACAAGGTAAAGTCAATCGGCTTGAATCATCTAAGTGCTATGGAGCCCCCATATTTACAAGGTCGTGTTAAAAATCAAACTCGCTCCAAACAGGGGCGTGATCTGACGGTTTTTCCATGGCGCGGATATCATAGTCCATGCCACTGTCTACCAGGCAGTCGGTGAGAGGTTTGGTGGTGAGTAGGTGGTCTATTCGAAGGCCGCTTTTAGGTTCGCGATCGAAACCGCGAGTTCGGTAGTCGAACCAACTTAAAAATTCTTTTGAGTCCGGGTACTTTACCCGATAGGTATCGTCTAGACCGAACGCGCTGAGCGTTTCAAACCACTCGCGTTCTTCAGGTAAGAATCCTACATGACCTGTGCTCAGCCAGGACTTCACACTTTTTTCACTGATGCCAATGTCGGCATCAACGGGGGCGATATTATAATCACCAATGATGGCGATCGGTTGATCATTTTTATAATCTGAGTTTAAAAAAGCCGTGAGCTGTTTGTAGAAGTTTTCTTTGTCGGGAAACTTAGTGGGGTGAGCACGCTTTTCCCCATTGGGGAAGTAGCCGTTCATGACTGTGATCTTCTTGCCGCTGTGGGTGGTTGTTGTGCCTGTGATTAGGCGGCGTTGGGAATCTTCTGTGTCGCCTGGTAAGCCCTTAATCACGGATTCAAAGGGTGTTTGCGACATCAGTGCTACGCCGTAGTGAGTTTTTTGCCCATGGTATTCCACGCTGTAGCCGAAATCCTGGATGATCTCTATAGGGAATTCTTCGTCGGTGACTTTTGTCTCTTGTAGGCCAATGATATCGGGTTGGTGCTTTTCGATCAGTGCTTCTAGTTGGTGGAAGCGTAAACGTAAGCTGTTAACGTTAAAAGAGACAATTTTCATTGGGCAACCTTGGGGTATTGGTGCTGCATCGAGCACAGGCGTTGTGCTCGATATTTTACCTTGGCAGGCAACTAGAAAACAGGTTTCAGTTTATGCCTTTCGCGATTAAGCGATTCCAAAGACTCGAACGGCATCAAGCACGCAACGCAACTGCGTGAGTGCCCGCGCAGAGCCTTCCATTCTGGCTCTAAGGCCGTCAATTTCTTCTTCGCGTATTGAATCGTTGCGCTTAGCAAGTTCTGTCAGGCGATTGAGTTCAGCGCCGAGTTGAGCGTTGGCAAGTTCGATTGCCTGTGATTTGAGTGTTTCCAGCTCGCTGTTGGCTGTGTTCTCAGCGGCTTCGATCAATGTTTGTAGCTCTTGTCTTTTGGCGCCAACCAATTGCTTTGCTAATGGCCGCTTGATAGAGTGAAAAGCCTCATTTAAGGTTTCGTGATCGAACTCCTCAGTAAGGTTTGTGCCATCGCTAGAGAGCACTACGCGCAATAGGTCGCCACTTAGAAACTGTTCTAAGTTAAGTGATTTTGGCGCAGGGCAGTCGAATACATAGTGCGCTTCAAGAAGCACGCTGCCTTTTTGCAATTTTTCATGCTGCATGGCGCCGACGGCCACTTGCCCAAAGCCACCGGAGATAATCTGTTCCATGGCGGTCTCTACTAGAGGGTGTTCCCAGGTAAGAAACTGTACGTCTTCTCGCGCTAAAGCGATGTGCCTTCTATAGGTGATGGTTGCGCCATCTTCATTGAGCCCCGGGAATTCGGTAACGGCCATGTGTTCGCCAGGCCTAATGATATAGGCGTGGGCGGATTGGTCTTCAACGTCTACACCTAAGTTATCCAGCGCCTGGTCCATGTACTTTTGCAATAAGTTTTCAGTATCGAATTGATCTATCTCGTGGATTAACTCTTTTGAGATTGATTCCTTATGAGAACTTAGCTCTAGTAGACGGTCGCGCCCTGATTCTATTTTTTCACGATGTTTTTGCGCGATAATATTGGCATCGTCAACTAGTGCGTTGATATCTTCTTCACCGTTAAGGGCTTTGTCGAAACGCTCTTGTAATTCTGCTTTTACCAGTTCACCAACCTGGCAAGTCTGTTCAAACGCGTTGAGACCTTCGTGGTACCAATGCTGTAGGAAATCATCGCGGCTGCCTTTAACGTACGGTACCAGGATTTTTATTTCCTGGCTTTGGCCAATGCGATCCAGTCGACCGATACGTTGTTCTAAAAGGTCAGCGTTGTCGGGCAGATCTACCAATATCATTTGATGCAAAAATTGGAAGTTACGGCCTTCGCTGCCTATCTCTGAACAAAGCAGAATAGGGCTGCCTGATTCATCGTCTGCGAAGAACTCTGCAGCGCGGTCACGCTCAACAATAGACATGTCTTCGTGGAACACGGCTGAGTGAATACCGAACTTTGTTCGTAGTGCTTCGTTTAGTGCTTCAACATGTTTAACGGTTTTACAGATAAGTAGCAGTTTTTCCGGCGCTATTTCAGAAATTTTATCGGCCAGCCAGTCTACAAGGGCATCGCTTGTGCTGATCATGTAGGGTTCGTACTTGCGCTCAGGGAAGCCGGTTACCGCACGCCTGGTGTTGCGAAACATTACGCGCCCGGTGCCATGATAATCAATGAGTGTGTCAATGGTTTGATCAGCGGTGCTTTGCTCTGATTCTGAATCAGGCGTCGGTAAGTCCAGGGAGTCGAGCAGTTTTTGTTGTTCGCTATCAGGTTTCTTTTCGTTTTCCAGCACTGTGGCAATATCTGCGAGGGCGCGGTAGTTGGCCTCTTCGGCAGTAAACGACTCTAGTGATACAAATCTATGTGGGTCTAGTAGTTGCAGGCGTGCAAAGTGACCTTGGTGGCCCATTTGTTCAGGCGTTGCAGTTAGTAGCATCAGGGACGGTACTTCTGCGGCAAGTGCGGCAACGCAGTCATAACCTGGTGTTTGTTCGGCTTCATCCGGTGTTTCTAAATGATGTGCTTCATCGACAATGAGTGTGTCCCAGCCGGCTTCGATGGCGTGGGTGGTTATTTTTTCATTGGAGAGCAAGACCGGTAGTGTGGTGAGTACTAGTTGGCGATCTAGAAATGGATTGCCGTCAGTGGCTGATGCCAATGATTCTTCATACATTAATTCATCGACAATACTAAATTTAAGATTAAAGCGGCGTTTCATTTCAACGAGCCACTGATGCAAGAGCGGCTCAGGTACTATGACCAATACTCTAGAGATAGCATCACGTACCAGTTGGCTGTGAATGATCATGCCTGATTCAATGGTTTTACCTAAACCAACTTGATCAGCCAGCAGTACACGGGGGTTGAGTCTTTTGGATACCTCATTCGCGATGTAAAGCTGGTGCGGTATAAGATCAACACGTGCGCCACAAAGGCCGTGTACTGTCGAGCGTGCCAAGCGCTGCTGAACTTCTCGAGTGGTTAAACGAATATGGTAGCGACGTTCTTTATCAAATTGACCGTTGAATAGTTTGTCAGACGGGCGATTAAACTGCATAAAGTTATCAAGCTGGGTTTCGCTTAGAGTCTCTTTTGTGCCGTCATCGGCGACGCCATGGTAGGCGAGTAGTCCGTCTATCTCTTCAACATCATTTACAATAATGCTGCGTTCGTCGGCGCTTCTGATTCGGTCGCCAGCGGCAAACTGAACCCGTGTTAGTGGGGCGGTTTCGGTGGCGTAGGTTCTTATTTCGCCACTTGCCATATAAACGATGGTCACCAGACGAGGTTCGGTCTTTAATATGGTGCCGAGGCCGAGATCGCTTTCAGTGTCGCTGATCCAGCGCTGTCCAGGTATAAAACTATGCATTTATATTTTTTTTAGGGGTGGCGGTTGAGTGGGTAATTCTAATGGTTAACGGCTTAGCTTTCCATTTGCATCACTGTGCACTTTTCATTTGCATCACCATGCATAAGACCGTCGGTGAGGCAGTGTACGGCACAAGCGCTATCGAATGTAGAGTATGTAATGGTTTTATATGAATCGAGCTCAGGTGAAACTATCCAGAACCTGGTCTCGAAGGATATTTTTTTGCACTTTGCCCATGGTGTTGCGCGGTAAGGTGTTGAGAACAATATATTTCTTTGGCTGCTTGAATTTGGCAAGACGCTCCGCTGCTGCAACTTTTACTGAATCAAGATCAATAGTGCGTCCTTCGGCAGGCACTAAAACCGCCACGACTGCTTCGCCGAAGTCCGGGTGTGGGGCCGCTACTACTGCTGATTCTAGAATATCGGTGTGGTCATCGAGTACAAGCTCAATTTCTTTTGGGTAGACATTAAAGCCGCCGGATATAATGAGGTCTTTATCGCGGCCGACAATATGTAAGTAACCGTTGCTATCTTGCCTGGCGAGATCACCGGTAATAAAGAAGCCGTCGGGTTTAAATTCCTGGGCGGTTTTTTCGGGCATTTGCCAATAGCCTTTGAAAACGTTTTCGCCACGAACCTCTAGCACGCCTATTTCATCGGTGCTGAGAATGTTGTTGGTTTCCGGGTCGACAATGCGAACGTCTACTCCAGGTAAGGCAAAGCCGACGGTACCTGCGCGTCGTTCTCCGCTGTAGGGGTTAGACGTATTCATGTTGGTTTCGGTCATGCCGTAGCGTTCTAGAATTCGATGGCCCGTAAGTTGTTCAAACGCCTCATGAGTTTCGGCTAGTAGCGGTGCACTGCCAGAGATAAATAAACGCATCTGACTAACGAGTGTTTTGTTAAGTCGATCATCGGCCAGCAAGCGGGTGTAAAATGTGGGTACTCCCATCATGACGGTAGCCTGTGGAAGGTACTTTATAAAATCATCGGTATTGTAGGCCGGTAGGAAAATACAGCTTGCCCCGGCTTTTAGCATGGTATTGGTGGCCACAAAAAGACCGTGTGTGTGATAAATGGGTAGCCCGTGTAATAAAACATCTGCGTCCGTTATCTGCCAATAGTCTACCAATGTGATGGTATTAGAGAGTAAATTGCGATGGCTTAGCATCGCGCCCTTTGAGCGGCCGGTAGTGCCTGATGTGTACAGTATGGCGGCTAGATCATCGTCGCCTCGTTCTTGAACCCTTGTTGCAGGTGCTAGCTCACTAGCACGTTGTTGCAAGCTGCCGCTGCCGTCAGCGTTTAGCGTGACTACACTGCAATTTTGGCTTTCAGCTATTGGGGTTAGAGATTGTTCAGCGCGGTTATCGCAGACCAGGACGGTTGGCTTAGCATCGGAGATAAAATACTCGACTTCTGAGGCAGTGTAAGCGGTATTTAGCGGGAGAAATACGCAACCTGTTTGTAGGCAGGCGGCATATAGTGCGATCGCTTCAGCGGATTTATCCACCTGGACTGCCACACGGTCATTAGCTTTTGCACCTAATGCAGTCAATAAGGCTGAATAGGTGGCGGCTAAAGTAATTAAATCGCGGTAACTGATCTGCTGCTGGTCGTTGAGACGCAGGAATGTTTTATCATTTGTTTTGTGTACTGCTAACAACGCATCGTAAAGCACATTAGCCATTCGACATTTCGCCTCATTATTACCCAAGGTGCACTGCCGGTTGGCAGTCTATTGAATTAGGGAAGGTAGCAGGCTTTTGAGTGGGATGAAAGGCGGGGTGAGGTGGCTAATAATCAGCTATTAACCAGCCTGCTGAGTGTATCTAAGGTGCTTACTAATTGCGCATTAGGGCAGTTAACAGCCGCTTGCGTGTGTGGTTTGCCTATGCTGGTCTGCGCGCAATTACAGCTAAGCACAATACTGAAACAGTGATACAAGCGAGTACAGTCATGGGTTCTCCGCATGGGTTCGATATCCAAGTGGTTGAACTATAAACGATGGGCCCAAAATGGCCAGGAACCGTGCCGGTTTGTTGCCGTTGTTTGCAATTTACAACAAATCAGCTTCGCTTGAGGCGCCCCGGTAAAGTGTAGAGTCGGTCTCATTTTCAGCGTTATATAGGCTAATTTGTGAGCTGGTTCGTAATTTAGAGTGCACTGGTTAATCATGTCAATGATACGCGGTTCTCAAGCGAGCTCTTTAGCTGTCGTTATGTGTATATCAGCACAGCTTTTGGTCTGTGTTCTGCAATGTTGGCAGGGTACGACCGGAGTGCTGTAGCCGGTTATCGATACCTTACTAACCACACATTTATATGGGTAATAACATGCATGCACGATTGACCGTGAATCAAAGACACAAAATTGAAAAAGACGTAGCCACTCTCGTCGCTACTCTAAGCGAGGCGATTAGCTGCGGCGATAACAGAATCGCTGAGCTCGAAAAGTTACTAGAAGCAAGTAAATCTGATCTCGCTGGCGCCAGTGCTGAGGCGACAAAATTAGCCAAAGCAAACAAAGACCTGGAAGCTCGACTAGCTTCTGCTCGTGACGAATTAACAGCGCGCGATACTGATCTTAAAGTTCAGCGGCTTGAAATGAAAAACCTCGCTTCTGAAAATCAGGAACTACAAAAACGCTTGGCAGGTACTGAAAGCGAGAGTATGAAATTGAATGAGCAACTAGCTGCCGCTAAAGCAGAATTTGAGGCTGCTCGACGTGAAAGCGAAATGCAGCAACGAGAAATGAGTGAACTGCAAGAAGTCGTTACTACTTATGAGATCAGTGATTCTGAGCTTCGCGAGCGTATTACGGTTCTTGAGAAGTCACTTGTTACCGAGCGTCAGAGAGCGGGGCAAGAGCTTATGAGCCGAATCCTTGAGCTTGAATCTATGCTTGAGGTTGAGCGACGCAGAGTTGATGATTTGCCAGAGATTAATTCAATCTCTACTATCCGATCAACAGCCTCTGCAGCAAACTCGGTAACAACTTCTCGCCGAAAGTTGAAAAAGAAATTAGGCTAAACATTTGTCACTAGTATAAATGTGTGAAAATATCCCGCGCTCTGCGGGATATTTTTTGTCTGCGATAAAGTCAGTGTTGTTTCTAAGGCGGCTCACGATTAACCCGGTAATGTTTTTATTACCAATACGTTGGTTGTCCCTTCTATAGCCGGTATTGATTTATCTGAGTGTCGCCCTTTTAAATTATAGCGATCTATTATACCTGGCTGTGTTTACGCCTAGCTTGTAATTTGACTCGCACTTGATGTTCGCCAATATGGCGACGGCCCACCTCGATTTCTGCAGATTCGCTTTGATCGCACGCTTGAATCACGCTTGCTAGTTGGCGGCAAAATTTTAAAACAAAATGTTGCTGCACAACATTTAGGCCTTGGCTGGCTTCTGCGTGTGTCGTGTTTTCTGGCTCTGCTGTTGCTATTGTTTTTTCTTGTGGTATTTGCTTGTTTTGGGGGTTTTTATCTGTGTTCATTGCCACTCTCTTATTACACGGTGGCTGCGCTGACAAAATAACTATAGCACTGAAGCTGTATATAAATACAGTGGTAGTTGCGCTGTCAAAATAGGTTTTTCAGGTAATGTCGAGTGGTTGGGCTTATGCTGTCACGGAATTTGTAAAGAGAAAGGTATAACAATAAAAACTATTTAAAAATCGAGAGCGTGGTTGGTAGTAACGTTGTAAGGCGTGTTTTATACAAGGAAGCGGAGTCTTCTAAAAGCGGTAATTAATTGGCGCCACTTGTGGCGCCACACTTTCAAGCGCAGACACCATTGCGCACTTTTTTATTAGGCCCCAAAGTATTTAAAGGCCGCATCCTAACTAAAGTCTTTAACCAGCAATTGTTAAAGTACAGTGGTCGGTATTAATTTCTTGCCAATCGGTATTTCTTAAAACTTAGAATTAACCAGTGTAGTATAACGGTCAAGTGGGTTACTGGAATTTTGATGGCTAAAAATAAAAACCTTGATCCGAATAGTACTGCTGACATCGCATCCGTTTTTGCGGCGCTCGCGCTTGAAAGGCTTACCATTGCTATTCGTGGCCCCCATTTAATGGTCACGCTTGATCATGCGGCAACTAAAAACGCCCTGACTGATCAGCTAATGGCTGAACTGAATCTTGTGTTAGACAAAGCTCTTAAAATCACAGCATTGCGGTCTGTGATTTTGCGGGGTGCGAATGGTGCTTTTTGCGCTGGCGCAGACTTAAAAGCTGCAATAAAAAGACTAGACGAACCCGCAAGCTCGGGCGCCGATCCTATCGTAGAGATGAATAGTAAGGTCGGTGAGCTCTATTTAAAATTGAATAGTTTTCCAAAAGCTGTGATCGTGGTAGTAGAAGGGCCGGCGTTTGGCGGTGGGTTTGGCATGGTGAGCTGTGCTGATATTGTGCTGGTCGGTGAAAATGCCTTATTTGCGTTGTCAGAGACCACACTTGGCTTACCACCGGGTCAAATTGCACCGTATGTGGTTTCGCGTATTGGCCAGTCTAATACGCGGCGGTTGGCGTTGAGTGGTATGCGGGTAGATGCGAAAGAGGCAGTAAGAATTGGCTTGGCAGATGAATTCTGTGATGCTGCGAGTATTGAGGCCAGGCTTACAGAAATACTTAACCTGGTGGGCAAGTGCGCACCGCACGCCAATACCGTGACTAAAGATCTTATTCTTGCCAATGAACCGTCTATAGAGAATGCCGCACAAGCATTTGCCGCCTGCTTAAGACACGACGAAGGGCGTGAGGGTGTAGCGGCTTTTACCGCGAAACGACCAGCCAATTGGGTTAAGAAAGTGTAGCTAAGGCAATACTACTGTGCAACCAACGGGCATATACTAGCCATGGAGTTATTAGCAATTGGCGCTCTAGCTACTAGCTACTAGCTATTGTGTTGTTGGCTATGACGGAATTAAGCAGATTTAAAAATACTGAAAAACAACTATATTTCCATGTAATGGGTTTGCAGTTGCGCAGTACCTAATGAGGAAAGGGAGCACAATTACCATGTTCAATGCATCTATGAACTTCGCGCTGGGCGATGAGGTCGAAGCCCTCCGTGAGTTAGTCCATCGGTGGGCGCAAGAACGCGTAGCACCTATGGCCTCTGAAATAGATAAAAGTAATCAATTCCCGCCGGAGCTGTGGCCTGAGCTTGGTGAATTAGGCTTACTGGGTGTCACGGTAGATGAAAAATACGGTGGTGCTGCAATGGGTTATCTTGCACATACTATTGTGGTTGAAGAGATAGCGCGTGCCAGCGCATCTGTGTCGCTTTCCTATGGAGCGCATTCAAATTTATGTGTAAACCAAATTCAGTTAAATGGCACAGATCAGCAGCGAGAGAAATACTTACCTAAGCTTGTTTCTGGTGAGCATGTTGGATCACTGGCAATGTCAGAAGTTAGTTCTGGTTCTGATGTCGTTTCAATGAAGCTAAGTGCTGAAAAAAAGAATGATCACTATGTGTTAAACGGAACCAAGTATTGGATCACTAACGCACCAGAAGCTAACACATTAGTCGTTTATGCAAAAACGGATGCGGCCGCAGGTTCACGTGGTATTACCGCCTTTATAATTGAGCGGGACTTCAAAGGCTTTAGTACTTCAGCACACTTTGACAAACTCGGTATGCGCGGTTCAAGTACTGCGGAGTTGATCTTTGATAACTGTGAAGTTCCAAAGGAAAACATACTGGGCGTAGAAGGTAAGGGTGTTAACGTTTTAATGTCAGGGCTTGATTATGAACGCGTGGTATTGGCAGGTATTGGTGTGGGAATCATGCACGCTTGCCTTGATCACATCATGCCGTACATGCACGAGCGAAAACAGTTTGGGGAATCTATCGGTAACTTTCAGCTAATGCAGGCAAAGATTGCAGATTTATATGTCGCGATGAATTCATCCAGAGCGTACGTCTATGCCGTCGCGGATGCCTGTGATCGTGGTCAGGTAACCCGGCAAGATGCAGCTGCCTGTGTGTTACTTTCTAGTGAAAAAGCAATGGAACAAGCAGTCCAAGCCGTGCAAGCCATGGGTGGCGCCGGGTTCATGAATGATTCACCGGTAAGTCGTCTAATGCGTGATGCTAAGCTGATGGAAATTGGTGCAGGTACCAGTGAAATAAGACGCATGTTAATAGGCCGTGAATTAATGCGAGTCACTTAAATTGAGTATAATTCGTTCAGCTGTTTCTACTACTTCAGATACGTTTAAAGCCAATGCAGCAGCGCATGCTGAATCGCTCGAGGCAGTGGCTACTGTGGCTAATCAGGCTGCGGCCGGCGGCGGCGAACATTCGCGTCAGCGCCATGTTGGGCGCGGCAAAATGTTACCGCGTGAGCGCGTGGCTAATTTATTAGATGCAGGCTCGCCTTTTTTAGAGGTAGGTGCCACAGCAGCCCACAACATGTACGACAACGCGGCTCCGTGCGCGAGTGTCATAGCGGGTGTAGGCCAGGTGCATAACCAAGATGTGATGGTAATTTGTAACGACGCCACTGTTAAAGGCGGCACTTACTATCCAATGACAGTTAAAAAACACCTGCGTGCACAAGAGATCGCAGCTGAGAACCGCCTGCCGTGTGTGTATTTGGTTGATAGTGGCGGTGCCAATTTACCTAACCAGGATGAAGTCTTTGCTGACCGCGATCACTTTGGTCGTATTTTTTATAACCAGGCGCGCATGTCTGCGGCAGGTATTGCGCAAATTGCTGTTGTGATGGGCTCCTGTACAGCGGGAGGTGCTTATGTTCCTGCCATGTCAGATGTGGCGATTATAGTAAAAGAGCAAGGCACTATCTTTTTGGCCGGCCCGCCATTGGTAAAAGCCGCCACTGGTGAAGTAGTGACGGCAGAGGAGCTCGGTGGCGGTGACGTTCACACCAGACTCTCAGGAGTAGCAGACTATTTAGCCGACAACGATACCCACGCGCTGGCGTTAGCCAGGCAGTCGATAGCTAACCTTAATTTGGAAAAGCCAACAAGCGTAGTTTTACAGGCAAGTGAACCGCCGTTGTATGATCCCGCTGAGATCACAGGTGTGGTGCCAACAGATCTTAAAACACCTTACGATATCCGTGAAGTAATCGCACGGGTGGTTGATGGTTCCAGGTTTGATGAATTTAAAGCGCGCTATGGCAATACATTAGTCTGTGGGTTTGCCCATGTTCATGGCATGCCGGTGGGTATTATTGCCAACAATGGTGTGTTGTTTTCTGAGTCTGCAGTTAAGGGCGCGCACTTTGTTGAACTTTGTTCGCAGCGAAAAATCCCTTTGGTATTTCTGCAAAATATCACAGGCTTTATGGTCGGTAAGCGTTATGAAAATGATGGTATAGCCCGCCATGGAGCAAAGCTGGTAACTGCTGTGGCCACTACTAGTGTGCCAAAAATAACCATGCTGGTTGGCGGCAGTTTTGGGGCTGGAAATTATGGTATGGCCGGTCGTGCATATGGGCCAAGATTTTTATGGTCATGGCCGAACTCTCGCATTTCTGTAATGGGCGGCGAGCAAGCGGCGGGTGTGTTGGCAACCGTTAAGCGCGATGCGTTAGAGCGCAACGGCGAACAATGGTCAGCAGAGGCGGAAGCTGCATTCAAGCAACCGACCATTGATATGTTCGAACAGCAATCGCACCCACTTTATGCTTCCGCAAGGCTTTGGGACGATGGCATTATTGACCCGGGAAAAACGCGTGATGTGCTGGCGTTAAGCCTCTCTATTGCATTGAACGCCCCAATTGAGGACACCCGCTTTGGGGTGTTTCGGATGTAGCAAATGCTAAATAAGATACTAATTGCCAACAGGGGTGAAATTGCCTGCAGGGTAATGCGTACAGCGCGTGCACTGGGTGTGAAAACAGTGGCTGTGTATTCAGATGCCGACCGACATGCCATGCATGTGGCAATGGCAGATGAGTCTGTTTATATCGGGCCATCAGCTGTTACTGAAAGCTACCTTCGCGGTGAAACTATTATCGAAGCGGCCTTAGTGACTGGCGCTGAGGCTATTCACCCGGGTTATGGGTTTCTTTCAGAGAACCCGGAATTTGTAGAAAAAGTAGAGCAAGCCGGGCTGCGTTTTATTGGCCCGAGTGCCGCGGCTATACGTGCCATGGGATTAAAAGACGCAGCAAAAGTGTTGATGCATAAAGCGGGTGTGCCGGTAGTGCCTGGTTATCATGGTGAAAATCAGGGTTCAGAATTTTTACAACAACAAGCGCTTAAAATTGGCTACCCGGTGTTAATAAAGGCACGCGCAGGTGGTGGCGGTAAAGGAATGCGTCTGGTTGAAACGCCGGAGACGTTTGCCGATGCATTGGCAAGTGCACAACGTGAAGCTCAAGCAAGTTTTGCAGATGCAAATTGTTTAATAGAAAAATATATTGCATCACCTCGGCATATAGAGATTCAAGTCTTCGGTGATGACCACGGTAACGTAGTGCACTTGTTTGAACGTGATTGTTCGTTGCAAAGAAGGCATCAGAAAGTAATTGAGGAAGCGCCAGCGCCTGGAATGACAGATGCTATGCGCGATGCGATGGGAAAAGCTGCGATAGAAGCCGCTAAAGCGATAGATTATTCAGGTGCAGGAACAGTTGAATTTATCGTTGATGGCTCGAATGGTTTGCAGCCAGATCAGTTCTGGTTTATGGAAATGAATACTCGCTTGCAGGTAGAGCACCCGGTAACTGAAGCGATTACTGGCTGTGATTTGGTTGAATGGCAACTACGTGTCGCCTCTGGTGAACCGTTGCCGTATAGCCAGGACGATTTATCAATCAATGGTTGGTCAATGGAAGCGCGTATTTACGCTGAAGATGTAGCTAAGGGTTTTTTGCCTGCCACCGGCACGTTACATTATTTAGACTTTGCGGAACAGGCCAGGGTAGATACGGGTGTACGCGAGGGCGATGTAATATCGCCATTCTATGATCCGATGATTGCCAAGCTTATCGTCCATGGTGAAACGCGTGATGCCGCACTTCGATTAATGCGCCAATCATTACGCCACACTCATGCCGCAGGTACGGTCACTAATATCAATTTCTTAAACGATTTGTTAGATCAAAAAGATTTTGTTGAGGGGAAATTTGATACGAGTTTAATTGATAGAAATATTGATCAATTGACCGGCACTTTGGTGCCTCCAGACTTAATTATAGCGTTGGCTGCAATAGAGGCTGCAGGTATTAATGATCGTGACAGTGATCCGTTTGTCGCTTTCACTCTTTGGCAACCACTTAAGCATACAGTACAGCTAAGCGATCAAGATGGCATTGAAAGAGTAGTGGCACTTGAAACAGATGGTTCTGGTGGGTGGCGTGCCACTATCGACGAAAGATGCCATATGCTTATGGTGGTAGATTCGGACAGAGTGCTCTTTGATAATCAATCGGTTGAGGTTAGCATTCAATCTCATGCACTAGGGGTGAGTGTGTTTGCAGATCGAGCATGGCATTTTACTGTACCAGATCAACTCGACGGCGATGGGCCAGATGGTGCAGGTGGAGATACTATTGCAGCCCCAATGCCAGGGCTTATAAAGGTTATTAATGTGGAAGTGGGCGCGAAGGTCGCTCTAGGGGATCCGCTTATCATCATGGAAGCCATGAAAATGGAACACACATTAACAGCGCCGCGTGATGGCGAAGTTGAAGAGCTATTGGTGACCGTTGATGATCAAGTAGAAGATGGTGGTATTTTGTTGCGCTTAAGCGTAGATGATTAATTAAAATTGTTTTACGCAACTCCCGTTTGAGCGCGCGCGTTTGACATTGCTCTATTTATCAGTTAGCAGAGATACCAAAGATCTTGCCATAACTTTAGCCGAGTCAAGCATGTCTTGTATGCCAATATATTCATCCGGCTGGTGCGCTAGATCTAAAATACCGGGCCCATAGGCTATACAGTTTTTTAATCGGCCTATTCGATCAATATGTTTTTGATCATATGTGCCAGGTGATACAACAAAGTCTGGCTCCTTACCTAGTTGTTCTACAATGGCTTTAGTTACAGCGGTGACTATAGGTGCGTCTTTGTTAGTCATTGAAGGAATAACAGAGAACAATTCTTTAGTCGTTGCTTTGAACTTTTTGCGGCTTTGGCCAACCTCTAGTAGTAATGATTGTAGCTCTTGGCGGACATCGTCTATGTCTTCTTCAATAATAAAACGTCTATCCAGCACCATGCGGCATCGGTCTGGCACGAGCGCTGATGGCATGCCGGTGTAGCCATCTTCTGGTTCTGTTAGACCACCGTGGATTGAGTTGATGTTTAAAGTTGATTGTCGGGCTTGTTCTGGTACCACGGGCATGGCGGTTTTTTTGTTTGCCAGTGATGGATACAACGAATGCTCTAACGCTTCCAGCACAGCGCCCATGTGGCGGACGGCGCAGTCGCCTTGAAAGGGCATAGAGCCATGAGCAATATGCCCATGAGTTTCTATTTCTGTCCACAGCACTCCACGGTGACCAAGACAAATTCGATCTTTATTGAGTGGCTCTGGAATAATCACATGTTGCACGCGCTCCGGGTTAAACCATCCTTGCTCTGCGAGGTAAGCCACACCGCCAAAACCGCCGGATTCTTCATCAGCAGTGCCTGAAATTTCTATAGCACCGTTATAGTCCGGGTAAATCTGAATGAATTTTTCACAAGCGATGATTGACGCCGCGAGCCCGCCTTTCATGTCGCAGGCGCCTCGGCCGTAGATTTTTCCGTCTTTGACTTCACCTGCGAATGGATCGACTGTCCATCCCTCACCTACATCGACAACATCGGTGTGGGAGTTAAAATGCACACATTGGCCGGTGTGTTTGCCTTCGTGTCTGGCAATAATATTCCAGCGTGGGTAGCGATCTGTGTCTCCCACAGCACCATGCGCTCTTACTAGTTCGCATTTGAAACCGCTGCGGCTGAGCCGCGCACTTAACAGATCACATATTTCCCGATAGTTCTTGGCTGGTGGATTGATTGTTGGGATATTGATCAATTTTTGCGTGAGTTCGACTAGATCTGCTTCGGCGTTATCAATGGCAGCGCAGAGGCGGTCGATTTGAACTTCTTTGTGGATCATTGCTCAGATCTTTATGTGTTTAACAGTCCGTTAAGTTTCAGTGACGGTATTTCCTTTATGCTTCGGCCGACAAGGAAAGCCTTCGTTAACTGTTTTGTAGCGTCATATTAAGCCTAATTGGCCGCTTGGGGTAGTAATCGAGCATACAAGTGTTTGTTCAATTTTTGAAACGATTCTCAAATCTTCGGTTTAGTGGATACAAGAAGTTATAAGTTAGTCAGGCACACGGTCTGAAAGCGACAATCTGCTAGGGTAAGCGCCTGCTGGGTACTCAACCACTGTGATGGGGGTTGGTTTGCCTGGTCTTTAGTACTAATAGGAATAGAAATACGTGAAATCACTAGTCATTATTGTCTTTATTTTTACTGCATTAGCAGGATGTGATGGCGGAAAAATCGACGTGCCACCGAACGGTGTAGGCACAGGCAGCGGCAATAATCAGACGGAAAATGGCGGCTCGAATTCGGGTGGCTCGACTAGTCCCGGGCCGACCACCACTACGGGTGATGTAATCGCCTCGTTGAATGTGGAGCATCGTAGTGGTCAAACCTTCCTCGATTGGCTTGAGCTTGGCAATGCTGATTATCATGTCTATCGGCACAATGCGCCGATAAGCAATGCCAATCTTGCCAATGCTACGCGCTTAACACAAAAGTGGGGGCCACTGGATTCAAATACCTCGATCAATAGCAATGCTTCCAGTGCTACACCCGGTAATTTTGTGATCAAAGATTTAGGTCAGCCGCTTGCTGATAATCGAGGGCTGTTTGTACACACAACACAAAACAATCAACAAGGCAGTGCCTATTATGCAGTGACGGTTGTCAACGGTGGTGTAGAGAATACTAATATTGTGGCTGGTAGAAATGCGACTACAAATGCGATGAATGAATCGGTTAGTACGCCGCGACCTGTACTGACTGTTTCTAATAATGGCGGCAAGGGACGCATTTATACACAGTACATGGACTATACAAAGTGGAACCCTACATTTAACGGTTATGCTTTTAACTTCGCTGTAGCGCTGCCTCAAAACTATAACAGTGCGAATGCTTATCCCTTAATGGTTGAGCTTCATGCTTACGGGGAGCAACATAAGTTTGTTAATCAATCCGAGTATAATTGGTCGGTAATACAATTGTTCCCGAGCGACCCTGGTTCTGCCAACAATAAAATTAATACCTGGTGGTATGGCCACGCTGCCGATCATAACTACCTAACTCAGGGGCAAATTCCGCGCTCTGGCACTATTGAAAACTTCACTGAGCAACGCGTAATAGCGGCGGTTAATTTTTTAATTAGCGACGGTCAGTTTAATGTTAATCGCGAGTTAATTCATTCTTTTGGGCACTCTATGGGGGCCTCGGGCGCGGTTGCCCTTGGTATGCGCTATCCGTCTTTATTTGCAGGTATATACGCCAGTCAGCCAATGACTAACTACGGTACAAGTCCGATTTTTCAAAGTGAGCTTGTGCAGTTGTGGGGCGAGCGTTCTGCGAATCTTTCTATTGCTAATAACGGGCAGAATAACGCGGACATAAGAAACTATGGTGTGGGCGGGTCGCAGGTGACCGGGGTATGGAACTGGATGAATCATCAGGAGCAACTCGTTCGACGCCGTGCGGAACGTTTTAGCTACTTAATGGTTGATCATGGTAAGGCTGATGCTGTCATTGACTGGCAAACCCAGGGCAGACCTATGGCAAAGGCTTTCACCGATGCACGCGTGGGCTTTTCAGCTGCTGCCGTTGGTAATGCCGGGCATAGTTGGCTTGGTTTTAATTCGGTGGTATCGAGCATGTTTGGTCTTGCTGGTGGCAACGATGCGGGCTGGTGGTATCCGCGGTCATTGAGTTTTCCGGGTATTCACAACGCTAGTGGCTCAGGAACAGTGCCGCCTGCCAACGCCGGGGATGATCTGTATAACACTACGATCGAATGGTCAACTCCGAGAAACAACTTTCACCAGAATATTGTCGATAGTGCGAACCGATATGAGATATCTATCCGTTCTATGAGTGTCAATCAAACTGCAGATATTACTCCGCGCAATACCAACTCATTTAAACCGACAGCCGGTCAGCAGTGCAGTTGGAATGCAAAGAGCAATAGTAACAATGCTTCTCTCGGTGCTGGCACAGCCACCGTTGATGGGAGTCGCTTATTAACGATTCCAAGAGTGCAGATTGTGACCGGAAATGGCACTCGATTAGTGGTTAACTGCCGCTAAAAATAGCGGCCACTTAAAGCTAGTCGTCATGTCTGCACTGCATTGTGCAGACGATAAATTGATTCTTTAGCGCTAAGCGCTTTTCTTTACAGGTATCCACCATTGTTTAGTCGCAGTATATATTTTTTAATTCGCTTTTTTAAAAAATCCAGCAATAAATTTGGTCGTGGCAGAGCAGGGGTGATGTATATTCTGTTGTGTTTGTCTCTAGCATTAGGGACTCACGCATACGCTCAAAGTGTTGCTGTTGAAGGCGCTGCGATTATTACTCATCCGATGCCAGGTGATGTGTTGTCGGGCAGTACGACCTCATTCTATTTTAGTCCGGGAGAACTTGATTTTGATGAGTGGCGTATAACAGTAGGTGTTTCGCCTGACGTTACAGGAATATTCGACAGTAACGTACGGACTTTAATTGTCGATCCATGGGAAATTACTTTTGGAGCGGCGCCTACAGATGGTAAGCCCGTGACAATGCGTTGGTGGCAGCGCAGAAAAGGAGCGAACTGGATAACCTTTGACACGCAATATAATACTGCAGTGGGTGCAGCGCCGGCGGTATCACAAGAAGCGACTGTAGCCGCACCGGCCGTATCAGAACCAATAGCTGCTTCAGGGCCTGTGGATGTAAAGACTGCTGATGGTGACGTAGTACAATCGTTGGCGGCGATTCATCGTAATGGTCAAACGTTTATTACATGGGCTGAGATGCCTAAATCTACCCCTTATCATGCTACTGGTTATCATGTTTATCGTCATACCGCACCTATAACGGCTAACAACATTGGTGAGGCGCAACTGCTGACCGAAAGGTGGGGGCCATTAGATTCAGATACTTCTATAAATAAACACGCAAGCGGTTTAATACCTGCAACCTATGTGATTGCAGATAACCAGCCTCCGCTTAGTCCAAATAATGGATTGTTTGTCTATACCAGTGTTAACAATGAAACTGCCTACTATGCTGTGACTGCTGTGGTTAATGGTAGAGAATCAAGAGTGTTGTCTGGTGGTGAAAATAGTTTAATTGATGGGGTAAATGAGACAGTTAGCGTACCTCAGCCTGTGGTTGCTGTGTCGGTTAATAATGGCAAAGGGCGGGTGTACACCCAGTATATGGATTATGCTAATTGGAATCCTACGTTTAACGGCTATGCTTATAACTATACTGTGACGTTGCCGGCGGGTTATCGATCTTCAAAAAAATACCCGTTGTTGGTAAATCTTCATGCTTATGGTGAAGACTTGGCTTTCCATAAAGAATCCCAATTTGGCTGGCAAGTGATTCAGCTGTTTCCTAGTGATCCCGGTGCTAATCAAGGTGCGCTAAATTCCTGGTGGTATGGCTATGCAGCTGACCACAACTACAAGACAGATGGTCCGGTGCCAACTTCAGGCGTTGTTGCAAACTTCACTGAGCAGCGCGTAATGATGGCGATAGAGCACCTTATCTCCAATCGTGATTACAGTGTTGATCCGCAGTTGGTGCACGCTTATGGGCACTCTATGGGGGCGTCTGGTTCTTTGTCTTTGGGGATTAGATACGGCAACGTGTTAGCTGGTATCTATGGTAGTGAAGCGATGACTAACTACGTCACTAGCCCGGAGTTTCAATCGGAGTTTGAACAGTTATGGGGTAAGCGATCGTCGAACCTGCCTATTATCCATAGTGGTCCTTATGCCGATGCGTCAAGCCGTTACCTTGGTACCGGTGTGTGGGATTGGATGAATCATCATGCTCAATTACAGAAACGTCGAGGCGATAAGATCGCCTATTTGATGGTAGCTCAGGGTAAGGCCGACGATATCATTGATTGGCAGACTCAAGGCGCACCACTTGCAAAAGTATTCAATGATGCGAAAGTCGGTTTTTCAGCGCGCTTTGAGGCAGGGGCAGGGCATAGTTGGTTAGGGTTCTCTGCCATCGTTCATTCACTTTTTGGTTTCGGTAATGACAGTGAGTTTCCGTGGCGGTATCCAAAAGACTTAAGTTTCCCGTCGATACAAAATGCCTCTGGCTCTGGTGCTATGCGGCCTGGTCTGGAGCAGCACGACTCTTATAACTTAGATATTGAATGGGCTACTCCACACACTCGTTTCGCAAAAAGCATTGTGGATAAATCGACTCTTTATTCGGTATCTTTAAGGTCGTTAAGTGATGCGCAAACGGCTGATATCACACCTAGAAATACACAGCAATTCAAGCTCAATGCGGGTGATCAGTGCCGTTGGAAAACACTCGATAATAATAATCGTCGCGTGCTAAGCGAAGGAAAGGTTACTGCTGATTCAGATGCGCTGGTAACGATCCCCGGCGTACAGATCCAAACTTACAAAGGCACAAAGGTCAGCATCGACTGTCGTTAGAAAGCTGTTTTTTGGCATATGACGATATTCATTGGTAGCAAGTACATTATAGTGATTTGCGTGTGAGGTGCGTCACAACTTGATTTCTGTATTCAACGTAAATTCAGGGATATCAATGTTGCTATAGTGATGGGTATTGTTTTGTTCCGACGATCAAATATTAAAAGTGTCGTGCAGTTTTTCTGCGTGATTCTTGGTTTTGCAATTGCGCCTTTTGTTAGCGCCGCGGAACTAACTACTATTGACTACCCACCTGAAGGTGCGGTGTTAGAAAGAGCCGGCAATACGTTCTACATTGTTCCTGGCAGTCTACGTTATGACGAATGGCGCATGACTTTAGGTACCAGTAGTGGTGCTGATGATCTGCACAATGGTGGCATCAAACAGTTTTATACAAGCCCTTGGGAGCAGACCTTTGGAGCTATTCCGTCTACTGGTGGCTCCCTTTATTTAACGTTTTGGCAACGTGAAACAGGCGGCTCCTGGCGTACCTCTGAGGCGGTTTATCGTGCTCCTAACGATGGTGCTGGCGATGGGGGTACTGGCGATGGGGGTACCACTCCGGAACAGCCACCCGTAAATCAATCCAATGCAATTATCACTTGGCCAACTGCTGGAGAGACTCTCTCTACCGGTAGCAATGTCGTTTATGTAAACCCGGCTGCAAGTTCATTTAATGAGTGGCGAATTACGGTTGGCACTAATAGCACTGCAGAAGGTTTGTTTGATTCAGGTGTTTTGTTTGGTTTTCCATGGGAAACACAAATTGGTTCAATGCCGAGCAACCAAACAATCACTTTGAGATTTTGGCAGCGCAACAACGGCGGTCCATGGTCGACCTTTGATACGGTCTATGCCTCTGAGAACAATGGCGGAGGACCTCCACCAGAGCCGGAGCAGCCAGAGCCGGAGCAACCAGAGCCAGAGCAGCCTGAGCCGGAACAACCCAATACGAATGTAGCGATTATCACGTATCCGTTCGCTGGGGATGTGTTAGCTGCAAATTCAAATGTGATTTATATGAGCCCTGCTGCCAGTGATTTTAATCAATGGCGGGTCACTGCAGGTGCGAATGGATCAGTGCAAGGTCTGTTTGATAGTGGGGTGTTAAACCAGTTTCCTTGGGAAACACAGATAGGTTCAATGCCAACAAGCGGTACTGTAACGCTTAGAGTTTGGCAGCGAAATAACGGTGGTTCATGGGTGACTTTTGATACCGTTTTTGCAACAGAAAACACTGGTGGTCAAGAGCCCCAGGAACCCCAAGAACCCCAAGAACCACAGGAGCCCCAAGAACCACAAGAACCACAAGAACCACAAGAACCGCAAGAACCACAAGAACCAGGCGGCGTTACGGTTACTTCACTGGCGGCAGTGCACAGAAGCGGTCAAACGTTTTTAACATGGAATGAAATTAATGACACTGCTGGCTACCATGTTTATCGACACACCTCGCCGATTACCGCATCGAACCTTTCTAGTGCTACAAAGTTAACCAGTCGCTGGGGTGCTTTGGATTCAGATACTTCAGTTGATAAAAATGCAACTGCAACACCTGATCTGCCTGGTACTTTTGTAATCGGTGATCGCCAAGCACCTTTGAGCTATCAGTCTGGCTTGTTTGTACACACTACCAGGCAATCAGGGCAGGCGTATTATGCTGTGACTGCAGTGGTTGGCGGTACAGAAAACATTGCTGTGTCTAGCGGTAACAGTAGTCTTAGTTCGCCAGTCTTTGAGTCGGTCAATACACCGAGCCCGGTTTTGGTGCAAGATACCGGTTCTAGTCATTTGTATACCCACTACATGGATTATGCGAACTGGAACCCGACACTAAATGGCTACGCTTATAACTATAACGTGACACTTCCTTCACGTTATGATGCCTCACGTTCTTATCCTTTGCTTGTTGCTCCGCATGCCTATGGTGAAGACTTCACTATAAGAGGTGAGTCTCCGTATAATTGGCAAGTAATAATGCTTTTCCCCCATGACCCTGGGTTTACAGTCGGGACTACGCATTCATGGTGGTACGGTTATTCCGCCGATCACAACTATCTAATTAATGGTAGCGTGCCAACCAGTGGCCAAGTCGCTAATTTCACTGAGCAACGCGTTGTAAAAGCGATTAATGAAGTACTGGCTAATCCTTCTTTTAATACCGATGCTGGTAAAGTGCATTTCTATGGGCACTCAATGGGCGGTTCTGGATCGTTCTCTTTCGGCATGCGTTATGGAAACTTAATTGCAGGTGTTTATGGCAGTGAAGGCATGACCAACTACAGCACTAGCCCGTTGTTTCAGGACGACTTTGAACTGCTGTGGGGAAGCCGGTTGCGTAATCTTCCCATTGTTAACGGCGGCCCAAACAGTTCAATTATTCAACAGTACAACGGTACGGGTGTATGGGATTGGATGAATCATCATGAGCAACTGGTGAGACGCCGTGCAGACCCTATGGCGTTCCTGATGATGGGTGAAGGAAAAGCAGATTTAGTCATTGATTGGGCAACTCAGGGTGAGCCACTAGCACGTGCTCTTAATGAAGCGAAGGTCGGTTTCTCTGCAAACTTTATAGGTGGTGCGGATCATAGTTGGTTAGGCTTTGTAGCTACCATGACAGACCTGTTCGGATTCGGTCACGAAGCGCGCTTTCCATGGCGTTATCCGTTAAATATGAGTTTTCCGGCTATTAGTAACGCCAGTGGATCAGGTGATTTGTTTCCTGCTGCATCCGGTAACGATGCCTACAATATGAATATTGAATGGGCTACTCCGCAAACCCCTTTTGAAGCGGTAATTGTAGATCAGCCAAATCGATATGAAATATCATTGCGATCCCTTGAAGGAGTACAAACGGCAGATATCACCCCACGTAGAACGCAGAGCTTTCAAGTCGATGCCGGTGAGCAATGTAGCTGGTCAACCAGAAACAATAATACTTACAACGGTATAAGTAGTGGTGCTGTCACAGTAGGTTCCGATGGCCTGTTGACTGTGCCCAGTGTTCCAATACTGACAGGTGGTGGTACATTGTTGGCAATTAGTTGCTTGTAAAAGCCACTAGTTAGCTCAGTGTAAAATGTTTAAAGCGCGGTTTATTCCGCGCTTTTTGCGTTTAGTGCGTGCCAGTTTGACTGGACTGTGTGTGATAAAGGCCTTACATGGGCATGTTGATTCACGGGGTGGTATCATCGCTGCAAATTTTGTTGGATGATCCTATGAATCAGCAACTTCTTGAGCAGCTTGCGCCTACAGGCGTTTTGCGTGTTGGGCTGAATATGTCCAATTTTTTATTGGTTACTGGCACTGCAGAATCTGGTGAGCCCGACGGTGTTTCCCCTGCCATTGCGCAGGCGTTGGCTGAGGAGCTAGGGGTTGCTGTTCGACTTGTGCCTTTTAAAGGCCCGGGGGAAGTGGCCGATGCCGCTGGTGATAATGTCTGGGATATTGCCAATATTGCAGCGGAACCTGAGCGTGCTAAATCAATCACTTTTAGCTCTGCCTATTGTGAGATACAGGCAACCTATTTGTTACCAGTAGGCTCTTCGCTACAAAGCATCAACGATGTAGATACTGAAGGGGTTCGAATTGCTGTTAAAGAGCGCGCGGCTTATCAGCTTTGGCTAACTGATCATTTAGAGCACGCGACGCTTGAAATGGCACCCAGCATTGATGCCTCTTATGAGCTCTTTGTTAATCAATCGCTTGACGCGTTAGCGGGTCTGCGGCCGAAGCTTTTAGAGCAGCAGCAAAAGCTTCCAGGCTCTCGAATTCTTGATGCAAGCTTTACAGCGGTTCAACAATCGATAGGGTGCAGGCCTGGACGGCCTGAAGCGGCTGCGTTTATTCAGGCGTTTGTGCAAAAGTCTATCGCGAGTGGTCGAGTGGCGACGTTGATTGATCGTTATGGAGTAAAGGGTAAGTTGTCTGTGGCGCCATTACTTTAATGGAGCGAAAAACTCGAATCGACGCCCTTGGTGCAGTTGTACTTGTTGCGTTTTCAGCGTTGCTTGGCTTAAACCAAGTGCTGATAAAATTAGTTAACGCGGGCATGCACCCTGTGTTTCAAGCGGGGCTCAGGTCGGCTTGTGCGTTTATACCTGTTTTGTTGTTTGCACTGTATATGCGTCGGTCTATAAACATAAGGGACGGCAGCTTGTTGCCAGGGGTGATCGCCGGTTGTTTGTTCGCACTTGAGTTTACCTTTATGTTTATCGGCATTGACTATACTTCGGTCGCTCGTGCTTCGGTGTTGTTTTATACCATGCCTATATGGGTGGCGGTGGCCGCACATTTCTTAGTGCCTGGTGAGTCCTTAACTACACAGCGCATTGTAGGTTTGGGTTTAGCCTGTGTTGGGGTAGTTATTGCCTTATCGAATAACAATGATCCGGCCACTGATAATGCGTTACTAGGAGACATACTCTGCTTAGTCGCTTCAATATTGTGGGCGGCAATCGCTTTGTTAGCTAAAACCACTAAGCTATCGAAATCGTGCCCGGAAATGCAACTGCTTTACCAACTTGGGGTTTCGGCGCCATTGCTGTTGTTAGGATCGTTGTGGGTGGGAGAGACACTGCGCGAGCCAACCGTGCTAATTTGGGGTATTTTTATTTTCCAGGTGTTGGTTGTGGTAGGTGTGGGGTTTTTGAGCTGGTATTGGGTGTTGTCGATTTATCCCGCAGCCGATATGGCGGTCTATAGTTTTTTAGCTCCTGTGTTTGGCGTTTTGTTTGGATGGTTGCTGTTAAATGAAGCCATAAGTGTGCATGTCATGATGGCACTTTTGTGTGTATCAGTGGGCATTGCATTGGTTAATGCACGACCAAAATCGATTTCAAACTAGTGCGGTTTATAATTTCTAAGATCGCTGTGGTTGAGTATTTTTATCGTTACTTTTTTGGAGCAAAGCCGTGAAGATGCACCATCTGGCTTTGCTTGTTTTTATAAATGCCTGTTGGGGTTTTAATTATATCGCAGGCAAAGTGGGTACGGAGGCGTTCGGTCCTATATTTTTTAGTGCATTGCGTTTTTTAGTAGTGTTTGTTTTGTTGCTGCCATTTGCGCGTTGGCCAAGGGATGAATTTAAAAACGTATTAGCTATTGGACTTTTATTGGGTGTAGCGCACTACCCATTGATGTTCTCCGCCATGTATTTAACTGACAATCTCTCAGCTGTGGCCGTCGCTGCGCAACTAGTGGTTCCTTTCTCAACCATTATTGCTGTCTTGTTTTTAAAAGAAGCGGTTGGCTGGACCAGAACTATCGCGATTGCTCTGTCATTTTTCGGTGTGGTGTTAATCAGCTTTGAACCTATTGGACCAGATCATATGTTATCGCTCGTGTTGACTGTTTTTGCATCCCTGGCAATGGCAGTTACGGCTATATTGATGCGTCGCTTAAAAAACGTAAGCGCGTTTAATCTTCAGTTTTGGATATCGGCAATTGCGTGTGTTTCGTTGCTCGTAATTTCGTTTATTATTGAGCGACCCACTCTGGCATTTGTGCAAGGGATCGCGTTAGTCGATTACTGGTCACCCGTGTATTCTGCTATCGGTGCGACTATTGTGGGCCATGGTTCTTTTTATTATTTGTTACAGCGCTACGAGGTCAATGACGTTGCGCCGTTTATTACTTTGTCATCACTGTTTGCGGTAGGCTTTGGTATCTTGCTTATGGGTGATCAGCTTACCGCACGTATCGTGATTGGTGGCTTACTGACCCTCGCAGGCGTGACAGTTGTTGCTGTGCGTAGCGGTAAGCCAACAACTAAACCAATCGCGAAGCCGCCGATTACCAGTGCCAACAATAATTAAATGTTTGTGATTATGTTTGTGTGCAGGCATCGTAACTAACTTACCGTAATTAAACTAACGATACAACAATATGAATGTCTCTGAATTACCCTTCGATACAGAGCAAATGATTGCTAATCTCAAGCCTTGGGTAGAAACTGAAAGCCCAAGCTTTACGCCTTGCTCTGTTAACAAAGTGCTTGATCTGGCGACTTACGATCTTGTTGCCATGGGTGCAAGTATTCAAAGGGTGCCAGGCCGGATGGGTTTTGGGGATACCTTACGTGCGACTCTACCGTCGCAACACACATCACAACCGGGCATTCTGATTTGTTGCCATGCGGATACTGTGCATGACATAGGCAGCAGTGAGGTAATGTCCTATAGACGGGAAGGCAACAAGTTATGGGGTCCGGGTATTCTCGGTATGAAGGCGGGTATACTGATTTGCATTGAAGCATTGCAACAGCTGACGCGCAATCAATGTAGTCAAAAGCTACCGGTAACAATTTTAATAGTGCCAGATAGAGAGCCTGGTTGTCCCTCTTCGCGCGAGCTTATTGAAGCCACTGCAAAGAACAACAAGTACGTGTTGGTACCGGAGCCTGCAACGACTGACGGTGGGGTATGTGTTGGAAGGTATGCGGCCACTCGTTATAAGCTTGATGTAAAAACTAATATTGTTGAAGGCATAGTCAAGCGATCAAGCAATGAAAGCCCGGCTGCATTGTCGGCAATATCTGAAATGGCGAGGCACTTAATCGAAATAGAACAGATGAGCACAGACGATTTCAGTTATTCGATCAATTCGATTCAATCCGGTGGTTGGAGTAACTTTGCAGAGAAGTGCACTGCTGAAGTGGTAGTACAAGCGCGCACAAAGAAAGATGTCTCTGAAAGTTCAGCAAAAATAATGGCACTCAATTCACCTAATCCTGACACAGGTCTGCATGTTAACCGTAGTGCAGTGATGCCACTGTGGGAACCTGACGCTTTATCTCAATCTCTTTTTTCTAAGGCTTTGCTTGTAGCGACTGATTTGGGATTAAGCTTGCAAACTTCGGTTGCTACTGGCGGATCAATAGGTAATATCACCGGAGGCATGGGTATCGCAACATTAGATGGTCTGGGTGCTAGAGGTGCAGGTGTGCGCACCCAGGCTGAGCATATACATGTTGATAGTCTGGTAGAGCGTGCCAAGCTGATGGCAGGTTTATTAGTAAGCCTCGATTAGGCGGTATCGCTACGTCGATGTAAAGACGTCTACTACAGCCTAAACAGTAAAACTAAACGGCTACCTTTGTAGTGTGTTCTGGTTTTTCATTATCATTGGCCGCCAACTGTGGTGTTAATGTGCCGAGTGTGTTGGTAAGGTATTTTGCTACTGCTTTTGGTGACAGTGAATGCTCCCAATAATCCAGTGAGGCTTGTTGGTGTTTTGCAAGCTTTTCAGGATTATTCAGTAGGTCATCTAAAAGCGAAGGTAACTCGTTCCAATTTTTAACGATAATAGCCGGTGATTCATTAGCAAACCAATGATCGGGTTGTTCTTCTGATATCACCACGCAGCCGTAATACATGCCCTCGCATAGCCTATAGGTTTCAAGGTGTGTTCCTCTGGGTGATAAACAAATTTTTGTGTCCATCAATATTTCAGGGTAGTCGTCGTGCTCAGGCTTGTCAGCGGCCTTTGGAAAATAACTAGATAACTTGACATCAATATTAAACGCTTTATTTTGCTTCCACTGATTAACCACGCTCACCATGCGTTCACGTGATAATACTTTGGCAGTTTTAACTAAACCACCAAGCACTTTTTTGTGATCGATGCTGCCAGTGAAAGAGGCGTCTATTGAACGATTGTTAATCGGCGTTACTGTATCGCGCTTTGGCAGGCGATAGTAGCCATAGGGAATGGCGAAAATATGCCCTGAGGTATCTTTATGGTGGTGTGGAAAACGCTTTAAATGCTGACGAATATATTGAACCGTAGTCATTAGGTTGAACCTGGGCCAGCCCTTGTGCCTGGCTAGTTTCATGTGTTGTCCAGGCGCTTTGAAAACGGCGTGCACACGGTTAGCATAGCTTGGTACACGAGCCCATTCATCGCCCATAATAAACACCACCACGTTAGCTGTGTGATCAAACTTGGCGGGCAATTCGGTGACGCTGCGTGTGAATACAAAAGTGTATTCATCAAACTTAGGCAGGCTACTTTTTACTTGCTCCATCACTTCTGCGAAGTAATTCACATTGCACTCGAGTGCATACGGTAGGCTTTGCACCACCGCAGAGATTTCTTCCGTTGCTTCACCTCCCATGCAAATCAGGCAGTTAGGCAATATTGTGCGAACTGTTTCGCGTCTAGCGTGCATCGGTACAACCGTACAAGTAAAAGGCTGTTAGCGGGCAGTCAGGATATTGATTGAGTGTTAAATTATATCTAGTGGTCAACTAGGTTGTATGGTTGTTCTTATTGATCAACAACGGTCGCTAAATTCCGCGTAAATGTACGTTCGCCTGAGTAACGTAACGTTGCCGACCAGAGACTATTTTCCAGCGTGTTCCACCGCACTGTTGCCAAAGAACCGCTGCTCGAATACCGGCGAGTAGGCAGGCACGAATTCGGTTGGCAAGGTTTTCTTGCTCTAAGTATTCGCGGTTGCCGTGAACCACAATTCTGGGAGATACATTGCTGATGTTGTCAGTGTAGATTTTCGCTAACAGAGTGATGATCTCCGGGTCCAATGTGTCGTAGTGAGCTTTCATGGTATTTGCTTGATCAATACCGCGACCAATGCGATCCATAATATCTGGCGATGCCTGGCATTTGTTTTGTAGTTTGAGTAATGTCAGCGTGTACTGTGTGATCTGCATATTTGGTTTGGTGTCCGTACCACCGAGTTGATCAATAAGCCGCTGGTGCCCGGTTCGTAATTGGCTAACGCTGCCGTAGACAGATTCAACAGACTCGGGATTAGTGTTGAAAAGAGAATCAAGTACGATGCGCAGGTTCGACTCATTGCATGCACCTGTGGTTGAGATATCTTGTACGATTTCGGTGGCTAGAAATATCCCTGCAAGCGCAATCGTTTGGTTTTCCAGCGAGGTTATCAATTGATTGGCCTTATAGTGATAGCAAAGCAGTAGTTGTTTTTAGTGGCGTCTGGAATCGCGGCACATGTGCTGTTGTTAAGATTGATAGCAATATCTAGCGTAAACGAATTGGGAGTATTATAACCCTGATAGGGTTTATGAACGAGTAGCTTAGTCGTAAAATTATATGCCATTGGTAGCCTCTTCAATAATGCCTCCGCCTAAACATTCTTCGCCATTGTAAAAAACTACTGACTGACCTGGTGTAATAGCACGCACACTTTCTTTGAACGCCACTACTGCGGTGTCGTTGTTTTCTAAGTAAATGGTACATTCCTGGTCATTCTGTCGGTAACGTGTTTTGGCGGTGCAATGGTAGTTGTCTTTCGGTTGTTCTCGGATCCAGTGAAGCTTGGTCGCGCGTAGTTGGGTTTTATGCAGGGCGGGGTGATCATGTCCCTGGACTGCCACCAGCTCGTTTGCGTGTATGTGTTTGTCAGCTACGTACCAAGGTTCATTGGGGTATTTAGCATTGCCACCAATACCTAAGCCTTGGCGTTGACCTATGGTGTACAGAGCTATTCCATTATGGCGACCAATGCGATCGCCTTCCCCGGTGATGATGTCACCGGCTTTAGTGGCTACATACTCTGAAAGAAACTCACGGAACTTACGTTCCCCTATGAAACAGATTCCGGTACTGTCTTTTTTATCGTGTACTTGCAGGTTGAGTTCAAGTGCTAAATTGCGCAGATCTGTTTTTTGTAAATCACCCACGGGGAATACAGCGTGCAATAACTGTGATTGACTTAGGGTATGAAGAAAATAAGATTGATCTTTGTTTGAATCAGCCCCTCTTAGTAATCGTGCTCTGCCATCATCGGCTATGTCGCTACGCACATAGTGGCCGGTAGCGATTTTTTGGGCACCGAGGTTTTTTGCATGATCAAGAAAAGCTTTGAATTTAATTTCTTTGTTGCAAAGAATATCAGGGTTAGGCGTTCTACCAGCGTTGTACTCATCTAAAAATCCTGCGAATACGGTTTTCCAGTATTCCGCAGAAAAATTCACGCTGCTTAGCGGGATGTTTAGTTTTTCACAGACACCGCTTGCGTCGCGGAAGTCTTCAATTGCGGTGCAGAAATCATCGTCGTCTTCTTCCCAGTTTTGCATAAATACAGCACTTACATCGTAGCGTGGGTTTTGTTTTAACAAATGCGCCGCTACTGCGGAATCAACACCGCCTGACACGCCAAGTACAACCGCTTGCGGAGTGGTAGTCATGAATCTGTACCTGTTCGGTTGGTATGGGGGGCCATTGCGCTACAGGTCATGAAGCATATCCAGTGGGTGGTGAGGTTGGTTTATAGAGTCGTCAATGCAGCGTAGAACCATTGGGCTGCGTGCATTGGAATTCAGCACTTGCTCGCGGGTATACCAACTTGCTTTTATGATGGGGGTGTCGAGTGTTTGCTCGGGGTTATGATCTGAAACTGTGCCACAAAAAGCAACGCGTACATAAGTGAGATTTTTTCTCATATGTTTGTAGCGATAAATACCGACAATACCCTGTGGTCGAAACAGCCAGGCGGTTTCTTCTTGCACTTCACGAACCACGGCATCAACCAGGCTTTCATTGTCGTCTAAGTGGCCGGCAGGTTGATTAATGACCGATTCACCGTCTATCAGTTCTTCAACTAAAAGATAGGTGTTGTCTCGTTGAATAACAGCGGCAACCGTTACGTGTGGTGTCCAGGCCATAGTGACTCTTATATAAAGTGGTTGTAAAAAAAGCTTATTGTGTGGCAGTTACTACACTATTGAGCCGTTCCTTAAGTTGATTTAACGCCATCGCGTTTTCATCCGGGTGGTCCGAAGCAACCCCTCCATCGGTTGAGAAAAAATCTGCATCCATAAATTCAAGGAAAGCTTTTGCCTGTGGCGATAAAAACTTACCTCGCCGCATAACGACACCATAACTTCTGTCGGGGAATATATTGTCTACTGGTATTTTTACCAGGCGCTCATGGCCACGCAAACAAAAGCTCGTCACGATACTAATGCCTAGCCCAATTTCAACGTAGCGCTTAATAACCTCCCAACCGCCTACTTCTAATACAACATTGCACGGCAAGCCGTGTTGTTTAAAGACCGCGTCGATCTGATTAAGAGTGCTTAAGCTGCGCGGTGGAAGTATTAGCCCGTGAGGGCTGATATCTTCAGCCTTAACTGTTTTTCTTTTAGCCAGCGCGTGATCGGTCGGGACAATCAAAACCGGTTTGTAGTTATAGATTGGGTAATAAGATAAGTCTTCTGGCACTTCATCCATTGCACCGACTGCAAAATCTACAGAGTCGTCGCGCATCTTGACGATTCCATCTCTACCGGTAACGTTGTGTAGTCTGACTTTAATATTCGGGTACTTATCCATGAAGTGTTTAGTCAGTTCCGGGAGTATATAGAGAAGGGTGGATTCACCGGATGCAATGTCTAATGGGCCGCTGGTGACATCGCTTACCGCATGGCTAAAAGAATCAACGAGTTTATCCATGCCTTCTACTAGCGGCTCAGCCATGTCTAAAAGTAGTTGCCCAGCGGGTGTTAGTCTAATTCGCGGGCCGCGTCTTTCAAATAATAGTAAATGCAATTCTTTTTCAAGCGCTTGTATTTGCAGCGACACGGATGGTTGGCTCAGTCGCAGCCGTGCGGCGGCTTTTGAGATGCTGCCTGTTTTGGCTGCTTGGCAAAAGGCGCGAAGTTGTCGGTAGCGATTCTGGTTGGGAGTGGTTTCCATCGTACTATTATAAGTGTGCTTAATAGTAGAGTCACACATCTATTAATAATTATTGGCTGTGTGGGTGTCCTGGCTAAAACGCTTGTGGTGGGGGAGCTGGTTAAAACGGATTTTAACCGTCTTGGATTCCTGGTGTTTATGCTACTTTTTCTGCCGGGTTGTGGAAATAATGCAAAAACAACGGTATTTCCAATTCGTAGTAAAATAACCACAAATAGGGGGTCGCATAGTACAAAGGGCGGAAATATGCGGATAATTGTCACAATCTTTCACTACGGCAACCATAATTGCGGGTCGTGTTGCTAAAAAACTGTTGTTTTTGTGCAAATTGCTGGTTAGCATATTTGACACACATTTGGCGTGTACCACTCGTTGGTCCGACGTCATGGTGCTCGCTGTCGCTGAGACCAGGTTAGGTCTAACGGGGTGGGAACAAGGCGATGCAATTGTGACTTCCTTCGATGTCACGAAAATTTTAGATGAACACAATCAGATATACCTGACTGGAGAAATAATATAATGAAATACACTAAGACGGCAGCAGCACTGGCACTAGCAGGTATCACTGCAGCTCCTTTGGCTCAAGCAGAACCAACTGTAACGCTTTCTGGCTCTGTTGGCATCAACTTGGCTTCAGATGATTCTGACGCTACTGACGGTGAGTGGAACTTCAACGGTGATGATTCAACACTTAACATCGCTGCCACTGACACCCTTTCGAATGGCCTAACTGGCTACGCAAACTACAGACTAGACAGCGCGCTTTCTGGTAGCTCAACAGGTGGTGATTCAATCCACATCGGTGTAAAAGGTGATTTTGGTGATATCCGAATCGGTGAAGTAGACAACGCGATTGAATACGGCCAGGTAGCGGGTGACATCCTTCGTGATGTTGGCGTTGGGCAAGACGCTGGTGTTAGCTACACAGGTACATTTGGAAACTTCGGTGTTGGTCTTAACTGGTCACCTGGTGGCAACCACAGCACAATTGGTGGTGGTGTTAAATTTAACGCTGCTGGTTTTGGTATTGGTATAGGTGTAGGTGCACAAGGCAAAGAAGATCACCCTGCCATGTCTGTTGGCGCAAGCTATGGTATTGGCGGTATAACAGCTGCTGTTGCATTCAAGAGCTATGAGGAAACTGTTACAGTTGACGCGGTTACAGATGAAGTCACTGGTGTAACAACACCAGAATCTTCTTCATTGGCTGAACGTGAGTCAATCGGTCTTAAGTTAAGCGGTAGCTGGAACGACATCGGTCTTGGTCTTACTTATGAAGCTGACCAGGGTGATGGCGACGCGGACAAGATTCGCCTAGATGCAAGCTACGGTCTTGGTGGTGGTTGGGGTACATCTGCACGAGTCGATGTTACAGACGATAAGACTGACTACCGTGTTCAGTTCTCTAAATCCTTCTAATTGGCTTAGTCTCTTGAAAGGGCAGGGCATGTAGATGCTCTGCTCTGTTTTAGAGAATCCTAAGGAAGGGAGGACTATAAGGTAGAGTAGTACACTGGGGCTGATTTCTTAATCAGCCTTTTTTTATGGGCTTCGCTTTTTCTTTTCTTTGCCTTCCAGGCAGCTGCTGTTTTGCCTGCCTTCTGGCGGCTGTCGTTTTGACTTGCCTTGGCAAGCGGCTGACGCTTTGGCTTGTCCTGCGGACGGCTGACGAGCTGGCATGCCTGCCGGCGGCCTTCATTTGGAAAGACCCAAACAGAAGCAAAGGTCTTCTTGCTACTTTGTTGCCCCTTATTTAACTGGGAAGGGGTGGCTGTCGCCATTTTTTGAAATTATCTTCAGTAGGGTCGCGCCCATTATTGTCAACTATGGCACATCCATGTGCACCGCGCTCAAAGCGCCGTCCCTGGCGCTTTGACCCCACTCCGCAGGATTTCAAAAAACAACAAAAAGCGCGGTTAACTGCATTACCGATTCACTTCGTGAGTGTCGGCACTCTACGTCGGCTTTTTGGGATCTGGGTAAATTGTTGGCTTTTTGCGCTCGACTGTTTGGGTATTTCGGACGTGCTAGCCGATTGCGAGCATCTAGATTTGTTTCGTTTATTTGAGTGTTGTCTAGCAGTTGCCTATAGCGCAACTCGCTATAGGCTTGCTGTTGGAAGCCCTTTCGCTTTATCTAGATTTTGTAGTAAGACTTATACCAATCAACAAAAGCGGCTATACCTTCTTCAACGGTGGTGGCGGGTTTGTAGTCTACTGCTTTAACCAGATCGGTTACATCGGCATAGGTGTCTGGTACATCACCGGGTTGAAGGGGTAGTAGATTCATTTCTGCTTTTTTGCCCAGGCATTCTTCTAGTACTTCAATGTATCGCATTAGGTTAACGGGCTCGCTGTTGCCGATGTTGTATACACGATAAGGGGCGGCGCTGGTGGCAGAGCCTGGGGTTTCCGGGTTCCAGTTCGGGTCTGAGACTGCTACGTTGTCGAGGGTTCTTACAACGCCTTCGACGATATCGTCTATGAAGGTGAAGTCGCGTTTGTGGTTGCCGTGGTTGAATACGTCTATTGGCTCGCCGGCTAGAATTTTCTTGGTGAAGCTAAACAAAGCCATATCGGGTCTGCCCCACGGGCCGTATACAGTGAAGAATCGCAGACCTGTAGTTGGAATCTCAAACAAGTGGCTGTAGGTGTGTGCCATGAGTTCGTTAGATTTTTTCGTTGCGGCATACAGACTTACCGGGTGGTCAACGTGATCGTGTATCGAGAAAGGCATGTTGGTGTGCGCGCCATATACGGAGCTGGTTGATGCATAGACTAAATGCTGAACGTTGTGGTGTCGGCAGTTCTCTAGAACATTCATGAAGCCATAAATATTGGCATCAATATAGGCGTACGGATTTTCAATTGAGTAGCGCACACCTGCTTGCGCTGCCAGGTTCACTACTCGATCGGGTTTGTGTGTAGCGAAAGTGGCCTCCATGGCGTCTTTGTCTTCAATGGAAATACGCACTTCAGTGAAGTTTTCGTGGCTGGTGAGTCGTGCAAGCCTGGCTTCTTTTAGTGATGGGTCGTAGTAGTCATTGAGGTTGTCCACACCAATGACTTGATCACCGCGGGCGAGCAATTTGTGGGACAGGGTTGAGCCAATAAAGCCGGCTGCACCGGTAACAAGAATTTTCATGGAAAGGTCTCAGCTAAGATTGGGCAAGTATAGTGGAAAACGCTTCAAAAGCCTGTGATTCAAACTGTCTCCGATTGCAAAAAGTGTTAGATTTTTCGACGCAGTGACGCTTTATGCAGAATATAAGCGCCAATTTCTTCTACCGACTTCTTTGTGGTGTTGACATAAGGCACGTTATTGGCGCGGTACATAGCTTCTGCTTGCGCCACTTCAAATTGACAAGCATCCGGTGATGCGTAGCTGTCACCGGCAAATCTTTCTTTTCTTATCTGTTGCAGGCGGTAGGGGTCAATGGTGAGGCCAAACAATTTGTCCTTATGTGGGGCTAAGGCTTTTGGTAGTTCGGTGCTTTCAAGATCTGGCGCTGTCAGGGGGTAATTTGCAGCAAAAACACCAAACTGAAGAGATAAATACAGACAGGTGGGGGTTTTTCCGGCTCGGGAGGCGCCAATAACCACCACATCAGCGCGGGCGTAGTGATCTGTCTCCATGCCGTCGTCGGTGGTCATGGCGAAGTTTACAGCGCTCATTCTGGCGGAATATTGAGCAAGATCGTGCACACCGTGAGACCTACCCACCGAATGTGATGACTCAAGATTAAGTTCCTTTTCCAATGGATCGATAAATGTATCGAATAGATCGAAAAAGACTGCATTGCCGTCACGGATGATTTTCCGGACCTCATCGTTGACCAATGTGGCGAAAACCAAGGGTTTCTCATTGGTCTTTTCAGCCAGTTTATTTAGGCTCTTTACAACATCTTGTGCTTTCTCAATGGTGTCTATGAAAGGCAGGTTTTCAATATCAAATTGCACGTTGGGAAATTGACTGAGCAGGCTGTGGCAAAGGGCTTCAGCGGTTAACCCGGTGCGATCTGAAATAACGTATGTGGTACGCGTCTGCATGAGTGGTGTCCGATTCAGAGGTGAAGGCACAGTGCCCACCAATTGGCTAGAATAAGGGTGTTGGCGGAAACGCTAACAAGACCATTAACTTAAGAATAGATCAAGAGAATTCACATTGACTAATTATGTATTATTTTTTGACGGTCTCTCAATGGACGATGTTCCAGTGGTTGGGGGTAAAAACGCGTCCCTTGGTGAGATGATCAGTAATCTAGCAAGTGCTGGAATTACTGTGCCAGGTGGCTTTGCGACTACCGCGGATGCTTTCCGGGACTTTTTGTCTCATAACGATCTTGATAGTCAAATCAATGCGTTGTTGGTCGATTTTGATGTTGAAGATGTCGACGAACTGGTGATACGAGGCAAGAAGATTCGTGAGATGGTCATGAATACGCCGTTTCCAGAGCCGTTGGAAGCAGCTGTGCGTGAGGCCTATGCAAAATTACAAGGCGAAGGTGAAATATCAGTAGCTGTGCGTTCATCCGCCACTGCTGAAGATCTACCGGAGGCCTCGTTTGCCGGGCAGCAAGAGACATTTCTAAATGTTACTGGCATAGATGAGGTACTCGCACGAATTAAGGAGGTTTTCGCCTCTTTGTATAACGATCGGGCGATCTCCTACCGCGTACACCAGGGCTTTGATCACGCAGACGTGGCGCTTTCTGCTGGAATTCAACGAATGGTTCGCAGTGATGTCGGTGCCAGTGGCGTGTTGTTCTCAATAGATACTGAAACCGGTTTTGAAGATGTAGTATTTATTACTTCATCGTGGGGTCTCGGTGAATGTGTCGTACAAGGCTCTGTTAACCCCGATGAATTCTATGTACATAAGCCGACACTTGCACAAAATAAGCCCGCCATCGTACGACGCACCCGCGGTAGCAAGCAAATTAAAATGGTGTATGGCGAAAAAGTAGCAGTCGAAACCATCGATACTACCGAAGCTGAACGCATGCAGCTTTCTCTTACTGATTCTGATGTGGAAGCGCTGGCAGCAATGGCTGTGACGATTGAAAAGCACTATGGCCGGCCGATGGATATTGAGTGGGGCAAAGACGGTGTTGACGGAAATCTCTATATATTACAGGCGCGGCCTGAAACCGTTGAATCACGATCAAACAAAAATGTAATTCGCCGCTACGAGCTCGATCATACTCAATCAACTGTATTAGTGACAGGGCGCAGTATTGGCCAGCGCATTGGTGCAGGTACGGTTCGAAACATACCGAACCTTGAGCATCTATCAAAGGTGCAAGACGGCGATATTCTGGTCACGGATATGACGGACCCGGACTGGGAGCCGGTAATGAAACGTGCTTCTGCGATTGTGACTAACCGCGGTGGTAGAACATGCCATGCAGCGATTATAGCGCGTGAGTTAGGCGTGCCTGCGGTCGTTGGTTGCGGTGATGCTACAAAGCTTTTAAAAGACGGTATTGATGTAACAGTCTCTTGTTCGGAAGGTGATACCGGCAAAGTCTATGACGGGCAAATCGAATACAAGGTTAAGGAGATACAGTTAGATACGCTGCCTGATTTACCTTTTAAAATTACCATGAATGTCGGTAACCCTGAGCGCGCGTTTGATTTTCAGCGTTTGCCTAATCATGGGGTTGGGCTGATGCGTTTGGAATTTATGATTAGCAATACAATAGGTGTACACCCGAAAGCGCTGCTCAATTATGAAATGATGGAAGACGATGTTCGAAAGGTAATTGATGAGCGAGTCGCGGGTTATAAATCACCAGTAGATTTTTATGTTGATAAGCTCACTGAAGGGGTTGCTACACTGGCTTCTGCATTTTCACCTCACCCTGTGATTGTGCGCTTAAGTGATTTTAAATCAAATGAATACGCTAACTTGATTGGTGGTGATGTATTCGAGCCCAATGAAGAAAACCCAATGATTGGTTTTCGTGGAGCCTCACGATATATATCGTCATCATTTAGGGAGTGTTTTGAGCTAGAGTGCCGGGCGCTTAAAAAAGTACGTGATGAAATGGGTCTGACTAATGTCTGGATCATGGTGCCCTTTATTCGTACCCTTCAAGAAGCAGATGATGTATTAGAACTTCTAAAGGAAAATGGTCTAGAGCGCGGTCGAAACGATCTTAAAATCGTCATGATGTGCGAAGTGCCAAGTAATGCGATTCTAGCGGAAGAATTTTTAGAAAAGTTTGATGGCTTCTCAATTGGATCAAACGACCTTACTCAATTAACGCTTGGTCTTGATCGTGATTCAGGTTTGATTGCACACTTGTTTGATGAGCGCGATGCGGCGGTTAAAAAGCTTTTGGCAATGGCAATTTCAGCTGCCAATAAGGCAAACAAGTACGTTGGTATTTGTGGCCAGGGGCCATCTGATCATCCGGATCTTGCCATGTGGTTGATGGAGCAGGGGATCACTAGCGTGTCGTTGAACCCTGATACAGTCATTGAAACGTGGTTGTTCTTAGCTGGGCAGGAAGTCGAGTAACTGGAAACTTCAAAATAGCACTAGCAGCTATTGCTGCTAGTGCTTTATAGTTTTGGTCAATCCTGTGGTCAGTCGACACTTACTTGCAGTTTGCCTTTCGGTTTGTGCAATTGTGTTTAAACCTTGTTATTAAGTTCTTGCATTAAGAATCTGCTTGCAAGTCTCTGCTTCAAATCTCTGCTTCAAATCTCTGCTTCAAATCTCTGCTTCAAGTCTCTGCTTCTTCTTGGGCCTTAAAATATTCATCAGTTCGGCGACGAATCTCTTCGTTACTTAGGGTTTCAATCTGCTGCGAGATAATCCATACGTGACCATAAGGGTCGCAAAGTCTACCTGATCGATGCCCGTAGAACTGATCGACTACCGGTGATACGAGTGAAGCACCCGCCGTTTGTGCACGGCTTGCAGTGCCGTGTGCATCTTCAACTTGCAGGTTCATTCGCACGCACGTTCCGCGCAAAGATTTTGGTCCTTTATTGCCGAACTGTGGCATCTCTTCGGAAAGCATAATAGAGCTGTCGCCGAGTTTTAATTCGGTATGAATAATATTGCCGTGGTTATCTTCAAGGCGTGGGCCGATCTCTTCAAAGCCAAAGGCAGCCTCGTAAAACGTTATAGCTTCATCTGCTCGGCTCACGGTGAGGTAAGCAGTGATTGTCGCGCGTTCCGACATAGTGGCTCCGGTAGTTGTTTCAAATATGATACATGATGAGGCAATATGCCCCGCCGTAGTTATGGTACCGGAAAAATTCTAGCACGCACGTCTTGGCCCTGGCGAAGGGCGATATTTCACATTGTTGGGCGGCGGATACTTGGTAGCGGGCGATTCGTGTTGCCGGGCGACTAGTCGAGTCCAATTTCCATCGACGAGGCTTGGTGAACAAAATGTTCTGGCACCTCAAGGCCTTTGGCGATATTGGTGATCACTTTGAGTTCAGCGCTACTGACTTTTTTGTCAGCGCGTGCAACGGTGCATAGATCACGTACAATTTGCATGCGTTGCGCAACAGTGGTGGTGTCTTTAACCTGGGAAATTCGATCATCAAGATCTTGCGCTAATCGATCAAGGTTTAAGTCTTCATTAAAACTGCGTTTGCCAAAGAACTTTTCAAATACGGCTATTTCTTTATCGGAAATTTTGCCATTGGCGTTTGCCACAGAAAGTGCTGCTGCAAATAGCAAGCGACGCATGCTCTCTGCGGTATCGGTTCGACCTTCAAGGTAGCTTGGTTCCATAATAGTCATTAATACTTGAACACCGGCTTCTAGCTCTGCAACGCTAGTGCCGCCTTTTTTCGCTAGTGTTGAAGTATCAAATAAACGCAAGGCCCGGACTCTAAGTGGACTGAAGGGATGCGTCATAAACCAATCTTCTTGTGGTGCGCCTTGACCGGGCAGTGCATCTTCGGTTTGCATTTCATCGACTTGTTCCATGAATTCGTCAATGTTGAACTGCACTAACTTGCTGCTTAAGCCAGAGGCAAGCTTGAACAATGAGCGCGCCACACCGAGTGGATCTTGAGCGCAGTGCGCTCCGGCGCGATCGGCTGAAATCTCTGCGTAGCGCGACCAGGTTGTTAACTGTAGCGCCAGCTTGGGGCTGGGTTTGGCTTTACCGTTGAGTAAGTAACCAATAGGGATATCGTGGTGACCATATAAGTAATGACCAAGTTCATGACCTAGAACAAAGCGCAATTCTGACCCTTCAAACCCTTCTAGAAGGCTTGAAGAAAACATAATAAAAAGGCGTCCGTCTTCAGGTTTAACGCAGGCTGCATTAAATGACGGACTGGCGTATACATAGAGCTCCAGCGGGATCTCAACACCAAGCTTGGCCATGCAATCATCGGCCATTTCATGTAGCCAGGGTGCCATGTTGCGGCTTAATCTTACAGAGGTAGCGAGCAAGCGGCGGCGGGTTCCCATTGGGCCCTTTTCTTCGCGCACCTCGATCATCTCGTTGATGCGCTTGACCTCTTTGGTGTCCATCAGCTGGTTTGCGATTTCGAGGTCTTGTTTTGATCTTAAGTCGTTAGCATTCATGAGTGTTTCGCCTGTGCCAATGCACCAGTGTTTTGCTGTTGTACGCCAATTGAATCCGCGTGCAAGGAGTTGATTTACTGTGCCCCTTTTTAGCATCTATTAGGTGGTTAATCAGACCCCGCTTGATAGGGCACTGATTGATTTATATGCCAGCACGGGAATTATTTATCGGTAGAGGTCGTTCATTGCCTACATTATCGAGGGCGCGGTTAAGGTACTGAGCAACTTACGTATCCGGCAAATTGATCATTAGCTTGGCACTGGGTTTCGTTGCGCTAATTCTTTGTTTATAAGTGATATTTGCGCATCTACGTCGATTAGCAAGCTACTGGTGACTTCCAGGTCTCTATCTTCATAAACATCAATATCAGGGTGGGCGATGCGCCACTTTTCTATTGACTGATCGCGCTCTATAAGCAGCTGTTCGATTTGTGGTCTGAATAGTTGCATGGTCTTAGAAATCCAAATATTGACAGGCCATGACGGGTACAGCAGATCCATGTTGAAATGGTCCAGCATTTTGATTACGTCGTCAGCGTGATACCAGGTTTCCCCGGTGACCCAACGGTTGGTAGAAAATAACCCGATGGGATAACCCTTAGGATCCATGGAAATAGCGATTAAATGGCTCAGTGCATCGTCGCCTGCTGGCCACTTTTCTTTTCCAGAGTAGGGGGCAGGCTTTGGATTGCCTTGCATACCTTTAGCGCGCAAGAATGTATGGAAATGACCGTTTTCACCATCTATGCCACGGTGTGCGTGATAGAAGTATTGTGAGTGTGAATCACTATCGTGAACATCACCCTTCGGGTAGTGTTCAAGTTCGTAAAACGTGCCTTGATTGTTGAGTACTTCCCTTACTACATTGCCGTGTGTTTCATTTTTCTTGAGTAGCCGATAGCAATGATTGATTTGCTCGCCGGCTGATTTCATAGTCTCAAGTTGCTCGACTGATAAAGCAGCCAATTGTTCGGGCAGTGAGGTTGAGTGGGTTGTTGCTATAGCATCCTGTGTCATTCAGTTTTAACCAGTCGAAAACCTATAAGTATGTGGCGTAATGTTTTGTTTCTGCTGTGGCGTGCGGCAGGTCTGCAGACGCCGCAGCCACTGTCGTCCCATGAGCCGCCTTTTACCCAGGCGCGTTGTGCATTGGTTGTAAGCACCCATTCAAACACCTGGCCGGCGCCATCAAGTAATCCAAACGGGCCGGGTGACGATCTTTCGCCCACAGCAACTGTGTCAAACGGGCCGTCATCGTGGCTGTTTAATTTAGCACTATCAAACGTGTTTCCCCAAGGGAAAATATTGCCTTTTGTGCCTCTGATGGCTTTTTCCCACTCCGCTTCAGTGGGCAAGCGCCAGTTCTCGTTAAGAAGCGATGATAACCAGGCGGCGTAAGCTTTCGCATCTTCATAGCTGACCAGTACGACAGGGTGATTTTCGCGGTTCGGTGGTGGCTGATTGTTGTTCCACGCATGGCGTATAGTCCGCTCGAACGGGTGAATCAGTCCATAGCTTTTCCATGTAGCGGCGTCTACATTTGGAGCATGATAGGCGGTTGAATCTAAAAATAGCTTGTATTGAGCGTTGGTGATGGGCGTGACGGTGATGTTGTAAGCATCAGTGGTGGCGGTCACGCGATCACGTTCAGAATCGTACCATTGACCAGTACGCGTGCGCGAGTGGCCATAGGCTGTCTCGTCAATAAGATAGGCGAATTCGCGTTCTTGCTGATCCGAACCCATGATAAATTCACCGGCCGGAATAGTCACGGTAGCAGGCGCCGCGATCGGATTTGCATTCGCACAAGCCAATAGCGTAACGAGTGTGGTGATCAAAAAAAGAGCCCGACAAGCGGGCTCTTTGATTACTGCTGACATAGTATGTGCGAGCTATTTGGCAGCGCACGGGTTGCAAGGGTTGCAAGGATTGCACGGGTTTTTCGCGGCGCAAGGGTTGCATGGATTTTTCGCAGCGCAAGGGTTGCAAGGGTTTTTCGCTGCACATGGATTACATGGATTGCATGGGTTTTTTGCAGCACATGGGTTGGCGGCACATGGATTAAAAGATGCTTGTAATTCAAGTGAGTAAGCACTCAGAGCTATCAAGTCGCTAGAGTTCCATGCAAGCGGTTTGGCTTGCATTGGGGCGACCATGCAAAAGTTAACCATCTCATCGACATCAACTTTACCGACACCTGCTTGTTGGGTAGGCATATTGACTTCATGTGGGTAGGGTTCAGCAAATGTTGCGTTAAGTAATGCACCGCCATTGTGGCAAGAGGCGCACGACAATCCGTTGGTACTTAGCGATGTGTCATTCCAAAGCTCTTTGCCTTTTCCAGCCATTGCCATGGCGGCTGCCGGGTTGAAATCTACACCTGCAGGGCGAATAAAGTCTGATGCTTTTATACCGCCAGCGGCGCATGGGTTGCATGG
>CALGKA010000024.1 GCA_937927895.1 uncultured Granulosicoccaceae bacterium | reverse complement strand
GTGACATACTAATTTCAGCCTTATCCGTTACCAAGCCACACGACGCGTGCCAGACTATAAAACCCTGACAGACAATGTACCTGCTCTGGTGTTTTGAGTCACTACGGTAGTTATTAAGGCGAAGTTATAACAAACCCCGACAGCATGATCCGTCATGTCTGGATTTTTCGTTATTGCCTGGTGTTGCGGAGGGGTTTGAAATGTTGTTTATGTCTGTTAATTCTCTGAATGTCTGTGTATGAGTTAAATTTATTTCCAATGACAGCAACGCACTGTCAGGTATGTATTAACTAGTACTTCAATACTTCATGTGCAGTAGTTTCCGGCGAGCCACCTTTTTTCTTACTGCCAGCAATAACATGGATTTTATTATTCAGAGCAGCTGCCGCACCACTATGCCTGCCAATCTGTAGTGGAGTTAACTTACGCCAGGTGTTGCTAATAACGTTATAGGATTCAACAGTATTTTTTGCAATGCTGTTGTTTCCTACTTCCCCTCCAATTACTATTACCTCTTGCCCTACTGTCACGGTCATTGCCCCCGCTCTTTGTGTCGGGATAGATTTAGCGATTGACCATTTTTGGGTATTAAGATCGTAGACATTGGTAGCAGCTATGGTATTTGCGAATACATTTGGATAAGCACTTTGCCGACCGGCAGCGACGACCAGTTTATTATTACTGACAGATGCTGTTATGTGGTCACGTGCGGTGGGTGCATTAGACAATGCTTGCCACTGACCGGTTGATGGGTTGAAGCGATCAAGCCAAGCTACGGCTCCTGCCTTGTGGCCGTTGGTGTTGCCGCCGACAATGTAAATATAGTCACCGTGAAGGACAGCAGCGGTAGAGCCGCGTCTTCTTTTTTGTGGGATCGTACCTTCCTTTTTCCAGCTGTTAGTAGCAGGTGTGTAGGTGTAGATATCGGCAACGGAAGTTTCATTGGGGTAGGGGCCGGTAAATGCTCCGATTACCCAGATCTTGCTTTTGTAAGCCACTGGTTGAAAGTGATTTAGTTCTAACGGTGGTGTTGCACCGTATGACCACTTGTTTGTAACCGGATCAAAGATACTAACGTTGCGTGTACCGCGACCACCGAGAACATAGATTTTTCCATTAAAGGCAACACCACCTGCTTCATGTCTTTTTTCTACAGTGCTTCCATTTGAGGTGTTGTGATTGTGCCACTGGTTTTGAAATTTAGTGTTTGATGCAGAATTATTGTCGGGTGCTGCTGTGTTTGTGCTATTGGTCGACGGTGTTGTTACGGCTGGCCCTAGATTATCAGGAACAAAGCTTGTGTCCTTGGTGAGTATTATTTTGTCCAGAATTATTCCGTCTTCACGAATAGATAAGCTAAGCACGTGTTCTCCGGCTACGGGTATAGTTACCTTAACGCTGCCGCCACCGCGTTTTTTGTTTGACCATGTCCACGTGCCTGGGAAATTTTCCAATACCTGACTTGCCTGGTTATTGATTCCTACATACACACTATCATTCTTACCAGCGCCATCACTGTCACCAAAGCCGCGTAACCACACCGTGTAGGTGCCAGCTTCGGAGAATAACAAAGGGTAGGTAAGTGTCGTTGAACCTTTCGCTACAGGGTATAGTTTGCCAACGTTTGGCGTCGCCTGCATAGCTTGATTGCTGGCTCCTGGCTTATTGTTTACGGTCCATTGGTGTGCGCCGTTCACCGATTTAGAAGCGTAGTTTTCCACTTCTACTGCTATGACGTTGTTCCCGAGCGATGTGCTGGTGCTTGTTTGAATGTCACTTTCAGGTTTATCAACGGTTACCGTGGGTGATCCGTTACTTGTTGATTCACTAACTGCCACTGATGTGATAGTTGGACCGTGGCCGGTTGGTGTGTAAGCCGGGTTACGTGCTAGAAGTAGTTTGTCGAGGATCAATCCATCTTCACGCATCCCGATATTTATTGTGTGTAGTCCGGCTGAGGGTACGTTTATGGTAGCCGTGCCACCAGACCTTTTTTTACTGGACCACTGCCACTTGGCTGGAAAATTTTGTATTGCCGCTGCCGTTCCCAAAGTACCGTTAATTCCTATATGGGCACTATCGTTTTTACCTTCGGATCCAACGGTATCGCCCCAACCACGCAACCATACCGTGTAGTTGCCTGGCTCAGTGAAATAGACTGAGTAGTTCATTGTCGGGGAGCCGTTAAGACTGTTCTTAATGGTTCCAGTATTAGGGGTGGTAACCATTGACGCATTACCGCTGGCGCCGGGTTGAGATGACCGGACCCACTTCTTGTTGCTTGCACCAATAGTGGTATCGAAGTTTTCAACTTCTATCGCTACGATTCCATTAATACTTGTAACGTTGCTTGTGGTAGATGTTGTAGCAGCAGTGACACTATTGGTGTTAACGGTGTTTTGCGTTACGGTGGCTTCAGTCACTTCAGTCACTTCAGTGGTAGGGCTTGAAGTTTGTTCGCTTACAGTATATTCAATTGAATCGACCGGTGTGCTTTCAGTCAAAACCTGAGTGACTTCAGTTGATGAAGGTTCATTGTCAATTACCGCATTACCTATACCCGTCGGCTTATAGTTTGAATCTGTTGTTAATAGAATTTTGTCTACGGTGAGCCCGTCTTCTCTCATCCATAGATTAACTGCATGGATTCCAGCTGCAGGTATTTTTATACTGGCCCTAACGCCATCTCGGGTGTTGTTGGTCCAGTTCCAGCTTGCCGGGAAATTATCAATTTTGTCGGCAGTTGCCGACAGTGTACCGTTTAGACCTGCATGCAAACTGTCGTTTTTGCTGCCTTGGTTAGAGTCTCCCCAACCGCGCACCCATAAATACCATGTTCCGGGGCGATCAAAGTAGGCAAAATAAGCCATTGAAGGACTACCCTGTGAATCGTTCGTCAACTTGCCAGAGTTTGGCGTTGTTGTCATTGCCGCATTGTTGCTTGCACCGGGGAGGTTAACGGCGACCCATTGGTGCGTTGCAGTTTTAGAGCTAGTGTCATAGTACTCTGCTTCAAGTGACACTAGTCCTGCTTCACTGGTATCTGTATCTAGCTCAGTACCCGTCTCTGTATAAGTTGTGTCATCGTTAGCGATGTTATGTTCAATAGCGCTCGGTAACAAAAGCCCGGTCATATCGATGGCGTAGGTTTTGTAACTTGGAGTAATCGCTGGCGCGCCACCAGAACTTACAACGAGTTGGTTATCGATAACTCGTGCGACAGGGGCAAGCAATGCTTGCGGCAACTGTGCAACAGTATCCCAAATATCATTCGATGGATCGTAACGGTAAACCTTGTTGCCGTTGGTAGCGCCACCCACTACATAAATTGCACCTTTGTGTACAAATGTTGATGGTTCAATATGAGATTGAATCGCGGGCAAGCTGGCTTTTTGTGTCCAGGTGTTGGTCGCCGGGTCAAAGACATGAACCAGGTTGGTGTCAGGTGTACCAGCACCACAACCCCCGTGAGTGAACTGCCCGCCAATTGCATAGATTAAACCGTCATGCACGGCAGTGGCAAAATGATTCCTTGGTATTGGCATAGGTGCGATGCTTGAAATATCGCTCCAACCGTTTGCAGGGTTATCAAGGTCGTATACATAATGATTAGCGACATCGCACTTTGCATTGGCATCAAGGCCACCAAACCAATAAATACGGTTATCAACTAAAGCAGCTCCACCTGCCGCAACTGGTACTGGAAGTTTCGGGCCTTTTGTCCATGCATAAGTGGTGAGGTTGAATTTCCATACTTTTGAAGTTACAGCGCCCGGGTGGTTTCCTACTCTACCGCCAAGAAGCCAAACCTCGTTACCGTTTACTATAACGCCATTGTGAGTAACCGCGGTACCTTGCGCTATAGATGTTTTGCCTATCACGGACCAGGATTGTGTTCCTGCATCAAACTTTTCTACGGCGGGTTCAGCTTTAATACCGATGCCGAATCCATTAAAAACGTAAATGTCATCGCGGTATTGCACGGCGGTTGATTCAAATCGTGCGTGCTTTATGTTGGGCAGTACTTTCCATGCTGCGTTCGCCGGATTTGCAGCGCCTATTTTCGGCTCGTCGAGCGGTGCGCCTGGTTGGATTTGGTCTGTAGTGTTTTGTCCAGACGGCACTTGATGCAGGATCAATAGTGGGGCACAGATCACAGTCAGCACAGCGAGTGCTTTAAAAACTGTTTTTGTGGTGCTTGTCATATTGATTGCCCTATAGCTCGCGGCCAAGCAGATCTATTTCACGATCAACCCGGCGCTATTCTTAGTTAAGTGGTATCTATCTACACTAGTCAAGATATCGGCCGTTCTAATCGAGCTTTAATCTATGATTAGCGTTTCTATAACTTATGGCTGGCGCTTTGACGGTATGTCTAGCTGAGAGGTTGGGTTTCTGATGGATTCCTATTGAAAGTTGGGTTCCTAGTATATTAAATGTATGAGTGATAACTAATTTGGGGTATAGACACTAAAAAAGAGCCTTGATAGGGCTCAGTGGTGGCCAAGGATGTGCCACCAGAATAAAAATACTCACCGGCAGTGAAGTGCTAAAGTGGATTTAACAATCGGATTCCTGAATGGTGCGGGCAAACTGCTTGTGCTCGGGTTGGTAGGTGGTGTGCTCAGCACCTTTGCTTATGTGCCATATATTCGCGACACCTTAAAAAAGAACGAACTCAGCCACAACGTGCGTCTTGGTTGATCTGGTCCGTGCTTGGCAGCATTTGGATTGTTGGTCTGGTTGTTAACAGAGAGGAGAGCGTTCAGATTTCTGTGTCAACCAAGTAAGCCATCAAATGTAGGTTGCTACAGATCCAATACCGTATCAAGTCTACCTTCAAAAAAGATGGCCAGCTGTGACAGTGCCAGGTTCCAATTTTGGACTGGCATAGTCCACTTTTTAGAAGCATTCTGTATTCCTAAATATAGCAATTTAAGTAAGCTATTATCGTTCGGGAACGCTCCTTTGGTTTTAGTCAGTTTACGAAACTGACGATGCACCGCCTCCACCGCGTTGGTGGTGTACATGATGCGCCTGATCGGTTCTGGATACCGGAAATAGGCCGACAACAACTCCCACTTTCCTCTCCATGATTTGATCACTATTGGGTAGCGCTCACCCCACTTATTTTCCAGTGCATCTAATGCATCTTCCGCCTCACCGAGTGTTGCAGCGCGGTACACGGGCTTGAGATCGGACATAAACTCTTTGTGGTTCTTAGAGGCTACGTAACGCATCGAGTTGCGAATTTGATGAACGATACATAATTGAACTTCAGTC